>CAZQIZ010000027.1:0-34846 GCA_964593585.1 uncultured Ignavibacteria bacterium
CATCCTGATCTGTCATCGTACATTGCAATCGTCATTATGTTAGAGGGTCTAAGTCTCACATCGTCATTGCGACACGGTCCGACGGCTCTTTGTCGGACCGGCGAAGCAATCTTTGTCGTCTCCCGAGTAATTCAAGACATCTTTATGCTCTGGGTTGTGGGATACTTGGAATTGCAAGCCCCGGAGGGGCGGCACAGCGATCGACGGTCGGCCGGCTATCCGCCGAAGGTCTCGCGCAGCTTGTCGAAGAAGGACTTGTCGGCCTTGGGCTGCTGGCCGCCGGTGGATTTGGCGAATTTTTCCAGCAGGGCCTTGTCATCTGACGAAAGATTGGTCGGCACCCAGACCACGGTCTGCACCAATTGATCGCCGGCGCCATAGCCGCGCAGATGCGGGATACCCTTGCCGCGCAGTCGGAAGAGCTTCCCGGACTGCGTGCCGGCGGGGATTTTCAATTTCACCTCGCCGTTGAGCGTCGGCACAATCACGCTGTCGCCGAGCGCCGCCTGCGGGAAGGAAATTGGCAGTCGGTAGAGGACATCGTCGCCGTGGCGCTCGAAGAAATCATGGGGGAGTTCCTCGATCACCACGATGGCATCGCCGGCCGGGCCGCCGCGCGGACCGGCGTGTCCGGCGCCGCGCACGGTGATGTAGTTGCCCGATGTCACGCCGGGCGGGACATTGACCGAAATGGTCGAGGAACCATCAATGCGTCCCTCGCCGCGGCAGTGGGCGCAGGGATTTTCGATGATCTCGCCGGCGCCGCGGCAGCGCGGGCAGGTCGAGATGTTGACGAACTGCCCGAAGACCGAGCGCGACACGTGGCGCACCTCGCCTGAACCCTGGCATTGCGGGCAGGGGACCGGACGCGCGCCCTTTTTGGCGCCGGAGCCGCCGCACTCGTCGCAGACGACCATGCGCTTGAGTTTGAGTTTCTTCTCGACGCCGGTGAAGATCTCATTTAGGGTCAGTTTGAGCCGGACGCGCAGATCGGCGCCGGCGGGCGGTCCGGTAGGACCGCGCCGTCCGCCGCCCATCCCGAAGAGTTCCTCGAAGGCGCCCCCCTGTCCGCCGAAGTCGCGCATGAAGGCGCGCAACGCATCGGAGAGGTCGAAACCATACGCGCCACCCTGGAAACCGCCGCCCGGTCCGGCCCCGGCGCCGGAGAGACCGGCATGGCCGAACTGGTCATAGACACGCCGCTTCTCCTCGTCCTTGAGGACCTCGTAGGCCTCGGTCGCTTCCTTGAACTTCTCCTCGGCGTCCTTGTTGCCGGGGTTCTTATCGGGATGGAATTGGACCGCGAGCTTGCGATAGGCCTTCTTGATCTCCTCGGCGTCGGCGTTGCGTTCGACCCCGAGGACCTCGTAGTAGTCGCGTTTGGTGTGGGCGCGTGTCATCAATGCTCTTTATCGGGAGGGCGAAGCTCCTGCTGAGCCGTGACCGCGTGCGCCGACGCGGCGGCTCGGCGGGAGCCTCGCCCTCCCGTTTGCTCCAATCTACTTCTTGTCCTTGTCGTCGACCACTTCGTATTCGGCATCCACTGCGCCGTCGCCTTTGGTTTTGGCCGATTCATCGGGGGCGGGCCCGCCAGTGGACTGCGCGCCGGCGGTTTGCTGCTGGCCGGCGGTGGTCTGCTTGTACATCTCCTCGGCCAGTTTGTGCGAGGCGCGGGTCAGCTCATCGACGGCCGCGTCGATGGCGGCGGTGTCGGAGCCGGTCTGCACCGACTTCACCTTGGCGATTGCCTCTTCGATTTGCTTTTTCTCATCGGCCGAGACCTTGTCGCCGAAATCCTTCAGCGTTTTCTCGACGGTGTAGACCATCTGGTCGGCCTTGTTGCGCGCCTCGATCAACGCCTTCTTCTTCTTGTCCTCGTCGGCGTGGGACTCGGCGTCCTTGATCATCGACTTGATTTCCTGCTCGGTCAGGCCGCTGGAGGACTCGATGCGGATCTTCTGTTCTTTGCCGGTGGCCATGTCCTTGGCGGTGACGTGCACGATGCCGTTGGCGTCGATGTCGAAGGTGACCTCGATCTGCGGCACGCCGCGCGGAGCCGGCGGAATGCCGACCAGGTCGAAACGGCCCAGTGTGCGGTTATCGACGGCCATTTCCCGTTCACCCTGCAGGACATGAATCGACACCGCGGTCTGATTGTCGCTGGCGGTCGAGAAGATCTGCGACTTGCGGGTCGGTATGGTGGTGTTGCGCTCGATCAGACGCGTCATCACGCCGCCGAGCGTTTCGATGCCCAGCGACAGCGGCGTGACATCGAGCAGGAGCACATCCTTCACGTCGCCGGCGAGCACACCCGCCTGAATAGCGGCGCCGACGGCCACGACCTCATCGGGATTGACGCCGCGGTGCGGGTCCTTGCCGAAGATCTCCTTGACGATCTCCTGCACCTTGGGCATGCGGGTCATCCCGCCGACGAGCACCACCTCATCGACATCGGAGGGCGACCAGCCGGCGTCCTTGAGCGCCTGCCGGCAGGGGCCGACGGTGCGCTGCAGGAGATCGGCGACCAGCGACTCGAGTTTGGCGCGTGAGAGCGTCAGGTCCAGATGCTTCGGTCCGGACTGATCGGCGGTGATGAAGGGCAGATTGATCGACGTCTGCATGGTGCTGGACAGCTCGATTTTGGCCTTCTCGGCCGCCTCTTTCAGGCGCTGGAGCGCCATGCGGTCCTTGCGCAGGTCGATGCCATGCGAGCGGAGAAATTCATCGGCCAGCCAGTCGATGATCTTCTGGTCGAAATCATCGCCGCCCAGATGGGTGTCGCCGTTGGTGGATTTCACCTCGAAGACGCCGTCGCCCAGTTCGAGCATGGAAATATCAAAGGTGCCGCCGCCGAGATCGTAGACGGCGATCTTTTCGTCCTTTTTCTTGTCGAGACCGTAAGCCAGCGACGCGGCGGTGGGCTCGTTGATGATGCGCAGCACATCCAGCCCGGCGATGCGTCCGGCGTCCTTGGTCGCCTGACGCTGCGAATCGTTGAAGTAGGCCGGCACGGTGATGACCGCCTGTGTCACCGGCCCGCCGAGATAGTCCTCGGCCGCCTTCTTCAGCGCCTGCAGAATCATCGCCGAGATCTCCGGCGGGGAGTACTCGCGGCCGCCGGCGGTGACACGGGCGTCGCCGTTGGGGCCCTCGCTCACCTTGTAAGGGACCAGTTTCATCTCCGAGGAGACTTCGCTGTAACGGCGTCCCATGAACCGCTTGATTGAAAAGACGGTGTTCTCGGGATTGGTGATCGCCTGACGTTTGGCGATCTGCCCGACGAGGCGTTCACCATCCTTGGCGAAGGCGACGACCGACGGGGTGGTGCGTCCGCCTTCGGCGTTGGGAATGACAGTCGGCTGGCCGCCTTCCATAACCGCGACACAGGAGTTGGTCGTTCCCAGATCGATGCCGATGACTTTACCCATTGTTCAATCTCTCCTTTTCTGCTTCTCGTCGTGCGTCGTTGCGACCTCTGCCGGGGCTTCGCCCCTCACCCTGGCCCTCTCCCCTTTCAGGGGCGAGGGGAATGTTTGAGCACGGAGGCCGTCGTCACGACTCCGGCTTCTCGTCCTCGGGTTTGCCTTGCGAGACGACGACTTTGGCGTGGCGCAGGATCTTGCCGCCGAGACGGTAGCCGGGGGCGACTTCCTGCATCACGATGCCTTCGTCATACTGCTCCGAGGGCAGACGCATGAGCGCGTCGTGCTCCTCGGGATTGAACGGCTTGCCGAGCGTGTCCATGCGCTCCAGGCCGCGTTTTTCCAGCACGGTCCAGAACTTGGCCTTGATCTGGCCGATGCCCTGCGCGAATTGCTCGCCGGATTCGGCCTTGTGATCGGCTTCGAGGGCACGGACGAAATCGTCGTAGACCTCGGTCAGATCGCCGATCAGGTCGCGTTCGGCGCCGCGGATCAGGTCATTGAAGTCGCGGGCCGAGCGCTTCTTGAAATTGTCCCACTCCGCCGCGAGACGGAGGTACTTGTCTTTCCAGTCGTCGGCCGGAGACGCGGGGGGCGTTTCCGGCTGCGGGGCCTCCGGCTCGGGTTGCTCTCCGGCGGCGATGTTGTCCGATTCTTGTTGGCTCACTTGTCGATCTCTTCCGATAGCACCTTGGCGACGTAGTCGACGATCGAAACCAGTTTGGAGTATTCCATCCGGGTCGGGCCCAAAATGCCGATCGTGCCATGGACACGTCCGGCGGTGTAGGTCGCCGAGACCAGCGCGCACCCTTCGGCGCCCTGCAAATTGACCTCGCTGCCGATCGATATCACGATACCCTCGCCCATGCCGCGCTGGCGCAGCACTTCGACAATCGGTGTGCGCTGTTCGATGACCCGCAGCACGCCGCCCAGGGCCTCATGGTCGGCGAACTCGGGCTTATCGAAGAGATTGGCGGTGCCGTTGACGTGCAACGACTCCGCCGCCGGGCGTTCGAGCAGTTCGTCGGCGGCCTCAATGAACATCTTGATCAGACGGGCGTCGACCCGCTCATCCTGACGCAGACGCTGGGCGACCAAAGTGCGCAGCGATCCCAGCGGCTGGCCGGAGAGGCGCTCATTGAGCGCCTGCTGAGTGGCCTCCACCGCCTTGCGGTCCACCTCGGTGGAGACTTCCAGAAGCAGTGTGCGCACCAATCCGGTCTGCACACCGAGGACCACGAGCAAACGCCGCTCGGCCACCGGCACCAGTTCGATGTGCGAGATGATGCCGCGCTCCATGCTCGGGGCCAGTGTCACGCCGATCTGAGTCGAGACTTTCGCCAGCACATGGGCGGTCTGCTCGAGGATGTCATCGACGGCGCGTTTGGAGGCGGCGATGATTTCTTCGCGCAGACGGCGCGCCAGTTCGTCGGGGACCGGCGAGGGCTCAATCAGGTTGTCGATGTAAGTGCGGTAGCCATCGTCGGTCGGGACCCGTCCGGCCGAGGTGTGCGGCTGACGGATCAGCCCCATCTCCTCGAGGTCCTGCATCGTGTTGCGGATGGTCGCCGGCGACAGGCCGAGTCGGTACCGACCGGCCAGCACCCGCGAACCGACCGGCTCGGCGGTGGCGATATAATGGTCGATCAGGACGCGGAGAATTTCCCGCTCGCGCGCGCTGAGTTGATCAAAGCCCATCGTTGTCCTCGCCGTGGCGGCCATCCCGCCCAATTCATTGATCGAAAACTACTTCTAAAACAATATTAGCACTCAGCCGTTCCGAGTGCTAACACTTTTACGCCATTTTGCCCGTGGAGTTTGCCGTGCTGGCAGTCGGCTCGGGCAAGCTGCATGGCGGTCTAGCTAACTCATTGCACCGCTGAACGTTACTAAAATGTCGCCGCGATGTTTTGCGGCAGAATACTGATCGATTCTGGCTTACGTCTCTGCGCTGACTCGGCGGGGCGTCCGCGTCGCAGGACCAGAATGGTCACATCATCCTCGCTGCCTCCCCCCTCGCTGAACTCGTTGAGAGCGGAGATGATGGCGTCGAGGGCAGTCCTGGCATCGGCCTTGTTGACCTTCAGGCAGTCTTCGACACGCTCCATGCCGTAGGACTCGCCGGCGCGATTGCGGGCTTCGATCAGGCCATCGGTGTAGAGGACGATCGCGTCGCCATCGGCGAGCGTGATCTCCTGCTCGGCCAGCGACAAGGATTGCGCGCCGTCGCCGATCCGCACTCCGATGGGACGTCCCTTGGGGTTGACCCGCAGGATGGTCCCGGTGGAGTTGAGGTAGTGCAGCGCCGGCGTGTGCCCCGCCGAGGCGAGGGTGAGCCGGTGGCGGCGGGTATCGAGAACGCCGCAGACAACGGTCACGAAGGGGCCATTGGGGTGATGTTGCGCGAGGTAGGCATCGAGATCCTGCAGGATCGTTGCCGGCGAGCGTCGCGCCGGAACGAGGATGCGCATCGCGGTGCGTACGGCGGTCATCACCAACGCGGCGGGGAACCCCTTGCCGGCGACATCGGCGACGATGATCGCCCAGAGGCCATCGGCATTGTCGATGGGAATGACGTCATAGTAGTCGCCGCCCACATGCTGGGCCATGCGGTAGGCCGCCTGGGCCTCGTAGCCGTCGATGGCGGGCAGTTGCAGCGGCAGAAGCGCGCGCTGAAGTTGTTCGGCCTGCTCCATCTCGCGGCGGGCCTGGTCGCGGCGGGCGATTTGGCGCTCGGAACGGGCCACCGCCTCGGTGACGTCGTTGATGGCGGTGACGACCTCGGCGATTTCATCCGGGGCGGAGCCGGGCGTGATGTTGGCCACCGCACCCTGTGACTTGGCTTGACGAAGGACATCGCCCAAGCGCCGCAGGGGGCGTCCCATGAAGAATGCCACCAGCCCGACCAGCACGCCGCCGATGGCGATGACCGACAAAGCGCCGATGACCACCCGCCAAAACTCGGCCGACACCTGCCGACCGAGCACCTCTTCATCCACCGCCAGCGCGATGGTGCCGACGTTGCGCCGGTCGATGGTGAGCGGCTCGCTAAAGTGGAAAAGCGAATGTCCGCCGGCGATGACCGACCAGAAGCCGCGCTGTCCCAGTGCGGCGCCGTGGGGCGGCATGTACGGGCTGTGCACTGCTTCGGGTGTTTCGGAGTGGGCGCGGACCCGTCCTTCCTCATCGGCAATGATCAGGTAGGAGACATCGGGCTGGGCCTGTTTCAAACCGACCACGAGCTGATCGAACTCGGCGTCGGAACGGTCATTGAGCATGTGCTGGGTGGCGGAGGCGGCCGCGGCGCGGGCGAATTCCTGCCAGCGGGCGACAAACTCGCTTTGCAGGGTCGAGCGGTTATGCAGAAACAGGAGGGTGGCGCCAAAGACGGTGACCGCCACCAGCGCCATTAGACCGATCGCGGCCACCTTGCGCGAGAAGGCGCGGTGGCCGCCGGTGTTCTCGACGGGTCCCAGATACTTGGTCATAGTGAGGATATTCTCATCGCCGATGCGTTTGTAGTCGACCGCATCGGTCACTTTGCGGATGAGCAAAAGCCCGAGGCCTCCGCGTCGTCCGGTTTCCGCCAGTTTGTGCGCGTCGGGTTTGTCGTCCCAATTGACTTCGTAGGCGCGGCCGTTATCGTGCAGGGTGAGAGTGACCAGCCGCCGAGTGGCGCGGATGCGCAACCGGAAGCGGCCGGGGCCATAGAGGTAGCCGTGCCGGATGATGTTGGAGACCGCCTCTTCGACCGCCAGGAGCAGCCCGGCGATCGCCTTCTTGTTGAGGCCGGTGGTCAGAAGCGCCGACTGCACGAACTGCCGAATCTCATCGAGCGATTCGGCGGCGGCGTTGAAGGTGGCGTAGTATTCGGCCGTGTGATCGGTAAAGATCATTCGTCGTCCACGCTGGCGCTTTCACCGCCGAGGCGGCGGCGGACCTGGTCGAGATTGGAGCGCAGGTTTTCGTTGCCGGGGAAAAGCACAAGCAAATCGCTCCAGAGCCGTTCGGCGGCGGCGAGATTCCCCTCGCGCAGCCGGCGCATGCCGTCGAGGTACCTGCCCCAGGCGGCGGAGTCGGCCTGGATGGCGGCCAGCGAACCGGTGGCGGCGATCTTCTGCCGGGTGCGCTCGCGGTATTGAGCCGCCAGCGTATCGTTCGGATTGATCGCCAGCGCCTGTTCGAAATCGAGTTGGGCACCGGCGAAATCATCGGCCATGAACTTCTCCATCCCGGTGCGGACATACGACGACGACTCGCGCTGGCGGGTCAGACGGCGCACGCGTTCGAGCAGATCGGCGCGGGTCGAGTCCTCGGCGAGAATGCGCTGGTAGATCCAGACCGCCTGGCTGGGGTCGCGCCGGTATTCGGCGTTGCGGGCCTCGGCCTCCCATTGCAGCAGCGCATGGGCGCGTTCCTGCCGGACCTGCTGGAGGAGATCGTAGGCGCGCGGGTGGTTCCAATCGAGACGCAACACCTCGGCGAGGCGGGCGTGGGCCTCGGCGTACCGTCCGGCCGCCAGCGCTTCGGCGCCGTCACGCAGCAGGATGGCGATGACATCGTTGTCGGCGGTCTGGGCCGATGCCGGCGGCGCGGCGATCATCCAGACGAAGACGATCAAACCGAGGACCAACCGACGGGGCGGGCGGAACGCGGACATGGGACAGACCCCCTTTTGCGGGACGCGGGACGCGTCCTCCGCGGTGCACGATGCGAAAATCCCCGCCCGCCGCAAGACAAATGTGCGGCGGCGCGGGGAGGATCGGCGGAATTATCGTCAGGCGGCGGGCGTGGAGCGGCCGGCGGGCGGCGTTCCCGCGGACTGGATATGGATCGTCCGTTGCGGGAACGGAATGGTAATACCGGCGCGGTCGAAGGCGTATTTGAGCCGGCGGCGGTATTCCCGCCCCACGGTCCACTGCTCGCCGGGTCGGGTCTTGATCCGGGCCTTGATGATCAATTCCGAGGGACCATAGTGGTCGACGCCGAACACCTCGATCGGTTCGAGAGTCCGGCGGCTGAATTCGGGATCGGCGGCCAGATCGTCGTAGACCTCCTTCATGACCGCGGCCGCCCGATCGATGTCCGACTCGTAGGAAATCCCGATGTCCATGACATACGCCGACCAGTACATCGTGCGGTTGGCCAGCGTGACGACCGAGCCATGCGGGAAGACATGGACCACGCCCTCGACGTCGCGCAGGACGATGGTGCGCAGGGTGATGGACTCGACCAGCCCGCCGGTGCCGTTGACGACGGCGACATCGCCGACGCGGACCTGGTTTTCGAGGATCATGAAAAAGCCGCTGATGACATCGCGCACGAGGTTTTGCGCGCCGAATCCGACGGCCAGCCCGGCGATGCCGGCGCCGGCCAGAAGCGGTCCGATATTGAAGCCCAGTTCATTGAGGCCGCTGACGATCACCAGCGCCCAGATACCGATCACCGCCACGGTGCGCAGAAGCGCCGTCAGGGTGCGCAGGCGTTTTTCGGCGGCGATGCGCTCGACTTCATCCTCCGAACGCGACCGCTCCAGAAGCAGCCGTTCCATGCGTCCGAGCGCGCGTTTGATCAGACGGATGGCGACCATGCCCACGATCACGATCACGATGACATGGAGGATCGAGATCGTGATCTCGGCGCCGTGGTCGGCGATCATCTGCTGCCACTTCTGCCACAAACCGGAAAGCGACATGGGTCAACCTCCTTGCTGCGTCACGGCCACTCCAACGGCAGAAGCCGGCCGTGTTGGTTCACAATTCCAGAGTGATGTCTTCGAGCGTGAAGCGGGCGCGCACCGACAACGTGTCGGCGGCCAGCGCCCGGGGCTCGGCAAAGGCGAACGGCACGAACGATCCGGCCAGCCAACGGCCATCGTCATTGCCATCGACGAAGCCGCCCAACTGCCAGCGTCCGGCCGGCAGGGCCAGCGTGAACGAACCGGGCGCCGTCATCTTGTGTCGGACCCGACGGGCATCGCCGATTGCGCGCGCCTCAAGCCAGAAGGGCGCGGTGATCGCCTCGGCGGTCATGACCCTTCCCTCGATCTCCCCTATTTGGCTTTCGCCCAGTGGACGGAAGCGCCAGCGAAACACGCCGGGTCCGGCGGGGTTGCCGTTGAGATCGATCAGTTGGGCGGAATCGAGCGTCACCAGGGCAATGAGCGTGTCGGGCCAGGGCGCCGACGGCACAAACTGCAGTTCCTGCTCGTGCACCCAGTGGGTCAGGCCATCGAGCCGTTGACCGAGCGTGTCGGCGACCAGAACGCCGTCATGCCATTGCGTCGTGTCCAGCGGCTCGGCGAAGACCCAGCGGATCGGATCGCGCGGCGTAAGCGCGGTATTGGGCTCGGGCAGAACGACCATCTCAATGCGCGGGCCGGTGGAGTCGCGTCCGAGCGTGTAGACACAGCGGCAGACACTGTCGGCGAGAATCTGGCCGCGTTGATCGACCATGCCGCCGACGGTAATCGCATAGACGCCGCCGTCCCGCCACTGGCCGCGCAGCAGGATCTGGCTGGGGCGGCGCGCGGTGGGCGGCAGCATGGTCGCGACGGCGGCGGTGCCATCGACGGAATCGACCACGCCGATCGACCACGTGGACATGCCGGCGGTGTCGAGGGGATGGGAAAATCCCACGGCGATCAACCGCGGTCCGACCGGCGCGCAGTCGCGCAGATGGAAGGGCACGGTGTCGCGAACGGTGACGAAGAAACGGGCGCTGTCCGGCGGCGCATCATCGGCGACCGCGAAGTCGCGCGGCGCGAGGGCAAAGGACTCGTTATGATCGAGGCGGCGGTTGCGGTTGTTGTCGCCGAGCACCAGCAATCGGTACCGACCGGCGCGCAGAAACGGCAATTGGAAACGGCCATCAACGGCCGACTGCGTGAAGTAGTCGGGCGGCGATAGCCAAAAGGTGTCGGGCAGCGATTCGAGTCGATAGGCGAAGACATCGAAGGTGGATTTGCCCTCGCCGGGGGCAATGATGCGTCCGCGAATCTCGCCGCGGTCGACCTGCGGACCGGTGGAGAAGGCGAAGGTGTACGGCTCGGCCAGGGGATTGGCGTGGCGATCGGCGACACGATTGCTGACCGTCACGCGGTAACTGGTGCTGTCGCGAAGGGTGTCGGACCAGGAGATGCTGACACGGCGCCCGCCATTGGTCCACTTGATCTTCGCTTCCCCCGCGCGCGCGGGCGAGATCTCCCAGTTGCGGGCGAAGGTGGCCTTGTCAATCGGCTCGGAGAACTGAATCGTCAGGCCGGAGAGCCGGTCGACCTGCACATCACCGCTGGCGGGCAGCGTCGATTCCACCTGCGGCGCGGTGGTGTCAGGGGCCCCCCCCTGCGGCGCGCCTTTCTGGGCGCAGGATGTCCCCACGAGAACGGCGACAGCCGCAACAAGAAACCCGGCGTGACGGGATCGCATCACGCCGGGCAAGTAAGTCAGAGAAACTGCAAGGGGCAACCGAAAGCGGCGATTACAAGGCACAGGGATTGCAGATCGCCTGATCCGGATCCTGGCCGCGGAAGGTGACATCGAGCATGATCACGATGTCCTGAATGTTGACGATGCCGTCGCAATTCAGATCGGTCGCCTGACGCGGGCAGTAGGGCTGCGCCACGGGTGTGCCGTTGCGGAAAGCGACATCGATCGTGCTGACCACATCCTGAATGTTGAGAATGCCGTCGCAGAACGGATCGCCGTGGCAGCCGCAATCGCAGCGCAGTTCGATCGTGCCCTTGGTAAACGACGGCACGATCAACTGGCTGTTGGCCTGGACATAGGCCAGCGAATTGGCGGGGGTCCAGCAGGCGGTGTCGATCTCGAATATGCCCGGCGTCGTGCCCAGATGGGTCAGAATGATCTGCAGCGAGGCGCTGGCGGCATCGCCGGGGTCGGCCCCGACCGGCAGATCGATCAAATGGCCGGCCCGCGGATCGCCGGTGCTGACGGTCCCGAAGAGCAGGCCATGTGGTCCGGTCGGATAGGTGCAGGAGATGTCATCGGAGCAGTACGAATTCGACACCGGGCCGGAGCAACTGTTGGGGCAAACCTGGCAGGTCCGACGCACGACCCGCAATGCCTCGGGCCAGAGCGAATCGACATCGTCGGCAAAGCCCAGCGGGCTGTTGGCGATGCGTCCGACTGGGTTCATCCCATAGGCAATGCTCTCTGCAATGGCGGTTCCGGGTGTCAGCGGGCGGATTTCCAGCGGCACCAGTAAGCCGGCGATGGGCACGGCGTTGGAGACCGACACGCCGACCACGGTGCCCGGCGTGCCGGTGATTAGAATCTGCGATTCCACGACGACCGAATTGGTCAGAGCCGACGAAGCGGGGCGCGGGGCATCTGGCGTTTCGGCGGCGATCACGTACGCGACTGCGCAAAGCGATACTGCGAGCGCCACGGCGGCGCGCCGTGCGGACTTCCCTGTGGACATGTAACACCTCCGTGAGGACCGAGAGTTGGCCTACCCTGCCGAAAACAAAGCAGACGGTAGGCGTTTTGTCAAGCGGGGTCGGGAGGCCGGTCTAAAGCCCCAGTTTCTGCCGGATTTCGTGGCTGCCCGGTTCCAGTTCGAGGGCGCGGCGCCAGTGCGTGATGGCCTCGTCGCGCCGTCCGAGCGCGGCGAGGATGTCGCCCAGGTGGTCGTGGATCGTGGGATCGGATTCCAGCGATCGCAACGCCTTGCGGATCTCCGTTTCGGCTTCGTTGAGACGGCCCAGCCGGAAGAGCGCCCAGCCGTAACTGTCGAGGTAGGCGCCGTTGTCCGGCTCCTGCTGCAAGGCGCGCTGGATCAACTGCAGGGATTCGTCAAGGCGGATCCCCGAATCGGCGTACATGTAGCCGAGGTAATTGAGCGCGATGCCGTTGTCAGGTTCGCGGGCGATGAGGTTTTCGAACACGGCGACGGCGCGGTCGAACTGTCCGGAACGCTCCAGCGCCGCGCCGAGGGAAAACTGCACGCGAGCGTTGAGGGAATCGACGCGCCAGAGTTTCTCCAGCCAGACCGCGGCGGAATCGTAGCGTTCGGCGCGCGAATAAGCCAGCCCGATGAAGTACAAGAAGTCGCGCTCATCGCCGGTCGCCTTGATGGCGCGGTGCGCGGTGGACACGGCGGCATCGACCGAGTCCTGATCCAGAAGCGTCTGCCCCAGATGCAGCCAGGCATCGGGGAAGGAATCGTTGACCTCGATGGCGCGGGTGAAGAAATCCTTGGCGACCTGGTATTCGTTGCGGTCGGCGGCGATGCGGCCGCGGTAATAGAGCGGCAGATAGGGATCGACGGAACTGCCGAGCGCGACAAAGAGCGACTCGGCCTTCTCTTCCTGGCCAGTGGAGTACCACAGGACGCCGAGACGGAGCCGTTCGGGATCGTCAGGACGCACCGCCAGAATTTGCTCGATCACGGCGATGGCCGAATCGGGCTGGTCGGCGGCGAGGAACAATTGGATCAAGCGACGGTGCGGAGTCAGCTCGGTCGGCGGCGACATGGCGATGACCTGACGGTAGGCGTAGGCGGCTTCATCGTAGCGGCCCAGCGGTTCGAGCGCGCCGGCCAACCCAATCCAGGCATCGCGTCCAGCCCACCCCGAGTCGAGCTTGAGGGCTTCCTGGAAGGCGATCACGCTTTGATCGTACTGCCCCAGCCGCGAGCGGAGATCGCCGAGTTCGATATAGACTCGGCCATCGGCGCGCAGACGCGCCAGCCGTTCGAGATCGTCGGCGGCCTGATTCAGATTCCCCTGACGCAGCGACAGACGCGACAGGAACCACCACGTTTCGGCGTCGGTGGAATCGAGGGCGACGATTTCGCGATAGATGGCCGCCGCGGCTTCGTCATGGCCCATGAAACGGTGGCTGCGCGCGATCAGCTCGAGGACACGGCGGTCGCGCACGGGGATTTCCTCGGCCACGGCGATGGCGCGGTCGAACCGGCGCATGTTGAAGTAGCAGTCGGCCAGCGACAGGCGAATTTCGGTGGAGCCGGGATCATACTGCAACGCGCGCTCGAAGGCCTGCGCCGCCTGCTCGAGATTGCCCTCCTCCTTAAGCGTTGTGCCTTCCATGAAGAGATAGTAGGCGGCCTGCCCCTTGATGGGATCAATCGGGGTTGCGGCGGATGTCGAGTCGGCGACGACGGACTTGGGCCGGGTCGATCCACAGGCGGACAGCAGCAGGAACGCGCAGGCAGGGACAAGCGCAACACGCACGGAGGTCAAAAGACGCAAACGGGACTCCCCCTTCCAGAAAGCAATCAGCGGATGAACCGGGTTCATCCGCTGATTATACGACTTTGGCCGAAGAGGTTGCAGTGAAAAGCGGAAACTTACTTCTCCTTGTTGTTCGAGCCGCCGGCGACGAAGTAGAGCAGCAGCGCCAGCCCGGCGAATGGAATGAGGGCCCACCAGTCGGCCCCGGAGATGACGCTCAACCAGGAGGATTTGTCCCAAGTGGCATCGGCGCCGACCCCCTGCACGATGGCCTGGAACAATCCGGCAAACGCGCCGCCGGCGATCAGGCCGCTGGCCAAGAGGACGCCCGGCGAGAATTCGGCCTCGGCCGCCGAGACCTTGCGGCGCTTGTCGATGATCAGCCGCACCACGCCGCCTACGAAGATCGGCGTGGAAGTCGAAATCGGCAGATAAAGCCCCACGGCAAACGGCAGCGACGAGACGCCGACCAGTTCCATCATGAAAGCCAGCGCCACGCCGATCAACACCAACGCCCACGGCAGTTTGCGGGTGAGAATGCCATCGATGATCAGACTGAAGAGCCGCGCTTTGGGCGCATCGAACTTGGTGATCGCCACGACACGGTGGGTGATCGCGCCGCCGGCATCGACGAGGTAACGTCCGGGCGGAACGCCATCGCGTCCGGAATGCAATTCCAGGATCGGGGCTGGCCCGGTCGCCAGCGGGAAGGTGGGCGCATCGGGCGGCAAGGCCTCGGCGCGGAAGTTGGCGTATTCCCCGGCCGGGATCGGCTCGACTTTTTCCACGTCGGTGCCGCAAACGCCCGGATCCATCAAGTAGACGATCTTGCCCTGATCGTTGACAAGGTACTGACCGGTGGGCACGCCGTTGGTCGGCTCGGGGACCGACACGACCGCATAGGTCTTGCCGTCGTAGGCCTCGACCTTGCGCGCGTCGGGCTCCACGGTGGCGGTGAACTGCGGGTAATTACGTACTGAGAAGGTGGTCTTGGATTCATTGAGGAACAGAAGCGTGTAGCCGATCACGACGGCGCTGGTGATGACGCCGACCAAGATGCCGGTCTGCTGCAGCGACGGTGTCGCGCCGACCAGGTAGCCGGTCTTCAGCGATTGGGAGATGGTCCCGCCGTTGGACGCGGCCACACAGACCAGCGCGGCGGTGGTCAAGGCCATGGCGCGGTAATCGACGCCGGTCCAGCCCACCGCGAGGAAGAGCAGGCAGGTGATGAGCAGCGTGGCGACGGTCATGCCGGAGATCGGGTTTGAGGAGGAGCCGATCTCGCCGGTGATGCGGCTGGACACCGTGACGAAGAAGAATCCGAACAAGACGATGAGAATGGCCGAGACGAAGTTGATCTGAAGCATCGGCGAGGCCCAGATGGCCAGAACCAGCGCGGCGCTGCCGCCGAGCACCCAGACCATCGGGATGTCGCGTTCGGTGCGCGGGATGATCACCTGTGTGCCGCGACGGGCCGCCGACAGCGAACCGACGCCGCGCTTGAAGGCGCCGATGATCGAGGGGATCGAGCGGATCAGACTGATGATGCCGCCGGTGGCCACGGCGCCGGCGCCGATGTAGAGCACATAGGCGTTGCGCAGTTCACCGGGACTCATGTCACGAATCAACTTGGTCGCGGGGAAGATGATCTGTTCAAGCCCGTCGCCGAAGACCTTGATGATCGGGATGATCACGATGAAGGCGAGCGCGCCGCCGGCCATCATGTTGGCCGCAGTCTTGGGCCCGATGATGTAGCCGACGCCCAGAAGCGTCGCGGAGACTTCCGCCGAGATCGACGCCCCCTTGAAGAAGCGCAGCGTCCAGTCGGAGGTGTCCTTCCAGAAGCGGGTGACCAAATTGAGGAACCCATAGACAAATCCGACGATCGCGCCCAGAAACACTGTCTTGGCGGTGGTGCCGCCCTTGTCGCCGACGATCAGCACATCGGCGCAGGCGGTGCCTTCGGGGTAGGTGAGCTTGCCGTGCTCCTGCACGATCAACCCCTGGCGCAGGGGGATCATCATCAGCACGCCGAGCATGCCGCCGAGCAGACCGACCAGCAGGATGCGCATGAACTCCAGATCCTGCCCCATCAAGAGCAGCGACGGGAGGGTGAAGGCCAGTCCGGCGGCGATCGACTCGCCGGCGGAGCCGACGGTCTGCACCATGTTGTTCTGGAGGATCGTGGCGCGTCCAAAGGCGCGGAAGATCGTGATCGACAACACCGCGATCGGAATCGACGCGGAGACGGTCAGGCCCACCTTCAACGCCAGATAGACCGAGGAGGCGGCGAAGACGATGCCGAGGATTGATCCGATGACCAACCCGCTGACCGTCATTTCCGTGATCGTTTTTTCCGGGGCGATGTACGGTTTGAACTGGGTGGTAGTCATGCCGGATGATAACGGCGGCTTTCCGGGCGCAACAAGGCCAAAGTTGGCCGCGCTGTCAGAGACTCGATACGACAGGGCGCAATTCGGTGCAAAAGCATCCGCATCCGATGAGCGGATGGCTCAGAGTTGTTCGAGGAACGATACGGTCTCGGCGAGAATGGCGTCAGGGGACGGCGTGCGATCGCCATCCAGTTCGATCACGCGGTGCGGGGTGCCGAAGGGATTCCAGACGGATTCATAGCGCTGGCGCGTGGTGCCCCAGGCCAGCGTCCGCGAGCCGTGCAGCGGCGGCACCCACACCAGATGCAACGCACGGCAGAGACTGGCCAGATGGATCGGGCCGCTGGAGGGGCCGACGACCAGCCGCGCGGCGGCCAGCAAATTCATCACCGTATCGAGCGGATGGCCGCGATGGTCGAGAGCGCCCGCGGGCAAAAGCGACGCATCCAGCGAACCGATCGACGCCACCGTCAGGCCGAGGGCGCGCAGCGAGGCCACATACCGGTCCCAATCGCGTTGCCGCCAGTTGAGTGCGTTGATGAGCGGATTCTTGCCGCGCTTGGTGCGCGCATGGACCACGACATCAGCGACCGGCCCGGCGGCGAGCGCCGCCTCGCGCGAGCCAAAGGGAATGAAGACCTGCTCGCTGGTCGGCACAAATCCCGAAGGACGGATGCGTTCGACACGGCAGCCCCGCGCTTCGTATTCGCGCTGCAATGAGTCGAGTTGGATGTGCACCCGCTCCGCCTCGCGGCGATTGCTGATCTTCTTCATTTCCCAGCAGTCGCGCAGACCCTCGATGCGGTGCGGCACAAAGTGCGGATTGAGGTCGGCGTAGAGTGGAAGATGCCCCTCGGTGCTGGCGACGACTACCGTGTCGAATCCCTCCTGTGCGCGCCGACGCACCAGGCCCTGCCAGCACATGATTTCCCAGCCAAACTCGGCGGTGCAGACATCGGCAATGAGGACGTTGTTCACGGCGGCGGATGATAAGGGCCTGAGAGGTGATCGACAAGATCGCAGGCGGGGGTATTGGCATAACGCGCTACCCAGCAAAGCCTTACGAACGTAAGATGCAGTAGATCGACGGTGCCCAAACCAGAGCGAACTTTTCCTGTTGCATCCCTTAAGGCATTGGTTATCATGCCGTTGGATCAGGGAGGGGCGCACAAGTCGCCGCCCTTCCGATGCCGTTAGTCCTTTGGGCCGTCCCCTCCCCGGCCCGGTTGGAATCGATGATTCTGACCTGCGTCCTGCGACAACTTTGCTTTTCAACGGGAACGTCTGGATTTTTGATGGGTAACTGGTAACATGAGCGCCCCCATGGTCACTAAAGAGATGGTAATGGACCAGTTGAGGAAGTGTTACGATCCGGAGATTCCGATCGTCTCGCTGGTCGATCTGGGTTTGATCTACGATGTCCGGGTGGATGCGAACAACAATGTCGATGTCGACATGACGTTGACGGCGCAGGGGTGTCCGGCGCATCAGATGATTTCGCAGGACGCCGCCTCGAAATTGCGCCAGATCCCCGGCATCGGGAACGTGAATGTGCATGTGGTCTGGGAGCCGGCGTGGACGCCCGACCGCATGAGCGACACGGCGCGTAAGGCGCTGGGCTGGGTGTAGCCCGGTTCAGCTTTACAATCGGGACTCGTCACGGATGATGAGTCTTCCACCCCAACCATAGGAGGGTGCTATCGATCCCAAAACCGTGATTGGTTAATCCCCCATGGGTTGGCCCGCGCTGGGGTGGGCCACCCGGGCGATGCAGTCAGACGGGCTGTCCCTCACGGTCCGTGCCGGAACGGGGTTAATCGAAGACAGGTAAGACAATGACTTCACCCCACTTTCCAAGTTGTGCCCGTACATCGCAAGCCGTTGCACACTGGTTGTCTTGGCACGGAGGTTGCGGACAGAGGTTAACAAGGGACGTTAACACAAACCCATTTGCACATGGGGGTTCAGAATGATGGTAAAGAAATGCCTAATTGTGACGTTGGCGGTGCTGGTGCTGTTGCCGGCGATGGCGGTCGCGGGCGCGGCGCCCACCAAGGATAAGGTGGGGATCGGCGCGCCGATGATGGCCGCGGCCGGCCAGGGCACGACCCGCCGCGTCACGGTGCCGCTCCTGATGGACAACACCCAGCCGCTGGTGGCGATGGATATTCCGCTGCGGTTCGGGCAGCCGGGCGACGGCATCAATCTGGTCAACGTCGAATTCGCCAGCCGCGTCGACTACTTCGACGAGAAGATCACCAACATCGACAACGAGAACAAAACGATCGTGATGGGCTTGATCTCGATGGCCTACGATGCCAACAAGCCCGATCTCGAAGTCGGTTCCGGCCCGATCGCGTTCCTGACGTTTGACATTACCGATCCGACCATCGATCGGTTCACGATCAACTCCGAATACATCCCGACCCCGGCGCACAAGCTCATGCTGGTCTGGCATGAGACCAACGCCCAGGGCCAGCTCGAAGTGCGCTGGAACGAGGACCTGGAATTCCGCGTGGACGTCCCGGTTTCCAGCGCCGGCTCGGTGCCGGTTCCGACCTCGTACGCGCTCGATCAGAACTACCCGAACCCGTTCAACGCCGGCACGGTGATCAGCTTCTCGCTGCCCGAAGCCAGCCATGTGAAGGTGACGGTGTTCAACGTGCTGGGTCAGACGGTGCGTGTGCTCGCCGATCAGGAGATGACGGCAGGTGTGCAGCGGGTCGAGTGGGATGGACGTGACGAGAACGGCCTGCAGGCCTCCTCGGGCGTCTATTTCTACCGCATCGCGGCCAACCACTTCACCGACACGAAGAAGATGACGCTGCTGAAGTAAGCGGCGCATCCACGGTCCGAACCACCAACCCCCGCCGGGCAACCGGCGGGGGTTTTTTCTATTCGTGTGGCGCAACCATAAGACGAGGGCAGGTCTGAGACACACCCTCACGATTCGGGATTGGGATTCGAATTGTAGGGGCAGGTCTGAGACCCGCCCTCTGTGGCCACCATCGAAAAGCAGACTCTCCGCCGCGGCGGCTCGCCCTCCCTTTAAGATCGCATCTGGGAGGGCGAGCTTCCCGGCGAGCGGTCGCGGCAGGATGCGTGAGATGAGGAACCGGCGGGCAGAGCCGGCCCTACGTGCTGCATTCCGATGCCACGGCCCAAGAGCAGGCTCGGCAGAAGCCTCGCCCTCCCGAAACAGTCCCTGGCAAGTTTGCGGGACAGGAGGCTTTCAGCCTGCGCGGAGTAGGTTGAAAACTTGTTCCACGATCTTCTGTTGATGTGGCTTTGTCGCGGATGGAGATGAGGGCGGGTCTCAGACCCGCCCCTACGATTTGGAATCTGATTTGTAAGGGCAGGTCTGAGACCTGCCCTCTGTGGCCACCATCGAAAAGCATGCTCTCCGCCGCGGCGGATCGTCCTCCCGACTATAGCACAATTACGCGGGTCTCAATGCTCGATGGTGCAGTTGGGGCAGGAGCCGGATTTGGATTTGGCGGACTTGATGCGGGCGCGAATGATGTAGAGCGCTGCCGCGGCGACGAGGACGCCGATCATAATCTGCTGCAGCCAGTCGGGTATCTGCATCGCCATCTCCTCAGAAAAATCGCAAACCAATCTGACGGGTGATGAAGGCCGCGCCGTAGGCCAGCGTTGCCATGTAGATGAAGGCGAAGGCGGGCCATTTCCAGCCGCCGGTCTCGCGTTTGATCACCGCGAGAGTCGAGACGCATTGGAGCGCATAGGCGTAGAAGACCAGCAGCGTGATCGCCACCAGCGGGGTCCAGACCGGCGCGCCGGTCTGCGGGTTGGTGTCGGCCTTCAGTTTTTCGGCCAGGCCGGCATCGTCGGCCGATGATCCGACGCCGTAAGTGACGCCCATGGTCGAGACAAAGACCTCGCGGGCGGCAAACGAGCCGAGGATGCCGATGCCGATTTTCCAGTCGAAGCCCAACGGCTCCAGGACTGGCTCGAGGGCGCGTCCGATGTAGCCGGCCAGCGATCCGCGCAACCGTTCTGCGGCGGCGCGATTGTCGAGCGCGGCCAATTGGTCCTCACCGGTATTCTGCTGAATCAACGCCTGCCGTTCGGCGGCAAAGCGCGTTTCGATGTCCTGGTGGCGCGGGTAACTGAAGAGCGCCCAGAGCACGATCGAGGCGGCGAAGATGAGTGTGCCGGCGGAGACCAGGAAAGTCCGCGCGCGGTCCCACAGCGTGATGAGCAGGGTCTTGAATCGCGGCACGCGATAGGTCGGCAGTTCAAGCAAAAGCGGCGGGGTCGGGCCACGCAGGATCGTGCGGCGGAAGATCGCCGCCACCAGCATCGCCCCAAGGATGCCCATCAGGTACAGCCCCAGAAGTGTGAGCCCCTGATTGCCGAACGGCCCCCAGACTTTGGTCTCGGGCACAAACGCGGCGATGAGGAGCGCATAGATCGGCAATCGTGCCGAGCAGGTCATCAGCGGCGCGATCAGGATGGTGGCCAGACGGTCCTTCTGATGCGGGATGGTGCGTGTGGCCATGATCCCCGGCACCGCGCAGGCAAACGACGACAGCAGCGGAATGAAGCTGCGCCCGGAGAGACCGACCTTCGACATCGCATGATCGAGGATGAAGGCGGCGCGCGACAGGTACCCCGAGTCTTCCAGCAGGGTCAGGAACAGATAGATCAGGAGAATCTGCGGCAGGAAGACCAGCACCGCGCCGACGCCGGCGATCACGCCATCGTTGAGCAGACTGTGCAACGGCCCGGGCGCGAGGATGCCATCGACCAGCGACGGCAGCCAGGTGTCGGTGAGATAGGCAATCGCGTCGGCCGGATAGGAGGCCCAGGTGAACACCGACTGGAACACCAACGCGAGGACCGCGACCAGGATGATCGGCCCGAAGACGCGGTGGAGGAAGATGTCATCGAGACGGCGTGTCCAGTCGGCCTGGCCGCGTCCCTCGAACCGCACCACCTCATGGGCGACATCGCGCTGCCATTTGTAGCGGGCCTCGACGATGAAGCGGCGCACGGTCTCCTCATCCAGACCGAGATCGGCGCGCACCTGCCCGGCGATCTTTTCGAGTTTCTCGGTGCAGGCGGGGGTGTGCTGGCCGGCGACGCAGTAGAGTGTCTGAATCTCGGTGGAGTCGGCCAGCGGGGCCGATTCGCGGATGCGGCTTTCCAGCGCCGGCGGCAGACGGAACCCGCGTTCCGGGGTCTGCCAGTTGCGGCCGAGGGCGCGTTCAAGTTCGTTGCCGAGTTCCTCCAGCCCTTCCCCCTTGGCGGCGACCACCGCAACCACCGGCACATTCAAGCGCGCGGCGAGGCGTCGCGCATCGACCGACAGCCCGCGACGGCGGGCCTCATCGACCATGGTCAGCGCGATGACGGTGGGCTGGCCGGTTTCGATGATCTGGCCGGCGAGATAGAGATGGCGCGCGAGGTTGGTCGCATCAACCACACAGATCACCGCGTCGGGAGGCGCGGCCTGGTCACGTCCGAAGATGATGTCGGAGGCGACCTTCTCATCGGGCGAGCGCGGAATCAGCGAATAGCAGCCGGGCAGGTCGAGCAGATCGAACCGCGCGCCGCGGAAGCTCCACACGCCGGTCTTGCGCTCCACGGTGACACCGGGATAATTGCCGGTTTTTTGCCGCAGACCGGTCAGGGCGTTGAAAAGCGTCGTCTTGCCGGAGTTGGGATTGCCCGCCAGCGCCACGGTGTAGGCGCGCTGAATCTGGTTGGCGGCGATGGACATGCGGATCCGGAGTGTTACGGCGGCGGACGCGGGGCTGCCCCCCATCGTCACGGCAAACCCGACTTCAGACCTCGATTAAGACCGCATCGGCCTCACTGCGACGCAGCGACAGAAAGAACCCATCGACTTCGACCTCGATCGGTCCGCCCAGCGGCGCGGCGCGAAGAAGCCGGACCGGGGTGCCAGCCACCAGGCCAAGTTCGAGGATGCGCAGGGCCAGTTGCGGCTCGCCCTGCACCGAATGGACCCGTCCGGTCTGGCCGGGCAGAAGCTGCGACAGGCAACGCGCGAGGGCCAAGGTGTCGATCTCCTCAAGAGTCGTCCAGGCGGCGGGCCGGGACGGCGCGGCAGTGACAACAGCGGTCATCGGTACGATCTCCGGCTGCGGCGCGATAGTTAGGCATGCCTAACTGTCAGGCGCCAAGAGAGCGGAGGTTTCCGGCCTCCGCGTTGACCTATCTACGCAAAAACGCGCGATTCAGTCAACGGAATTTGGACAAAGTTTGTCAGCCCTAAGTTGGTTTTGACAGCTCTCTGCCGGGTGGGCCGGAGCGCCCCGGATCAGCGGAACGGCGTAATCGCCAAAGCGACATTCCAGTACACCCCCGCCGAGGCGTAATAGCCGATGATCTCGTCGCGGAAGACCGCATGCAGACGGATCTCCGGAGTGAGCCGCAGCGAAAGATCGGGCCCGATGGCGAAGGCGTCATGGGAGGTGTAGCGTCCGATGAACGGGAGCGACTCTTGGTGGCCGACCACAAAGTGGCCGTCGATGCCCCCGCCGAGCGCCAGACGGTGGGTGACCGGCATCAGGAAGCGGAACTCGCCGGGGAATTCGTAGAGCCGGCGGTTGAACCAGCGATCCTTCCGCAGATGGACCGCCGCGCCGCCACGCAGATAGAACTCGGGGCCCTGGGACCGGTCGCCGGAGGCGAGGACGAATTGCAGACCGGCGAGACTGGAACCGTTATCGTCGCCGACGGCATAAAGGAGGTTGCCGGTCGGACCATCCCAGTCGACGGCCATCCAGCCGAGCAGCGAGAAGTGCCGCGCGCGATCGACGGCCCACAATCCCCCCAGCCAGAGACGTTCGATCCCCCACTCCCCTGTCTCATGGTAGCGTTGCGAGGCATGCGAAACCGGCGCCGCAATCACCGCGGCAACGTCCTTGGACAAACCGAACACGCCGGAGAAGACAAACTCCTCGCGCTCGTAGGCGATCATCGGGAATTCGGAAACGCTGGAGTGCGGGGTCTTGTCGCGGCCATCGAAGTAGGCCCCGGCCTCGTAGCGGTAAGTCGACAGGGCAAAACTGGTCCCGGCCGAGCGGCGCGACAGATCGAGGCGCAACAGCGGGTCGGCGCGAAAATAGAGAGCGGGCCATTGGGCGTGGGCAGTCTCACCAAGCGCCAGCAGGCACAGCAAGGTCAAGGCTGGTAGCAGCAATCGGCGCATTGTCGGCGGGCTTTGGATTCAGCGCGAACGCGGCGCATGCCGCTGCTTGCGCAGCTCGGCGATCTCGTCGCGCAGTTTGGCGGCGGCCTCGAAGTCGAGCTTCTTCGAGGCGTCCTTCATCGCCTTGGTGAGGAACATGATCTGATCGTCGAGGGCCATCTTGTCGAATCCGCTGGGGCGCTTGACCTTTTCCTCCTCGACATAGACCTCCGATTTGGCATCGGCGAAGACCGTGGCGCGGCGAATCTCCTCCTCGCTTTTAACGATGGTGCGGGGAATTATTCCATGCCGGGTGTTGTATTCCTGCTGAATCTGGCGGCGACGGTTGGTCTCGTCGATGGCCTTCTTCATCGAGTCGGTGATCTGGTCGGCATACATGATGACCGTGCCGCCGGCGTTGCGGGCGGCGCGTCCGGCGACCTGAATGAGCGACCGCTCCGAGCGCAGAAAACCCTCCTTGTCGGCATCGAGGATCGCCACCAGCGAGACCTCGGGCAGATCGAGCCCCTCGCGCAACAGGTTGATCCCGACCAGGACATCGAAATCGCCCAGCCGCAGATCGCGCAGGATCTCGGTGCGTTCGATGGTGTCGATCTCGGAATGGAGGTAACGGACACGGATGCGCATCTGCGCCAGATAGTCGGCCAGATCTTCGGACATGCGCTTGGTCAGCGTGGTGACCAGCACCCGTTCCTTGCTCTCGACGCGCTTGCGGATCTCGGCGATCAAATCGTCGATTTGTTTGTCAAGCGGACGGACGATGATCTCCGGGTCGACCAGGCCGGTCGGGCGGATGATCTGCTCGACCACCACGCCACCGGATTTTTCCAACTCGATGTCGGCCGGTGTGGCGGAGACGTAGATAACCTGGTCGAGCATCTGCCAGAATTCATCGAAGACCAGCGGGCGGTTGTCGAGGGCCGAGGGCAGACGGAAACCATACTCGACCAGCGTCATCTTGCGCGAGCGATCGCCGGCGTACATGCCGCGCACCTGCGGCAGGGTCTGGTGGGACTCGTCGATGATCGCGAGGAAATCCTCGCGCGGGAAGAAATCCAGAAGCGTGTAGGGCCTCTCCCCGGCGGCGCGTCCGGCCAGATGCCGCGAGTAGTTCTCGATGCCGGAGCAGTAGCCGATCTCGCGCATCATCTCGATGTCGAAACGGGTGCGCGATTCGAGACGCTGGGCTTCGAGCAGTTTGTTCTGGTCGCGCAGTTCCTTGAGACGGACTTCAAGTTCATCCTCGATGCGCGAGATGGCCTGGGTCAGACGCGGGACGCTGGTGACAAAGTGCTTGGCCGGGTAGATCGCCTTGCGGTCGGTGCGGCGCAGGATCTCGCCGGTGAGCGAATCGACCACGGTGATGCGTTCAATCTCATCGCCGAAAAACTCGATGCGGATCGCCTGCTCCTCATAGGCCGGCATGACCTGCACGATGTCGCCCTTGACCGAGAAGGTGCCGCGGGCCGAATCGAAATCGTTGCGGGTGTAGTGGATGTCGATCAACTGGCCCAGCAGCTTGTCGCGCGCGATGGTCTGGCCGACCTGCACGAAGACCATCATGTTCTTGTACTCCTCAGGGGAGCCGAGGCCATAGATGCTGGAGACCGAGGCGACGATGATGACATCGGGACGTTCCAGCAGCGAGGCGGTGGCGCGCAGACGGAGACGGTCGATGTCGTCGTTGATCGAGGTATCCTTCTCGATGTAAGTGTCGGATTGCGGGACATACGCTTCCGGCTGGTAGTAATCGTAGTACGAGATGAAAAACTCGACCGCGTTATGGGGGAAGTACCCCTTCAGCTCGCCGTAGAGTTGCGCCGCCAGCGTCTTATTGTGGGAGAGGACCAGGGTCGGACGTCCCCATTGCGCAATGACATTGGCCATGGTGAAGGTTTTGCCCGATCCGGTGACCCCCAGCAGAGTCTGGTGGGCGACATTCTGAGTCAGCCCGTCGAGCAGGCGACGAATCGCCTCGGGCTGGTCGCCGGTGGGTTGGTAGGGGCTTTCGAGCGTGAAGACGCCGGGTTGGGGAGTACGAGTCTGGGCCATGGCAGTCCTTGTACGGACGAAATTCCAAGATAATACACACGAATGGGTCGGGGAGGATCACTTCTGCGGATGCGGGACGCGGCTTGTGAGCCGCTCTTGCGGGGTGGAAAGCGGGATGTCGGGTGCCCGGCGCATCAAGGAACGCACGCCGCGATGCCTCGGGCGGACGCCGTACACCCGCGCTGCGCAACACAAGAACAGGCCTCCCGTCGCGGCGGATCGGTCTCTCTCGCCTGCGTTCAGATCACGCCGAATACGTATTTCGCGGTCAGATACAGGCCAGCGAGGATAAACACTACGCCGGTGATGAGACGCGACACCTTCTCGATGCGGGGCATCTGTTTGAGAACAGTCCCGGCCCAGTGGGCGCCTAGCGCAAGACCGGCTCCGAGGACCACGACGGGTAAAGCCGTCGCCAAGCCGTAGAGCGCCGGATAGAGAATCCCGCGTCCCTGCTCGATTGAAAGCGGGATCAGACTTCCGAAAAAGAGGGCCGCCGACACCGGACAGAAAGCCAGCGCGCAGAGGAACCCAAGCAATGCCGCCCCGAGAACGCCGGCTCCCCCAAATCGCTGCGCGCGTCTGGCGAACGGCGTGCCCAGCGCAGGCGACGGGATAAGATTGAGAAGCAACATGCCAATCAGAATCAGCAGGGGACCAATGATCTTGGCCATGACGCCCTGCAGAGCCGACGACACCGATGTCGCTGTCAGAATGGCGGCAGTGATCAGTCCCCCCAGCACGACGTAGGCCGCCACGCGTCCGAGGCCATAGGCCAGCCCGCTCCAGAGGACACGCCGCGGGATCGCCACCTGACGGCCGATGTAGGTCACCGCGGCGAGGTTGGTGGCCAACGGACAGGGACTGACGGCGGACACCAGGCCCAGCCAGATGGCGGTGCTGATACCAAACCAGAGATCGTTCATGGAGTGATTCCCATGAAGGCGGCGACTTCGCCGACGACGTAGTCGGCAAATTGCGCGCTGTCACCGATCACATCCCAGACCTTGTCGAGATTGCGCGAACGCACCGGCCCGCCATTCTGATACTGCACCAGCACCAGCGCCTGCGAGACCAAGTCGTAATCCTTAATGAAATGCTCGTTGCCCGGCGCCTCGACATTGGTCGGCAGGAAGAGCAGTTTGCCGGCGCGCAGCGAGGGAGTGAAGTTGGCGAAGATGGCATCGTGGGCTGCGCGTTCGATCTTCTGGCAGGTGACGCAGCGGGCGGTGCGGTGAAAGTAGTAGGCGACATACTCGGCCGGCGCGGCGGCGACGGTGGCGGTCGATTCACCGGCGTCGCGACGCGGAATGAGCAGCCAGACGATGCTGGCGACGACAATCGCCAGCAGGACAAACTGCAGGGTGCGCTTCATTGCATCTCCTCGGTCGACGACTCGCGGGCGTCGCGCTATCCGATCAGGGTTTTGATCTCGTCCCGGGCGGGGACGCGTCCGGCGGACTTGACCACGCCATCGACCACCAGGGCCGGGGTCATCAGCACATTGCGGCTGACGATCTGCTGAATGTCGGTGACCTTGACGATCTCACATTCGAGTTTCAACTCACTGGCGGTCTCGTGGGTCAGTTCGGCCAGTTTGTGGCACTTGGCGCAGCCCGGGCCGAGAATTTCGATGCGTTTCATCGGGGCTCCTCTCAGAACGATCCAAAGACCAATCCGCTGAGCGTGGCGCAGGCCACTACCAGCACGGTGTAGGCAACAGTTCGTTTAGCGCCGATGACGCCGGCTATCACGATCATGCTGGGCAACGAGAGCGCCGGCCCGGCCAGAAGCAACGCCAGCGCCGGCCCCTTGCCCATGCCGCTGCCGACCAGTCCCTGCACGATCGGGACTTCCGTCAGGGTGGCGAAGTACATGAAGGCGCCGGCGATGGCAGCGAAGAAGTTGGCAAACAGCGAATTACCGCCGACTGAGTCGGCAATCCAGGCCGACGACACCAATCCCTCGTGCCCCGGACGTCCCAGCAGGAATCCCGACACCAGCACACCCGCCAGCAAAAGCGGCAGCATCTGCCGCGCGAATCCCCATGATGCGCCAAACCAGGCGGCCGAGAGGCCGCTTGAACGCGCCAGCAGAATTGAGAGCCCAACTGTGGCGGCGGCGAATGCCATTTCGGGATGGCGAGGAAACAGGATGGCCAGTGCGATGACGGAACTGGCAAGCAGGGCAACGGTCCAGAGTTTGTGGCCATACCAGCGCACCAGCGCCCCGCCCAATACCAGCGCCGCCGCGCCGGTCAGCCACCACTTAAGCCGAAAGATCAGATGCCAGATCCCGCCGGTGCCATCGCCCTCGCTCCAATTGGCGAAGACCAGTATCGCGATCAGGGCGATCAGATGAACAAGCGTGTGCGAGACCGGTTGTTCGCCGCGTCCGTCGCCGGCGACCAGCGGCGCGGCTCCGGCATCCGGCCGTTCACGGAACAGCGCCGCCATCGCCAGCCCGATCACCACCGAGAAGACGACGGCGAAGATGGCGCGCGCGACGCCCAGTTCCATGCCGAGGATGCGGGCGGTGAGGATGATCGCGAGCAGATTGATCGCCGGGCCGGAGTAGAGAAAGGCGATCGCCGGGCCGAGGCCGGCGCCGCGTTGGCGGATCCCGGCAAAGAGCGGCAACACGGTGCAGGAGCAGACGGCGAGAATGGTGCCGGTCACCGCCGCCACCGGATAGGCGATGATCTTCTTCGCCTGCGGGCCGAGCAATCTGATCACGCTCTCCTGCCGCACCAGTACGCTGATCGCCCCGGCGATGAAAAAGGCGGTCACCAGGCAGAGCAGGACATGCTCGCGCGTGTACCAGCGCGCTAACTGGACGCTCTCGGTCACGGCGCGGTCAAGACGTTCCCCGGCGGGGAGGAAGTACAGGGCGAGGAAGCCGGCAACGATCCAGAGGACCGCTTTCCATTGATCGCGCCAGTTGAAGTCGGAATCCATTGGTCAAACATCCTTGGTCATTTTGCCAAATCGCCAAATACAGGACAAAAACAATCAGCGTTCGCCTCCGGCGGCGGCCGACTCCTTCGAGATCGCCTCGACGCATTCGAAAAAGCGGAAGACGCAACGGGTGCGCAGACGGTAGAAGACCATGGACCCGCGCTTTTCATCCTCGACGATGCCGGCGTTGCGGAGGATGGAAAGGTGCTTGGAGACGGTGGACATATCGGCGCCGACCAACTCGGCCAACTCGCAGACGCACCGTTCGCGGGCGGAGAGCTCCTCGACCATCATAAGGCGGCTCGGATGGGCCAGGGCCTTGATGATGTTGGCGCGCGCGGCGAGTCGTTTACGGTCGATGGCGGGCATGCTCTTCCCCTGTGTGCTCAAGTTACGCACCGCGATCTTGGCTGTTTGGCAAATTCGCCAAGGTCATAGCAATGGGCATCGGCGCGGTTTGGGCCGGTGGAACGGTTTGCGTTCTAAGGGGTTAAATGTCTTGACTTGGGCCAGTGGATTGTTATCATGGGGGGCTTTGTGAGCGGTCTATTTGGGCTTTTACGGTCAGCGAAAGGTCGGGAATGGGTTACGAGGCAATCATCGAAACGGGCGGGCGTCAATTTGCGGTCGGCAAGGGGGACATTTTGCGTGTCCCGCATCTGGCCGGATCGGCCGGCGACAAGATCAACTTCGAGCGGGTGCTTTTGGTCCGCAAGGGCGACCAGACCCAGGCCGGGCAGCCGGTGGTTGCCGGCGCCAAAGTCGCCGCCGAGATTCTCGCGCAGGAGAAGGCCGACACGCAGATCGTCTTCAAGCTGCGCCGCCGTCACAATTCACGCAAACGCAACGGACACCGTCAGGAATACACCAAGGTCCGCATCACCGCGGTCCATGCCTAGACTCGAGTGGCTCGCCGCTTTGAGACTGTACGGCCGTCCATATCGCGGCGGATGTAAGTCCACCACCAGCGACCCCGCGAACCGTCCTGTCGGGCTTCTCCGATGGGGCGGTTTGTTGTTGTTGCTGGCGCTGACGCTGGCGACGCCGGGGCCGGCGCACGCACAGGGTGTGATGGTGGCCGACGTGGTGGTCGAAGGGGCGGTCACCACCGACGCCAAGTTGATCATGAGCGTCGGTGGATTGGCCAAGGGGCAGATGGTCACCCGCGAGGACATGCAGAAGGCGGCGCACCAGATCTACGCGCTCGGGCTGTTTGAGGATGTCCGCATCGAGGCCGAAGATCTGGGCGGGCAGCTCAAGGCGATCATCAAGGTGAAGGAACTGCCGCGGCTGGGCCAGCTCATCTTCAAGGGGAACGACGAGATCAAGGAGAAGGATCTGACCTTGCCGATCAAGACCGGCCAGAAAGTAAGCCCGGCCAGGATCAAGGACGCCGAGACCGCCATCCGCAAGGCATATCAGGAGAAGGGGTACTTCCTGGCCACCGTGACCGCCAAAACCGAGCCGGGAGTGGCGCAAGACGAGGTCAACGTCGTCTTCGAAATCGACGAGAAAAGCCCGGTCAAGGTTTCCAAGGTCGAATTTTTCGGCAACGAGAAGCTCTTCGACGATGAGCTGCAGAAGAAGATGTCGAACAAGCCGCGCGGGTTTCTGCGCTCGATCTTCGGGGGCGGGCACTTCAACCGCGAAAAGTATCCCGAGGACCTCAAGGCGGTGACCGACTTCTACCGCAAGAAGGGGTATCTCGACGCGGTCATCGTCGACGACACGATCATCCTCAACGACGAAAAGACGCACGTCGAGATCCAGATCACGGTCAACGAGGGGCCGCGCTACTACTTCGGGACGTCGTCGTTTTCCGGCATGGCGGTCTTAAGCGAGGAGCGCCTGCGGCGCGCGCTCAAGTACAAGCCGGGCGATGTCTACAATCAGGAGAAGTTCGAGGACTCCGAGCAGCAGATCTACAACGCCTACCTCGAAGAGGGATACCTCTACGTGCGCATGATCGAGGACACCAAGACGGTGGACTCGACGGTCAACATCACCTACGAAATCTCCGAGGGCGTGCCGGCGCACATCAACCGGGTGGACATTGTCGGCAACACCAAGACCAAGGACAAGGTGATCCGGCGCGAGCTGGTGCTCTATCCGGGGCAGGTGTTCCGTCGCTCGCTTCTGGAGCGCTCGCTGCGCAACGTCATGCTCCTGAACTACTTCAGCAACACGGTGCCGGAGTTCAATCAGTTGCCCGATGGCCGCGTCGATCTGACGGTGCGTGTCGAGGAGAAGCCCACCGGGCAGATTCAGGTCGGCGGCGGGTATTCGGAGCAGGACAAGTTTGTCGGCACCGTCGATCTGGGCATTCCGAACCTGTTCGGCAACGGGCAGAGCGCCAATTTCCTGGTCGAGTTCGGCAAGCGCCGGCAATCGTACCGTCTGGGCTTCACCGAGCCGTGGCTGTTTGACACGCCGACTTCGGTCGGATTCGATGTCTCGCGGCTGGAGCGAACCTACGACGATCCCTATATCGCCGGGTCGGAGGATTTCACGCAGAACTCCTCGGGGCTGTCGACGCGGCTGGGGCGGCGGTTGAAGTGGCCCGACGACTATTTCACCGTCTACTGGAACTACCGTCTCGAGAATTTCGAATACACCGACTTTTCCGACTCGGCGCTGGCGGCCTCGTATGACTACAGCGAGGGGTTGGTGTCGGCGACGTCGATGACGGTGTCGCGCGATTCGCGCGATCTGCCGGAGTTTGCCACCCGCGGCAGCCGTGCCAGCTACCGGTCGGAGTTCGCCGGCGGCGCTCTGGGCGGCGACTGGAGTTACACCAAGCACAACTTCACCTACACGATCTTCCAGCGGCTCTGGAAGGGATTTGTCTTCTCGCCGTCGTGGAACATCGGCGTGATCCAGGCCGGGGCCGGCGGCCGCTCGGTGCCGTATTCGGAGCTCTTCTACGCCGGGGGCATCCGTTCCGACGGGATGATCCGCGGCTACAGCGACCGTTCGATCGTCGCCTTCGAGGACACCAGCACGGTCGCCGAGCGTGAAGCGACCATTTCCGGCGACCGGGTCGGCGATCTGGTCACCGGACGGCTGCCGGAATACAGCACGCTGGATACCGCGCGCGGGCAGGCGATCTACACACTTAACGCACAGGTTGTCTTTCCGGTGGTCAAGCAGCAGATTTACGGGTTGATGTTCTTCGACGCGGGCAATGTCTGGCTGAATGCGACCAGCATCGACCCGTTTGATGTCTGGACGTCGTATGGCTTCGGGTTCCGTTTGATGGTGCCGGGGATGGGGCTTTTGGGCTTTGACTTCGGCATTCCCCTCGAGGGGAACGACAAGGGCAAGTTGAAACCGCATTTTCAGTTCGGCGGGTCATTCTAACCGGACGCGCCGACCAGATGGGAGCGACAATGGAACGCACAAGTGGGCGGCTGGTCCGCTGGGGGTTGATCGCGCTGGTGGCACTGGCCGGCGTGGCCGGGATGAGCGTGAGCGCGCAGGCGCAGGGGAAGATCGGCTGGGTCGATTTGGACCGCATCCTGGGCGAATACGCCGAGTTCAAGGAAGCCGAGGAACTGTTCCGCAAGGACGCGTCGGCGTGGGAAGCCGAATTTGACAGTCTGCAGGAGGTTTATTTCACGCGGCTGGAGGACTACAAGAAGCAGCAACTGATCCTCAATGAGGAACGCCGTAAACAGCGCGAGGACGAACTCAAGCAGTTGGAACAAACGGTCATGGAGACCAAGACGCGCCTGGAGCAGCAGGCCGAAAAACGCCGCGCCGAGCTGACCAACCCGATTTTGCAGAAGATCCAGGAAGTGGTGCAGACCATCGCCACCAACGAGGACTACGATTTCGTCTTCAACGCCTCGCAGATTTACATGACGCCGGCGGGGATCCAGTTTGCGCCGGTGATGTACGCCAAAAAGAAGCTCGACATCACCGACCGGGTGTTCGAGGAGTTGGCCAAGATCAAATGACCTTCACGCTGGCCCAGTTGGCCGAGCGGCTGGGCGCCGTGTTGGACGGCGACGGTTCGGCCACGATCACCGGCGTGGCTCCGATTGAAAACGCCGGTCCCGGCCAGTTGTCGTTCCTGGCCAATTCCAAGTACGCCGAGCATCTGAAATCGACCGGCGCCGCGGCGGTGATCGTGGCGCCGGATTTGTTTGGCGTGCCGCGCGCTGAGGTCGCCCGCGGCGCCGCGTTGCTCATCCACACCAACCCCTATTTCTCTTTCTTGCAGGCGCTCTCGCTTTTCCATCCGCGTCCCGCCTCTCCCCCGCCGGGTGTCGATCAATCGGCACGGATCGGGCATCGGGTCGTGCTCGGCGACCGTGTGCATGTCGGGCCGATGTGCGTGATCGAGGATGAGGCGGAGTTGAGCGAGGGCGCGGTGATCCTGGCCGGATCGTATGTCGGCGCCCGGTCGGTGATCGGCGCCGACTCGATGATCGGCCCGCATGTGACGATCCTGCCGGGCTGCACGCTGGGGGCGCGGGTGAGGATTCACCCGGGCACGGTGGTCGGCTCCGACGGGTTCGGGTACGCTCCGGTCAACGGAAAGCACGAGAAGATTCCGCAGGTCGGCGGCGTCACGATCGGCGACGATGTCGAGATCGGCGCCTGCTGCGCGATTGATCGGGCCACCATGGGCCAGACCGTGATCGGCCGCGGCACCAAAATCGACAACCTCGTGCAGATCGCGCACAATGTGCAAATCGGCGAGGACTGCATCATCGTCTCGCAGGTCGGCATCTCCGGCTCCACAAAGCTTGGCAATCACGTGACACTCGCCGGACAGGTGGGCCTGATCGGACACATCGAACTGGGCGACAATGTCATCGTCGCCGCCCAATCGGGCATCGTCAAGGACCTTCCCCCGAATACTGTCTGGCTCGGCTCGCCGGCCGGCGAAATGGCGCATCAAAAGCGCGTGATTGCCGCCACGCATTCCCTCCCCGAGACCCTCAAGCGCCTGCGCGAATTGGAAAAGCGGGTGGCGGAGTTGGAAGCCAACAAAAAGTAGAGCGGGCCCAAACGTCTCGTCCTCGCTGGTATACCTGTTCGGTCGCTTGACCTGCTCGAAGGCAGCGGATTGGATGCCATGCACAATTCTGCTTCCAACGCAAGGGTATGCTGTGTCGATGTCGAGGCAGTCAGTCGAAGGCGGTATCCCATTTTTAGTTGAAATCGCCTGAGGCGATTGAAAGTTGAACGGCTCCAACCCCCGTGTTTTCTTGAGCTTAGCAGAAGTTCGAGAAGACCGAGGAAGGAGGAGCCATTCATGGGCAAGATGGGGATGCGGGCCGGTGGAGGCAAGCGGCATCGGCTGGGTGTGGAGGTGATCCGGCGGGAGGACTACGAAGCGTCGGACTTGAACACCAAAGCGGCGTTGATTCGGCAGTTGATCCCGTTGGGTCTTTTGCACGTGCAGGAGTTGTTGGAGACGGAGGTTCAGCAGTTGGCGGGAGAGCGTCATGCGCGCAAGACCGAAGCTCAGGTGGGGCGGCGCTACGGCCGTAATCCCGGCAGCGTGCGGATCGCCGGACAAAAAGTGAGAATCCCTGTTCCGCGGGTGCGGGGTGAGGATGGTGAGATCGCGCTGTCCAGTTATCAACAACTGCATCAGGGTGACGGCGCCGTGGACGAGAGGCTGTTGCGCCAGGTTCTCTACGGTATCTCCTGCGGCAACTACGAGCGGGCGGCTCAGGCGGTGCCGGGGGCGATGGGGTTGTCCGGTTCGTCGGTGTCGCGGGCGTTTGTGCAGGCCTCGACCGCGCAGTTGAAGGCGTTCCAGGAGCGGGACCTCTCGCGCGAGGACTATGTCGCGGTGTTCTTGGACGGGAAGAGTTTTGCCGACGCCGTGATGGTGATCGCGTTGGGGATCACGATGAGCGGCGAGAAGCGGCTTTTGGGATTTGTCGAGACCGACACGGAGAATCAGACGGTGCTGTCGGCGTTTCTGCGGTCGCTTCTGGATCGCGGTCTGGACATCTCCCAGGGATTACTGGTGATCATTGACGGTGGGAAGGGACTGCGCGCTGCCGTACGGACGGTGTTTGCCAAGCGGGCGCTGGTGCAGCGGTGTATGTGGCACAAGCGGGAGAATGTGATCAGCTATCTGCCGTTGCGGGAGCAGGCAACCTGGCGGCAACGATTACAGAAGGCGCTGGACCGGCCGACGTATGCCGAAGCCCGAGCCGCTCTGGAGCGCCTGATCGCCGAGCTGGATGGGCAAAACCAGTCGGCGGCGGCCAGTCTGCGGGAAGGGCTCGATGAGATTCTCACGCTGCATCGACTGGGCATCTTCGCGCAGTTGGGACGCTCGTTCAAAACGACCAACTGCCTGGAGAACGTCAACGGCTTGATCGAAGATCGTTGCGCCAAGGTCGATTGCTGGAAGAACTCGAATCAGCGTCACCGCTGGCTGGCGGCGGCGCTTTTGGATATCGAACCACGATTGCGTCTGGTGATGGGGTACCGGCATCTGCCGGCAATGCGTCAGGCATTGCAGCGGGAATTGAAATTGGAGAACGCCGCCCTGAAGAAAGCGGCGTAAACGTAAATGAGGGGCCTGTCAGGAATTTTGTGTGTCGGTCATTTCTGTTCATAATCACGCACCT
>CAZQIZ010000028.1:0-33401 GCA_964593585.1 uncultured Ignavibacteria bacterium
GAGGCCGTCGTCAGACCCTCAACTTTTTTGGCGAAATCTGTCTGAAACAGGACATTTGTGATGGTCGATGACACCCGCAATTGCGATGAAGTTGGCGAATACCTCCAGAAGATCTGCCCGGAATTGCAGGATGCCGTACTGGTTATCCACACCAAGAACAATGGCGAGATTTCCGAGGCGTCCTCAGGCAAGTCGAAGGAGGAGCTGGATAAACTGCGCGAGGAATCCAGGAGCATTGATTCATGGAAATCGCCACATAAAGCCATCGTCTCCGTGCTCGTGCTGAAAGAGGGATGGGACGTACGAAACGTGACGACGATCGTCGGGTTACGTGCCTACTCGTCGAAGGCCAAAATCCTCCCCGAGCAGACGCTCGGCCGGGGTCTGCGCCCGATGTATCGCGGAAGCGACATCAGGGAGACTGTCTCGGTCATCGGAACTCCCGCCTTTATGGAATTTGTCGAATCCATCCAAAGTGAAGGCGTGACGCTTGAGTACGTGCCGATGGGCGGGGGCGCCACGCGGCATGAGTCGCTCATTGTCGAGATCGATGAGGGCAATCCCGACAAGAATCTGGACGACTTGGACATCACGCTTCCGAAGCTGTCACGACGGTTCCACCGCGAATACAAAGACCTGGATTCGCTCGACCCGGCAGCGCTTGGGAACACCAAACTGCCCGTGAAGCCATTCACCCCTGAGGAGACGCGCGAGATTGTTTTCAAACGCATGCTCGATGGTCAAATCGATCATACAATCCAACTTGAAGGGGCGGGTGTCACCGATTACCGTTCCGTGGTTGCGTTCTTTGCTCGTCAGTTGCTCAAGGAATTGCGCTTGGTTGGCGGGTATGACATTCTCTACGGCAAGGTGAAGACCTTTATCCGCGAGCACTTGTTCACTCCGTCACCGGTTAACCTGGAAGATCCGGTCATTCTGCGCAATCTCTCCGAGCCGGATGCAGGGAAGATACTCTTCGATGGCTTCAAATCGGCGATCAACGCGCTCACCATTCGCGAGTCGGGTTCATCGCGCATTGAGGACCGCATTCGACTCCGCGAGACACGTCCCTTCACCACCGACTATCGTCCGTTTCTGGCCGCCAAGAAATCGCCCTTCACCTATGTGGTCGGGGAAGCGAATTCCGGTGGCTTTGAGCTGGAGTTTGCGGGATTCCTTGAGCGCGCGCCTGACGTTTCATCGTTTGCCAAGAACTACTTTGCGGTGGGTTTCAAGCTCGATTACGTACGTGCGGACGGCGTCCTCTCGACGTACACGCCGGATTTCATCGTAAAAACCAAGGATGAAACGGTTTGGATCGTCGAGACAAAGGGGCGCGAGGAGATCGATATCCCGCAAAAGATGGCCCGTTTACGCCTGTAGTGCCAGGATGCGACAGAGGGAGACGGCGGGACAATGTACCGGTTTGTCTATGTCGACCAGGACGGCTTTGAACGGCATCGGCCCACGACATTTGCCGGCTTGGTTGCCAGCTTCACGGAGTACCAAGAATAGGATTTAGTCGCAATGCCCAAGCCCCCTCAACCACACTACGAACTGACAGACGCCGAAAGACGCGATCTGACCGAGCTGATCCAGCAGGGCAAGCCGCTTCCTGAGAAATACCGCTTCATCTTGTTTGAGGACAAACGCGAGGTCGAACTGGTCTGGGCGGGAAAGACGCGCGAGGTGTGTAACGTCGTTCTGCCCTTCCAAACGCTCGAGCACATCGACGAGCCGCGCAAAGAGAAGAGCGCCGACGAGGAATTGGCGCTCGACGCGCGGGACCAGCAGGTCAAGGGGTGGACCAATAAGCTCATCTGGGGCGACAATAAGCTCATACTCTCGTCGCTCAAATCCGGTGCCTTGCGTCAGCAGATTGACGACGCTGGCGGGCTAAAGCTCATTTACATCGACCCGCCTTTTGATGTCGGAGCCGATTTCTCAATGGATATCGAAATTGGGAGTGACACCTTTCACAAAGAACCGAACTTGCTTGAAGAAATTGCTTATCGGGATACTTGGGGGCGAGGCGCGGACTCGTTTTTATCCATGATTGCCGAGCGACTGGCGCTGATGCGAGACCTTATGAGCGGCGACGGCAGCCTTTATGTGCATTGTGATTGGCGAGTAAGTGCGTACGTTCGCCTAGTTTTAGATGAGATATTTGGCAAGGACTCACTGCAACGGGAGATTATATGGAGAATTGGGTGGATATCTGGATACAAGTCCGCAGCACCAAACTGGATCAGGAATCACGACACGATATTCTATTACACGAAGGACCCCGCCAAATTCACATTTAACAAAGAGTACATACCATATCCCGAAGGTTATGTTCGTCGCGATGGTAAGCCACCGACTGGGCAGGGTTATCCAATCGAGGATACTTGGAACTGTTCGGACATGGACCGGATGGATTCCATCCAAATCATGAGCTTTTCCGGTGAGAAGACCGGTTACGCTACGCAGAAAAATGAAGCAATCGCTTCGCGAATCATTAAAGCCAGCTCTAACCCAGGAGACATGGTTGCGGACTTCTTCTGTGGATCAGGTACGGTCGCTGCCGCTGCAGAAAAACTCGGTCGCAAGTGGATCGCATCCGACCTCGGGAAATTCGCCGTTCACACGACGCGGAAGCGACTAATCCAAGTCCAGCGCGAGTTAAAGGCAGCAGGCAAGCACTTCTGTCCATTCGAAGTTCTCAATCTTGGACGATACGAACGACAAGTGTACCTCAACGTCGATGCGCGGCTATCGCGCAAGCAGAAGGCCGAAGCACTTGCACGGAAAGAGCAGGGCTTCCGCGAATTGATTCTGAAAGCGTACAAGGCACAGCCAATTGAGAACGATTCGTTCTTCCACGGGAAAGTTGCCGGGCGAATGGTCGTCGTTGGTCCGATCAATCTCCCCGTCGGACGATTATTTGTCGAAGAGGCGATTCTCGAATGCCGCAAGCATGGGATAACACGCGCCGATATCCTTGCTTTCGAATTCGAAATGGGCCTATTCCCGGCGGTTCTCGATGAAGCCAAGCAGAAGGGTATCGACCTTGCCCCGAAGACAATCCCGCCGGAAGTCTTCGACAAACGCGCTGTTGAGAAAGGGCAGGTCCGATTCTTTGATGTTAGTTACATCGAAGCCACACCCCGATTCGACAAGAACGACAAACTGACTCTCGCAATCGAACTGACCGATTTCTCGGTTTACTACACGCAGGGTCTGGTCGACTCCAGTGCCGCCGAATTGAAAGAGGGCGAAAGTGAAGTGGTCTGCGATCAGGGCAAGTTGATCAAGATCACCAAGGACAAGAATGGTGTGGTAACCAAGGATGTTCTGACCAAGAAGTGGGAAGACTGGGTCGACTATTGGGCCATCGACTTCGACTACATGAGCCGGAAGGAAATCATCAAGCAGCCGAGGGGCATGGGAGTCAAAGGCGGCGAAGCGACAGTCGTCGTGGCCGGTGAGGAGTTGATGACCGAATTTGAGGAGAAGTGGACCGGCTCGTACATTTTCGAGAACGAATGGCAGAGCTTCCGTACCCGTAAGAACCGCAACCTCGAACTGACCAGCGCCTGGCACACGTACCCAAAGCCGGGCCGCTACACCATCGCCGTCAAAGTCATCGACATTTTCGGCAACGACACGATGACCTTGGTACCGGTGACGGTGGGATGAAGGGCGTGTCTCACCAATGGCTGACGACGGGGGAAGGCGGCACTACTTTGTGGACGAGGCAGGTGATCCGGTCCTGTTTGCTGCCGGGGGAAAGGTAAGGATCGGGCAGGAGGGGTGTTCCCGATTCTTCATTCTGGGCCTGTTGGACGTGTCCGATCCGGACGCGTTGGACCTTGCCTTACGGCGGTTGAGAGAAGAATTGCTTCTCGATCCTTATCTTCATCGGTCCCATCGATGGACCCCAGATCGAACAAGACCGCCATCGCGTTCCATGCCAAAGATGACTTGCCGGAAGTACGCGAGCGCGTGTTCAAGGTACTGATGGCGCACGAAGTGCGCTTCTATGCGGTCGTGAAGGACAAAGCCGCTGTTGTCTCCTACGTGAGTCAGCGAAATGCCATCGATAACCGCTACAAGTACACCCGCAACGAATTATACGAACATTTGGGGAAACGGCTGTTCAGAGATCGGCTTCATAAGGCAGAAGCCTACGAGGTCTGTTTCGCTCGCCGTGGTTCTACGGACCGGACGAAGGCGTTGGGCACTGTCGCACTCCGGGGCGCCCGCGAGAATTTCGCCGAGAAGCACGGAATCCTCGGAACCGCGCCAATCGAGGTCTCCGCAGCGCACCCCAGGGATTCCGGTGGGTTACAGGCGGTGGACTACTTCCTCTGGGCTCTACAGCGACTTTACGAGCGAAGAGAGCAACGGTACGTGAACTTCATCTGGCCCAAGGTCGCCTTGGTGCACGACGTGGATGACACGCGGTCAGCGGCCTATGGCGTCTATTACACACGTGACAACCCGCTTTCCTTGGATAAGCTGAAGCAGATATAGCCCTGGATATAGGGCACCTCGGCGAGCCGAGGCGCCACACGGCATGAAGCCGAATTTCGTCCAGTGGCTAATCACTTATACATACGGCCCAAGTGCGGATTCTGCCACGGGTTTTTTTCACGCCGAATGGCGGCTTGGGCGCCTGTAAGCGCCCACGAGCGCCTTGTTCACGCCCTGAGCTTGTTGAACACGGACCGCCGTTCCTCCGCCGTGGTGTGCTGGTCCAGCAGCGGGTAGAGGAAGTTGCGCTCGCGCATGTCGTGGTGTTCCATGAGGCGCTTGAGTTCGTATTGGCGCTCGAGAATGTGCAGGATCGCGCGCCGGTCGGGCGACGCGATCGTCAGCGCGGCGAGTTTGTCGCCGATTTCGCGGAGAAACAGGCGCATCTTGTTGTGTTCCGCCAGAAACAGTTCGACCGTGCCGCCCTGCGGGATCGGCACACGTTCCGCATAGACCGGCAACATCTCCCGCTCCTCGTCCTCCGCATGCGCCAGCAGTCCCCCGGCAAACGCATGCCACAGCGGCAACGCCGCCTCCAGACGCGACTCCATCAGCGCGATCTGGTGCGCGATCAGAGTCTCGTCCAGATTGTGGTGAGTGTCGAGAAGGGCCATGAAAGAGTCGGGATTGTTCATTGCCTTACCTCCGGGGCTACGCCTTAAGTATAAGTCCTATAGGACCTTATAGGACCTGCAAAAAACCGCAACCACGGCTCGTCTTTTGGCGTATTATTTACCCTTGGGTAATTACTGTGAGGTAATTCATGCCGATTACGCCGATCCAGCAGGACTATCTCGAGGTCATCTACCGCCTCTCCCTCGACAATGCCGGTGTGCGCACCACCGACATCGCCGAACGGCTCGGGTGCCGTCTGCCGACCGTGACCCGCACCGTGCGCCGCATGGCGGAGTCAGGCTTCATCGAGCACCGCGCGCGCGGATTGGTCCGGCTCTCCGACCTCGGGCGCCGCACCGCCGAGCATCTGACCCACCGTCACGCCGACACCGTCTGCTTCCTGGTCGACATCCTCGGCATGTCACCCGATGACGCCGAACGCGACGCCTGCCAGATCGAGCATGGCCTCTCGCCATTGGCGGCGCAGCGTCTGCATGAGTTTCTCGAATACGTCCAGGACCTCACACCGGCGCAGCGCGAGCCGATGGTCCGCTTTGCGCGCACCGCATCCACCTCAATCGCCGATTTCGAACATCTGCCTGCCGGCAAGACCGCCGGCTGGCGTGGGTAGAGTGAAGGGACAAAGCCCGTGAAGGCATGGAAATCGAAATCTCCGCTCCTGATGGTCGCGTCCGTCTTGGCGCTGTCGCTTTCGATTGGCTGCGGCGAGACAAGAGTCGATCGCGGCCGCGACCTGGCCGCGCGTCCGATTCGCGTGCTGGCCACCACCGGTATGATCGCCGATCTCGCGGCGCAGGTGGGGGGCGAGCGGGTCCGGGTCTACGCGCTGATGGGCCCCGGCGTCGACCCGCATCTCTACAAGGCCAGCGAGGGGGATGTCCAGCGCCTGGCTGGCGCGGACATCATTTTCTACAATGGCCTGCACCTGGAAGGGGCGATGGCCGACGTCTTTGAGCGCATGGCCGAGCGTGTGCCCACGGTGCCGGTGACCGACGGGATTGACCGCGGCCGGCTGGCTGCGCCGCCGGAGTTTGCCGGCAACTACGATCCGCATGTCTGGTTCGATGTCACGCTGTGGATGGCGGCGCTGGAGACGGTCCGTGCCGCGTACATCGCGCTCGATTCGGCGCACGCGGCAGTCTACGACGCCAATGCGGCGCGGTATCGCGATTCGCTGGCGGCCCTCCATGAGTTTGTGCTCGCCCAGGCGGCGCGTCTGCCCTCGGCGCAACGCGTCCTGATCACCGCGCACGATGCCTTCCACTACTTCGGGCGCGCGTATGGTTTCGACGTCCGCGGGTTGCAGGGAATATCGACGGTCACCGAAGCGGGGACCGCCGATGTGCAGGCGCTGGCGCAGTTCATCGCCGAGCGGCGCATTCCGGCGATCTTCGTCGAGTCGTCGGTGCCGACCCGCAGCATCGAGGCGGTGCAGGCGGCGGTCCGGGCGCGCGGTTTCGAGGTCGCCATCGGCGGCCAACTTTACTCCGATGCCATGGGCAGCCCCGGCACGCCCGAAGGCACCTACCTCGGGATGGTGCGCTACAATATCATGACCATCGTCGCAGCGCTCGCGCGCGGCGGCGACTCCGCGGCCGGAGGGGCATCATGAACGCGCCGCTGGCCATCGAGGTCAACGATCTCACCGTCGCCTACCGCGACAAGCCCGTCCTCTGGGACATCGATCTGGCCGTGCCCGGCGGCGTGCTGATGGCGATAGTCGGCCCCAATGGCGCGGGGAAGACCACCCTGATCAAGGCGATCCTCGGGGTGGCGAAGCCCGCGGCCGGACGGATCCTCGTCCTGGGGCAGCCGCTGGCGCGGGTGCGCCGTCGTCTGGGGTATGTGCCGCAGCACGGCAGCGTCGATTGGGACTTTCCCACCGATGTGCTCGATGTGGTGATGATGGGGCGCTATGGCGCCTTGGGCTGGCTGCATCGTCCGGGCGCGCGCGAGCGCGAATGGGCGCTGGCGGCGTTGGAGCAGGTTGGCATGGCCGCCTTCCGTCACCGTCAGATCAGCCAGTTGTCCGGCGGGCAGCGGCAACGTGTCTTTATCGCGCGCGCCTTGGTGCAGGATGCGGACATCTATCTCATGGATGAGCCGTTCCAGGGGGTTGACGCCACCACCGAGAGAGCCATTGTCGACTTGCTGCGCGCGCTGCGTGAACGCGGAAAGACCGTGCTGGTCGTGCATCATGATCTGCAGACCTGTCCGGAGTACTTTGATTGGGTCACGCTTCTCAATGTGCGACGAATCGCCTCCGGGCCGATGACCGAGGCGTTCACCGACGCCAACCTGCGCGCCGCCTATGGCGGCAAGGCGGCGCTGACCACCGGCGCGGCAATCCTGGCGGGGCCGGAGACAGCGCCGGCGCCGCGAACCGTGACACGATAGCCATGGAGTGGTGGTCGTCATCCTGGTTCGCTGATTACACCCTGCGCACCGTCGCGTTGGGCGCGCTGATTCTCGGTGCGACCGCCGGCGCGCTGGGCGCATTGGCGGTCCTGCGTCGCCAGAGTTTGCTGGGCGATGCGGTCTCGCACACCGCGCTGCCCGGCATCGCGCTGGCGTTTCTGCTCACCGGCTCGAAGGCGCCCATGGTGCTGCTGATCGGCGCGGCGTTGGCGGGGTGGGCCGCTACGTTGGTAATCATCGGCATCGTGCGGACCACGCGGGTCAAGTATGACACCGCGCTGGGCCTGACGTTGTCGGTCTTCTTCGGGCTGGGTTTGGTGCTGCTCTCGCTGATCCAGAAACGTCCCGATGCGCGTCAAGCCGGGCTCGACAAATTCCTCTTCGGGCAGGCCTCGGCGGTGCTGGCCGAGGATGTGCGCGTCATGGCGCTGTTCGGCGCGGCGGCGCTGGCGGTGGTCTTGCTGTTGTGGAAGGAATTCAAACTGCTCGCCTTCGATCCCGACTACGCCCAGGTCCAGGGGTTCCGTGTGGCCGCGATCGATGTGGCGCTGACCACGGTGCTGGTGATTGGGATTGTGCTCGGACTGCAGATGGTGGGCGTGGTGTTGATGAGCGCGATGGTGGTGGCGCCGGCGGTGGCGGCGCGGCAGTGGACCGACCGATTCGGGGTCATGATGTTGCTGTCGGGACTCTTCGGCGCGCTGGCGGGGGTCGGCGGCGCGACGGTGTCCAGTCTCGCCCTGCGAGTGCCGACCGGTCCGGCCATCGTGCTTTGTGTCGGCGTGCTTGTGGCGGCCTCGCTGTTGTTTGCGCCGCGCCGTGGCCTGCTGTGGAACCGCATCGCCCAGCGCCGCCGCGACCGACGTTTTCAGGAACAGGCGACGTTGTTGGACTTGTACACGCTGGCGCGACAGCATCCCGATGCCGTGCACGCGCACGATGTCGGCGTGGTGCGGGCGATGAGCACCCAGCCGACCGGCACACGCCGCGCGCTGCGCGCGCTGCGCGCCGACGGTCTGGTCGCCCGCGATCCGGCGGGACGGTGGCATCTGACCGCCGCCGGTTATGTCCGGGCCGAACAGGTGCTGCGTGAGCGCGGCCGGGAGGTGGCGGATGACCGCGCCGCAGATTGAGATACAGCTGGTTGCGATCGCGGTCGCCGTGGCCTGCGCGCTGCCCGGCGTGTTTCTCGTCCTGCGGCGCATGGCGATGATGAGCGACGCCATCAGCCACACCATTCTGCTGGGCATCGTCCTCGCGTTCTTTGTGGTGGAAGACCTGGCATCGCCCTTCCTGATTCTGTCCGCGGCCGCCACCGGTGTGGCGACCGTCGCCGCCGTCGAGGCGCTGCATCGCAGCGGCCGCGTGCGCGAGGATGCGGCGATCGGTCTCATCTTCCCGATTTTCTTCAGCGCCGCGGTGATTCTGATTGCCCGTTACGCCGGCAGCATCCACCTGGACACCGACGCGGTTCTCCTGGGGGAACTCGCGTTTGTGCCGTTCGACCGTCTGGTGGTGGGCGGCCTGGATCTGGGGCCGAAGGCGCTGGCGGTGATGCTGGGCATTGTGCTGCTTAACGCAGCCTTTCTCGGAGTTTTCTATAAGGAACTGAAGGTCGCGACGTTTGATCCCCCATTGGCGGCGGTGCTGGGGCTGTCTCCCGTGCTCTTGCATTACGCGCTCATGAGCGTGGTATCGATCACCGCGGTCGGCGCGTTTCAGGCCGTTGGTTCGATCCTGGTCGTGGCGCTGATGATCGCGCCGCCGGCGACCGCTTACCTGATCACCGACCGGTTGCCCCGCATGCTGGCCTGGAGCGCGGGGGCGGCAGTGGCGGCGGCGCTGTCGGGGTACTGGGTGGCGCATCTGCTCGATGCGTCCATTGCCGGGTCGATGGCGTCAATGGCGGGCGTCATCTTTCTGGCGGCCTTCCTGTTTGCGCCGGCGCATGGGGTGCTGGCGGCGGTTCGACGCCGATGGCGCCAACGCCAGGAATTCGCCGCGGCGATGCTGGCCATCCATCTGCTTTCGCACGAGGACTCGCCGGAGGCCGCCACCGAGTGCCACGAAGATCATCTTGGCGAGCATCTGCGCTGGGAGCGCGCGTTCGCATCGCGCGCCGTGGAGGCCGCGATACGCGACGGATTGATTGTCAATCGCGACGGCCACTTGTCGCTCACGCCGCGCGGACGGCAGCGGGCGGCCGACTGGATGATCCTGTAGGAGGCAGGCATGCGACGAATCAAAACGATGATGATCGCTGTCATGCTGAGCGGCGGCGGAGCCGCGGCGCAGTCAGTGCCGTCGTCAGAGCTGACGGCCAGCGGGATCATCGCCGACAATTCGTTTTTCATCGAGGAGGCTTACAATCAGGAGCCGGGTGTGGCGCAGCATATTTGTGCCGCGGCACATTTCCCGGCCCCGCGGTCGACCTGGAATACGACACTGACGGGGGAATTCCCGCTGCACACGCAGCGCCACCAAGGCAGCTGGACGCTCGCCTTCGCGTCGTCCGGCGCGCAGGATAATCTCCGGCCCGCCGACCTGCTGCTGAGTTACCGGCTCCAACTGGACGATGGAGCCGGAGGGGTGGCCATCGCGCCGCGAGTGTCGTTGATCGTGCCGCTCTCCGACGAGCGCAGCAGCGTGGGCAATTGGTCGTTCCAGTCAAACTTGCCGGTCAGCATCGACCGGATGCGTCCCCTCGTGGCGCACCTCAATGCCGGCGCAACCTACACTCCGCGCCGCGAAGCGACAAGTGGAGGCGACGGCGGATTCGTCGCCGGAGCGCGGGACCTGATCGACTACAACCTCGGAGCGAGTCTGGCGCTGCTGGCGCATCCCCAGGTGAATGTGCTGTTCGAGGCTGTGCGCACGTGGACCGGTTACGTCAACCGCCATGGACGCGCCGCGCACGCGACCGAGACGGTGGCCTGTCCCGGTATTCGGGCGGCGATCAACACCGCCGCGGGGCAGATCGTTCCGGGGGTCGGCCTGCCTGTTCGCTGGTCCGACGAGGGCCGTGATGTCGGTCTTTTCTTGTACTTGTCATTTGAACACGCGAACAACTATCGATTACACGCACGATGATCCGCGTCGCGATTCTCAACTCGCGGCAGTCGAAGACTCCGGTCGGCGACGATCCCTGGGTGTGGCAAACCTGCCGCGCGGTGCAGCACACCGCCTCCCAGAGCGGAGTCGTTGTCTCGAGCGTCGGGCTGAACACCTGGGAACTGGTGACCTGGCTTTGCGGGCACCTGCGCGCGCCGCTGCGGCTGCTCGTCCCAGCGACGATGCGCGGAGAGGAACGGGCGGAGATTCTCCGCCGCTTTGCGCTGGATTCATCATCGGTCGAGTTCGTCGAGATACCGGCGGAGACTTCACGCTCGGCGAAATCCTGGTGGAGTGAGCGCGATCGCGCGATTGTCGCGCACGCGGACCGGCTGGTGCCGGTGTCAGTGCGCCACGACGGCACACTGGCGCAGTTGCTTGCCGGCGCCGCTGACCGCGAAATCGATCCGCAATTTCGTGTGCCGTATAAGGTCCGGTCTCACCATGAGCGCGAACGTCTCGACTCCACCCGGCTGAATCCGGAGCTGCATGCCTGGTCCGGCGACTGGCTCATCCACTGGACCCGCGCCTGCCATGGTCCCTGGCCCGGCGAGTCCGACGCGGATTACTACGCCGATCTGGTGAATTCAACCGGGGAGTATTGCCGCAGCGCGATCCGCACACTGGCGCGCATCGTCAGGGAGGAGCAGATCCGCGGCTCGTCGTGGCGGATCGGCACGCGCGCGACGGTCGTTGCCTTCACTGCACTGCCGCCGCCCGAGTCGCTGTCCCTCATCCGTTGGCGCCCCCGCTGGTCGCGCTGGTCGTTCGAGCCCTATGGGATCGCCATCCAACGCGATGCGCTCATTGCCGCGGGGGCACGTGCTGTCCGGTACGTCGAGGAACGGCAGTGGCGCGCGATGCCGGGTGATGCGAAGCCCTTCGCGCATCGCCGCGGAGCGAAGGGCGACATCTGGCCGGCGGAGCGCGAATGGCGCATCGTCGGCGACCTTTCGCTCGACCATCTTCCGTCCGACGCTGTGCGCCTGCTGGTTCGCCGCGACGCCGATGCCACCGTGCTGCCAGATGGGAATCGCTTCCGTGTGATTGCGCTGGAGCGGGATTAGCCAAAAGAAAAACCCCCGCGAGGGCGGGGGCCTTTCCACATCGGCTGTTGCGGTAGATTACCGCAGAAAGTCCAATGCGCTGATCTTCTGGCCGATGCAGATCCCTTGCTGCAGGCCGTTTTCGATGGCGGACCGGAAGTGAATGCCGCCATAGAGCCGTGAGATCGCGGCCTCATCGGCCGCGTCGAAAAAGTCATTGAACTGGCGATTGGCCATCGTGCCTTCATACGTGCGATCCTCAAACGGCATGTGGCCGAACAGGTCGGTCAACACCTGTGCCGCCGCGCCCGACTGCACCGAATGCCCCGACGTGTACTCCGGGAACGGCGGCGTGGCGATCAGCGGGCTCCAGCCGGCGTCGAAGACGATGCGGATGCAGGTGATCGGTCGCAGGAGGTTTTTCGTGAACTTGGCGCGCCAGCAGGAGAGGAACGATTCGCCGACCGCGATGCCCAGTTTGGCGTAGGCCTCGCAGGCGATATCCAGACCCCACTCGTTGTCGGTTGTCAACTGATTGAGGATGGAAAACCAGTGCCCGGGCGGCGTGATCGTGCCGGCGCCGTCGGCCCAATAGTGGGCGATTGCTTCCTGTTCCTCGGTGAGATGGGTCGTGGTGCTGAAGACTTCCGCCATCTCCACGTAGAACGGAGAAGCCGGATTCTCGTCGTAGGGCGGAGGCGGCTCGGGCGCGCAAACCGTGGGCAATTCGAGCGCGAAACTGCGCAATTGCCCCCAGCACGGCTCCAGTGCCGGTGCGAACGAAGGCGGCGTCGGCACCCAGAGCCCGGTCCCCTGCGGCGGTGTGTAGGCGCAGTTATGATACTGGAAGTAGCCGTCGGTAAACGCCCAATCGTAGATGGCCACCGCCACCGTCTGACCCCGCGTCACCGAGCGCTCGAAGGTGGCCTCGCCCGCCTCGACCCGGAACTGGTCGGCGAAACTGTCCTCGAGATCGTCGATCAGCTGCTTGTTTTCGGCCGAGGCGTCGACGTACAGGCGCCGGGCAATGTCGGCCAGCGCGGCATTGGCCACGGTTGGCCAATGGTAGGCCGCGCTTTGCGCCTTGGGCACCGCGGTCAAGCCGTTCAGTTGACCGACCAGGGATTGATGCGTGCCCAGCCCCGGCACAATCGCTTCGTACAGCGTGATGCCCTAGTAGGCGAACGCGCGCGAGGCGATTGGCGGGTTGAGTTTCTCGTCGGCGGTAATGTCGAGGAACAGATCGAACCAGGCGGTCACCACTTCTGCGTCATACCTGGCCAATTCGTTGCGCGGGCCGTCATCGTCATCATCGCTGCAACCACCGGCCCAACCCACGGCCAGCGCCGCCATGGCGACCAACGCCAGCTGGCGTACTCCCCCGTACCGTAACATGCGACCCTCCTGAGACTGATTGATACGACACATCCAGCGGCGACAGAATAGCGAATCTGCCCCGGCAGACAAGCGGAACTTTCTTGTCGCGATTAGCTTCGCGTCCCGTCGCGGTGCCGGTAACGGAGCACGTGCGCCTTTTCCACGGTGATCATCCCTTCGCGAATCATCGGATCGATGGCGTCCACAAATGGGTCGATACGATCGCGGGTGTCGACAATCTCGACGACAATCGGGAGATCTTCGGAAAGCCGCAGGATGCCGGCGGTGTGGATGCGGCTGCTGGCGCCGAAGCCCATTATCCCCCTCAGGACCGTCGCGCCGGCCAGCCCCTCGGCCTTCGCCTTGCGCACGATGGCTTCATAGAGCGGTGCGCCCTCCCAACGGTCGCTCTCGCCGATGAAAATCCGCAGCAGACAGCCGTCCTCGGGTATGTGCATATCAGCCTCCCGGCAAGAGTCGTGCGATGACATGACCGACCCAAACCGCGCCCAAGCCGCAGACGACATTGGCGCCGATATTGAGCAGGGCGCGTCCGGCCAGTCCGTCGCGCCAGAGTGTCAACGTTTCGTAGCCGAACGAGGAAAAGGTGGTGAACCCGCCCAGCACGCCGATGAACAGAAACAGCCGGGCCGATGCCGACAAGACACCGCGATCGTCGGCCATGGTCGTGAGAAATCCGATGCACAGGCACCCGGCCGTATTGATCAACAATGTGCCGAGGGGAAATCGTCCCTCGAAGAGACGATGGACCAGTCCGCCCGCGCCATACCGCAGGATGGCGCCCAACATCCCGCCCAGACCCACCAGTGCAAGTCGCTCGATCAAGGTACCCTTCTCAGTTGGCCACCGGCGCCACGATCCAGAAATCGCGCGGGTAGAGACGGTGCAGGCGCGCGCCCTCTCCCTCCACCGACTTCAGGTACTTCTCATAGGATTCGAATTGCTTCTCCGGCCCAATGACAAAGGGGATGGAGCCGGCCACTTCGTCTTCTGAGACGCCAAAGCCGGGCAGGATCGCGCCATACACATACGGCATGCGGTCGTGCAGTTCGCCATAGAGATCGCGCGAATCGCGCAGTGACAGGATGCCTTGGCGGAACGACCGCACCGCGTCGGGCGTGACGCCATCGGCGAGATCGGCAGCCATCGCCTCGCCGCGCGCCTCGTAGCGCGAGCCGGAGCGGTACGATCCAAACGCCTGCGCGATCGCATACTCGGCCAGCGACGTGTCGTACGGCGCGTTCTTTAGTTGATCGACGACAAACTGCATCGTCTGCGCCAGATCGGGACAGCGTTCGGCGTAGTAGATGATGCGTCCGGTCGCCTCGTTGGAGCGCAGACCGTTCGAATAGGCCAACCCCGCGCCCCAGGTTTTCATGAACATGCTGTGCGCGCCGCCGCCGCCGTAGAGCCGCGCCGAAAGGAAATCGAGCAGACGGTCGCGGTCGTGGTCGGCGTAACTGGCGCAGGGCGCGGTGTTGATGTGCACACCCGCGCGGGTGTTCTCATTGACCAGTCCCACGTAAACCGGACGATCCATGCCGGGCGTGCGTTCCTGGAGCCGCTGCACGACGCGCGGCAGATTGTCGTACGCTTGACGGCGCGACGGCGTCGGGGAGAGCCGGCGCGTGATCTCCTCCAGTCGTGCCCCCAGCGCCTTCTGATTGGCGGCTGAGCCGATGGTGAAGGCGCGAACGTTGTCGCCGGCCAGCACCAGCGTCATCACCTGACGCAATTCGTCAAGCGCCTGCGCCGGGGGCACCTTCAGATCGGCGACCATCTGACGGCACAGGTAGTCCCAGTCCGTGCCCAACGTTGCATCGGGAATGTCGGACAGCGACAAGCGCAGGTCCTTGACCGCCTCGTAGGCCAGCGTGCGCGCCGGTTCCGGCAGATTCGTCAGCGTCTGCGCGGTCTTTTTGCCGCGCGCCGACAGAGTCCCTTCGGCCTTCCCCTCCGGCGAGAGCACACCGACCAGCACCGTCAGATCCTCCCGCGACGCCGTCCGGCCATAGTCGGCCAGCCCATCCATGAATTCGGCGAAGAGCCGCAGCGATGTCTCCGGTCCGGGATCCTTCAGACGCCAGCGCAGACGGTGCAACGCATGGGTCTGCGTCAGGAACGAACTGGTGTGCAGATAGAGCGGATTGGTTTGCCGCCAGTAGGCGTTGGCGGGGTCATCGACCCAGGCCTCCTCGGCGTTGCGCATGGTGTTGCGCGTGTTGGCCAGCGCCAGGTCGATCGCATCGCGCAGACGCGGGAGATTCTCTTCCCGCCAGTCGGCGGAGAAAATCACATCGCCGATCCAGCCGATGGCGCGCTCCGATTCGGCCAGATCGCTGCCGGCGCCGCGCACGACCAGTTCGGTGCGCTCGGTCCGGGCGTTGGTCGAGTAGTACGCGTACAGTTCGAGGATGTCGCGACGGATCTGGTCGCGCACCTGGTCGTAGGGAATCGGACGGCCGTCGCGCACGATGCCGACATCGGTCAACAGCGTCGGCAGCGCCGCGGTGTAAAGCAACATCGCTTCGGGGACCACATTCATGTTGAAGGCAAGCCCCACGGTCGCGCCGGTCATGTTGTCGAAGATCGAGTTGACCAGCGGTCCGCCGCCGGGCAGACGGTCCACCTCATAGCGCAACTGATCGTCCAGCGTCATCGGCGGATTGTCGATGAACTTCGGCATCGGAATGGTGGCCGCGGCCGCTTCGATGAGCGCGGTCTGCGCGTCGTAGTCGGCGCGGAATTTGTCAATTGCCTCGGCGTCGGTGGCGACGCTGTACTGCCGTTTCAGCTCGGCGATGTAGGCCTCCACCCGCGCCTTCCGTTCCGCTTCGGTCTTCTCCAGCAGCGCCGGATCGGGGACCGCCGCCACCGCGTAGGGCAGAGGCGCGTCGATGCGCGCTGTCGCAATTAACGCCCGCCACGGATTGGCTGCGGAGCTCAATGCCAACTCCGCGTATTTCATCTCTTCGTCCAGCGCCAGCGACTTGCGGAACCCCGGCTCCTTCTGCAGACGGCGCAGATGCTCCATCCAGCGCGAACCGGTGCCGCGGTAGCCGAACTGCGGCGGCGAGTTGAGGAATCGACGAATCTCGCGGCGGCGCTCGATGATGCGAGCCTTGGCCTGTTCGTTAAAGGCCGCCAGCTCCGGCGAGCCGTCGGGCCATGAGGCGATCCGCGCGATCTCGCGCATGACGAGGTCGCGCACCCGCAGGATCGTCGAATCGGACAGAGCGTCGCGGCGCACATTGTCGAAGCCGACATACAACGGCTGACCGGGGTCGCCTGACGTCCAGGCGAAGACCGAACTGGCGCCGATGTCCATTTCGCGCTTCTGCGAATCAATGAATTTCTGATACAACACCGAGGTCTCATCCCCGGCGAGATTGGCCCACAGAAGTTCGAGCAGGTACAGATCATTGTTGGACAACGACCGGTTCGGCTGCCAGCCAAAGACCAACACACCCGGCTCGGCCGGGTTCTGATGCGGGAACCCCACTTGCGTGACCAGTCCCGCCGGCGCCGGCTGCGGCGGCGGCACCCGCTCGCGACCAAAGGCGGGATCCTCGCCGGGCGTTGCGTTCGGCTCCAGTTTGGCGAAGATGGCGCTGGTGCGCGCCAGACAATCGTCCAGCGTGATTTCATCCGGAATCGCCACGATCATACACATGTTGTTGAGATGGTGCGTCGCGGCGATGAACCGCCGCATGTCGTCCGGCGTCATCGTGCGGATCGAATCCGGATACCCGCCCGCGTCGAGGCACAGCGGATGGCGCGGGCCATACTGGAGTACGCCCATCTCGCGGAACAAGGGCGACCAGGGACGCTCGTAGGTCGAGACCATCTCGTTGTAGACCGTTCCCTTTTCCTCCAGCGTATAGGTGCTGTCTTCGGGATTGAATTTCAGCCCCATGTGACAGACCTCACGGCGAATCTCTTCGTCGCTGAAGGTTGGATAGAGCATCGCTTCCAGCTTCTTCTCCATCAGTTCGAAGAAGACGTCGGCGCCCGCCGCGGTGTGGTAGTGGTAGCAGGTCTCCATCTGCATGGTGAAGGCGCTCGAGTTGCCCAACGACATGTTTTCAAGCGAGGCGACATACCGTCCCCGCGTGCCCATGCCGAGCAGCAGATGCTCGCAGGTGTGCGGCTCGCCCTGGTCGGAAGGCGGCGGCGAATTGACCCACATGAACGCCTGCGGCACTGTCTGAATGCGCAGCACATCGAGCACAAAGCCCGACGGCACATGGCGGAAGCGCGCCCCCATGGCCGCGCCGGCGCCGTTGTCGTAGACATTGACCACCGCAAAGTCGGCGATCCGTTGATTCTGCTGCAGGCCATCAAAGGCCGGATCGGCATGGCCTGCGCCGGCCCACACCATCGCGGCCAGCGCCGCGACGGCCGTCAGCGCCACTCCAGACTGGGGCATACGCACTCCTCTATTCGGGATTGAGCACACATTGATTGCAAAGGAACGGCGCGTGTCGGCGCGCGCGCCATCGCCAGATTCCTACGCGGCACTCCGGCGGGAGTTTCAAAGAGTTGTCTGCAACGGGGGGAATCAAGACAAAAGGCCGGGCATCATGCCCGGCCTTTCAAACGCGCCACGCGGGGCCGGATCATAGATCGCAGGGGTTGCAGAAGGTGGGCGCCTGGCCGCGGAAGGCCACATCGATGATCCGCACCACATCGACCACGTCACTGGCCCCGGAGCAGTTCACATCGGTCCGCCCCCCCGGATTGGGGAAACAGTCAACATCCAGTATCGAATCGTTCCCGCGGAATGCCACGCCGATGACGGAGATCACATCGACCACATCGGTGAGGCCATTGCAGGCCGGATCGGCATAGCAGGGGCACTGGCAGCCGTTGGCCACGGTGACCACGATCGCCAACGAATCGATCAGCGCGCCGTCGGTGACCGTGCAATGCAGCAGGTACTCGCCCGACTGCGTGAAGTCGGGGACGAAATCCACGGTCGCCGTGCCATCGCCGTGATCCGTAAGCACGGCATTGGCCAAGGGCGAGATGGAAAAAGCCAACGCCGTCAGATTCGAATCGAACGCGGTCAGGCCGAACGCCAGCGGCTCGCCTTCGGTGACCCAGACCGAGTCCGGCCCGTCGATCTCCGGCGCAAACGACACCGACAGCACACGCAATGTCGCCGCGGCATTGATCCGTCCCCAGCCGTGGTAAATGTCGAATCCGGGCGTGTCCTCGCCGGGACGCCCCACCTGGTCGTCGGCCGTGCGCGTGAGAATGTGCAACACGGAATCGGCGGGCCAGCCGGGTCGCAGCCCCAGCATCAGAGAAATCAATCCGGAGACATGCGGTGTGGCCATCGATGTTCCGCAGAGGTTGGCGTAGCCACCCCAGGCCACCGGATAAGTGCTCCAAACATTGTCGCCGGGGGCGCAGACATCGATCCAGGCGCCATAGTTGGAGCCGGAGGAGGGCGAGTAACAGAACGGATCGGCGCGCCGGTCGTCGGAGTCGGTGGCGCCGACCGAGATGACGCCGTCGAACGCCGCCGGCCAATGTTGGGCACCGACATCATCGTTGCCCATCGCCGCCACCACGATCACACCGAGGGACTCAGCGTAAGCGACCGCGGTCGATTCCACCACCGCTGGCGCGCCGAGATGTCCCAACGACAAACTGATGACCTGCGCGCCCTCATCGGCCGCATACACGATGCCGCCGGCCACCGAAGAGGCCGTTCCCGAACCGTCGGCGCCGAGCACACGCACCGCCATGATCCGGCAGTTCCAATTGACGCCCGCGATGCCGATGCCGTTGTTGCCGGTGCCCGCCGCAATGCCCGCGACATGGGTGCCATGGCCGTTGTCGTCATTGGTGGCGTTGTTGTCGTTGATGAAATTCCAGCCGAAGCCGTCGTCGACAAAGCCGTTGCCGTCGTTGTCTTCCTCGTCAAACTCTTCGCCGGGGTTCATCCACAGCCGGCCCTGGAACTCCGGATGCGAAGGATCGATCCCCGTGTCGATGACGGCCAGCACGACGCTCGAATCGCCGGTGGTGTACTCCCACGCTGCGTCCATGTCAATGTCGGCGTCCGCGGTGCCGGGATCATAGGGCGGTTGCGTGCCGGTATTGCGCAGCGCGTATTGAGAGGATGCAAAGTAAGTGTCGTTGGGGATAGCCGCCGGTCCGACCGCCCGTACCACCGGGTCAAATTCCGCGAATTCAACATCAGGCGAGCGCTTCAGCTCTGCCAGGATCGCATCGGGATCGGCCCCGGCGGGGACGGTGACGGCCACAAAGTCATGCAGCCCCATGCGGCGCGCCAACGCGCGCTGGGAAGCGGTCGTTCGGGCTGGAGAGATCAACTGCTCGGCCCGTTCGATCTTCAGCGCCGCCACGGTGCGGTCGAAATCGCCGCGGCCGCTGCGCGCTTTGGTGATGGTTTGATCCGCGTTCAGGCTGGGGACCAGACGGACGATGATCCGCGAACGGTCCACCTCGGCATGGGCTGTGAGCGACATTCCGAGCCACAGCCACAACGTGAACACAACGGCAACAGTCTTCGACATCAAATCAGCCCTTTATTGGTCGGAGTTCTCATCAGCGTTGATCAACTGGGTTTGCGCGATTAGAGCGCGCACGGATCGCACACCGGCGGGCCGCCGCGGAAGACTACGTCCACCGCCCGGACCACATCGAGGATGTCGATCTGGCCATTACATGTATAATCGGCACGAGTCGCGTGCGGACAACCGAGGTCGCTGGCCGCCGGTGCCCCGGCACGGAACGCCACATTGACGACCCCCACCACATCCGTGACGTCGAGCACTCCGTTCGCGTTCAAATCGCCATGCAGGGTGCAGTCACAGGTCGGCACGACGGTGACCGTGCCGGGCGCGAAGTAGTCCGGGTATCCGTCATCGAAGACGCTGACCAGACGCAGCCGGGTCGAACTTCCCAGCCAGGCGGTGTCCAGGACATCGGCCTGATTGCCCGGGCCGTCACCGGCACGCACCCACAACCAGGCAATCACGCCCGACCCTGGCGCTAGGGGCGGGGAGCCGCTGCCGTTGTCGGCCCGCAGGGCATACCCCGCGATGCCCGATGGACGGGCGTCGTAGGCAATCTGCAGGTACTCGAAATACTCCGTGCGCGGGCCGCGGGTCAGCGAATCGATGGCAATCGGCGCCGGACCGCTCAACACGAATGGCAGGTAGATGTCCCGCACCGGATGGCTGTTGGACAGCGTGACGGGGATCGCCCCCGATTCCCCCGGCTGCAACGTCATGTCGCCATACCAGACCGAGTCGACCGGATCAAACAGCGTCGCCAGCGCTGCTCGCAGGTTCGGTCGCGGCCCGATGTGGCGCGTCAGCAGGGGCAGCTGCTGCGGCGATCCGGTATTGATGAGAAGGTTGCGTATTGTGTCGGCATCCGGCACCATCCCGAGCATCTGCTGGAACACGCCGGAGACGCACAGCACCGCGCCGGTGACGATCGGCGACGCCGATGACGTCCCGGAGAATCCGGCGGTGTAGTAGTAATTGATCCCGCCCGCGCTGTAAAGGTCGCCATAGCCCAGCGTGTACACGAGGATGCCGTAGCCCTGCAGGTCGACCCGCTGACCATAGTTGGAAAAGGTCAGCGGTGAACGGTCATTGTCGGTGGAATTCGGCGGGTTGCCCGCGCCGCAGATGATCGCGTGCGAATACCGGTAGGCCGGGTGGAAGAGACTGTCATACATGGGATCGTCGAAATTCTCCGATCCATTTCCCGCCGCCTCGCAGACAATCACGCCGTTGGCCCAGGCATAGAGCATGGCGTCGAAATTGTCCTGCCAGTACTCCATGGCGACATACCCGGCCTGGTCGTCGCGGCCCTGGAAGTCGTAATGCGGCCCCGGGGCATGCAGTTCGATCAGGATGGCGTCGCCGGGATCGGAGGAATCGGTCGCCAGCACAATCGCGCTGGCCGTCGACATGGTCCACACCGACGAGATGCCGATGTCGGTCTCGTACGCGATGCCGGTCATGCCGATGCCGTTGCGTCCGGCGGCCATCTCGCCCAGCACCGCCGTGCCATGGTGGGTGTCATCCTGTGGATTGAACCCGATAACCACCGCCGAAGGTCCGCCGGGCAGGTCCTCATGCGTCAACTGCCAGCCGTACTCGACGTCAATGATCTGCGTGCCGATGCCCGTGCCGCCGGGCAGTGTCCATGCCGCCCGCGCATCGACGCCGCCGGGCGCCGTTCCCAGGTACAACTGCCCCGATTCAAAATTCGGGGTTGTCGCGGCCGGCGCGTACTGGTGCAGCCCCGATGAGTCTGTGCCGCGCAGACGCGCCACTTCGGGACGCGGCGCGAAATAGGCCAGCTCGACTTCGTCGAGGGAATTCAATTCATCGATCAACTCCGCCACCTGCGGCGGATCCGAGACCGGGAGACGGAAATACAGCGACAGATCGGGCAGCAACGCGCGGACTCGATCCTCCGCCGTCAGCCGGCGGCCGCGAATGGTTTCCGGATCGCCGGGGACCGAGGGAAGCGGGCTGGGCAGTCCCCGTCGGTTGAACGCGTTGACCACGCGGGCGGCATTGGCGTGACCCAGACGCGCCCGTCCGGAATGCACGGTCAGCCCTTCGCGGAACTTCACCACCACATCACCGGGCGGAGCCAGCGGACCGATTGTGGCCTTGGCCGGACGCGGGACGCGGCGCAACGGCGCGTATCCCCGCGTGTCCCGCGCGGCCTGCGCCGCTTCAAATGTGACCAGGAGAACGACAAGCGCCGCGAACCATGCCGCACATCGGAGAAAACGCACTGCTACACCTCGCATGTCGATCTCACGCACACAAAGAGCGGAACATCCGGTTGATTCGATTCAGTTGTCCAACGCCTCAAGGGTCAACGGTCTGAGGTACCTGGCGGATGGGCGGCGGTCGGATAACAGCCCCCATTCTGTTGCAATATAACCACTTTCGTGGATCTGTCAATCGACCGGCCATCGGGACCATCCTCGCGCCGATACCCCTTAGGCCATGCGGCCCAATCGAATCGCAGCAAAGCGGGTTAATTCCCTTTTCTTTTTGTCACCCCTGTGGTATTTGAGCGCCGATGTCCGACCAACCCATCGCCTTGGCGCCGCCCCTGTCGCGCCTGATCGCCGCGTTGCCGCCGAGCACGCCATTCGTCGCCCCCGAGGCGTTGGAACGTGCCCAGGGCATTCCCTTGCGGTTGCGGCTGGGCGCCAACGAGAGCGCCTTCGGGATTTCGCCGCGCGCGTTGACGGCGATGCAGGATGCCATTGCCGCGGTTGGCTGGTATGGCGACCCTGAATCGTATGAACTACGCGCCGCGCTGGCAAAGAACCTGGGAATCGGCATCGACCATCTCTTGATCGGCAACGGCATTGATGGGCTGCTCGGCTACGTGGTGCGCGCGCTGGTTGATCCCGGCGATCTGGTGGTGGCCTCGCGCGGCACCTACCCGACCTTCGCGTACCACGTGCGCGCCTTCGGAGGCCGACTGGCATCGGTGCCATACCGAGATGACCGCGCCGATCTGCCGGCCCTGCTGGACGCCGCGCGAACGGCGCATGCCCGACTGGTCTACCTGGCCAATCCCGACAACCCGTCAGGCAGTTGGCATCATCGTGCGCAGATCGCCGAGTTCATCGAACTCCTGCCCGATGATTGCCTGCTTTTGCTCGATGAGGCCTACCACGAATTCGCGGCCGCAGACTCTGTGCCGCTGCAACAGGCCGAACGACCGAACCTGATCCGACTGCGCACTTTTTCGAAAGCCCACGGCATGGCCGGCGCGCGCATCGGTTATGCGATTGGTCCCGTCGGGTTGATCGCCGCCATCGGCCGCTTCCGCAACCAATTCGAAGTCAGCCGCATCGCCCAGGCCGGGGCGGTGGCCTCGCTCGACGACCCCGGGTTTGTCGACAGCGTCATCCGCGCGGTGGAGGAAGGACGGCGCGACTACGGAGACCTCGCCGAATGTCTTGGAGTGCCCGTCATCCCCTCGGCCACAAACTTCGTCTGTTTCGATCTGGGCGGCCATGCCCGCGCCCGCGCGGCGCTTCAGGCGTTGCTGGCGCGTGGCGTGTTCATCCGCATGCCGGGCGAGGCGCCGCTTGACCGTTGTGTCCGGGTCACTGTCGGCACGCAAGAACAGCGCGCCGACTTCGCTGAGATCTTTTCGCAAATCTTGCAGGAGGTGTAAACCGGGCCGAAGTTGATCGACAATGGAAGGGCGGTTTAAGCGATGTACGACATTGCTGCCATCCTCCGGTCAGGCACTTTATATTCCCGCATCGTGAGACCGCCGTTTCAGTTCATTCCGCTCAGCCAGTGGAGATGAACGCGGCATCGGTACGGATGGGCGGGAACCCAATACCGCGCCGGCGGTTCAAGGGGGCGTTAGCAAAGGCCGTCGGCCGCAAGCAGGAATTGCCGAAGGCGCTGCTGTCTGACGAAGAGATCGAGAAGGAGCATATTCATGGACCGTCGAGATTTCGTCCGCGCTGGAGCCCTCGGCGTCGCCGCCATGCTGGCGCCGAACGTGCTTCTCGGCCAGGACAAAACACAGGAAGGAGTCAGGGTAATGCCGCACGTTCTCCCGCAGTTGCCGTACGCGTTCAATGCGCTCGAACCCCACATCGACGCGCAGACGATGGAAATCCATCACGGCAGGCATCATCAGGCCTATGTCAACAATCTCAACAATGCCCTGGCCGGCACCGGCCTGGAGGAGACGCCCCTGCAGCAGTTGATCGCCGATCTCTCCAAGGTGCCCGATGCCAAGCGCATGGCGGTTCGCAACAACGGCGGCGGCCACGCCAATCACTCGTTTTTCTGGGAACTGATGAAACCGGGCGGCGCCAAGGAGCCCGCCGGCGATCTCGCCTCGGCCATCAACGGCGCCTTCGGTTCGTTTGCCACGTTTAAGGAGCAGTTCGCCGCCGCCGGCGCCGGACGCTTCGGCTCCGGCTGGGCTTGGCTGGTCGTTGCCGGCGGCAAACTGGTCATCACCTCCACGCCCAATCAGGACTCGCCCCTGATGAAGGGTGTCGCCGAAGTGATCGGCACGCCGATTCTCGGGCTCGATGTCTGGGAGCATGCCTACTATCTCAAGTATCAGAACCGCCGCCCCGACTACATCACGGCCTGGTGGAATGTCGTCAACTGGGATGTCGTCGCCGGGCACTTCAAGTCGGCGAAGTAAGCAGTCACGCGCACAACAGGCAGCCGCCCGGTTTCACTGGCGGCTGCCTTTTTGTGGCCGTATGTTGACGGCAAGGAGGGTCCCATGCGTAAACTGACCATACTTGCAGCGCTGCTGGTCCTGATGCCCGCGATCGCGCACGCCGATCCAATGACGAAGACCGGCTGGCGCGGCTGGGGGCCGCGGGTCGGAGTGACCATCGATCCCGACCAAATTCACTTCGGCGCGCACGTCGACTTCGGCAACTTCGCTGAGCACATCCGCTTTCAACCCAACCTCGAAGTCGGCATCGGCGATGACCTGACCATCTTCGCCATCAATCTCGAAGCCGCCTATCGCTTCCAGTCCCGTTGGGATGTCTGGACACCGTACCTCGGCGGCGGACTCGGCGTGAACTTCATGAATTTCGATGCCCACGACCATCTCGGGGGGAACACAATGGCGGGCGTCGCGTCGCATGCCGATGACTCCGACACCGAACTCGGCGTGAATCTGCTGGGCGGCATCGAGAAGGGGCTGCGCAATGGCCACCGCTTCTTCCTCGAGGCAAAGCTGGGCCTGGCCGACTCACCCGATTTCAAGATGACCGCCGGGTGGACATTCTTCCATTAGGCCACAGAGTCGATTGATCTGCGTCGAGGATTGCGGGTCGGCCTTTTGGCCGGCCCGCTTCTTCTTTTAGTTCCGCTGTGGGAGGCGGCTCGAGAGCCGTCTCTACGTGCCTTCCCCCGCTTCCATGTCAATGCTTCCAGCGCCTCTTTCAGGGTGTAGGCGTTATTGAGGCGCAGTTCCTTCGAGCCGAACAGCAGTGTGACCTTGTGTCGTCGCGCCGTGGCGGCGAGTTCGGCCAGCGCCTCAGCGTGTTCGGCCAGCTCTGCGAAATAGCGGCGCTTGAACTCCGTCCACTTCTCCGGATCGTGCGCATACCATTGCCGCAGCTCATGAGACGGGGACAGATTTCGAACCCACAAATCAATCTTCGCTGCGGCCTTTGACAGACCGCGCGGCCAAAGCCGGTCCACCAGAACCCGCAAGCCATCGCCGGCGACGGGTGCGTCATGGACACGCTTCACGCTGATCGCCATGGTCGCTTCTGCCTCTCTCGTTTGATACGCCGATCACAATCTCATCACTCGGTATTCAATCACCCGATTGTGCTTTGTGGTCACAAGTTCGCTATATCCCGATCGGCTAAGGCCGTATCGGCCAGGCAATTAATAGATTGTCTTGCAACGTCTTATGCGCCACTGACAAATCGGGATCATTTTCCTTGCTCTAAATGTTTACTTTTTCGTATACATAACGCCCCACCGAGGAGAAGGTGGGATGTTGGGATAGTTAAGACGATGAAAATCAGCGCGTTGGAAGAATACGGCCTGCGATGCCTTTTGCGCCTGGGGCGCTGTCCGGAAGGCGAGTCGCTCACCATCGGCGAAATTGCCGACGGTGAGGGGCTCTCTGTGGCCAATGTCCGCAAGCTGATGATGCTACTGCGCGAGGCTGGATTTGTCCAGAGCGTGCGCGGACGCGCCGGCGGCTATGCCCTCAACGGCCGTCCGGAAGACATCACCATCGGTCAGGTGGTCGAGGCGCTGGGCGGACGGATGTTCGACGACAACTTCTGCGGCAAGCACACCGGCGAACTGATGATCTGCATCAACTCCACTGCCTGCTCGGTCAAATCGCTGTGGGGGGTGCTCGACGGCCTCATCTCGGGTGTCCTGCATCGGATCCGGCTGTCCGACCTCGTCGGCGAGCAGGGGCCGGTGGTGGTCAATCTGCGCGGCCACATCGAAGCGACCGTGGGGCAACTCCTCGGTCCCACCGCGCCGGGGCAGGGGAAGTCGCTGCCGGTGATCCAATAGTGAATTGATAATTTGTTGATGCCACCATACGAAGGAGAAAGTAGAGATCATGTCCGACCAGCACCCCGCCTTTCAATGTGACAATGTCCATGTCGCCATCGGCGAAAAGGAAGTCGTCAAGGGTGTCTCCCTGACGATCCAGCCGGGCGAGATACACGCGCTGATGGGACCCAACGGCTCCGGCAAGAGCACGTTTGCCAACGCGCTCATGGGCCATCCGGCCTACACGTTCACCCAGGGACGCATCCGGGTCAATGGCGAGGATGTGACGGAGGCCGGGGCCGACGAGAAGTCGCGCAAGGGGATGTTCCTCGCCTTCCAGTACCCGGTCGCCGTGCCCGGCGTCACCGTTGCCAACTTCCTGCGCGCTGCGGTCAAGGCGCGCACCGGCGGCGATGAGGCGGCGATGAAGAGTTTCCGCAAGGACCTCATGGCCGAGTTCGAAAAGCTGGAGATCGACCCCGCGTTCGCCACGCGCTACGTCAATGACGGGTTCTCCGGCGGCGAAAAGAAACGCCTGGAGATCCTGCAGATGGCCATGCTCAAGCCGAAGGTCGCGTTGCTCGACGAGACCGATTCCGGCCTCGACATCGACGCCCTCCAGATCGTGTCACAGGGCATCAATCGCGTGGTCGAGGGCAAGGTCGGCGTGCTGTTGGTGACGCACTACCAGCGCATTCTCAATTACGTCAAGCCCCACCACGTCCATGTCTTCATGGAGGGACGGATCGTGCGCTCCGGCGGCCCGGAACTGGCGCACATGCTCGAGGAGAAGGGGTACGAGTGGATCGAAAACGAAGTCCGCGCCGGCGCGGCGGTGGCCTGAACGAACCGGCGAGGTTGACCCGCGCGACGCACGGCAGCAGGGAGGGCGAGCCTCCTGGCGAGCCGCGCTCCGCTGGTCGCGCAATCTGAATGCAGGATCCAAGGAGAAGCCATGTCTGATCTGTCAAAGATACCGGTCCGGGATGAACCGAAGCCGGAACTGAACCTTCGCGAGGACTACGCGACCCGCTACGGGTTTGCCGATCCCGAGGAGTATTTCAAGAAATTTCCCAAGGGCATCAGCCACGAGGTGGTCGAGATGATCTCGCGGCTCAAAAACGAACCCGACTGGATGCGCGAGTTCCGTCACGCCTCTTACGACGCCTTTCTCGCCAAGCCGATGCCGAAGTGGGGCGACACCGAACTGCTCAACTCGATTCGGTTCGACGACATCCATTACTATGTGAGCTCCTCCGAGAAGCAGGGGCGGTCGTGGGATGATGTGCCCGCCAACGTGAAGCGGACCTTCGACCGGCTCGGCATCCCCGAGGCGGAACAGAAGTTTCTCGGCGGTGTCTCGGCGCAGTACGAATCGGAGGTCGTCTATCATTCGCTGCGCGAGGACCTGACCAAGCTCGGCGTGGTTTTCCTCGACATGGACTCGGGGCTGCGCGAGCATCCCGAGCTGGTGCGCCAGTATTTCGGCACCGTCATTCCGTTCGCCGACAACAAATTCGCCGCGCTCAATTCGGCGGTCTGGTCGGGCGGCTCCTTCATCTATGTCCCGCCGGGCGTCGATGTGAAGATCCCGTTGCAGGCCTACTTCCGCATCAATGCCAAGAACATGGGGCAGTTTGAGCGGACGCTCATCATCGCCGACAAGGGCTCGCGAGTGCACTACATCGAAGGATGCACCGCGCCGACCTACTCGTCCGACTCGCTGCACTCGGCCGTGGTGGAGCTGGTTGCGCTCGAGGGGTCATACATCCGCTACACCACGATCCAGAACTGGTCGAACAACGTCTTCAACCTGGTGACCAAGCGCGGCATGGCCTACGCCGACGCCACCGTTGAGTGGGTCGACGCCAACCTCGGCTCCAAATTGACCATGAAGTTCCCGTGTGTGTACCTGATGGGCGAGCGCGCCAAGGCCGAGATTCTCTCGGTCGCGTTTGCCGGCGATGGCCAGCATCAGGACGCCGGCGCCAAGGTCATTCATGCCGCGCCTAACACCACCTCGCGCATCACCTCCAAGTCGATTTCCAAGGGCGGCGGACGCGCCTCTTACCGCGGCCTGGTCAAGGCCTATCCGAACGCGACCAACTGCAAGGTCTCGGTCGAGTGCGACGCGTTGCTGCTGGACGAGCACTCGCGCTCCGACACCTACCCGACGATGGAGATTGCCGCCGAGGATGTCCGCGTCGAGCACGAGGCGCGTGTCTCGAAGATCGCCGAGGAGCAGATCTTTTACCTGCAGAGCCGCGGCCTCTCCGAGGACGAGGCGCGCATGCTGATCGTCAACGGCTTCTTCGAGCCGTTTGTGAAGGAACTGCCGATGGAATACGCCGTCGAGATGAACCGTTTGATCGAACTGGAGATGGAAGGATCGGTTGGCTGATGACCACGACACGCACCCCGATGAAGACCAGCGAGTCCACCGTGTCCTTTACGCCGCAGTCGGTGCTGTCCGGCATCGCCGAGCTGTACCGCGAGCCCGAGTGGCTCTCGGAGGCGCGGCGCCGCGCCCTGGACCTCTACCGCGAGATGCCGCGGCCCGACCGGGTGACGCACTTATGGCGGTATACCGACCCGGCCGACTTCGAGAACAACAACGGCCGGTTTGCGCCCGTGCCGCCGCTGGCGGGCACCAAGCGCGCCTTCCCGACGGTGATCGAGCAGGAGCTGCAGACCGAATCGCTGGCCGCCGCCGTTTACATCCGCGACGGCCTGGTCTGGAAGACCGCGGTCGATGACAAGTTGGCGGCGCGCGGTGTGATTGTGATGGATCTGCATGAGGCCGCCCTGAGCCGCTCTGATCTGGTCCAACCGCATCTGGGACGATTGCTGGGTCCTGAGTTTGGCAAGTATGAAGCGTACGCCAATGCCGCCTGGACCGGCGGCCTCCTGGTCTATATCCCGCGCGGAGTCGAAGTCGATCGCCCGATCCATGTCATGACCGCCCAGCCGGTCGGAGGCACATTCCGTGCCGGACGTCTCCTCGTCATCGTCGAGTCGCAGGCATCGTTGACGCTCATCGACGAGTATGGCGAGGGACCTGCGGCCAACGGCGCTGATGCCCACAACAGCCATCTGGTCGAGGTCTTTGTCAGCGCGGCGGGCCGCTGCCACTACAGCGCGGTGCAGAACTGGAACAGCCGGACCGTCTCCTACCTGACTTCGCGCGCTCGTCTGGATCAGGACGCCCGCCTCGACACCGTCTTCACCACCGTCGGCGGCGCCAAGGTGAAAGTCGATGCCGGCGCGGTTTTGGCTGGCAAGGGCGCCGAAAGCAACATGTACGGGCTGGCGATCGGCGATCAGGCGCAGCATTTCGATCACCACACCGTGCATTTGCATGAATCCGGCCACACGCACAGCGATCTGCATTTCAAGGTCGCCCTGCGCGACCGGGCCAACTCGGTCTACACCGGGCTGATTCGCATCGACGAGCGCGCCGACTACTGCGAGGCCTATCAGGAGAATCGCAACCTGGTGCTCTCGCCCGAGGCCAAGGCCGAGTCGATTCCGGAGTTGGAAATCATGAACAACGAGGTGCGCTGCACCCACGGCGCCACCGTCGGCAAAATCGATCCGCAGGAAATCTTCTATCTCATGTCGCGCGGCATCGGCCAGGACGATGCCGTCCACCTGATCGTGGCCGGCTTCGTCGCGCCGATTCTCGACCAGGTTCCGCCGGTTATGCGCGACCGCATCGAGAACATCGTACTCGCGCGCCTCGAAGGGCAGGAACAACATGGATAACTACATCACGGTCGGAAAACTCTCCGAGGTGCCGTCGGGGCGGGCGAAAGTGGTCACCGTCAATGGCAGGCGCCTCGCGTTGTGCAACGTGGACGGTACGATCCATGTGATCGATGACCGTTGCACGCACGATGACGGCCCGCTCGGGGAGGGAACGCTGCACGGCCACGCGATTGAATGCCCGCGTCATGGCGCCCGGTTCGATGTCCGCACCGGTGCGGTCCTGCGTATGCCGGCCGCGTTTCCGGTGAAGGCGTATAAGTCCCGTGTCGAGGGCGATGAAATCCAGGTGGAACTCTAGGGGAGACCGATGAATCCCGCGATCAGCACACAAGCGACTGTCGCCGCGGATCGGTCCGCGCCGCTGGACAGCGCGCGGATTCGCGCCGACTTCCCGATCACGTCGCGCGAGATCCACGGCAGCCCGCTGGTCTATCTCGACAGCGCCGCCACGTCGCAGAAACCGCAGGCGGTCATCGACGCGCTGGTCAACTTTTACCGCTTCACCAACGCCAACGTCCACCGCGGCGTCTATGCCCTCTCGGCGCAGGCGACCGACCTCTACGAGGGCGCGCGGGCCAAGACCGCCCGGTTCATCAATGCCGAATCCGCCGACGAGATCATCTTCACCCGCAACGCCACCGAATCGATCAATCTGGTGGCGCAATCCTGGGGCGCGGCCAATCTCAAGGCTGGCGATGAAATCCTGCTGTCGGAGATGGAACACCACAGCAATCTGGTGCCGTGGTTTCTCCTCGCCAAGCGCACCGGGGCGGTGATTCGCTATCTGCCGATCCGTCCCGATGGCACCCTGGCGATGGAACAGTGGGAGGAACGCTTCACCGTGCGCACCCGCCTGGTCGCGGTCACGCACACTTCGAATGTGCTGGGCACGATCAACCCGGTGGCCGACATCGCCGCGCGCGCGCGCCGCGCCGGCGCGGTGATCGTCATTGACGCTGCCCAGGGTGCGCCGCACTGTCCGATCGACGTGCAGGCGCTCGACGTCGACTTCCTCGCGCTCTCGTCGCACAAGATGCTCGGCCCGACCGGGGTCGGCGTACTCTACGGACGCCGCGCGCTGCTGGAGGCGATGGAGCCGGTGCTCGGCGGCGGCGACATGATCCGTTCGGTGACATTTGCCGGCGCAACCTGGAACGAATTGCCGTGGAAATTCGAGGCGGGCACGCCGAACATCGCCGATGTCATCGGTTTCGGCGCGGCGCTCGATTATCTGACCGCGCTCGGGATGGACAATGTCCGTCGGCATGAAATCGACCTGACCGGCTACGCGCTCGAGCAGATGCGCCACATCGAGGGCCTCGAAATCTATGGCCCGGCCGATCCGCAGCTGCGCGCCGGCGTGATCGCCTTCAACGATCCGGAGATTCACCCGCACGATCTGGCGACGATTCTGGACCGTCGTGGCATCGCCATCCGCGCCGGCCATCATTGCGCTCAACCACTGCTGGAGAGGCTGGGGCAGACAGCCACCGCCCGCGCCAGCTTCTATGTCTACAACACGCGCGCGGATGTCGATGCGCTTGTGACCGGAATTCTGGCGGCGCGCAAGTTCATGGGACGGGGTTAGAGCCCCCGTCACCGACTGTGGAACCATTGCATGACGGACTCGATCAACCGTGACGATGTCGAGCTGGGGTCGCTTTATCGCGATACCGTCCTCGACCATTTCCGTTCCCCGCGCGGCCGTCATCCGCTCGATCGCGTCGACCTTGCACGCCAGGGGCACAACCCCGTCTGCGGCGACCGGCTCACCATGTCACTGAAGATGCGTGGCGACACGATCGAAAGTGTCGCGGTCGAGACCAAGGGGTGCGCCATCTCGGTCGCCTCGGGGTCGATGTTGGCCGAGCTGGTTCCGGGGCTGACAAGGGAGCAGGCGCGGCATCTGGCGGAATCGTTTCGCGCCATGATGCACGGCGGCCCGGCGCCCAAGGATGTCGACATCGGCGACCTCGACGCGCTCGAAGGGGTCAAGAACTTCCCCGTGCGCGTCAAGTGCGCCCTGCTGGCCTGGATGACATTGCTGGATGCGCTTTCCGGCGCTGCCGACTCCAAGGGCGTCACAGTCACCGAAGATTGAGATGGAACGATCTGCCTGATAGGTATGTGAGAGAAGATATGCTGATCACTCAAGACATCGTGATGGAAGCGCTCAGGGAGGTCAAGGACCCGGAATTGCACCTGGGGATTGTCGACCTCGGCTTGGTCTATGGCGTGGACATCGAAGACGGCGGCAAGCATGTCGAGGTGCGAATGAGTCTGACCAGCCCCGGCTGCCCCTATGGGCCGCAGATGGTCAACGATGTCCGCTTCACGGTCGCCAGTCTTCCGGGCGTCGAGACCGCCGATGTCCGCGTCGTCTGGGATCCGCCGTGGGACCCGCGCACCATGGCCTCCGATGAAATCAAAGACAAATTGGGCATTTGGTAACCCGACGGGAGACGGTGCTTGTGCCAGTTCACAATCCGGCGGTTGGCGCCATATTGAACGAAATCCACGGGCTTCTGCACGAAGCCCGCTCGAACGTGGAGATCGACCTGGAGCGCGGAAAAACGCTGCTCCGGCAGGTTGCCGGCGCGGCCGCGGCGCATCAACAGGGCGCGCTGGAAGCCGGTGATCTTGCGCAATTGCTTGCCGAACTGGGCCAGAGCATCCAGCCGTCCATCGAGAAGGAACTGTCCATCGACAACCCCGAGGCCGCCGTGATCCAGATCCGCGGATTGCTCGATCGGTTGCAGACGCTCTCGTAGCCGGGACATCGCGACACATCCCGTGAAGGAGGAATAAGCCAATGGCGATGACGCCGCTTTACTCACCCCAGGACATTCAACGCATCCTGCAGGCCATGCGCGAGGAACTGACCTTTGTCGGGATCAAGGAATTGAAGACGCCCGAGGAGGTTGATGAGGCATTCGCGAAGACGGCCGGCACGATGCTCCTGGTGGTGAATTCGGTCTGTGGATGCGCGGCGGGCAACGCCCGCCCTGGCGTGGCGCTGGCGCTGCAGAACAAGATCATTCCCGACCGGCTCTACACCGTCTTTGCCGGCCAGGACCCGGCGGCCACCGCCAAGGCCCGCGGCTACTTCCCGCAGGAGCCGCCGTCGTCGCCGTCGTTTTTCCTGTTCAAAGATGGCCGCTTGGTCTACAACATGCCGCGTCATATGATCGAGGGGCGCGACGCCCGCGCCGTCGCCATCGACCTGATCGCCGCCTTCAACGCCCACTGCGCGTCGCAGGGGCCGTCGGTGCCACCCGAGGTGTTCGCCAAGTCGCCCTCGGTGCAAGTCTGCGGCTCGCAGATTCCCAGCGTCATCTGATCGACATTGCCTGAGCGAAAGAGGCGCCGATGGACGTCGTCGGCGCCTCGTCGCTTAGACCTTCTAACAAAATGGGTGTTGCATTTGGACTGGGTTGTTGATCTT
>CAZQIZ010000029.1:0-31948 GCA_964593585.1 uncultured Ignavibacteria bacterium
GATACGAAACCAGCTTTCAAGCTTCAACTGGCCCAGATTATGGGGGGAAGGTCATCGTCCGTGTGATCAATGTGGCCTTTCGCGCCTCTGAAGCAGCGGTGGAATACTGCCAGTTTTGATATGTCACACCCGGGACAGATTGGGCTTTGAAGATAGCAAGGATTTTAGTGTTTCGTACGGTGCTTCTCCCCCATGGGCCCCGGGGGGCGCCGCCGTTGTAGAAGTGCTCCCACTCCGTCGGCTTCTGTTTCAGATCGACGTCATCGGAGCGCGTAGGGTGCGTACGTTCATTGTACGCACCGTTGTTCGCTTCGGTTCTGTCGCCCCTCCGGGGCTCTTGCCAATTTGGGACATGCCACCCAGGGCTTACGCCCTGGGCTAATTTCTGTCGCCCCTCCGGGGCTCATTCTGATTTGGCGCGCGTAACCCAGGGCTTACGCCCTGGGCTATTCTATTGCGCCCCTCCGGGGCTCTGTTCGGGGCATCGGTCAGGGGAGACCGCTCGCGATCTGCGAGCAACTGTCATACTGAGCGCGGCAAAGCATCTGCTTTTCTCGCCGCGGGTTGAACAGTAGACGCTTCGCTTTGCTCAGGGTGACAGGGTGGGGGTGGTCGGGGGCGGCCGATGCCTTGCGCTGACTCGCCGCGCCGGCGCCTCGGTCGCCTCTATCCATTTGCGCCGGTCGCACGTAGATTAGACACCATGGCGGAGCTGGCCGACAAGCTCGACACCCTGCCCGACCGTCCCGGGGTCTACATGTTCAAGGACGCCGATGGGGAAATCCTCTACGTCGGCAAGGCCAAGAACCTGCGCAACCGTGTGCGCTCCTACTTCCGCGAGGTGGGTCCGACCCACCCGCGCACCCTGCGCCTCCTGGAACGCGTCGCCGATTTTGAAATACTCTCGACCGACTCGGAAATCGAGGCGCTCATCCTCGAAGCCAACCTGGTCAAGGAGCACAAGCCGCGCTACAACGTCAGTCTCAAGGACGACAAGCGCTACCCCTATATCAAAGTCACGACCAACGAGCCCTTCCCGCGCATGCTGGTGGTGCGGCGGATGCGCAAGGACGGCGCCCGCTATTTCGGGCCGTACACCAACGTGAAAGGAATGCGGCAGACGATCAAGACGCTGGGACGCGTCTTCCAGATACGCTCCTGCAACCTGATCATCCCGTCGCCGACCAACCGCAAATACCGCGTCTGTCTCGACTACTTCATCAAGCGCTGCCCCGGCCCCTGCGAGGACAAGATCTCCGCCGCCGCCTACAAGGCGCTGATCGATTCCGCCTGCCTGTTTTTGGAAGGGAAGGAGGGGCGGCTCATCGAACAGATGACCGCGCAGATGAACGAGGCGGCCGAGGCGATGCGTTTCGAGGAGGCGGCCGAGTGGCGCGACAAATTGCGCGCGGTCGAATCGGTGCGCCAGAAGCAGAAGGTGGTCGACGACGACCAGGCCGACCGCGACATCATCGCCCTGGCCCGCTCCGAGAGGGTCGTCGCCGCGGTGGCGCTGCAGGTGCGCGAAGGGATGTTGATCGGCCGGCAGAACTACCAACTGGCCGCCGAACCCGACGACGACGAGGGCGACATCCTCGCCGCCTTCATCAAGCAATACTACCTGCACTCGCCCTCGATTCCCGATGAAGTCTACCTGCCGTTCCATCCCTCCGAGGAGGACCTGATCGGGGAGTGGCTCTCCCGCGACCGCAAACGGGCGGTACGTCTGATGGTGCCGCAGCGCGGCGAACGGCTGGCGTTGCTGGAGATGGCAGTCACCAACGCCCGTCTGGCGCTCAACGAGATGCTCACGCAGAAGGCCGCCGCGGCGGTGCGCATCCCCGAAGGGGTCTACCAACTGCAGAAGGACCTGCGTCTGGCGGTGCCGCCACGCACCATCGGCGCCTTTGATGTTTCCAACCTCGGCGAGACCGATCCGGTCGGGTCGCTGGTCTTTTTCCGCGACGGCAAGCCGCTCAAGCGCGAGTACCGCCATTTCAAGATCAAGACCGTGGTGGGACGCAACGATTTCGCCATGATCGGCGAACTGGTCACGCGCTGGTTCTCCGACTTGGTCGAGGAGGGCAAGGAGTTCCCCGATCTGGTGTTGATCGACGGCGGCGCGGGCCAACTGTCGGCGGCGCTGCGCGCGCTGGAAGCGCTCAACATCAGCGATGTGCCGGTGATCGGTCTGGCCAAACGGCTGGAGCAGGTGGTCCTGCCGGCCGGGCCGATGCTGTCAATTCCGCGCTCGTCGCCGTCGCTGCGGCTGTTGCAGCGTGTGCGCGATGAAGCCCATCGCTTCGCCGTCACCTTCCAGCGCGAACGCCGCAAGAAGCGCGTGATCCAATCCGAACTGGACAACATCGCCGGTGTCGGCCCCGCCCGCCGCCGCGCGTTGCTCTCGGCCCTGGGGACGGTCGAGGCGATCGCGCAAGCCAGCGCCGACGACCTCCGGGGGAAAGCCGGCATCGACAAGAAGACCGCCGAAACCATCTGGCGGCACTTCCATCCGGACGGCGCAACAGAGCCGGTCATCCCGCCCTTGGAAGGTGATTGATCCCTGCGTTCCCGTACGGCACTTTCACACCATGTCTCACAAGCCCCTCCCGTCGTCTTTCTATGACCGGCCGACGTTGACCGTGGCGCGGGAGTTGCTGGGGTGCGAGTTGTGGGTGCGCAAGGGACGGTCGGTGTGCGCCGGGCGGTTGGTGGAGGTGGAGGCCTACATTGGCGAGGAGGACCCGGCCTGCCATGCGCACCGTGGCATGACGCCGCGCAACCGGGTGATGTATGGGCCGCCCGGCTTCGCTTACGTCTACTTCACCTACGGCAACCACTGGATGCTCAACTTCGTCGCCGAACGCGCGGGATTTCCGGCGGCGGTGCTGATCCGCGGGATTGAGCCGCTCGAAGGGATCGCGCTGATGCGTCGGCGTCGTCGGGTGGACCGCGACTTCGATCTCACCAACGGCCCCGGCAAACTGACCGCCGCCTTCGGCATCACCGGCGCCGACAATGGCGTGGGTCTGACCGGCGGACGGTTCACCGTTCTTCCGCCAACGATCCCGGTCGGGGCGATCGAAGTCAGCGGACGTATCGGTGTCAACGAAGGCCACGACCGTCCCTGGCGCTTCTATCTCGAAGGCAACCCCTGGGTCTCCCGCTACCGTCTAGGCGCCAAATCCGCGCGTTCCCGACCGCGGTAATCCAACTTGCCTATCGCGTGTTGTTCTGGCCCCCCGGGGCGTGCGTTGGTATTATGCCCGCACCGGCGGGGAACATCTCCGCCGGGACCGTGTTGTGCGAGATTCACGATGCTGACCGATCCCGTCTTTTTGCTCATCTTTCTGCCGGCGCTGCTGTTTTCGCTGACTTTTCACGAGGCGGCGCACGCCTGGATGGCGTGGCGTCTGGGCGACCCGACCGCGCGCATGCTCGGACGGCTCACGCTCAATCCGATCGCGCATCTGGATTTCTTCGGCACGCTGATGCTGATTATCTCGCAGTTCCGTTTCGGCTGGGCCAAGCCGGTCCCGGTCGACCCGCGCAATTTTCACAACGAAAAGCAGGGCATCTTCCTGACCGCCGCGGCCGGTCCGGCATCAAATATCCTGCTGGCGATTGCCTGCGGCATCGGGATCCGTCTGCTCCTGGCCAACGGCTGGGGCTCATCGATGGTCGAGGGGTTCTGGCCTTCGCTGGGGCGCATCATCGGCATGGCGTTGATCATGAATCTCTCGCTGGCCTTCTTCAACCTGATTCCTCTGCCGCCGCTGGATGGTTCAAAGATCCTGTATGGCCTCTCGCCGCGCGAGTGGGACCGTCACCTCTGGCATTTGGAGCAAGTCGGGCCGATGATCCTAATCGGCATCATCGCCATCGGCATGTTCGCCGGGTTCTCGCCGATCTGGATTGTGATCGGCCCGGTGGTGAACTTCTTCTGCCACGCCATGAGCGGTCTGCCGATCGGGTATCTCTACGCGCTCATCTACACGACCTGATGGGACTGCGTTCGCCCATACGTTCGTTTCTCACTTCCGTTGTGCTTCTGATCGGTCTGGCCGCGCTGGGATGCGCCGGCGGGCCGCTGCTGTCCGGCGATGATGAAGCGGCGCGGGTGCTGGATCGCCTGCGCGAGCGCCGCGATGCCATCCAGACGGCAACCTACCGGGTCCGCTGGCGGTCGGTCGGGGTCGAGCCCCACGCCGAGTTCATCCTCGAGATCGCCTACAGGGCGCCGGAGCAGTATCGAATCGTCGCCACTGGCCCCTTCGGACTGCCCGCCTTCACCGCCGTGGTGATCGGTGATGACTTCACCTTCGTCAATCACCGCGATGGCCGTTTCATCACCGACGAACTGGCCAACCTCATCGACTATGAGTTTCCCGTGGCGGAGTTCTTTGAGGGGCCATGGCGCGACCTGTTCGGCGGCGGCTGGGGCGGCTCACACGAGGTTGACCATCTGACCCGCGTGGGCGAGTCCGACCGGTTCACCGCCCAATCGGAGGGGACCGATTGGACGATCAAGTGGAACCGCGGCAAGAACGGCCCCGCCAGCGTCGCCGCCCGCGCGGAAAACGATGACGGCGTCCTGGTCGCCGATGTCTGGTTCGACGATTTCCACCGCGATCGTCCGCCCTTCTGGAAGCTGGATCGACTGGTGCTGAGAGGGGTCGCCGACGGGGGAGAGCACCGCTGGAAACTGCTTAAACAGGACTATAATATTCCAATTCCGGAACGGTTTTTCACCCCGTTACAGCCGCCGCCGGAGTGGGAGCGGCCGCGAAATTAGTTGCCAAATTGGGCTTGACGACCGCGGCGAACGGCGTAATTTGCTGCCACTTTGAGGCTTAGCGGCACTTGAATGTGGGTTGCGCGTTGCCGATAGCCTCTATAGATTGACGTATACACCGCACTTCGCAGTTGGGGGGGTGCGTTTGCATTCGTGGACAATGAGAGAGTGACTCCATCAAGGAGGAGCAATGTTCAAGGGAAAAATGATCTGGGCGAGCCTGGCGATCCTGCTGGTGGCCATGCCGCTGCTCACCAACTGCGCCTGGCGCGAGGGCGCCCCGTGCGATGATGTGATGCTGAAAGATGGCGGAGCCGACGCGGCCAAAGCCGCCGCGTATGACGACTCCGACCTGCGCAGCAAGATTGCCGATCTGGAGCGTCGTCTGGCCGCCAACGAGTCGTTGGCCGATTCGGCGATGATGACCGCCCAAAAGGCGTTGGACTGCTGCCGCAAGGAGCATGAGATCCTCTTCACCGAGAATATCTACTTCGCCTTCAACCGCGCCGATCTGCGCCAGCAGTCGCGCGAAGTCCTCGACCGTGTGGCCGAGCGCCTGAAAGCGGACCCGGACCTGATCGCCGAGTTCTCGGGCTACGCCGACGCGGTCGGCAACGCCGAATACAACATCGTGCTCGGCCAGCGTCGCGCCGAAGCCGCCCGCGATTATCTGGTCACCACGCACAAGATCAACTCCAGCCGTCTGGCGGTGCGCTCGTTCGGTAATTCCTCGGCGGTGCATCCGGCGACCGCGCCGGAAGACGTGCGCGAGGCCGACCGTCGGGTGACCATCGACATCCTCGGCTACTCCAAGTAGACTCTCTACGATGGCAATAAAGAAGGCGGGGTGAGCGACTCACCCCGCCTTTTTGCTGGCTGTATCCGGATCGAAACTAACGTTCGGAATGCTTGGGCGACTTCTTTCCATCGTCGGGGGCCGCCGCCAGCCACTGGCGCATCTTGGCCACACCCTGCGCCCGGTCCAGCAGCGGCGCGTTCTTTTTGCCCACACCCTGATGCATCCAGAAGCCGGGCGTCGGCGGGGCGGCCTCCCAGGTTGCGTCGCCGGCGTGGAAGAGGTAGAGATTCCAGCCCATCGATCCCAAATCGAGGACATCCTGCCATTGCTGCGCGGCGACCAGCTTCGGATCCCAGAAGAACGCGAACCGGGCGTCGGCGCATTCGGCGGTGCGCGCCGCGGCGGCGGCGCGGTCATCGCTTTCGACCACCGGCATCCAGATGATGTACGCTTTGACCCGCTCGTCGCGGATGCTGTCCATGATACCCAGCACCTCCAAGAGCCCCTGGCGCGAAGACCCCGAGGTCGGCGACAGCAGCGCCACCAGTCGCACCATGCCGGCATCGGCGGCGAACCGCTCGCGCACCGGCGTCAGATCGCTTAGGTCGGCCAGACGGCTGTCGTTGGCGGCGGCGGAACGCACCGCCGGCATGGCAAACAGCGAATCGTCGACCGCCGGCACGATGGAAACTTCGGTGATGTCGATCATCGCATCGAAGGAGCCGTCGTCCACCAGTCGCTCGATCCGGTGCGGGAAGGAGAAGCCCTGAATGCGGCGGAATTTGCTGTAACGCTGCTCGACCCGGTGCTGAAAACCGGGGGGGCCGAGGTAGAGGACCTCGCGGGCCACCTGGCGCAGATTGGGATCGACGAACAACTCGTCGGTGGCGCCCGTGCCGCGGTCGATGCGGAACAGATAACCGGCGGCGGCGCTCCAGGTCGATTTGTCCGGCGTTACCGCGATCCCCTTCTTGCTGGAATTGATGAGCGGGCCCTCGAAATCGGCTTGGCGCATGAACCACTCGCGCAGTCCGGGCATGACGCCGGCCGCCTGACGCCCCCACGGCCCCGGCTCCACCGTCCAGACTGTCTGGCCGTCGTAGGCCGACACGACCGTGTTGTCGCCCATGCCGATGTCGAAACGGAGTTTGTTGGGGCGCTTCCAGCGAATCTGCAGCGGATAGGCCCGTCCGTTCTGCGAGATCGTCCCGCGCATCACATATCCCTGCAAACCGAGGATGCGATCATCCCCGCCGCGGGAATCCAGATGCTGGTCAATCACCGCGGCCACATCATCCTGCCCCGGAGCGTGACCGCCCAGCGGTCCGAGCAACAGGCACAGCGTTATCAGCGATCGGCGCAACAACATCATGATTGTTCCCCCTGCGTCAAATGGACTGCGGTGGGACCGGACAACCAGTACCCGGCACACCTTTTTAGAATATCGGACCCGGCGCCGCCTTTCGAAACAACAGACTTGCGGTGTCGGCGTCCTTGTCGACGGGCGCGCGCCCGGTCCCGCGGCGGCTGACTTTTTTTGAACCTGTTTCGCGCTTGGCTGTATAAGACCGTCCCTTGCGGGTGCTCGTTTCCCGCACAGGCCGGGCAGCAATTGATCCGTCGGGTCAGCCGACGACGGTTAGGCCCCCGGTGAAAAGGGCTTGGCAGGACCGTGCGAATGCATTAAACTCAGCGACTCGATGGACTTGGATCGGATCTGAATGAATCGATAGATCGCGGCCTATGATTGAAGTTCAGGATCTGAGCAAGACCTACGGCGCCACCCGCGCCGTTGACCAAATCTCCTTCACCGTGCCCACCGGCCAAATCATGGGCTTCCTCGGCCCCAATGGCGCCGGCAAGAGCACGACGATGAAGATCATCACCTGCTTTATGCCCCCGACCGAGGGGCGGGTGGTGGTCGACGGACTCGACGCCGAGGAGCACTCGCTGGAAGTTCGCCGCAAGATCGGCTACCTCCCCGAAAACAATCCGCTCTATACCGAAATGAACGTGCTGGACTACCTGACCTTCGTCCAGCGCCTGCGCGGCATCCCCACCTCGGAGTACATGCGGCGCAACAACCGCATGGTTGAACTCTGCGGCCTGGGCGAGGTGGTGCGCAAGGACATCGGCGAACTCTCCAAGGGGTACCGGCAACGCGTCGGGCTGGCGCAGGCGATCATCCACGAGCCGGAAATCCTGATCCTTGATGAGCCCACCGTCGGATTGGACCCCAACCAGATCGTCGAAATCCGCGCGCTGATCAAGGAACTGGGCCGCGCCAAGACGCTCATCCTCTGCACGCACATTCTGTCGGAGGTCGAGCAGGCCTGCGACCGGGTGCTGATCATCAACCGCGGCAAGATCGTCGCGGATGGCTCGCCGTCGTCTCTCCGTGCCGCCTCACAAGGGCAGGATCGTCTCTGGGTCGAGATCAAGGGCCCGGCCGGCGAGGTCCGCGCGGCGCTGGAAAAACTCCCGGGTGCGGCCCGTGTCGCCCCCGACAGCAACGGCCGCTTTGTGATCGAATCCGCCGGCGGGCGCGACCTGCGCGAGTCGGTCTTCACCATGGTCAAGGACCGCGACTGGGTGCTCTTGGAGATGCGCCGCGAGAGCGTGCGCCTCGAAGATGTCTTCCGTGAACTGACCACCGGGTAAGACGCCATGATGACGAACACCTGGACATTCACGGTCAAGGAGTTGAAGAGCTTCTTCAACTCGCCGGTGGCCTATGTCATCCTGACCCTGTTTCTGTTGATTGCCGGCTGGTTCTTCTCGGCCGGGTTGTTCCTCGTCGGCCAGGCCGAACTGCGCGACCTGTTCAGCACCGTGGTCCCGCTGGCCTTCCTCTTCTTTGTCCCCGCCATCACCATGCGGCTGATCGCCGAGGAGAAGAAGAGCGGGACGCTCGAACTCCTGGTCACGCTGCCGGTGCGGGATGTGGAGATCGTGCTCGGCAAGTTCCTCGCCGCGCTCATCCTGCTGGCGGTGGCGCTCTTGCTCACGTTCGCGTATCCGATGACCATCGCCACGCTCGGCGACCCCGACGGCGGCGCGATCGCCGGCGGGTATCTCGGATTGCTGTTGATGGGCGCCAGTTACCTCGCCATCGGCATGTTCACCTCGGGGCTGACGCAAAATCAGATTGTCGCGTTCATCACCGGCTTTGTGCTGATCTTCGCGTTCTACATGCTCGACAAGGTGGTCATTTTCTTCCCCGGCGCGATCGCGTCGATTCTGGAATACCTGTCGATCACCTATCATCTGGACAACATCGCGCGCGGCATCATCGACACGCGCGACGTGATCTATTTCGCGTCGGTGATCACGGTCTTTCTCTATCTGGCCGTGCGCACGCTCGAATCGCGCCGCTGGCGGTAAGCGCTGGAATGGCTCATGCAGAAGAATGTCCGCAAAGGGATCGGTTCGCTGACGGCGGTGCCGCTGTTTGTGGCGGTGGTGATCGCCGTCAACCTGATCAGTCTGTTCTTCTTTGCGCGCATTGACATCACCGACGAACGGCTCTACTCGCTGTCGGACGCGTCCAAGCGGCTGGCCGAGTCGCTCGATGATCCGGTCGTCTGCAAGCTCTACTTCTCCGAGGACATCCCGGCGCCGTACAACGCGAACGCCCGCTACCTGAAGGACCAGCTCTACGAGTACCGCGCCTACTCCGGCGGGCAGCTGCGCTTTGAGTTCATCGACCCGGTCAAGACCGACCGCGAACGTGAGGCGCAGGCCCTCGGCATCCCGCCCCTGCAGGTTCAGGCCATCGAGAAGGACAAGATGGAACTGAAAAAGGTCTACATGGGGCTGGCCTTCCTGTATGAGGATAAAAAGGAAGTCATTCCGGTGGTGCAGTCGACGCGCAACCTGGAATACGAAATCTCCAGCGCCATCCGCAAGGTGACCGCCGACGAGGTGCCCATCGTCGGGCTGTTGGCCGGACACGGCGAACCGGAGCAGGGCGCCGGGCTCGACGTGCTCACGCAGGCGATGGAGCAACTCTATGAACTGCGCACCGTCCGGATCGCCCCGGGGCAGCTAATCGACGCCAAAATCGACGTGCTGATGATCATCGGCCCGACCGATTCGGTGCGCGCCTGGGACCGCTACGCCATCGATCAATTCGTGATGCGCGGCGGACGATTGGCCGTCTTCTACGATCCGGTCGAGACCCGGCTGCAGGAACAGCAGGCGATGGACCGTCGCACCAACTGGCCGGAGTTCCTGCGCACCTACGGCATCGCCTTCAAGCCGGGGTTGGTGATCGACTCGCGCTGCGCGCGGATCGGCGTCACGCAGCAGCAGGGCTTCCTCCGCTTCCAGAACATCGTCGAGTATCCCTACATGCCGCAGGTCTCTCATTTTAATCCGGAGCACCTGGTCGGCAAGGACCTGCAGGCGGTCGACTTCCCGTTTGTGTCGCCGCTGGATTCGACCGCGGTCGACGGGGCCAATCTGACCTTCACTCCCATCTGCTGGTCCTCGGAGCGTTCGGATATGCGCCGCGCGCCTTACGACATCTCGGCGATGCAGCAGTTCCTGCAGGCGGACTTCACCGAGCCGCATCAGATTCTCGCGGCCGCGATCACCGGCGCGTTCACGAGCGCCTACCCGGCGGGGCCGCCGCCCGACTCGATGGTCAACACCGCGGTTCTGCCGCCGGCCACCGGAAGCATTTCCGACAACCGCGTTGTGGCGGTGGGCGACGCCGACTGCATCAGCGACAACGGCCTGCGCAATCCGGCCAATGCCGCCTTCGTGATGAACGTCGTCGACTGGCTCTCGCAGGAGGAGGGCCTGATCTCGATTCGCGCGCGCAATGTCACCGTGCGCCCGCTCGAGGAAGTCTCCGAGGGGAGCCGCGCGATGGTCAAATACGCCAACGTGTTCGGTCCGCCGCTGTTGGTCGTGTTGTACGGCGTGTGGCGCTGGCAGTCGCGCCGCCGTCGTAAGATGGGTTGATCGTCAATCGGGGGCGCTTCGATCATGAAACGAAACACGCTCGTGCTCGCCGGCCTGGTCGTCCTGCTCTGGGGCGCCTGGTACATCTTCCATACCGAAGAGAAGACCGAACTGTCAATCCGCGAACGCCGCGATTTCTTCAAGGCCGACTCGACCGCGGTCGATTCCATCGCCGTCAAGTATGCCAACTGGGCCTATCTCTCCCGGCGCGGCGGCAACTGGACGGTGATCTTTCCCGAGTACAGCCACGCGGCCGACCCGAACATCCTGCGCGATGTCTTCCGTTTCACCAACGAGATGGTGCTGGAGAACTTGATCTCGACCCGCCCGGAGAAACACAGCTCCTTCCAGGTCGACACCACCAGCGGCACGGTGCTGCAATTCTTCGCCGGCGGCGCGCCCGTGGCCGAGTTCGTCATGGGCAAGGCGGGGGCCGATTTCAATCACACCTACATCCGCCAACTGCAATCCGATTCGGTCTACATGGCCCGCGGCGATTTCCAGCGCGTCTTTCGCCGCGTGCCGACCGACTGGGGCTCGCGGGTGATCGCCGAGACCGACTCGGCGCAACTGGTCAGCGTGCGCTGGATCACACGCGACGGCGAGGTGCGGGTGGCGCGTTCCGATGGCGGCCCGTGGCTGGTCTACAAGAACGGTGGCGCCGCCGGTCTGCCGGTCGACACCGCGGTCTTCAATGTCCGCCTCCGCCGCTTCACGCCGTTTACCACCGATGCCTTCGCCTCATCCGGCACCGGCGTCGAGGCCGAAACGGACAACCCGTACATGCAGCTGATTCTCGACAGCCGCGACGGCCGCTCCGACACGCTCTTGTGGAACCACCCGAAGGAAGACGACGGCCGTTATTTCGCCTTCCGACCCGGACGTCCCAAGCCGCTGTTTATCTTCTACAAGGGTTCGTTCGACCGCATCAAGGGTGTCTACGCCGACCTGCTCGACAAGGGCGGCATCAAGCGCATCGACCAGCCGCAATAACGCCGGACACGCCACGTGATCATCGGACTGGGCATCGATCAGATCGAAATCGCCCGGGTGGCGCGCACTTGGCAGAAGTACGGCGACCGTTTTGGGCGGCGTGTCTTCACCGACGCCGAGTGGGCCTATTGCCTGTCGCGTCCGCATCCGGCCGAGTCCATGGCCGGGCGGTTCGCCGCCAAGGAGGCGGCGATGAAGGCGCTCGGCTTGGGCTGGCCCGGCGGGATTGCCTGGCGCGACATCGAAATCACCCGCGAACCGACCGGGAAGCCCGGTCTGCGTTTCTTCCGCAAAGCCGAATTGCGTGCTACGCGTCTGGGCGTGACCCACACCTCGGTCAGCATGACGCACGACCTCACGTACTCGTCGGCAACCGTCGTTTTCGAGAGGGATTAGAGCGTCACCGTCCGCGGCGACGGGTGCTCTTGGCCGCCGGCGCGTCGGACTTTTCGTGCGCGGTGACGGCGGCCGTCAGGGATTCCAGCGCCAGTTTCTCCGACTTCAGCAGATCGCCCATCAGTTGCAGGGCGTGTCCGCGGGCGCGCGCGCTTTTCCACTGGCGCGTCAGATCGACCGAACCCGATCCGTCGCCGTAGAGCGCGGTCGCCAGGTCGGCGAGGGTGCCGGAGGCCGTGTGCAGGTGATACTGCGCCAATTTCAGCGGCTGGGTAATCGCCGTGTCGCGTTTTGTGCCCGCCAGTGAAGCGCACACCCCGACCAAATCTACACGGACGCGCCGCATCCGTCCCAGCGCCAACGGATCACGCGGGTCGAGTGTCGGAGCCAGAGCCGGCAGCGTGTCGGAGGACGCCAACATATCCTGGACGCGTCGCAGGCTCAGCGGGTAGGGCCGCACACCTTCCGCCGCCACCCCTTTAACCGAACGCACAATCGCGCGCAGATACTCCCAACTCAGCGAATCCGCCGACAACTTCGGACGGTCCGTCCGTCCGGTGATCGCCCATGCCACTCCGGCGGTCGGACGATCGCTCCAATAGGTAAATCGTTCATGCCGTTCCGATTCGAGGACAATCTCGGGGCTGCCCGCCTCGTCGAACCACCACCAGTGGTCGGGCTCGCGCTGATCATAGCCGTAGATCACCGCCGCCAGCGGACTGTTCATCAGCACCGGCTGGTCGGCGGACAGCGCCGCCGACAGCGACTCAGCGAAGGCGGCGGGCGGCAGGTCCAGCGGAATCAACTCGCGATAGGCAAGACCCGATCCGTCGAGGAAGGCGCGGATCTCGATGCGCTGACGATCGGGATCGGGACGGTCATCGGCAAACACCGGCGGCCACGCTAGAGGGGACCGGCTCATTCGCAACATCAGCACCGGATCAAACGAGGTCTGATAGTAGAGGCAGAGACGCTCCAGCGAATAGGCGAGAGGATCGGCGGCGCTGGAGTGTGCCACCGGCATGGCTGTCGCATCCCAAGTGGTGATGAGGTGGAAGATCGGGCGCGGTGCCGTGACAACCGAATCGGTCTTGAGTACGGTCGCGCGGGGCCGCTGCGCCCACGCCGGGTTCACATTCGCGATGATGGCGATGGCGCACAAGCAGGCCAGCGGCCGCCATTGAACACGCGCTGTCGCTGTCCGGGTTTCCACGGAGGGAAGATACACGCGGCGCATCGGGAAAGTCCAAGCGGGATAGCGGGCAGAGGGAATCAGAAGGTCACGACGAAATGCTGGAGCACTTCGAGTCCGGACAAGTCGATGGCGCCGAGGCCCTGCGCTCCGTCGGAGGAACCGGTCCAGACCCGCGCGCCTAACCCGGCGCGCGCCCTCAGCCCGAGCTCAAAATCCAGCCCTCCGCCGAACCCGGCCAGATGCGCCGCGTCCTCGAAAAACGGCGACGCCTTGGGATAGTCGTTGGCGGCAAGGAACTTTGCATCGACCGACAGCCAACCACTGACGGTTTGACCCACCGGCATCCGTCCGGCGGCATGCAGACGGAAATCATCGCCGTGACGTTTGTCCGTCTCGGCGATCAGGTCCTCCGCCGGTCCGGGCTGTTTGTCTTTGCCGCGCTGGATATACCGCAGGCCACCTTCCAGCGAGCCGCGGCCGAGCGCCACCACACCCGCCAGTCGCGCGTCGAATTGTACGCCATCGCGAAAGACCGCTTCGCCGTCGAGTTTGTCGTTGGTGCTGTAAATCACCAGCAGATCACAGGTCAGTCGATGGTTGGCCGGCCAGATGCGTTCGGCGCCGACACCGCCGACCAGCCGTGATCCCGGCTGATACTCGCGGCCGTTGTCGTACGGTTCATATTTGCCCGCCAGATACAGCGCCGCCGACGCGCCGAATACCCATTGCCCCGCCGGCAGCGCCAGCCCCGCCTGACCGAAGAGATTGATCCCCTCGCCCGGATTCTTCAGCGGGAAGTTGAGGAAATCGGATGACAGCCAGGACAACAGCTCCTGCTGGTCGCGCGAGAGTTTCTTTTGCCCGGTCGGCAACGACACACCGCCGGCCAAGAGCACCTGATCTCCCATCAGGGAGGCGGCCACCTGGGCTTTGGCGTCGGTCAGGCCGCTGATCGGGTCGCCCGCGGAGGGCCAGTCGGCCGAGGCGCTGACCACTGCGCCGGTCACCGCCAGTTCGATATTCTCCGCCAGCCCGGAGCGGATTGTCAGCGGCACATGCCATTCCTGCAGCGTGAACTCCTCATCGCCCGACACTTTCCACGACATGTAGGTGAGCCGCTGCGACAATTCCGGATTCTGGCCGTGGATGATCTGCGCGCGCGCCGATGTCGCGACCGCGGCGAGCATCGCGATGATGCCCAGAGCGGCCAGGGTCGTGCGTGCCGGCGATCGTTTGCGACTCATGGCTTCGCCTGGTCGAACTGACCATGGATGATGATGGTCGTGTTGGTGGAGGGCGGTGTGTAGGGATCGTCGGTCGGCCCCGGAGGCGGCGTCGGTACCAGCCCGACCTGGCCGAGCATGGCGCCCAGCCGGTCATCGGTGCGCGCCGGACGTTCGGTCCACTCGAACGGACCGCTGTGTTGCTCGATGAAATCCGCCAGCGGCTCGGGACTCGCGTTCAGATCCAGCGAGGCCAGGTGCGACATTTCGCGGGCGCGATCGGCCGCTTCACGGAAGCGCGGGTCGACATCGACGGCGCGCTCATACTCCCGCGCGGCATCGCGGGCGCGACCGGCTTCCTCCTCGGCCAATCCGCGCGCGTAGGACAGGTAGGCGACAAACGACTCGGTCGGAATCTGGTCGAGCGCCAGCTTTTCTTCCAACGTCGGCTCGATGCGCAACTTGGCGAGAACCTCCCAGAGGATGCGTTTCTCCATCTGGAACAAATGCGCCAGTTCGCCGACCTGGTCGCGCGCCGCGTCGAAGCGGCCGTCGAGGACTCCGACCAGACGGGTCCGCACGCGCAGCCGACCGGGTTCCACTTCCACCGCCTCGCCGCCGATCACATGGGCGGCGCCGAGCAACCGTCCCAACCGCGGCGCCCCGGCGGAATCAAAAGGCGCCATCGGCGACCGCTTCAACTCCCGGATCAGCCGGTCGACGCGCTCCCGCTCAACGACCCGCAGTGATTTCACTTTGGCGAGGTCCATCGCCAGCAGTTCGGCCAGCCCGCGTCCGATCGGGCGCAGGTTGTCGGGTAGACTGTCCGAGTTGAACGGGATGATCGCGATGGCCGATTCAGACAGCGGCGGTGTGCCGGCTGCGCGTTCGCGCGCCAGCGCTGCCTGGGCGGCCAGACGCGCCTGCTCACCGCGCAAAGTCTCGATGCGTTTGGTCAGATCGCGCGTCAACGCGCCCGAAGGTCGCCGCGCGATGCAGTCCTCATAGTGTCGGATGGCGGCCTCGACACTGTCCTCTTCTTCGGCGATGTAGCCGAGGAAGAGGTAGGCCGAAGGGAGGTAGTCGTCGAGTGCGACAGCCCGCGCAAACGACGCGCGCGCCGGCCCGAACTGCTGCGTGTGGAACTGCGCCTCGCCCAAGCGCGCCCAGCCGCGGGCATCATCGGGCGAGGAAATCGTCTGCGAGGTCAAAAGCGGGACCGCCCGGGCATAGTCGCCCTCATACATCGCCCGCATGGCCCGCTGTCCGACGGTGGCCGCGCATCCGCCCCCGGCCAGAATCACGCCCAGCGCGACGGCCCAGGCAATGACCCTCCGAGACACGCGTTTCCTGCCTGAGATCATCGGGTCACAGATAGCCGTCCCGGCCCGGCCGAGTCAATGCGATTGTTCAGGCGCCGACATGAACGCCACCTGGACGGCTTATGTCTTGACAGGGAGGTACCCGTGGCGGGAGATTGGCCGCGTGATGGCCGGCATCTGGCACGCTTCTCCCGCAGGACGCGCCACGGGACTTTTGCTTCTGTCGCTCTGGCTGCTGGGTTGCGGCGATTCGCCGACCGGCGGCGGGGGCGCGGTCGCGCTGAAACTGAATGTCTCCCTGGAGACCCCGTCGCTGGCCTCGCGCATCGAGGTTGTCACCCTGACCGTCCGCTATGGCGCGGTGCCGGTCGGACCCGATACGCTGAATTTCAAGGACGGCGTCATCGACGACACCGTCAGCGTCGCGCCGGGCGATACGGTCACGTTTGTCCTACGCGCGCTGGATGGCGATGGATTGGTGCTCTACGAGGGCCGTGATGGTCCGCGTCAAGTCCAGCCCGGCGCCACACTGACGTTGAACATCGTGCTGCGGCCGGCGCTCTTGATGCTGCGCGCCGCGCCGCTCTACCAGGAGGTCGATTTGGCCGGTCAGGGACTGGTCGATATCGATATCGGCGTTTACAACGTCGACTCCCTGTTCGGCGCGGCATTCCGGATCGATTACGACACCACCGTCTTGGATTTTGTCGCCGCCACCGAAGGGAATTTTCTGCGCGGCGCTTCCGGCACCGTGCCGACCTGGGCGCTGGTTCTGAAGGACTCCGCCGATGTGGTTGCCTACGCGGTCACGCGCCTGCAGCAGAGCGCGCCGCTGGTCGGTATCTCCACCGGGACGACGCCGGGGCATCTGGCGACCTTTCGGTTTTCCAAACGCCGCGCGGGGACGACGCCGATCGCTCTGCGCGCCGGCGCGCAATTGGTCGACCACCATGGCGCACCGGTGCGCAATCATGCGCTCCTGGTGCTGGAACCGGCCACCGTGCGCGTCATCGGCAACTGAGCCGCGATCCGACGAGACGCCATCAGATGAGCATCCGACCGACCAACCCAGGGAGAATCTGGCAGCGATGCGCGGTTGCCGCGGTCTGTCTGGCCTGGGCGTTGGGGCTGCCGCGTTTGGCCTCGGCACAGAATTCCGTGGTCGTGCAGGGTGGGCGGTTTCAGCCCTCAACCGATTCGGTCTCTGTCGGCATTTCGCTGAGCAACGCGGTGACGCTCTCGGCGCTGAGTCTGCCGCTGGAGTTGCGCGAGCTGACCGCCGATGCGTTTGTGACGCGGCTGTCGTTGCGCTTTGCCAACCGCCTCGCGGGAAACCTCCGGCTGCCGGACAATCCGCACACCGACCAGTTCGGCACGCCCATCGGCGCATGCTACCAGGCCGCGGATTTTTCAGACGGCGCCTGGCATCCGGTCGCCAGCTCACCCGAGGGTGTTTGGTTCTATCGCGAGGGAGACAACCTCGACGAATACCTGGCGCCGGGCGCGGATACAGTGCCGTCGATCGTGCTTGATCTTGAACTTTCAGCCACGCCGGGCTCGTTTGTCGTCGACACCGCTTGCCTGATCCCCAGCGCGCCCAACCGCTTCCTGCACTTTCTCGATGACGGTGGCCTGGTTGTGCCGGTGGCGTTTACCGGCGATACCATCGAGATTCAAGGTGCGCCGGTGGCGCGGGACACCAGCATCGTTGTCATCGTCGGAGACGCGGTCACCGGGATGCTGCCGGCCTCCGATGTCAACGTGACCGATGTGTTGCAGTTCCTGGTTTCCGATCCGCCGACGCTCGGCACGGCCGACATCGACATTTCCGGAACGTACTCGTATATCGCGCCGCCGGCGCCGGGCACGGATACGCTGGGGTATTGGGTCTCCGACGGCGACGCTTCCGATCTCGGGGTGGTGGAGTTTCAGATTATTCCGCCGCCGCCCGAGACGGTCTATGTGAGCACCGCCGGCAGTGACACCACCGGCGACGGCACCGCCGGCAATCCCTTCCGCACCATCCCACATGCGATCCTGGGGACCAACGACGGCGACATCATCCTGGTCGCGCCCGGCACATACGGCGGGCCGCAGGAAGGCGCGGTGATCTATCCGGGCGGACGCGCCCTGACGATCAAATCGCTGAACGGCCCGTTTGTCACGACGCTGATCGGCCCCGGCGATGGCAGTGGGTCGGTGGTGGTGATGGACCTGCACAGCGGCGCTCACCCGGTCGTGCTCGACGGATTCACCATCGCCGACAACACGGTGACCGCGGAAGGTTGCGAGCATTGCGCCGGCGGCGTCTTTGTCGGCAATCAGACCAACGGCACCATCATCAATTGCATCATTCGCGACAACGTCGGCCGCAATCTCACCGGCGGGATCGAGTACAATGGCGAAGGCGGCGTGATCGCCAACAACTGGATCATCGGCAATTACGGCGGCGCGACCCCCTCCTCGGTCGGCGGCGTTGCGGTCTTCCCCGATGCCGACGTCGCCATCGTCAACAACACCATCTCCGGCAACCTCGGTCCCGGCCAGGACGGTGTGGCGGGCGTGCTCATCCACGAGGGCTCCTCGATCAGCCGCTTCGACAATAACATCGTCAGCTTCAATACGCCGGGGCGGGGGCTTGTCTCGGTTTCGGTGCTGCCGGGGTCGGAGTCCACGAAGAACAACCTCTGCTTCGGCAACGGTGGATTGCCCATCGGTTTCGGTGCGACCTCGACGTGGATCTTCGAGGATCCGCTCTATGTCGACGGCCCCACCGCCGATTTGCATCTGACCTGTCTTTCGCCGGCGCGCAACGCCGGCGCGGCGGCCTCGGTGCCCGCCGGACTGACGCGCGACATCGACCGGCAATTTCGCGTGACCGTCGCCCTTGACGTCGACATCGGCGCCGACCAGTTCTACGACGCCGACAAGCTGGCGATCTTCACGCCGTCCGTTGATGCGGGTTGTGCGCCGCTCGTTGTCGATTTCACCAATCAGTCGCTGTGCATCGATGAACAGTGGCGATGGAACTTCGGCGACGGTCAGACCTCGACGTTGAAGAATCCGAGCGTCACCTATCAGACCCCGGGCCTCTACGAAGTGCGTCTGATCGCGCTGGGACAACTGGATGCCGACACCACCTACGACACCATCCGTGTCGACGCGCCGCTGACACCCGATTTCACCAGCAATGTGCAAGCGGGCTGCGTGCCGTTCCAGGTGACCTTCACCGCCGCTGCCAACAGCGGCGTCGATTCGTATTCGTGGGATTTCGGCGATGGGGAAGCGGGCGCCGGCGCGCAGGTGACCCACACCTATGCCGACACCGGCCTGCACACCGTACGTCTGGATGCCGTCAACACCTGCGGCGCCGCCAGCCAGACCAAGACCGGCTACATCCATGCCCGCGCGCTGCCGGTGGTCGGCATCGCCTCTTCGTTTGACTCGATCGCCGGGCCGCTGTGCAATCCGGCCGCGATCCGGTTTCATTACACGTCCGACCGGCCGATTCTCGGCTGGAACTGGGACTTTGGCGACAATTCAACCTCCACCGAGTCGAACCCGGTCCACACCTACGTGGAGGGGGACACCTTCAGCGTCCGGCTGATCGCCACCGGCGAATGCGGCGATGTCCAGGTGGTGCGCACCGGTTACATCAAGCTGACGACCCGCCCCAAGGCCACCGCCGCCGCCAGCCCGGCGTTTGTGTGCGGGAGCGGCGCTCCGGTCACCTGCACGGGCGCGATCACCGGCAACTACATCAGCGCCGGATGGGTCTTCGGCGATGGCGGAACCGCCGCCGGACTGGTGGCGCAACACACCTACGCGCAACTGGGACGGTACCTGCCCAAACTGGTGGTGCATTCGGTCTGCGGCATCGACACGATTCCCGTGGCCGACTCGATCACCGTCGGCACAACGCCGGCGGCTGCGTTCACCGTCGATGCCGACAGCGGATATGAACCGCTGAGTGTGCACTTCGCCGATCAATCGACCGGACAGCCGTCATCCTGGCTATGGCGGTTCGGCGATCAATCCACAGCCACGACGCAGAATCCGACTCATCCGTATACCGCGGGCGTCTATCAGGCGGCCCTCGAGGCGAGCAACACGTGCGGCACCGACACCTCGGCCCTGCGGCGGATTGTGGTCGGCAGTTTCCGTCCGCGAATTGTCGACTCGCTGGGCGTCAACGCCGACACCATCCTGTATTCCGTCGCGGTCGACTCGCTCGTCTTGCCCTACGATCACACCGTCTATCTCTCGGCGCGGCTCAATCCGCTGCCCGTGCGTGGGTCGATGACCTTTGTCGTGACGCCCGCGTCGGGGACGCCGCCGTTTAACGCCGTGCTCAAGGCGCGTCCATCTCCCGATCTGGCCTCCGGCAATTACACCATCGAACTGCGCGCCGTCGATTCCTCTCGCCTGAATCTGCAGGGCCAGCCGGTGACCAAGACCGCGACCCGGCCGTATACCCATGTCGGAGTTACCAGCATCCAGGTCACGCCGTCGCCGATTGCGATGGACTCGACCATCGTCACGTTCTTCACCACACGTACCGTGACGGTGCGCAACACCTCCAGCGGCCCGCAAGGCATCAACCTGATCGTGCAGCCGGCCGAAATCTCCGGGCCGCCGTTCGAAGTGGTGCCGGGGCAGGGTAACGGCGCGACACTGGCGCCGGGCGCGCAGGTGACCTGGACGCTCGGGTTCCGTCCGGGGCGCAAAGGCGACTTCAGTGGATTCCTGCGGGTGCGCTCCAACGATCCCGGCACACCGGTCCTGCAGGTGCCGATGAACGGACGCGGCATCGGCGAGCAGGTCCCGCCGCGTGTGACCGCCGCCGTGCCCGCTCAGGCCGGCGAGGCATTGATCGATCAGAATGTGGTGCTGACCTTCTCCGAACCGATGGTGATCGTGCCCACCGGGCCGGTGCTGGAAGTTCGTTCACGGCGCGCCGATGCCGTGGTCGCCGGTCTGGGGCAGATGACGCCGCTGTCGCTCACCTTCGCGCCCGCGGCATGGTTTTGGCCGGATGACACGGTCACGTTCCGTCTGCGCGCCCAAGTCACCGACACCAACGGAAATCGGCTCGACGGCAACGCCGACGGCAGCGAAGCCGGCTCGCCCGATGACGATTATCTGCTGACCTTCTACACCGGCCCCGGCGTGTTCCCGGGCGATGCAAATCACGATGGCGCGGTCAATGAAGGTGATCTGCTGCCGCTGGGACGTTTCTGGCGGGCGCAGGGTCCGCCGCGGGCGCAGATCTACACTGATTTCTCGGTGCAACCCGCCCGCGCCTTCTTCCCGGTGCGCGCCGCCGCGCATGCGGATTGCGACGGCAACGGCATCGTCGACTCGGCTGACATCTGCCCGATTGCTGAGTTCTTTGACCGCGACACCGTCCTGCCGAAGGCCACTGTGGAGCAATGGCTGGCGGAAGCGGGGACTTGGTCGGCGGGCGTGGTCGATGCGTTGCTCGGCGCGCTGATTGATTGCGGCGGAACAGGACAAGGGGCGGCGATCCTGCGGAACGTGCTCGAACGCATGCAGGGACAGACCCCGATACCATCCGGATACGCGCTCGATCAGAACTATCCGAATCCCTTCAATCCGGCGACGGTGATTGCCTTCTCGCTGGCGCAGCCGGGTCCGGTCCGTCTCGATGTCTACGACATCCTGGGCCGCCGTGTCGCGACACTGGCCGAAGGCGATTGGCCGGCCGGTCATCATCGGGTGGTCTGGGATGGCCGTGATGAGGACGGCCTCGAGCGCGCCAGCGGCGTCTACTTCTACCGACTCCAGGCCGATGGCTTTCAGCAATCGCGTAAGATGCTACTGTTGAAGTAATTGCCGCCGCCGGGGAACCGCCGGCGTCTCCACGCGTTACTCCCGAAGTACAACGCCCCGCGATAAAACCCTTGGATTTCAACGTGCTATCGGGTATTTTGGCCGTCTGAACAGGAGCAGGACATGGCAAAGAAACAAACATTTGCGGATAAGCTGAAAAAAGAAAAGGGCGGCAGCCTCTGCCCGGTCTGCGGGAGCACAACCCAGCCGGTGCGTCTGCTCAATCCGGAAGAGGATCCGGTGACTGGAGCCATCAAGTTCCGCACCGCGATCGTGGTTGTCTGCAAGTGCAACCATAAGGCAGTCTACGGTTAGTTTCCGGGCCTCCACGACGTCTTGATCACGGCGCCGTGTTAACACGCGGCGCCGCGTTCTGCCTTTGGCGGGCGCGAAAACGCGGGATCAGCACGGCCGCACGCCATGACACGCAACACCACATTCCTCTACAACATCCTCAAACCGGGGCGCTACCTCGGCCGGGAGCAGGGATTGCCGGAGACGCCATCCTCCGCGCGCGCCGTGGCGCTCTGTTACCCCGACCGTTACGAGCAGGCGATCGTTGACCCCCTCTGGCGCCGTCTGTATTTCCAGTTGAACGACGGACCGCAATTGCGCGCCGCGCGGGTGGTGGAGTATGCCCGCGATGTCTGGGAGTTCCTTCGGGATCAATCCCGGCCGGTGTTCACGCTCGACGGCGACGATGACCTGTCCCGGATGACGACCGCGCTCTTCTGGGCGCCCGATCCGCTGACCGCCGCGCGCATCCCCGCGATGCTGGCGCGTCTGAATCTCGATCCGCAGCGCCAGAATGTCGGCGTCCTGATCGATGGGCTCTGGATACCGCGGTTTCTCTCCGGGCATGTCGACTGGGTCATGCCGGCGCCCGGTGGCTGGATCCCTGCGACGTTGCCGGACGATCTGGCACAGAACGCGGTCGTGCCCGATGGGGCGCTGGTGGCGCGTCCGTTTCTCGATGCCGACCGAATGCCCGGTTGGACCCTGCCCCGTCGGAGCCAATTTCAGCCGAAACTGACGCCGCGTTGGGTGCCGCTGACCGAGGTCGACGATGATTACGCCGATGTCGAACTCTGCGGTATTGATGATCAGGGACGTCTCCGCCCGCGGCCGCTGGCGGCCTTGGTCGCCGATGCATTGGTGGCCCTGGATGAAACCGGGGTTGATGGGTTGCGATTCTGCGGCGCGACCGGCGATCACTCCGAGATGCTGGTCTCCACGCTCGGTGAGTTGCAGCGTCGCCGCAACATGAAGCGTGTACGGGCGCAACTGCCGCCGGTCACCGTCGCCGATTTCGGCCGTCACTGGGGCGCTTACCGTCCGCATCTGCTCAAGCCGACCCTGTCGCTGGCGCTGGCCGAACCGATCGATGTCCCGGCCACCATTGAGTTGGCGCGCGTCGCCTTCAACAGCGGCTGGCAGGGGCTGACCGCGGTGCTCTCTTTTGATTCCTTTGATGGACTCTCGCGCCTGTTGGCGCCAATGCGGGACGTCATTGATGGCTGGTCGCGCGTCGCCGAAGGGTATCAGGACCGTCGCGTCCTGCGCCTCGAGTACCGTCCCGCGCCGCTGGATCGCTGGCGCGATCCGGCCAATGCGCCCGACGAGAACGCCGTCCGCCACTACGCCGGTGAGTTCCGTCACTTCAAAGATGACCTCTCGCGTCAAGCGGCGGTCGGCGGGTTCCGCATCGAAGACATCATGGCGCGCAACTGGATCGCCGCCGCCGATCACGATCTCTGGCGTCAGTTGGCGGCGCTCGATCTGGCCGACCGCAACGATCCTGAGGCGCCGCCCTTTGACTGGTTCGCCTGGGTGCGTCAATGCTCCGGCCTGACCGGACCGCCGACGTCGACGTGGTGGAATCTCTCCGCGCCGCCGCCGGAGCGTTGCGTCGAGCCGTTGCCGGTGCCCGATGATGCCACCCGCGCGGTGCTGGTGGCCCCCGCTGATGAGTTCTTCGGACGCCGCAAAAAGAAAACCGGCTTTTCGCGCCGTCTCAGCGCGCCGTCAATGACCCGGATGCGCGTGCGCTGGGCCAAAGAGATGCCCTGGCGGCTCTACTCGCATCTGGACTTGGTGCGCGCGATCGAGCGCGCCATCCGTCGCGCCGGGTTGGCCGCGGCCTACTCCGAAGGCTTCCATCCGCGGCTGAAATTGTCGTTCGGGCCGCCGTTGGCGTTCGGTCTGCTATCGGATGCGGAGTACTTCGACCTGCTGCTGGAGGAAGAGTTCGATCCCGCCGATGCCGGACGTTTGGCGCGGCAGTTGCCGGAGGGGCTGCGCCTCATCGATGCGCGCGGCGTCCCCGCCGGGATGCCGGCCTTGACCGACACGATCAACGAAGCGGTCTACACCGCGCTGTTGCCGTTGTCGCTGCGCGAAGCGCAGGAGAAACTCGACCGTTTCCACGCCCAGCCCGACATCCGCTGGCGACGTCCCGGCCGCGATGACCGCCGTCCGGTCGACCCGCGCCGCACCTTGCGCACCATCGCGGTCGAGGAGACCGAGGAGGGTGTGCGCTGGCATCTGAACCTGATTCTCGGCGGCGAAGGCAGCATCCGTCCGACCGACTGGGCGATGATGCTCTTTGGCTTCGCGCCCGAACAAATGCCGGAGATTGTCATCCGTCGCACCGCGCTGCTGATCCGGCGCGGCGGCCATATTCGGACCCCGTTTGATCCGATCTGAGAGGCAGGCCCGCCTTGCCGACCGCCGATCTGCTCGTAACCCACGCCGGTGAACTGATCTGTGTCGCCGACCCGGCGGCTGTCGCGCCCAAGCGCGGCGCCGACCTGGCCGAATTGCGCATTATCCGCGATGGCGCCCTCGCCGCGCAGGCGGGACGGATTGTCTGGGTCGGACCCACCGATCAGGCCCGCGCGCAGGTTGTGCTCGCGCCCGAAGGGACCGAGATCGACGCCGCCGGTGCGGTCGTGACCCCCGGCCTTGTCGATGCGCACACCCATCCGGTCTTCGCCGCGCCGCGCCAGATGGAATTCGCGATGCGCATTGCGGGCAAGACATACCAGCAAATCGCCGCCGAGGGCGGCGGGATCGCCAATTCGGTGGCCCGCACACGCGCCACCGGCGAAGATGAGCTATACCGCAATGCCCTGCGGGTTGCCGATCGCATGCTCGATCTCGGCACGACTACCGCCGAGGCCAAGTCGGGCTACGGCCTCTCGCTGGAAGATGAACTCAAGATGCTGCGGGTGATCCGCCGGGTTAACGCTGCGCATCCGATCGACTGGGTGCCGACCGCGTTGCCGGCTCACGAAATCCCCATCGAATACAAGGGCAGTCCCGACGAGTATGTCCGGGTCATTGGCGAGATCATTCTGCCGGCGATCGCCGCCGAGGGGCTGGCCGAGTTCAATGATGTCTTCTTCGAAACCGGTGTCTTCAACCGCGCGCAAAGCGAGGCCATCCAAAACCGCGCCCGGCAACTGGGATTCGATCTCAAGTTCCATGTCGATGAGCTTTCCGATGTCGGCGGCGCGGCGCTGGCCGCCGCGATGGACGCCGCCTCGGCCGATCATCTGGTCTTCATCAACGACGCGGGGATTCGGGCGCTGGCGTCGAGCCGGACGGTGGCGGTCATGCTGCCCGGCACCGCCTATTTTCTCGACTTGCCGCGCAAGCCGCCGGTGCGCAAGATGATCGACGCGGGTGTTGCAATCGGCCTTGCCACCGACTGCAATCCCGGCAGCAATATGACCGAATCGATGCCCATGGCGTTGAATCAGGCCTGTGTGCTCTACAAGATGACTCCGTCCGAGGCAATCGCCGCCGCCACCCACAACGCCGCCTGTGCCCTCAATCGGCAGGGGAAGATCGGCTGCCTGGCCCCCGGCGCCGCCGGCGACCTGGTCATCTGGGATGCGGCCGACCATCGCGAATTGCCGTATCATTACGGCGTGAATCTGGCCCGGATCGTGATCAAGAATGGCGCTGTGGTGCGGGGACGGGCATGATCCGTTCGGCGTTCATCGCGGGGGTGTGCGCATTGGCCATGACCTTCACCGCCTGTGCACCGTATTCGTTTTCCGGCGGACGCACCGCCCTGGTGCAGTCGATCGCGGTGCCGATCTTTGATAATCAGACCACCGAATTCGGTCTGGCCGAGACTCTTACCAGCGGCATCATCAACGGCTTCGTGAATGATAACCAGATCAAAGTGGTCGATCAGGCCAACGCCGAGGCCATCCTGACCGGCGCGATTGTCGAATACGAGCGCCGCGCTTACACCTTTGATGAGACCGACCGTGTCACTGAGTACATCGTCGAGATCTGGGTCGACGCCGAGCTGAACAAGAAAGAGGGCGCCGCCAATGTCTGGAAGGCCTCCCGGATGCGCGGCTTCGGCATCTACAAGGCCGACACCGAGGACGAGCAGCAGGGGCAGACCCGGGCGATCGAGAAGATCGCCGAGGACCTGCTGAACCGGACGATCAAATCCTGGTAGGGGAGGGGGAACCCGGGGGGTATCCCGGGGTTGAAGCACTGGGAGTCGCCTTGCCGCCCGGACCGCCGTGTGCTATCCTGAGTCGTCGATGACCAATCCTGTCACCCACACGAACGAGACCAACATGCGCCCACTGGCCGCCATTGCCTGCGTTATTGCCCTTGTTATCGCCGCCGCGTCTCCCGCTTCCGCCAAGGATCCCGGCGAGGACGCCTACACGTTTCTGAAAATCGGCACCGACGCCCGCTCCGAGGCGATGGGCGGCGCGATGACCGGTGTCGCCGATCAACTGGGCGCGACCTTTTACAATCCCGCGGCGCTGGCGGCGGTCGGACCGCGATCGGTCATGGCTTCCTACACCAATTGGCTGACCGACATCCAGGCCGGCGCGTTGGCGGCGGTCTGGTCGGTCGGAGGGCAGGGACGGGTCGGTGTCTCGGCGCAGTATCTTGACTATGGCGATTTCGATCCGCGCGACGAGGTCGGCAACCCCGGTGAGGATTTCTCCGCCTCCGATGTGGCGTTGGCGCTGACCTGGGCCAGCGGGCTGGGACGCGGCCTCAATGCCGGGGTGACCGGACGGTTCATCAGCGAATCAATCGACGATGAGAACTCCAGCGCATTGGCGGCCGACCTGGGGCTTTCCTATGAGTTTCTCGATGGACGCACCCGCGCCGGTGTGGCGGCCCGCAATCTCGGCGGACAAACCAAATCGATCGAGGGCGGCGACAAGGAGTCGCTGCCGGTCGTGCTGGCCGCGGGCCTCTCGCACCAGTTGCGCGGCGCACCGGTCCTCTTCGCCGCCGATTTGCTCAAGCCCAGCGATGATGATGTCGGCGGCGCCTTCGGCGTGGAGGTCGATGTCCACCGCCAGTTCGCCCTGCGCGCCGGCTACAACACGCTGATCGCCCAGATCGACACCGACTCCGACAGCGACAACCTCGCCGGGATCAGTCTCGGCGCCGGGTTCTCGCTGGAGCGGCTGGCCATCGACTACGCTTTCACCGCGTACTCGGAATTGGGCGACGCGCACCGGTTTTCGATTCGTTCACGCTTCTAATCCAGCGAGGTTGACATGCCGCACCGGGGTTTGACTCTGGGATGCCGCGCGACCATCGTCACGCTCGCCCTGGCCTGCCTTGCGGTCGTCGGATGCGCGAGGGATTCGCGTCCGGATCCGAAGGAGACGGTCAAAGGGCTGTTTTCCGCCATGCGCGCCTCGGATTCGCTGTACCTGGGACGGCACATCGACCTGCCGGTGGCTGTGACCACGCTCGGCGAGGATCTGCCCGCCGATAGCGCGGGCGCCGATCCGGGGGCGACGCTGTTGGCCGCGCTGACCGGAGAGGGCACGCTGCGCAAACGCTGGCTGGAAAATCAAATCGTCATCGGACGCGCCACCCTCGCTGCCGACACCGCCTGGGTCGAAGTCTCCTTCATCGACCGGCTCACCCGCGTGCAGTACTACAACAAGATGCGGCTGGACTTTCGCGGCGACCGCTGGGTGATCAACGCCTTTCGTACTTTGTGATGCCGTCGGATCGGTGGTGATGGATCCATGCCCCGCAGTACCCGAACCGCGTTTGACCTCGACCGCATGCTGGCCGCCTCACTGGCGGAGGTCCCGTTGGTCGTCCTCGACGTGGAGACCACCGGACTGGACCCATCGCGCGGCGACCGTGTCTGCGAAATCGCGCTGATTCGTCGCGAGCCCTCCGGCAGTGTCTATGAGTGGTCGCAATTGATCGACCCGCAGCGTCCGATTTCTCCCGGCGCCTATGCAGTCAACCGAATCAGCGCCTCGCTTCTGCGCGGCGCGCCGCGGTTTGCGGCGGTCATTCCCGAAATCAACGATGTCGCCGACGGCGCGGTCTGGCTGGCGCACAATGCCCCCTTCGACCTGGGGTTTTTGCGCAGCGAATACCGCCGTGCCCGGCGTGTGCTGATTGAACGGCCGGTGATCGACACAGTGCACCTGGCCCGCCGTCACTTTCGCTTTCGCTCCAACCGGCTGGCCGAGCTGGCGCGTGAGTTTGGCATCCCGACTCCCGATGCCCACCGTGCCCTCGGCGATTGCCGCACCACGCTCGGGGTGTTCGAGGGAATCCTGACCGCTGCCTACGCGGGCAAGTTCCCCGTTGTCGGCGAGATGGCGCTTCATCCCGACCGGCTGGAGACGCGCGGCAATCCCTGGACCATGCTGCCGCCGTCGCTGGAGCACATGCTGTCGGAATCACGCGATCTGGAAATTGTCTATGTCACCGCGCAGGGAGTGCGTTCCTCGCGCCGGGTCACTGTGGTCGACGTCGTACAGAAATCACGCGACCTCTACCTGGTGGCGCACTGCCACATGCGCGGCGACGAACGGACTTTCCGTCTCGACCGGATCGTCGACTGGAAAATACCCGCCGCCTGAGCCACCCCGATGTACACCATTCGCGCGCTTACCCGGGACGAACTGTCGGCGCTGGGGCCATTGTGGGACCGCGCCGGATTGCCATGGCGTCCTCAGGGTCGCGACCGTTTGGCCAACCTGATCGCCCTCTGGGAACGCGACGCCGGCGAGTTCATCGGCGCGTTTGCGGGCGATGTGCTGGTTGGCGCGGTGGTGGCCAGCCATGACCGGCGGCGCGGCTGGATCAATCGTCTGGCCGTCGATCCCGCGCACCGCCACCGCGGCATCGGCCGTCAATTGATCGCCGCCGCCGAATCGACCCTCCGCGCCCGCGGGCTGACCGTGATCGCCGCATTGATTGAGCAAGACAACGCCCCCTCGCGCGCGTTATTTGCCGAAATGGGATATGTCCACATGCCCGAAGTCCTCTATTACAGCAAGCGGGAATCCCCCGATGCCTGATATCGCCTCATCGCGCATCGGCGGTCGCGTCGGCTTGCTGGTCATCGCCGTGCTTGCGCTTGCGCTGGCCGGCGGACAGGCGCCGTTGCCGCCCCCAACGGCGCGGGAAACATCCATCGATCTGTTGGTGCGGGAAAACAAACTGGACTCGGCGCTCGTGCTTTTGCGCGACACACTGGCGGTGGACTCGCTGAATCCCCGATGGCACCTGCGGCTGGCGCACTTGCAGAAACTGAAGGGCCAACGCGCCGCCCGTCGCGCCACACTCGATCGACTGTTGCGCATTCAGCGTCGTCCGGTGGAGGCGCAATTGGAACTGGCGCAGGACTTCTTCGACCGCGGCGCGCTGGATTCCGCCGCGTATTTCGGCCACGCCGCGCTGGCCTCCAGCGGACGCCGCAGCGCCGGAGCGTACTACTGGCTGGGACGCATCCATGAACAGGACGGTCATGCCGATTCCGCGCTGACGTACTATCGCAACGCCTGGCTGCTTCTGCCGTCCGGAGGGCTCGATTAGCATGCGGCCGCTTTCTCGCAGACGCTGGATGCGGCTCGCCTTGCTGCTGGCCATCGTGGCCGTGTGGTCAGCGCCTTCGGGATACGCCGCCATGCGCAACTTCGACCTCGGCGATCCGATCAGCACGGTCGAACTGACCGCCCTCGGCGGCAAAAGCCAATTGTTCTCATTCGAACGTCCCTCGGTGGTCGTCTTCTGGGCGAGCTGGTCGCCGCTGAGCCAATCCGCGCTCGCGGAACTGGTCGCCAAAGCGCCCAAAGGCGGGATCCGTTGGCAGGTCGTGCCGATCAACATCGACAAGCCCGATGTGACAGCTGCCGACACCGCCCGTCTCTATACGGCCGCCCGCGCCGCCGGCTGGTATGGCCCTCTCTGGTATGACCGCGAATACCGGCTGGTCGAGCGCTGGGGCATATTCAGCGCGCCCACCGTGATCATCACCAATCTCGGCGGCGCCATCGCCGAATTGGAGCATGATTGGACCCGCGCGATTCAGACGCGGCTGTTCACGCTTTACTTCGGAGCAATCACCGACAGTTTTCCCGGCTTGCCCGATCCGCCCGCCTCGGAACATTGCCTGGCGCAGGCGGCGATGGCCCGTCGTCTCTGGCGGCTGGGGCAGGAGTCGGGCGCGTTGGCGCGGATGCGTGTGGTGGTCGATTCCTGCGCCGGCTTGCCCCGTGATCTGGCGCGCTATGCCGAGTGGGCTTGGCGGGCAGGCGATAGCCTGCGTCTGGCCATGTCGCTGGACAGTGTGCTGGAGCGTGGCGGGGAGACGGCTTGGCCGCTGACACTGCGCGCCGAGCTGGCGGTGCGTCGCCACGATACGCTCTCGGCTCTGGATCTGACCCGTCGGGCCATCGCGGCTGATTCGCTTTTCGCCCCGGCGTGGATACGGCTCCTGACCACTTCGCTGGCGGCGGGTGACACCACGACGGCGTTGGCCGCCTACGAACGCTTGAAGACGCTGTGCCCACAGGAACCGCGGGTCCTGGCGGCGGGCTCGATTCTGGCCGAGCGCCAGGGGCAAATCACCCGTGCGGCCACCCGGATGCGACGAGCTGTCGAAGCGCGTCTGCGACCGCAACGGCAGTGATGCCCCCCTGCGTTTGGTCAGGTTTTGACGCTTTCCGCGCGCCGTCTCAGCCGATTGGAGTGTATATTCGCCGGACCGTGTCCAGTCGGGCGTCGAACCTGACGATAACAAACGGGGGCTGTAAGGCCATTGCGGGAAAGGACATTCGATGACTCTGACATTGCATTCACGTCGGGCGCTGGCCGGCGCCGCCATCTGTCTTGCGCTGATCGCCGCCAGCAACGCCGAGGATAAGCCGAAAAACGATCTGGGCAACAAGATCACCGCCTATATCACTCCCGGGGCAAGTGAACGGGAAGCGGTGGTCACCGTGTGGATGGCCAACGTCAATCCTGTCGGGGCCATCTGTCTGCCTTTGAAGTTCGCCGCGCCCGATTCGGTGCACCTGGATTCGCTGGTAACCAAGCCCTACCGCGCCGGGGCGTTTATGATGCCGCCGCCGAAGTATGAAGCCGACAAGCAGACTCTGCTTTGCAACATGCTGCGGCACGACGATTCGGTGAAGGCCAAAACCGGGCTGATTCCACCCGGCGAGGGCGTGCTGGCGACAATTCACTTCAGCGCCAAGGGGAAATTCCCGCTCGACGGGTTCAAGATCGCCGCGGTGCAGTTGCCGCCGGAGAACGTCCTGATGTATGTGACCGACACCTTCAACTCGGTGCTTCCCGAGTACGAGGCGGTCCGTCAGGCGCCCCCGGGCGCCAAGGACGCCGGCGCCAAGACGCCGTAGCCCTTTCCGGTTGCTAAGTCCTTGACTCCAAGGGGATGGGTGCGTTATCAAAAACGTCTGTCGCCGGTTGGCGGCAGGCGGTTGGACAATTGCCGCCCTAGCTCAGTTGGTAGAGCAACAGACTGAAAATCTGTGTGTCCGCAGTTCAATTCTGCGGGGCGGCATTTACCGGGACCATCAGATTCATCCGCCACCGTAGCTCAGCTGGTAGAGCAGCTGATTCGTAATCAGCAGGTCAGCGGTTCGATCCCGCTCGGTGGCTTTGACAGAGAAAGGAAAAAGTCCGTCGCGTTTGTTGTTGGCGGGCAGTGGCTTGGCCATTCCAGATAAGTTATTGTCTCCGAAAGGGAAGAGAGGCAAACGCCGGATCGGCGTCGGCGTATCAGTGAATGCCGATCTGGGGAGCAGGGCCAAAAAAAGCCGCAGAATAACTTGACTTCGGCTTTTGTCTGTGTATCTTCGTCGGCTACCCGCTTAGCCAGCGGGCGTGGATTAGTTCGCTCTTTGAAAATTTCATAGCGATGACAGGCCCAAAGCTTGTTTTGATGCGGGCAACGTAAGCCTTTTGGTTTGCGAGGCCAATTCGAGCAATGAAGACGTTCATATCGGATCGTCTTCGTGGAGTGTAGACAAATATTGTTTATATCTCACGGAGAGTTTGATCCTGGCTCAGAACGAACGCTGGCGGCGTGCTTAATACATGCAAGTCGTGCGAGAA
>CAZQIZ010000030.1:0-28988 GCA_964593585.1 uncultured Ignavibacteria bacterium
ACTCGTGACACCCAAACCATAACCAACTGTCAGATTAAATTGTAGCTACTTCAGTTGACGGCTCGATCGCACTGTTCGCGGCGGCCCCCGCTCCCGCGAGTGTTGTGATGATCCCGCCAATTACGGCGACAATGAGCCGGTGCCGCAGACCATCGTGTGCAGAACGGTTGGAAGCCATATCATCATCCAGTCAGTGGCGCGGGAAGGAGAGCATGCGAAGCCCTCCTTCCCTCGTTCCTTCAACTCTGATTCTCTCCGCGGCACCGCCTGCAGGAAGCGGACTGGCCCGGATTCTTGACAAGTCCGAAGCCACTCAGAGCGTAGTTGCCGCCGCACTTGATACAGGCTTTGACCCGCTTCCAGAAAGAGCCCCAGGACGCCGGTTCGACGAGATTGCCCCCGCCGCCGCGGGCAAGCAGCGCCTGGGACGTACCCCCGACGGCCGCGCTCACCGCTGCATTCGTCTCGCTTGCCGCGTGAGACATTGCCTCCGGCACGCACGCCAACGCCACCAATACCAAATCCGTGATCATGACCGTCACCGTCAGTGACGCCAACAGGGAACGAAATTTACTCATGTCTCTCCTCCTTGGAAACAACGTTGATGACAGACTGCTGCTTGCTCCCACGTGGCCGTGCGTTTCATCCTCTGGCCGCACCTCCTTTCCGTTGTGCCCGTCAGCGTGTCTCCCTTGAGGAATGGACCAGACGCGCCGAATCCGAGACGCCGACCACCGCGGCGGACATCGGATCGATCAGCGCGGTAAAACGAGTGTTCCCACTGGCTTGTTCATATGGACAATTGCACCCGCCGTCGTGGCGCGCCGTCCTGAGCGCCGTCGAATCCCGCAATTGGAACTCCAGGCTCATCGAAACCCGGGAGAGGTCGATCTCGTTTGTCCCGCCCGACACTTGTTGCCGCTGTGCAGATTCTGGGCTCCATGACGGACATTCTCACCGGTTCGGATAGCGGTAGCGGATGATGTCGTCGCGGTCCACGTCGCTCACACGGAAGTTGATCCTCACCATGAAGCGGCCCGCATCCCACATGGAGCTACTGCCATATCGATCGGCTTCCGACGAGTAGAGCGTCAGATCAATATGCACAAACGGGTCGTGTGCATATGTGTTTTCGTCGTCTCGGGCCGCTACGAGGCAGACGCCGGCTTCTGCAAACGTCGCGGGCAGGTCCCGCCCTTGCGCGAGCGTCGCGAACACGCCGCCGAAGAACTCATGCCAGAAGTGAACTCGCTGTTCGATGCCGCCCGCCCAAAAGCTCCGTGCGCGTGCCGACCACTGTGGAATGCCCCGCACCATGCCGTCGACGGCCAAGTCGAAGACGGCCTGAACGGGCAATTCCCCCGAGCAGGTTCCCGCGTTCAGCCAGACAGAGGTGAGTGGCTTGGCCCATTCGAGTTCACACTGCGCCTTTCGGTAAGTGTAGTCCCCCGATCTCTCGTTCGATCCAATCGACGCATTCAGTTCCAGTTTGAGATCACGGGTCACACGTCCGAGGAAGCCCTGACCAGTCACCCGGGCGGCGAACCATGTGTGATCGCCAGTTGACCAATTCGAACGTCCCGCGATGTCAAGAGCCGTCAACTCCTCGGCTACGCCACGGACCGAAATCATGAACGCACGTATTCCGTCGCCCCAACCCCTCCCAACATAACCCCCGATGGCCAATCCGCGCCTCTCCGGCAGACGAAACACCTGTACGGGAGTGGATATAGTCCAGTGGTCGCCGCAGTACCAGTACGGGCTGACCAGCATGAGTCCACCGACGCGTTCTTCGCGCTGATTGTAAGACGCCAGCCCCTCGAGGATCAGCCGCCTCCCCCGCGGGTCATTGACGCCGTGCGCTGCGATCGCATCGATTCCGAAGTCCCATCCATGCCCCTCGCGATAGACGGGCAGAGGAATCGGCACGAATCCCCAGTTGCCGATCTGAAACAGCCCGCGACTGGCGTCACAAGTGCTTGTACTCAGCTCCTTGGGATTAAAGAACCCTTGTGTCGACGAGTGCGTCGAGTCTTCCAGCTCCGGATCGTGCCCCACAACATTCCATGTCTCCTGTAGTGTCGTCTCCATCGTCAATGCCTCAGCCAATGAACTCCAAAGCCCGACAGTGGCCGCCAACATGAGAACCGATGCTGGCAGAAGAAGTAGCGGGATCGATTTCACGCTGTGAGCCCTCCCCAACAAGGGCGCGCCGGCGAGGTCAAGCCCCGCCGGCGCGCACCTTGCGCGGATTTCACTTTATCGAGTCGCGTCGACTCCGGAATCCAAAGCATCGATCGCACCACTCTTCGCCTGGGCGTCTATTGATGCAATCGACGCAGTTCCTGACCCATCGGTAGATAGCCCGGAGAAACGCGGGCTGAATCGAAGCCACCGGCCCCGGGCCAGCCAGCGCGACTTCGTTCGACGACTGAATGAGCATGCCTCCAGCCGTGACACCGTGGATGATCGCATGCGGTGAAGATTCCATTGGCTCAGTCGCCGACTCCGGCATGCTCGCCAACGCCACCAATACCAAGTCCGTGATCATGACCGTCACCGTCAGTGACGCCAACAGTGAACGAAATCTACTCACGATTCTCCTCCTTGGAAACAACGTTGATGACAGACTTCTGCTTGCTCCCACGTGGCCGTGCGTTTCATCCTCCGGCCGCACCTCCTTTCCGTTGTGCCCGTCAGCGTGTCTCCGTTGAGGACTGAATCAAATGCGCTGTATCCGAGACGCCGACCACCGCGGCGGAAATCGGATCGATCAGCGCGGTAAAGTGAGTGTTCCCACTGGCTTGTTCATATGGACAATCGCACCCGCCGTCGTAGCGCGCCGTCCAGAGCGCTGTCGAATCCCGCAATTGGAACTCCAGGCTCATCGAAAGCCGGGAGAGGTCGATCTCGTTTCTCCCGCCCGACGTTCGTTGCTGCTCTGCCAGCGTCTGTCGGAATGCGTCGACGATCTTCCCAATAGGCGCCGCCTCGGACCATTGGGTGAGGGAGAGGCGGCTGCCGGCAATGCCCAAGGCCGAGATGTCTTGCGTTTGCGATGAGGGAGGGGATTCCGGAAGCGCAAACGGCCCCAATTCATAGCGCACGGCAAAGGCCACCAGCGCAGCGAATGTCCCCCAGAGCAGGACCAGCGTCATGAGGACGCGGCGTGTCCAAGTTGCGAGGGTCCTCATTTTCATGTTAGCCGACCTCTATCACTATCGCCGCCGGCGGTGTGGGCAACCAAGACCGGCGGCGTGAGGGACCAGACAAGCCCATGACGGGCTAACTTGGCGGCATACAACTGGCGTGCCAATTGCAGAGGTAACGGCGAGGAAAGCGCGGTCTAAATCAGGACGTGCTTTGATAACTATAGTTAAGCCAACAAATTGGCGGGGACAAAATTCGTTGCGTGAATGGCCTGGATCGCCGCCAATTTGGGCCGGGGAGAGTTCTTCTGCTGCGTCAGGCGCGCGTCTGACGCACCCCTGACGCAGCCTGACGCGACGCAGCGGGGCATAACTGGTCCATCGGGAGACGTCCAGACGGGCTTTGCCGCTTACTCTATAGTGGAATCTTTAGGATTTTGAGACTTGGGAACTAACGTGGGTCTTCCGGCCTCTACCACCACGACCAGAATTCCACCCGGAAGAATTGCACGACTTGCCGTGTCATCAGGCCCAGCAGCGATCGTTGCCCGCAGTCGATCTTGGCGAATCCGCTCATGCCGGGCTTGAGCCGCCCGTCGGGATTGGGCAGCTCGGTCACTACCAGGAATCGCCGCCCATCGCCAAGCGTGTCGGCCAGGTCGGCGATACGGGCGACATGGCCACGGAAGGTGTCGAAGGGGAGCGAACGGACCTTCAGCGATACTGGCGCGCCGACGCGCACATCGGCGATATCGTTTTCATGCACCAGCAGATGCAGACGCACCGGATCGAGGTCGGCGACCTCGGCGAGGATGCCACCCCGTTCGACCCGCGCCGCCTCGCCGGTGATGGGCGAGAGGACCGTGGAGGCGGCAATCTGCGTGCGCAGGAAGTCGATCTCGGCCTCCAGCGAGGCCAGCTCCGCCTCCTTGATGGCCAGTTCCTCGGCCTTGGGCTCGGAGATCAGCAGCGCGAGTTTGGAGTTTTTGCCCTGCTTCTGCGCCTTGGCGACGTCCAATTCGGTCTTGGCCTTCTCATAGTCTCTCTCCGCCACCAGGTTGCGCTCGTACATCATCTTCATCCGCTGCAGTTCGACCTCGCGGTTCTGCACCGTCGCGGTCGCCTCTTGGATTTCGGCGCGCAACTCCTTGATCGCATCCTGCTTCGGTCCGGACAACAACAGGTTGCGCTCGGCTGTGACCCGGTCACGCCGTGCCTCGGTCGCCGCCAGTGTGGCCAGATAAAGATTCGAAGACAGCTCGACCAGTGTGTCGCCGCGGTCAACACGCTCGCCTTCGCGGACTTTGATCTCGTAGGCGACCACCGAGAAATCCGACGCGGTCGCCTGCAGGATCGAGCGGGCATGATGCTCAACCAGCGCCGCCGATGAGTCGGCGCCCTCAATGAGCATCGTCTCCAACGTGCCGCTCACCGGTGAGGTCACGACAAAGCGCGAACTCGCTTCGACCTCGCACGGGGACCCCACACGGCGCTCGGCGGGAATGATGGCCAAAGCGAGAATGACCAGCGCCAGGATGCCCCAGAACAAAACCGGCCGCAGCCACCGACGCCGCGACGCTTCCTCCGTGCGATCCTCGGCCGCGGCATCAGCGCGCGCCGCCGCTGTGCCGCCGGTTGAACGCAACGTGAAGGCCAGCACGATCACCGTCCCCCAGCCCAGCACTATTCCGGCCACTCCCCAGCGCCCATGCAGCCATTGCGTAATCCAATAGCCAATCCAAAGCACCAGCGCGGTGGTGAACAGGGCGGAGAGAAGACCGTACCAGATGAAGATGCGGCGCTCGCGGCGGCCGATCGAATGCGCGCCATCTCCCTGCCCCCACACCCAACGGCGCAGAAGCCCGCGCCAATACGCATACGCCTTGGCGCGCAGGTTCGGCAAACGCAACCAGTCGACCAGGATGTAGTAGCCGTCGAGTTTGATCAAGGGATTGAGATTGAACAGAAAAATCGCCAGCGACACGGCGACAAAGACCCAGAGGAACTGCGCGATGATTGTGCCCGGCTCCAAAAGCCGCCAGGCTACAATCGCCAGCGCGGTCGCCACTCCCTGGAAAAACAGCCCCGCCAGACCGACCACCATCCGCGGCCACCGTCCCGGCAACAGGTAGGAGTCCGAGATGTTGCAGTAGAAGGCGGGCTGAAAGTACAGCAGCAGGAACCCCATCTCGCGCACCGAGCCGCCATAGTACTTCAATGTCAACGCATGCCCGAACTCATGCACAAAGGCCAGTGTCATCACCGCCACGACGAATAACGGCAAGGACGTCACGCGAAAGATCTCGGGCAGCCCCGCGCCCCAGACATGCGACTGCGCCCCGGCCAGCGCCCCCGCACCGGCCATCACCATCGTCGCGAGACCCACCGCATAGGGGTTGAAGAGGAATCGCAACCGGCGGGTCCAGCGGGTGACCAGACGATCGGGATCGAAGGCCTTCAGCGGAATCAACCAGATCGACTTGCGTCCCATCGAGGAGCGTGTGCCCAGACGACTCAACACCTGCTCGGTGGCCGGATTCTCGAAGAAGAGCATCCGCTCCATCTTCTCGAAAAAGGCCGCCGCCATCGCCGGCGGAATCTGAATACCGAAGCGCTCGTTGGTCAGCCGCACGGCCTCTTCAATCGGCGTGGCGCCATCCGCCCGCGACAGGAGATAGTACTCCGGCGCCCGCAAACGGAAGAAACGCCCGGTCAACGGGTCCTTGATGACATAGATCGTCTGCGCGCCCTCGGTCTCGGCGCGGACGATCAGGTCCGACCGCAATTTCGGCGATGCGTTGTCCAAAACGACGCCCCCCGTCGCTCCCTTTACGGTACAACGCCCGGGGGGCATTCAGCAAGACGGAATATTGGCGGATTCAGCGGATAAAGGGGATGTACCAAACGCTCTCGCCCACCTGCGGCGAACCCTGGCTGGGCGGCAGAACCACATAACCGGTGGCGTCGGTCATTGATTTCAGGTCAGAGGAGCGCTGCGAATTGACCGGCCGAACAATCCAGCGGCGCTCCCGCCGTTCGGCATAGACGCGGGGGAATTCCCAGGGCCGGGACTTGCGAGGGAAGGGCGCCTCAACCGTGGCGCTCCAGCCCGGCGGCTCGGTCTCCGCGCGGCCGGTCATCTTCAGCAGGGCCGGCCGGACGATGAAGTCAAACACCACCATCGCCGAGACCGGATTGCCCGGCAGCCCGAAATAGGGCACGCCATTGAGACAGCCAAAGGCCTGCGGTTTGCCCGGCTTGATCGGCAATCGGTACAAATTGACCCCGCCGATCGAGCAGAAGAGAATCTTCACCACATCGAAATCGCCGGCCGAGACTCCGCCCGAGGAGATCACAAAGTCGCACTTGCGGGCCAGCGAAGTGAGCGCGCGCCGCAATTGCCGCGTGTCGTCACCGCAACGCCCGCCATCGACCGGAATACACCCGGCCGACTCGATCAGGCCGTAGAGTCCATACCGGTTTGAGTCCGGGATATGCCCCAAGGGACGTTTCTTGCCGACCTCGCCCAGTTCATCGCCGGTTGTCAGAATCCCAACCCGCGGCCGTCGGTGCACACTCACCGTCGGTTGATCGAGCATCGCCAGCATCCCCATCTGCGACGGCCCGATGACCGTGCCGCGCTCGAGGATGACCTGGCCTTTGCGCATGTCGGTTCCCTTGCGGAGGACGTTGTTGCCGCAGGGGAATCCGGTGCGCAGCGTGACATGGCCGTTATTGGTGCGCGTGTACTCGACCGGCACGACACAGTCGGCGCCCGGAGGCAGCGGCGCCCCGGTCATGATGCGCACCGCCGATCCGCGCGCCAGTCGACGGGTCGAAATCGCCCCCGCCGCGATCGTGTCGGTGATGCGCAGCGTCACCGGCCGCTCGCCGCAGGCGGGCTTGATGTCGGCCACCCGCACCGCAAACCCATCCATCGCCGATTTGTCCACCGGCGGCACCGGACCGCGCGCCCGGATGCGCTCGGCCAGGACACGGCCCCGCGACTCGAGAATGCGGATCTTCTCGGCGGGCAATGGACGCGCCACGCTCATCACGCGCCGCCGCATCTCCTCAAAGGAGATTTCCAGAATGGTGCTCATGCCGGGTAGCCCGCCCGCAGGCGCCGTTCGGCCTCCCGCAGGTCAGACGGCGTATTTACGTTGAAATGCGACCATTTCGCAGGATCAATTTTCGCGATTTCGTCATCGGCCAAGACCAGGCCGTCAACCCGTTGCAGGAGTTGATGTGTCCGGGTCTCGCCCTCGGCGAGCATTTGACGGATTGCCGGGGCGCAATCGACATGGTAGTACCCGATCAGCGCCTCCACCATTCCCCCCACCGCGCCGCAAACCGCCTTCGCCAGGTCCGCATTTGCCAGGATGGCGCTCAGGAGCGCCGGACGGACCAAGGGGTAATCGACCGCCACCAGCAGATGGTGCCGGTGCCCCGATTGCTCCAATCCGGCGACCATTCCCCCCAATGGTCCGATCCCGGACGGATTGTCGCGGATCACACGGGCCGGGGCAGGAGGGAGGAAACCCTCGATCTGTCCAAGGAACAGGAGAACATCGACCAGCGGCGTCAGGGCCCGTGCCACATGCTGCCACAAGGGCTCGCCCGCCAGAAGGGCCAGCGCCTTGGGTGTGCCCATGCGCGCCGATTGGCCGCCGATGAGTATCAGCCCGGCGGTTTCCGAGGGAGAGGGCGCCATGGCGCAAATCTATGTCGTGGGAGCCATCGGCGACATCGGACAAACGCTGGTGTCCGGCTTATGCCTGTGCCGGTGCGCCGGCGTTTTCCAGCGCGTCCATCCGCGTCTTGAACTCGCGGATCTCGTCGAGGTCGAGGTATTCGGTGAGGATCATCTTCTGTTGCTCGGCGTCGGGCGGCACACGGGCCAGCACTCCCCATGGCGCAAAGATGCCCGATCGTCCCTGCAGCGGATGACCGAAGATCTTGCCGATGCCGCAGGTCTTCACGATGAAGGCGCGCGCGGTCTGGGCGCCGGCGACATAAATCTCTGTGTCGCGACGCTCTTTCTCAAACACCGTGTCGTCTTCACGGTATGGTGAGACCGTCGGGGCGAAGATGATGTCGGCGCGTAACCGCCGCATCTCGACAAACGCGCTTGGATTGAGCACATCTGCGCAGATAAGGATGCCGATCCGCGCGCCGTTGACCTCGAAGACACGGTATGCTGTCCCCGGGATGATGCCGCGTTCCTCCTCGCGGCCCAGCGGATTGACCTTCTGGTAGGAGCCGACTATGTCGCCGCGATGGTACACCGTCGCCAGGTTGGCATAGCCGCCATCGACCGGATGCGGCATGGTTCCGCCGATGACCGTGCCGGTCAGGTCGCGCGACAATTTCGCCAGCGCCCGTTGCAGGGGCGCGATCCGCGGCGCGCTGTCGGCATGGGAGCGATCCCCCGGCCGGACCGAGAAGTACTCGGGCAGACAGAGGAAATCGGGCCGGCGCCGGAAGAGGTGTAACTGATCCTCCAGCGTGATGGGCCCACCCAAGGGGTACTGCAACGCCGCAACGGAGACAATCATGCCACAAGTCCCGGTGAGGGCATCGGGATGTCTATTAGACGTTTGAACCGGAGGTTGGTTTCGGGGCAAACGACGGTCGCGCATCAGCGGTGGCACGGGTCTTCGGACCCGTGCCCCGAAGGGAAGCCCGCCTACGACTTGACCACTTCCGCGGCGACCATGTCGCCAATCTGCGAAGTCGACAGCCCCGAATCGGCCGACAGCGATGGGATCCGCTTGGAGAGCAGCAATTCCGCCACCGCGTTTTCGATTCGTTGCGCGGCGCGCTTTTCGCCGAGATAGTCCATCATCATTGCGGCCGCGGCGATCGCGCCGACCGGGCTTGCGACGTTCTTGCCCTTGTACTTGGGCGCCGAGCCATGGATCGGCTCGAACATCGAGATCCGTCCGGGGTGGATATTCCCCGATGCGGCGATCCCCATCCCGCCCTGCACCATCGCGCCCAGGTCGGTCAGGATGTCGCCGAAGATGTTTGAGGTGACCACCGTGTCGAACCACTCCGGGTTCTTCACCATCCACATGCAGGCGGCGTCGATGTAGGCGTGGTCTTTTTGAATGTCGGGGTACTCCTCGCCGACCTCGGCGAAGACACGGGTCCAGATGTCCATCGCGCGGATGGCGTTGGCCTTGTCGACCAGCGTCACCTTCTTCTGCTTGTTGCGCGCCCGCGCGGTTTCGAAGGCGTAACGGATCACCCGCTCGCACCCCTTGCGCGTGAACACCATGTCGGCGATGGCGACCTCGTCGGGCGTGCCCTTCTTGAGGATGCCGCCGATGCCAGAGTAGAGATCCTCGGTGTTCTCGCGGATCACCACGATGTCGACATCCTCCGGCTTCTTGTTCTTGATCGGGCAGAGGTGCTCGGCATAGAGCCGGACCGGGCGCAGGTTGACATACAGGTCCCAGCCGAAGCGCATCCCCATGATGATCGGCCGCTCCACCAGCCCCGGCTCGACCCGCGGATCGCCGATGGCGCCCAAAAGCACCGCGCTCTTGGTGGTGCGAATCTCTTCACGGACATCATCCGGGAAGAGTTCGCCGGTGGCGAGGTAGTGGTCGGTGCCGTAGGGGTAATCGGTGAAGTCGATCTGGATTGATTCGCGGTCAGCGACGGCCTTGAGGACCTTGACCGCCTCGGCGGTCACCTCCGGCCCGATCCCGTCGCCTCCAATGGTCGCGATATGGTATGGCATGGCCGGGGAATATAGCGAATTGCGACGACGATGAGGCGCGAGAAGTGGAGCGGGCGAACACCAGGTTCGCCCCTACGGGCTTGGCGGGTGATCCCGACGTCGTAGCAGCGGCTCTTGAGCCGCGTCCCGCCGATTGGGGCAAGCGGTGGGATTGGACAATGCAGGTGCAATGAAGAGACGGCGGGCGAAGTCCGCCGTATTGCAGAATTCTGTCTCCAGGATTTATTACGGGAAGGCGACGCTTCTGCGGAGCCTGCTCTTGTGTTGATTTCATTTCGGGACCACATGCCGGGTACCCACCGATTGCGGTGGATGGCTCTGCTGCCATGGGCATGTTCAATTCGCGCGCGACCCGTGCCCTCGCCTTTCCCTGATCAGGGATGTGTTCACAGCAGACGGTGGGTTACCGGGCAACCCGGGCCGGTTGCCAATCCGGGACAGTAAAGATGGTCGAGTTTCAACACGTATCAGGGGGCGACGGACGTCCCGTTAGCAGTGGATCAAGTTCCATTTTGGTTTTGCGATTGAGAGTTACCCACAGCAAGTCCGCCGGTGGTGGACAATGCTGTGGGGCACCCGGCAAAGGGCGCACGCGCTCTACGAACAGAGAAGTCAGTCTGTACCCGGCTTCGATTGCCGCCGAAGTAGCTCTTCGCGCAGTGTCTCGATCGCGGCGGTGCGGACGCTCTTGATGACGAGCTTAGCGGAGTCAATGTGCTTTCCCACTCTCCCGAGGGTCTCCGCGCCAGGGAATTCTCCTCTTTCAGCACAGGTCGTGAGCTCATCGTATGCAGCTCTTCGCTCGCGATCGAAAGCGTGCCAAGTTTCGACTGGAGTCAGGTTTCGCAGCCATGGTTGCGCGAGAGTATCTATTTCCTGAAGAATTGAGTCCCGCATTCCTCGCAGTAGTGCACTCAGGGAGTCCGCGTCGTGTTCGGACATCCAACGCTGACCTAGAGTCACTTGAGTCGTACCCGTCCACCTGTCGATTCGCTTCAGCACTCTGCCGCCGTATGTGAGATACTGGAATCGAAACGGAAGTGAAACTATGATCGCAATAACAACGATCAGCCCAGCCAAGGCTACGGAGCATGTCGGTCTCGTTAACATTTTCCCTCGTCCGGCAGGGGGAATCAGGCCCGCACCATCAGCCACGTTTCGCTACCTCTTCGCCATCTGCCGCTTCCACTCCTCGAGCGTGTCCGTCGGCAGGGTGCCGTTCTCGAAGCGGTGGTACTTGACGATGTTCCAGATGTCCTCGTCGGTGAGAATGCGCGAATGTTGCTTGGCGGCAGTGAATATTTCGTCGACCAGCGACTTCTCCGGCTCGATGCCGTGTTCGCGCAGCCAAAAGACGATGTTGGAGACCCCCGACATGAATCCGACCTCGATGCGCTGACGCAAGCCGACCATCCCGGCCGGGACGCCCGAATACACACGATCGGCCAGCCAGTCCTCGCCTTTGTTCTTGGCCTTGATGATGGCGGCGGCGTGCACGCCGGTCGCGGTACGGAAGGCATCGGCGCCGAAGACGGGGTAGTTGTGGGGAAGAGGCACTTCGCAGATTTCCGACACCAGTTGCGTGTAATCGGACAGATGCGTCAGATCGCGCTCGATGAAGCCATCGAGCTGCAGGTTGACCAGCAGGATGTCCATCGGCGTGTTGCCGACCCGCTCGCCGATTCCGAGGCCGGTGGCGTGCACACGGTCCACGCCCGCCTTGATCGCCGCCAGGGCGTTGATCACCGACAGCCCGCGGTCGGAATGTCCATGCCAGTCGATCTTGACATCCAGTCCGGTCTCGGCCACCACCTGCTGCACGAACCGCACGATGTTGCGGACGCCGTAAGGTTGGGCGTGGCCGGTGGTGTCGGCGATGCAGACACGCCGCGCCCCGGCTTCGATCGCCGCCAGATACAGACGGCGGATGTCCTCCGGACGCGACCGGGTCGTGTCCTCGGTGACATACATCACCGGCAGGTCGTTTTTGGTCGCGTAGGCAATGGCGTCGGTCGACAACTTCTGGATGTGCTCGATGGTCCAGTCTTCGGCGTATTGACGAATCGGCGAGGAGCCGATGAAGCAGGCGGCCTCAATCACCACGCCGGTTTTCTGCACAATCTCGATTAAGGGTGTGATGTCGGCCAGCACCGTACGGCAGGCGGCGTTGGGGAACAATCCGAGTTTCTCATCGCGGATGACCGACGCCATCTGCTGGATGTCGGCGCGCGCCCGCGGCCCCGCCCCCGGAAGCCCCAGATTGACCGCGTTGAGCCCCAACTTCGACATCAGCCGCAGCAACGCCAGCTTCTTGTCGATCGGCGGGTCGGTCACCGACGGGTTCTGCAGGCCATCGCGCAGGGTCTCGTCGTTGAGTTCGATCCGTCCGGCGCGCTCGGCGATGCTGCCGGCGTGACTGTTCCAGTCATAGATGAGTTCCTGCTCCGATGGGACACGCATACGGGCCTCCGCAGTTGCCGCGAAATATACCCGAACAAAATTGCTCCGGTCAATGGCGCCGCGGGGCGGCTTTGCCGACGAAGCAGGACAAAAGAAAAGGGGCCGGTCATCGACCGGCCCCCGCTGATTCCTGACCGTCGTCCTTAACGTCCCTTAATCACTGCGCGCGCGATCACCATCCGCTGAATCTCGGAGGTCCCCTCGAACAACTCGGTGACCCGCGCCTCGCGGTAGAGACGTTCAACCTCATAATCGCGCAGATACCCGTAGCCGCCCAGCACCTGGATGGCGCGGTGCGACACATAGGTCGCCATCTCCGAGCAGACCAATTTGGCCATGGCGGCATGGTCGGCGTAATCCTTGCCCTGGTCCTTGCGCCAGGCGGCGTGGTAGACCAGCCACCGTGCCTGCTCGACCCGGCAGTGCATGTTGGCAAGGTGGGCCTGAATCATCTGGAACGAACTGATTGGCTGGCCGAACTGTTTGCGCTCTTTCGCGTACTTAACCGCGACTTTGAGCGCGCGAATCCCGATGCCCAGCGCGTTGGCCGCCACCGAGAGACGCCCGGAGTTGAGCGACTCCATCGCGATCTTGAAGCCCTCACCCGGACGTCCCAGCACGTTGGTTTTGGGCACGCGCAAATCCTGCAAGATCAACTCGGTGGTCGGTGACGCGTGCAGCCCCATCTTCTCCTCGATGTGGCCGATTGAAAAACCGGGCATATCCTTGTGCACGAGAAAGGCGGTCACCCCGCGCCAGCCGGCGTTGCGGTCGGTCTTCGCCATGATGATGATGTAGTCGGCAAACGCCCCATTGGTGACGAAGATTTTGGTGCCGTTGAGGACATAATGGTCGCCGTCTGCCACCGCCGTCGCCTCGATGGCGGCGGCGTCCGACCCCGCCCCCGGCTCGGAGAGGGAGAAGGCGGCGTACTTCTCGCCGGCGCAGACACCCGGCAGGTAGAATCGCTTCTGCTCCTCGGTGCCGAACTTCAGAATGGGATGGGCAAACAGCGAATTGTGCGCGCCGACCATCGTGCTGTGCGAGGCGCAACCTTGTCCCAGTTCCTCGAGCACAAGGACATAGGCCAGCGTGTCCAGCCCCGCGCCGCCGTACTCCTCCGGCACGATGATGCCCATGAACCCCGATTCGGCCATCTCGCGCGCCAGCGCGAAATCCATCTTGCCGGTCTGATCGAACTCGGCCGCGCGCGGGATCAACTTCTTCTCGGCGAATTCGCGCGCCACCTCACGGATCGCTTCATGCGTCTCGGACAGTGCAAAATCCATTGTGAACTCCTCGACCCTGCCTTATCACCGCTCAACGAGGGGCCCGCGGCCCCTCGAACAATTCAACGCCAAGTCCAAGACAAGGGGCTTTCAGCCCCTTGGTGTCGTGCCAGGCGACACATGTCTCCGGCCTCGACGACAAGGAGCGGAAAGCCCCTCATCCTGCATCGGATGCCGGATTACCGGCCCTTGAATTGCGCCGGCCGTTTCTCCAGAAACGCCGCGCAACCCTCGGTCTTGTCTTCGGTCGCGCAAATCACGCCGAACTGAGTCGCTTCATACTCAAGACCGGAAGCGAGGTCAACCTCGAGGCCGTAGTTGATGCATCTTTTTGACGTGGCAATCGCCACCGGTCCTTTGGCGGCTATTTTCGTTGCCATTTCCTTCGCCTTGGTCATCAGCTCGGCGGCGGGATAGACTTCCTCCACCAGCCCGATACGGTGCGCCTCGGCGGCGTTGATCATGTCGCCGGTCATTACCAATTGCTTGGCCTTCCCCTTGCCGACCAGACGCGCGAAGCGCTGTGTGCCGCCATAACCGGGGATGATGCCGAGATTGACCTCCGGCTGGCCCATGCGCGCGGTGTCGGCGGCCAGGCGGATGTCGCAGGCGCAGGCTAGTTCACACCCGCCGCCCAGCGCAAACCCTTTGATCGCCGCGATTACTACCAGACGCGACTGCTCGATCTTATTGAACACCGCCTGCCCGCGCAACGACTTGGCGATGCCGCCGGCGACGTCGCAGACCTTCAATTCGTTGATGTCGGCGCCGGCGATGAAGGCCTTCTCGCCTGAGCCGGTCACGATCACCACACGCACATTCGCATCCGACTCCAGCGCCGTGAACGCCGCGTCGAGTTCGGCGATGGTCTGATCATTCAGCGCGTTGAGCACCGCCGGACGATTGATCGTCAGCACCGCGATCGGCGCGGTGGTCTCAACCAGGATATTCTGATACTGTGACATGATTTCCCTCTGTGTGTCTCATGCGACGGTCATCGAGGGGCAACAGCCCCTTGTTCGCCTCTCCATTTCAGTGAGTTACGCCTTCTGCTCGTAAGTGTAAATCCCGCGGCCCGACTTGCGGCCGTGATAGCCCGCCTCAACCAGACGGCGCAGCAGCGGCGGCGCGGCATAGTGGGAATCCTTGAACTCATGGAACATGATCTCGGCGATGTAGTAGGTCGTGTCCAGCCCGACATAGTCCAGCAGGGTCAGCGGCCCCATCGGGTGCCCGCAGCCCAGCACCATCCCCTGATCGATATCTTCCTTCGAGGCCACCCCACGCTCCAGCAGACGCACGGCATCCAGCAGGTACGGGACCAGCAACACATTGACCACAAATCCGGGCGTGTCCTTGGCGGTCACCACCGTTTTGCCGAGCGATTCGGCGAAGGCCTTGGCGGCCTGGTAGGTCTCCTCCGAGGTGTCGATGGCGCGCACAACCTCGACCAGTTTCATGATCGGCACCGGATTGAAGAAGTGGAGACCGCAGAACTTGTCGCGGCGCTTGGTCACCGCCGACATGTCGCCGATCGGCAGGGAGGAAGTGTTCGACGCGAAGATCGTGTGCGGGCCGCAGAGGCCGTCGAGTTCACGGTAGATCTTGGTTTTCTCGTCCATGTTCTCGATCACCGCTTCGATCACCAGGTCCGAGTCCTTCAGATCCGCGAGGTTCGTGGTCCCCTTGATCCGCCCCAGGGCCGCGTCGCGGTCGGCGGCCGCCATTTTGCCCTTCTCGACAAACTTGCCCAGCGATCCCTCGATGCGCTTGAAGCCGCGCTCAAAGAGTTCCCTGGTGACTTCGCGCACGGTGATCTCGTACCCCGCCTGCGCCGCGACCTGCGCGATGCCCGACCCCATCAGGCCGCAGCCCACGATTCCGACTTTCTTGATTGCCATTTCGACCGCTCCTTTTCGTTGCACGCAAACGTGAATTGACCGCAAAAACCGCCTTTGGCAAAGGCGGTCAAGATATACAAAATCGGTGGGGAAAACGCGCGGATTGCGGAGAATCTGACAGAGGATGGCGCGCGTCTACGGGTCCGAGCAGTCCCGCCGAAATCCGCAATTCGGACAGATCAACTCGCAGTTCCATTCGATCATGACCGTTCCGCAGATGTCGCAGACGATGCCACTTTCGGGTGGCGGTGTCTGTCCGGTACTCATGGGAATCGGATCGTTCACCTCTCCCTCAGGGAGAGGTCGCCGGGACAGTCAGACCCAGGCGGGTGAGGGGACACAGCCCCACGCCTCTACTTCCTCTTCCGTGTATCCACCGGCGCATCCCGCCGCACTTCCACCGGGCGCAGGAACGCATGCGGTCCGCCGTAAATCCCCAGATCGCTGGGCGTGCCGTCGGGGTCGGACAACTCCGGATTGCCGTTGTCGATCAGCGGCGAACCATCCAGTGGAAGAAAAGTCAATGTGTCCCAGAGTGGATCGAGGTGCTTGTTACTGTCTAGGTCGGTGTAATCGGGCATGTCGCGCCAATCACCCTCGACATTATCCCAAAGGACATTGTGTGAAATCGCAAACTGGTTCGGGTGGCCGTAGTTCTGGAATCCGACCCGGCCGCAGACCCATTGGTCCCGCCAGCCGTTTTTCACCACTACGTTATTGGTGAATCGGCCGTAGACATCCATTCCCCACAGCCCGAATCCGCAGTTGCCGTTCTGGTAGATGATGTTGTTGGCGCAGTCCATGTAGGCGGTCCCGGTGGCGATGATCCCCCAGCCCAGCAGATTGTAGACCACATTGTTATAGCAGAGCACGCGGGTCGACCCGAACGCCCCAATGCCCTTCCAATAATTCGACACCTGGTTGCGCGCCACCGTGGCGGTCGCATCCCAGGTCACACCCACCCCGGCGCCGCGTCCTTTGTGAATGATATTGTCCGCGACATAGGCGTTGGCGCCGCGGTAGAGCGCCACACCATCCCAGGTGTTGTTGAGGATGCGGTTGTTGATCACGATCAGGTCGGCGCCTTCGCGGCCCATCACACCGCCAATGCCGACAATGAGCGACTCCGGATATTGCGTGTTGTCACGGATCAGACAGTCCCGCACCGTGACTCGTCCGTTACGGACCACCACCGCCGCGTCGGTGGCCATGCCCGATGTGTCTCGGATGCCGCCGGTGATCGCCACCTGGCTGATACCGCCCTCGGCGCAATTGTCGAAAAAGACGCCATACCCGGCGTTGGTCACCAGCACCGTTGAATCGCCCGCGCCCACAATCCGCAGGCGTTTGCCCGCGATGTGAAATCCGTACGACGCCGTGTGCCACGTTTTGTGCTGTGCGCAATTGCCGCAGAGCGAGTCGGCAAACTCGACCGGCGATGCGGTGAATATGCCCGCTGCCAGAACCAGCGTGTCGCCGGAGGCCGCGCGGTCGATCGCGGATTGCAGGTCCTGTGTCACCGGAACCGTCGCCGCGTTCGCCCCCGCGGCAATCAGCGCGATGATCAACATGCATCCGATGGTTGGTTGTCGGCTCATTCTTCCACCTCGCGAAACGTTGACTTCGGTCAACGGGTGCGGACCCAGCGCATCACCTCGGGGAGCGTCGGACGCTTCCCCGTCATCAGAATTCCGATCCGGAAGATCCGCGCCGCCACCCAACCGGCCCCGATCACAGCCAGAATCAGCAGGACAATCGAGAGGAGCAGTTCCCACAAAGACACGGTCGACAGGCTCAGCCGCATCACCATCCCCGCCGGCGAGAAGGGCGGCAGGATCGACATCGCCTTCATCAGCAGCGAGCTGGGCTGATCCACCACCGCAATCAAGAGCACGAACGGGATCATCAGGATGATCACCACCGGCGCGATCAACGACTGCGCTTCCTGGTCGCTGGCAACGGTCGCGCCGACAATGGCAAACCAGCAGGAGTAGAGCAGGTATCCCAACACGAGGTAGATGACAAATGAAATAACGAACGTCGCCGATTCCAGGATGGCCAGCCCGCCCATCACCCGCCCCGTCAGGGCCGCGCCGCTGGCGAAGAAAAGCGCCCCGAGAATCACCCACGCCGCCACCTGCGCCAGCGCCACCAATCCCTGCCCGACGATCTTGCTCATCATCAACTGGAACGGCGACACCGAGGAGAGCAGCACTTCGATGATGCGCGCGCTTTTCTCCTCAAAGAGCGCCCGCATCAACTGCGCGCCGTAGCCGAAGATCATGGTGAAGAGCACCATGATGAAGATAAGCGCGCCGAAATACTCGGACATGACCTCGCTTTTCGATCGCCCCTTCGCGCCCACTTTGTGCGTCGCCAGTTCCACCCGGCGGGTGAGCGCGCCGGCTCGCGCGACGTCGATCCCCAGCGCGGCGGTCCGCCCCGCCACCACATAGTCCGTCAACCGTCCCCGCAGTTCGCGAATCAGGTTGGCGCGCGAGACATTGGCCGCGTACAGCGCCGCCTCGCTTGTGTCCCAGACCGCCGTGTCGAGCACCAGGAAGGCATCGAGTGTGCCGTCCCGCGCCCGGGCGACCAGCGGCTCGATGAGTCGCGCAGTGTCGGACGGCGGGGCCGACGCGTACTCGATCTGCCACTGCGGTTGGCCGCCGGGCAGGGTGTCGCCCGCCACGAACGCGCCGAATCCCGCGAAGCGCTCCGCCCCGACCTCGAGGACCGCGATCCGATAAGTCGACCCCTTCGAACGCTCCGCAAGCCAGTTGGGGACCGCGAAGAGCGCCACCATCACAACCGGTGTGAGAATGGTCCCGATCACAAACGAGCGCGTGGCGATCCCCTCACGCAGCTCCTTCTTGATCATGATCCATAATTTGCGCATCAATCACCGCCCGCGATCGTCCCGGCGCGGTCGTTGCCGCCGGCCATGGCCAGAAAGATGCCGTGCAGCGACGGCTGCTGCCGCTGGATCGTGTCGATGCGTCCCAGCGGCACAATCCGCGCGATCAGCGCCTGCTGATCGGCCTCGCGCGCCAGCGTCAGCTCATGGCGGTGCCGCTCCGATCGCACCCGCTTGACGCCCGGCAGCTGGGCCAGCGCCGCGGCCGGCAGATCGCCCTCGACCACCAGCGTATCGGCGCCGAATTGCGACTTCACATCGGTCAGCGGGCCATCCAGCACCTTCTGCCCGGCGTTGATCATGCATAGGTGGTCGCAAATCTTCTCGGCCTGCTCCATGACGTGCGTGGAGAACAGAATCGTCGTCCCGCCCGCCTTCAACTCGAGGATGATGTCTTTCATCAACTCGGTGTTGACCGGATCGAGTCCGGAAAAAAGTTCATCGAGGATGAGCAATTCAGGCTCGTGCAGGATGGTGGAGATGAACTGTACCTTCTGCTGCATGCCCTTCGACAGCTCCTGCACTTTGCGCGTGCGCCAGTCGGCCAACCCCAGCCGCTCCAGCCAGTGGGCGACCCGCCGACGCGCCTGCGCCGGGGGCACCGACTTGATCTCGGCCAGATAGGCCAGGACATCGCCCACGGTCATTCGCTTGTACAGCCCCCGTTCCTCCGGCAGATATCCCATCCGGTCGGTCGCGGGTTCGGCAGGTTGATGGAAAGCGAAGTCGATGCGGCCGGAATCGGGCGCGAGGATGTTCAGGATCATCCGGATCGTGGTGGTCTTGCCGGCGCCGTTGGGGCCGATCACGCCGTAAATGCTGCCGCGCGGGACTGCCAGCGACAGCGCGCGCACGGCGTCAACACTCTCGAAACGTTTCGAGATATTCTCGATGCGGAGGATGCAGTCGGAGCCAGGGCCCGGCATGCCGCCAATATAGTACAACCCGCCGCGGGATTACGCCCCGAATTTCGCCAACTTGCGCGCGTGGGCCAGCGCCAGCGGCAATAGGTGCCGCATCGGATACCGTCCCAGACCGCCCTGCTGGCAGGCCCGCTCGCCAAAGCGCGTCAGGCCATCCGGACGGACCGTCCCCGGCGCATACAGGAGCACTGGCACCGGATGCCAGGAGTGCTCCTTCATTGCCGCCGGCGTGGAATGGTCGCCGGTAATCACCAGGACATCCGGCTGGCACTTCATCAGATCGGGCAACCGCCGGTCGACTTCCTCAATCACGGCCACCTTGCGGTCATAGTCGCCGTCCTCGCCGGCCTTGTCGGTGTACTTCACATGCACAAAGAGAAAATCGTGATCCTTGCCCACCGTCGGCGGCGCCGACATGGTGGCGGCCAGATCCCGCGGTGGCTCCAGCACCGTCATGCCCACCAACCGCGCCAGTCCGCGGTACATCGGGTAGGTGGCGATCGCCGCCGGATTGAGTTGGAATCGTTCCTCCAGCGATGGAATCCGCGGATACTTGTCGATGCCGCGTAGCAGGATGCCGTTGACACGGGGCTCATCGCGGAGGACCCGTTCGGCTTCCGCGACAAAGCGGTCGAACAGCTCGGCGGTGTGGCGCGAAGCTTCGTTCAGCGCGCGCGCCGGCAGGGGCGGCACTCCGGTGGCCTGCGGGTCGGTGTCCGCCACATGCCCTCCGAGTCCGGTGCCGCGAAGCACGACCAACCCACGATGCTCCGACACACTGCGTACAATCACTTCGACCGGTCCGGGGAAATTCAGGCGCGCATTGAGCTTGTCCACCACCCGCCGGTTTTCCTCGTCGCTGATGCGCCCGGCGCGACGGTCGGTGATCACACGGCTTTTGTCCAACGTGCAGAAATTGAACCGGGCGGCGACATCGTCAGGCAGGAGCGGAAAGTCGATCCCCAGCGCCTCCAGCACGCCGCGGCCGATGAGATACCGACGCGGATCATAGCCGAACAGCCCCAGGTGTCCCGGCCCCGAACCGGGGGTGATCCCCGGCTCCACCGGGTCGAACAATCCGCAGCACGAATGCGGCAGAAGCGCCTCGATGTTCGGCTTGCGCGCCGCTTCCAGCGGCGTCTCGGCGCGGTCGCCGAAGGGGAGATCGCCAAGGCCATCCATGATCAAAAAGACGATCCGGCTGTGATTCTTCATCGCCAGCAATTCGGCGGTGTGCTCGGGGATGGGCGCGTCGGGTGTCATGCAAAGAGCATAGCGCGAATTGCGATGGCCTGCCAGCGGATTTTCGTCTATCATCGCACCCTCTGACAGTCAGTGCGATGCCGAAATCACGACACAATTCGAAGCCTTCTGCCGCGGGCGTCTACCGACGGCTTGCCGGTTGGTTCCGTCGCCACGCCCGCGCGTTCCCCTGGCGCGGAGTAAAAGATCCCTATCGCGTTTGGGTCTCCGAGATCATTCTCGTCCAGACCACCGCAGTTGTGGGTGTGGAGCGCTACCGTCGGTTCCTCCGACGGTTCCCGACACTGCGTTCGCTGGCCGCCGCCCCGCTCGATGCGGTGATGAAGGAGTGGGAAGGGCTGGGGTACTACCACCGCGCCCGTCTGCTGCATCGCGCCGCGCAGATCATCGTCCGGGAGTATGGCGGACGATTTCCCTCCGACTACGAATCGATTCGCGCCCTGCCCGGAATCGGCGACTACTGCGCCGCGGCCATCCACAATTTCTGTTTTGGCGGCCGACGGCCCCCGCTGGATGCCAATATCGCTCGTGTCGGAGCGCGTCTTTTCGGTGTGGCAGGGGATGTGCGCGCAACACCGGTCCGCAAGGCGGTCAAGACGCACCTTGCCGAGTGGATGGTTGTCGGCAGCGGGGCGGTCTGGACCGATGCGCTTATCGATCTGGGCGCCACGGTCTGTCTGCCGCGTCAGCCGCGCTGCGAGGTCTGCCCGCTCCAGACAGTTTGCCGCGCCCATGAGCTGGATCGGCAGGGGGAATGGGGGCTTCCCGCCGCCCGCCCCCGCCAACGCACCGTCAATGTTGCCTGCGGGATCATCCGCCGCGCCGACGGACGCATCCTCATCGCCCAGCGTCGCGCCGCCGGCCTGCTGCCCAATCTTTGGGAGTTTCCGGGCGGCAAACGCGACGGCAATGAATCGCTGGCGGACACCTGCCGCCGCGAGATCAGGGAAGAACTGGATGTCATCGTGGACGTGGGACAACGCCGGATGGTAATCGAACACGGCTACAGCCACTACGCCGTGCGTCTGCATGTCTTCGAATGTCGCTACCGTCGCGGGACGCCGCGCGCCATCGGCTGCCAGCGCTTCCGCTGGACGCGCATCGCCGACTTGGCAACACTCGCCTTCCCCGCGGCCAACCGTAGAATCATTGACGCCTTGGTCGCCGAGTCGGCGGGATAATCAGCGGAAAAACTCCGGCGCCCGGACCAGGCTGGTCTTCGCGGCCTCCCAGAACGGTCGGTAAGAGGCGTATTCCTGATCGAGACGGCGCATCTCGCGGGTATCGACCCACTCCGGGTAGGTGAATGAGACTGTGCCGCCGAGGAGATTCGCCGAAAATGTCCGCACGTCCGACGTCACAAAAATCACCCACAGGTCGGTGGGGTCGAAAGCGGCGCGCACCGATTGCCGAGTCCGCGCAGTGGACAACGGGTATGTCCCTTTGGATTCCGTGTGGATCGGCGGCGGGCATCGCAACCATCGTTGCGCCAGTTGCGCCTGCATCCGTCCGGCGGCTGACGCGCCCTCGTGTGATTTATGCAGATACCCAGCGAAGGACTGAAGCTCCTCCCTCGTCAACCCCGCCGCGTTAAAGTCGGTCAGCTCTTTGATCAGAATACGAGTGGCATACAGGGCATTGACCGGAGAGAACGCAGCGGACACCGACAGAAAGTCGTTGGCGCTCAGTTCCCGGCTCTGGTAGCGCGCCCCGTCAGTTCCGGCTACCGCCAGTCCGGTGGACATCTCGAGCTCCTCGCACAGACCGCGTTCCTGCCGCAGAAATTGGTCGATCCCGTTTTGTGATGCCCCGGGCAGGGCGTGATAGACTGCGCCCGCCGCCATGACCCAGGCGGCCGTGTCGCGGCACGTGTGTGTGAGCGCCCGGCCAATCAGGACATACGTCGATTCGGCCTCCGGCAACTCTATGATGCGGACATTGAGACCATCCGGGTGAACCGGGTTCGGATGCGATGCCGTTCGCGATCCAGGCGGGAGCGTCGCCATGACCTGCGTCTCCCATGCCGATGCCATCGCTGCCGTGACTGGTCCCGCCAAACCGCCGTAGACATTGCCACTGTTCAGGAATGTCGCGCGGAAGGTGCGGAGGTTCTCGACGCTCACTTGTTCGACGCCGCGGTCGGTTCCGGCCGCCAGCCCGCCCGGTCCTTCCGGATAGACTGCCGACCAGAAGACCGCGCGGCTCAACGCCAGGGGATCATGGCGCAATTTTTCGATGGCCGCATGTTGCTGAAGCCGTAGTTCGTCCAAACGCAGCCCCACCAGTGTCTGCGGTCCCAGATGCCGCGCCAGAAGCGGCAATGCCGAAGCCCAAGCCGTTGGCGGGCATTCAATATCGATGATGAAGGCCTCGCGTTCGCAGGCGGCACGAATCGTGACTCCCAGTGCTCGCAAAAGTCCCAGCGTGGAGTCGGCCGCTGGTGAGTAAGGATCCCCGAGGAGGGTGGCCATCATGGCGCCGGTGCCCGCGGGCGCGGGCGATGGACCCAGCCCGAACAACAGACGCGCCGCAATCACCGGCGCCTCGCCATCCTCGACCACCACCAGTTGATTGGATGGGGGCGTTGAGGTTTCGCAGCGGTTGAGAGTCAATGCCAGCAGGGCGGCGATCAGCAATAGTCGGTGCAGATGGGGTGCCATGACCTTGTTCCGGACCGGTCAGGATTGTCGTTTTCGGTCGCAGGTCCGGGCTCCGGCTTGTCAAGATAGGGGCAATTGGTATATTGCCCAAGGGCGGACAGCGTCCGCCGACCTCCACCGCCGGACCGGGCCGACCTCACCATCCTGCCTGCGCCACGATGGCAAACGTAACTCTCTAACGGGAGCCAGTATGCAAATCCGCCCGATCCATCCCGTCGTACTCTGCTCGATCTTCCTGTTGATGTGTTTGGCCGCCGACGTTGGCGCCCAGAGCGCCCGCAGCCTGCCCCTCTGGTTCGACGTCAGCACCACCCAGCCGCCCAACCTCAAGATCAACACCGACGCCACCACCGAATTGCAGAACGAGGAGCAGGTCGCGGTCGATCCCACCAACCCGGACAACCTGGTTGCGGTCTGGCGCGACTTCCGTCTCGGCTACCGCCAGGTCGGATGGGGGTACTCACACGACGGCGGCACCTCCTGGATCGAAGGCGGGCTGATCCCCAGCACGCCCTATGATCGCGACTCCGACCCGGCGATAGTCTGCAATTCTCAGGGCGTTTTCTTCTCTGTCATCTTGTCATTCCAGAACAGCGGCAACGAGGATGGACTCTACATCCCAGTCTCCTACGATTCCGGCCTGACCTGGCCGTTCTGGTCGATCGCGGTGGAGAACTTCAACTCGCTGTTTGAGGATAAGGAGATGATGGCGGTCGACAACACCGGGGGGCCGACCGACGGTTCGGTGTATGTGACCTGGGCGCGCTTCGGCGCGACCACCGATATCTACTGCGTCCGCTCCTTCGACGGGATCACGTTTGATCTGGAACGTCTGGTTTCCGACCAGAGCAGCGTGCAATGGCCGGTGCCGGCGGTTGGCGCCGGCGGACGGGTGGTCACCGCATGGTGGTCCTACGCCCGCGGCGCGATCATGTGCGATATCTCAACCGACCAGGGCTGGACCTGGGGCACGGACCGTATCCTGCAGAACCTCGATTTTTACCCAAGCCAAATCAATGGTGGCATCACCACATTCGGTTTCCCGGCGCTCACAGCCGATGTCAGCGGCGGGCCGTTTCATGGCCGCTTCTATTGCGCCTTCGTCGACTATGGCCCCGATGGCCTGCTGGATTTGTACATGACGCGCTCGCATGATGGCGGGCTGACCTGGACCGCCCGCCAGCGTCTCAACGACGACCCATTAGGCAATGGTGTCGACCAGTTCCATCCCTGGATCGCCGTCAATCCCGACGGTGTGGTGAGTGTCGCCTTCTATGACCGCCGGCTGGATCCTGCAAATCTCAACTTCGATCTTTTCGTCACCCATTCCTTTGACGGCGGCCTCACCTGGACTCCCAACCAACGCGTCAGCGATGTGTCGTCGTCGCCCTTCGATGCGCTCGGCGCAATGAGCGCCGCGCCCCTGACGCCCTATGACCCCAAAATCCCCATCGCCTATAGTCCCAACGCCGGGCTGATCGGCGAGTACATCGGGATCGCCACCTCGCGTCTGCGCGCCACGACAGTCTTCACCGACACGCGCAACGGGCATCAGGATGTCTACGCCGCCAATATGCCGCTGCGGCTTTTCCCGCCGAAATTGATCGCCCCGGCCGATGCGGCAATCTCGACCGATCCCACGCCGGCCCTGCAGTGGGCAGACTGGTCGATCTATGATTCGGCGTATATCTACACGGTAGAGTATTCGACTGATCCCAACTTTGCCGTCAGCGTCGCCCGGCAAAGCGGCCTGACTGGCTACACCCATGAGACCAACCCGCTGGCCGATGGCATCTGGCACTGGCGCGTGCGCGCAATCGATCCGTTCGGCGATTCCTCCGCCTGGTCGGCGTCGCGACGGGTCTGGGTCGATGCCACGCCGCCTGTCGTCCCCGTGCTGTTGCCACCCTCGCCGCTGGATGGTGCCGTGACCGTCGATGCCACTCCCAAGTTCTTCTGGAGCGCGTCGCCGGCCGGAAACGGCACGCCGGTCCACTACACGCTGGAGATCGCCCGCGACATTGACTTCACGCAGGATTTGCGGACCTATTCCGACCTGAGCGCAACTCTATTGACCATTCCAGATGCCGACTCGCTGGCCCGGAATGCGACCTGGTACTGGCGGGTCGAAGCCGTCGACAGCGCCGGCTGGCATTCCGGATGGTCGGTGGTGGAGGACTTCCTCGTCATCCCGCCCTATGTCCTGGGAGATTACAACGACGACGGCTTCCTCGATGTGGTCGATGTGGTCGGGATGGTCAACGTCACTTTTCGCGGCGGTACGACTCCTGCGCCGCCGCCCGAACGGATGGACGTCAATTGTGACGGCGCCTACGATGTAGTCGATGTGGTCCTGCTGGTCAACCACATCTTCCGCGCCGCGGCTGCCCCGAATTGCTCCTGACAACGCCGGACCATGGGGCGTGGAAGCGCTGCGAATTCGCGTGTCGCTGCTTCGCAGGACAAGGGGCCTTCAGCCCCTTGTTGTACAAGTGGAATCACCGTCTGCTGTTTGAATATCTGATGGTGCTGGGCAGCTACAAAGCCATCTCGTAAATCCGGTAGGTTTTGTATCGCTGATAGCCGAGGTTCTTCGCCACCGCGTTCATCTCGTGGTTGTTTTCCAGCACCCACGACATTTCCGCTTCGCGGTACCCCGCGGCGCGTCCGCGCACATCGGTTTCGTAATTGAGCACCGTGTCGATGCCGCGTTTCTGATACTCTGGCAGGATGCCCATCACCAGCACGCGGATGCGGGTGCAGACCTTGCGGACCTTTGTGAGCCACAGCAGCTTGAACAGCCCGAAAGGGAACAGACGGCCATGCAGGTGGATCAGCGCCTGGTTGATGTCGGGCAGAGCCAACGAGAAGCCGACCGGACGGCCATCGACCTCGGCGAACAGGACGATGCGTGGGTCGATGATCTGCTTGAGTTCATTGCCCAAGTGACGGAACTCGGCCTCGTCCATGGGCACAAAACCCCAATTCGGCGCCCAGGCGCCGTTGTAGATGACCTTCACCCTGTCGACCTCTTCGGCAAACCGGCGCATGTCGATCGGACGGATGGTGACCCCGGCGCGCTGGCGGATTCGGTCGACCAGACGGCCGGCGCGCGGGTCGAAGACCCGGCTGTCATCGGTCCGGTAGGCATAAACATCCATCGCCTTGGCCAGGCCGTACCGCTCGGCGAATTCGAGGTAGTAGGGCATGGTGTAGGTCATCATGATCACCGGGGGCTGGTCGAAGGCGTCGGCGAGAAATCCGATCTCATGGTTGGTGGTGAAGTTGGCCGGTCCGCGCATGCGCGTCATCCCGCGTGCCGCCAGCCACGCCCGCGCCGCATCCCAGAGGGCGCGCGCGGTCTCGAAGTTGTTCTCACACTCGAAGAACCCGAAGAATCCGGTCGTCTCGTTGTGGGTGCGATTGTGCGGATGGTAGATGTGCGCGCTGACCCGCCCAACCACCTGCCCGTCGCGCCGCGCCAGGAACAACTGGACGTCGGCGTTGTCAAAGAACGGATTGCGCTGCGGATCAAAGAACGCCCGCCTCTCCGCCCGCAACGGACAAACCCAGTGAGGGCAATTCACATAGAGCCGCTCTGGAAAGCGGAGGAATTGTTCGCGGTCGCGTCTGCTGTCAGCGAGTGTGACGCCGTTGCGCTGCTGCATCAGGCACACAAAGAGCGAACGCGTCGCGGTCAGGTCAAGGCACGAATCTCAAGGGCCGCAAGGATTACACACCAGCGTCAGCGGCGACTTAGAGCGAAATGCGACGTTTATCAAACGCACAATGTCAGAGACATTGACCACTCCGTCACAATTGTTGTCGGCCGACTCGGTTGGGCAGTCGGGAGTCGACGAGCCGGCCGCGCCGCGAAACGCCCGTCCCACTGCGTTGACCACGTCTATTACGTCGATCACCCCGTCACACTGTGGGTCGGAAAGACAAGGGCACACGCAGTCGCAGAGGGGGGTGGCCAACGATGCCGGCGGAGAAATCGAGCCCCGGTTATCGACCGCCCGGACGCGGAGGGCCGTGTCCTCCGGAACGTGAGCAAATATCGAAGTGTATCCAAATAGAACCTGGCAAAGCACGGAGTCCGTGGTTGTGGTAATTGTGTCGCTGAAGTTGTCGACAAACAGTCCGCCATAGCCGGCCCGCCATTGGTACGCCACTACCACCCCGTCCGAATCCACGGCGGAAGTCCGAAACCACGCAATCGTCCCGTTTTCGACGCATGAATCACACACGCCGTGGCAGAGCAAGGCCGGCGGTGAAAGGACTCGCGGAAGTTGGTTGAACGAATTGTCGACGGCGACAATCATCTCGGCCAGGTAGGTATTGGAGTTATTGTACAGAGAGATCGCGTTGATCTCCACGATGTATTGTCCCGTCGGGATGTTTCCAAGCAGCGGGATTGCCGTGCGCTGCGACCCGCCTGGCTGCACTGTTGGTCCCAGAACGCCAACCGTCGTCGGTCCCTGGTATACGCGTAAGTAGACCTGCGCGGCATCGGTCAGGTGATAATCGGCCAGAACGAATCCCGTATCCGGATTAAGGTCACTCGGGGGGAGATGGTAGGCGCCAATTGGGATCACGTCGATACCGATCTGAAAGCGATAGATTCCGGATTGCCCGGTGAACTCCGTGGTCAGCAGCGCGTCACCGAGTTGCATGGGGCGGCAGGATTCAATTGGCACGCATTCCCGTCCGTGCGCAATGGCAAAGTCATGTGGTCGGATCTGCCCGCCGTCCGGAAGTCGAAACCGGTAGACGGCCAACGGCTGCAGCATCGCGCTGAACTTGTACACTTTGCCCTCTTCGGCATCGAGGACATACACATTGCCGAAATTGTCGCACTCCACGGATTGCAGATTTGTCCCAGGCAGGTCAAATGAATCAAAGTTGTATCCGAGCGGAGCGTACGGGGAACGGATCAGACGGCAGACGCGCTGATTTCCCTCATCGGCCACGTAGATCACCGTATCGATCTGTGCGCCGTCGACGACGCTACGGCCGAAGCATACAGACGAAGGTGACCGAAATTCAAGGAAACCATCTCCGCCCGTCGGCGGACCGATCCGCTCTGGGGCTCCGAAGCCAAACAGTACGACCTGATTGTTGCCCTTATCGGCCACAATCATCCGTGTCCCCGCGCGATCGACATCCGTCGGATACTGAAAACCGTAGGTGTACTGCGTTTGATAGTTGACACCCAGGGTGCGATCATCGGGATGATTGGGTTGCGTCTGAAGTGCGTATTCTACAATCCGGTTGTTGCCGGCATCGGCGACCCAATACACATAGGGACCGCCACAGATACCCATTGGACGGTTAAATTCATTCGGACCGGCGCCCCGTGAGCCGAACGGGGCGATGAACTCCGGCTCGTTGCCGTCGGCGCCGAGAACCTGTGCCCAGGACCAGTCGGTCACAATCACGTAATCATGGATCGCGATGTTGGGGGAATAGTCGACTGCGGCGCAGACACCCCAGGGCACGCTGGCGATGTCGCGTCCAAATCGCTGACGACTGCTCGATGAAGTGAAAACCGCCATCTCGGCGTGCAATTGCTTTTCCAACAGGACTGAATCGAGTTCGAGGTAAGTGAAGTCCTCGAGGGGGCCTGTCAGGAATTTTGTGTGTCGGTCATTTCTGTTCATAATCACGCACCT
>CAZQIZ010000031.1:0-27747 GCA_964593585.1 uncultured Ignavibacteria bacterium
CAGCATCACACCCTCCAACCGATTTGGCAAGATGAAATTAGAGTTATGAAACTGAAATTCTGGACAACCTGGACGCTGCCATCACGCATGCCTCCGGTGCATTACAGCAGGACCCAACGTGGACTTTCTCGCAAGATGATGGGATCAACCATCTCGATCTGCATCTGATACCTTCTGTGGCCCAATTCGGCAAGGGAGAGGCGTCGTTCCCACAGGCGCAGTCTCAGGTGGATTTTCTCGATCCGAACAACGGTCTGTCGCCGACCGATTCGCGGACGTGGAGCGGGCATCCGACCTACGCTGCCGCCCTGCTAAAGAAAATCGAATTGCTGGAAGCAACGATTGGCGCGGAGATGATAAGGAGACGATTGTCGTCGCCAAGTCGTTGCCCGTTTTCGACGCTGGACAGGGAATTTCTCTTCTGTGCAAATTCGTGTGGAGGCGGGGGGAATCGAACCCCCGGTTTGCGATACAGGACATGGACTTAGGTGGCGCTGTGGCCAAATTGTGGCCACTTTTTGCATCCCGATGGCCACGTGATCGCTGTGTCTACAGCAGCTCAGGATGATGCGCTCGTAGCCAGTCCTTGAGCAGTTTCACGAGCTCACGAGCAAGCTTGAACACTTCGGCTACCTCGGTCTCGGAGACTGTACCGGCGGCATCGTAACTGACGATGCTTCGCTTCTTCCGAAATGAGTGGAGGGTGGGGATCAGCCCGGCAGGTGGCTTCAGAGTGAATCTCAAGGACTCGATTGTGCGGTAGTGATGGCCGTCGCCTTCAGGTGCGCGGTACCCGCTGGCGCGGAGGGCCACCGTGGCACAGCCGAGACAGGCGTTGTAGGCAATGGCCAGCCGCCAGTCAGCGGAAATCTCGGACTTCCCGGCTTCCGCAATATCGCGATCGACTTTCTCCAGGAGAGCTTTCACCTCGGCGGCGCTGGTTGTATGGGCCTTCAGCCAGCCGCTATTCAGCCAGTCGGTCAAGGTCATCCGGGTCTCCGACGAGGAAGATCTTGTCTGAAGTCAGCACGCTGAGAACGAAGTGGTTCTTCTGTTGCATCTTCCCCACAAACTCCTTCTGCGAGAACACAGATGGATTGACTGGTCTGCCGAGTACTTGCTCAGCCTTCTCCAGTGCAGAAGCCATCTCACGCAGCTTCACGCTGCCAATGACCATAACGTCAATATCACTGCGTCCTGTCTGGGTCTCCGAGGCGATTGAGCCGTAGACGAAAGCGACCTTGATCTTGCGTGTGAGTGGACTCAGAGCACCCCGGATCGTGTCGGCGATGCCAAAGGTCTTCACAACGATGGCACGAAGCTCGGTTAAGATGGGGCACTCGCTATCGGCGGAGTAATAGCGTTGACGGCCGACGAGTTCTGATTTGAGAATCCCGGCTTCGGTGAGCGCAGCCAGTTCGCGCTGTACGGTGCCAGGTGATCCTCGGACAAGCCGGGCAATCTCGCGGAAATAGAGACGTCGGTCCGTGGCAGATAGGAAGGTGGTCAGAAGTTGCCTACGAATCTTGGAGAACAGGATGTCGCCGGCAGTTCGAATTCGTTTTGGTGCGGGCTTCGATCTCATCTTGAGATCAATTGATCTCAATTTGCATACATCTGTCAAGTCCAAAGACGAGGCGGAGATTGAGCCCCACTCCCCAAGGCAGCACGCTGGTGTGCCCAAATCGTGACCGGAATTATTGCAAGTTATCCCATGTTATTGAACGATAGCGCAGGGTGGCAAGGGGGACAAAACCCCCATCCGTTTCGTAACGTATTGATGTTCAATGAATTGAATTGGTGGAGGCGGGGGGAATCGAACCCCCGTCCGAAAGTGCCGCATGAAGGCCGTCTACCCGCGTAGTCGGTCGTTTGTATTCGCGCCGTCGGCGCCGAGCGACAGGCTACGGTGGCGCTATCCCGGCTTGAGTTTCGCGTCGGACCGGCGGGAGCGGCCCGGCGCTATCCCTCATTTTCGGCCAGCGGGCCAGCCGCCGAGGGCGGGCTTCCGACCCGTGGGGCAGCCTATCCTAAGTTAGGCCGCCAGCGCATACGAGTTATCGTAGGCGTTTGTGTTGTTTCCCGAGGGTTTAGCGAGGGCTCGGGGACCTCGGCGGGCAAACCTTCCTTTGGCGACTCCGTCGAAACCAGTCGCCCCCGGAATCCACAGACAAGATACGTGCTTTCTCCATACGCGGTGGGAGTTAAGATGTTTGTGGCACGTCAGTTGAAGGCGCAGTTTCTGCGCGCGCTTTTGACCGTCAAAAACCAAAATCGGCTTGACAACTGTTGACTTCGCTTTATAGTGTTATCCGGGTTTAGTGGCTCCGTGCGGTTTCGAAAAGCAAAGTTGAGTTCGGCAATCCCGCGGTAGCATCAGCCCGAGTTACTTTCATTTACTTGCCCCTTCAGTCCGGGTCCTCTCCCCGGGCCGCGTGCCGGCTGGCACCACAGACGAATCGGTGGGCTTTCGAGGTCCGCCCCGAAAAGACGTTACACCAGATGACATTAACCGGCGACACGGATACGAGTTTGTCTGCGATATCTGCCAAGACGTTAACCAGTTGAATGCAAACAACAGCCGACAAGCCATGGGCTTCGCGGTGTCGTAGGGAGGTGGTCACCACACACTAGTTTTGGGACGGAAGCGTTAAACGGAGAATCCCGGCCCGGCGTGGTTGCACCCAGCGGCCCATCCGGGGACGGGGCGAATTAAACGGCGTTCCGCCGCGGCGGAACGGCAACGTTTCAGTCAAGTTTGTTTAAGGAGACACGCATGACGGGGAAGATTGTAAAGCTTGGAGTGGCCCTGGTGGTCGCGGCGGCGGGTTTCAGTGCCGTGGCGGTCCAGGCGGTTGACTCCCCCGAGACTCTCGCCAAGCGGAAATGGCAGCGCGAGGTCAACCAGCGTCGCAATGTCGAACTGAAGGCCAAGCAAATGGACCTGCGCTGGACCTCGACCCGCCATATCGATGGCCGGAACTCGTTGAATCTCAGTTTTGACAACCCGATCATCCAGGAGAGCACGGTTCCGCGCACGTCGCTGAGCTCCGGCTCGTTTGCGCCGCCGGCGCCCTCGCCTGGACTGCCGATCGCCAACACGTCCTACGACTACCAGCACAACAATTCACAGGGATACCAGACCTTCCGCACCTCCGGCGCGGATGTTGTCCACTTCGTCTGGATGGCCTGGAACCGCATTCCGAACGACATCGAGCAGTTTGACCGCTTTGTCGCGTACAACTCGTACACGGTCAGCACCGCCACGCTCAATCAGGGCTTCGGCGGTGTGTTCGTCGGTCTGGGCGAGCTGGCCCGTGCCGGCTACGTCAACGGCGACGTCGACGGTCTGAACTACGCGTGCGTTTCGCTGCACCAGACCGAGGATCCGAATCTCCCGTACAACCCCTGGCACCAGTACTACGCGTTCGGCGCGGGCAATGCCACGCACCTGGACGACGGTCTGTCTGGCTATACCGCGGGCGGTTGCCCGGAAGTCCTCTGGCCGCGCAACGCCGCCGGCCGTGACGGCAACGATGCCGGCACCCGGCACCTGATTGCGCACTCGAACACCAACGACTGCCCGATCGACCTGCTGTGGTACCATCGTTGGGACGGTTCAAACTGGACCGGCCCGATCATTCTCGATTCGACCAGCCAGATTTCCTACGTGATCGCCGACGACCCGAACAGCAACAAGGTCGCCGTGGGCGTGCACGTGGACAACTACGCCTCGATGAACGGCAACAACAACGTGGCGTACCTGCAGTCGACGACTGACGGCGCGGGCTGGATTTCCGGTTCCGAAGCCAAAGTCAAGAACGTCATCACCAACTACAATGACCCGACCGGCGCGCAGGCTTGGTTGCACATCTCGATCACGTATGACAACGCCAGCGCGTTGCACGTGACTTGGGACGAGCAGCGGGAAGCCAACGTGAGCTCGGACATCGCGCTGCGCCACTGGAGCACCGCGCGTCCGACGATCCGTCCGATCTACCTCGGCTACTGGCCCTCCCCGTTCCTGTCGGGTGTGTTCAACCTGAACGTGACCAAGCACACCGTCGGTATCGGCGATGGCGGCACGCTCTGCCAGGGCGGCGCGCAGTCGAACAACAACTACGTGTACGTGACCTGGGTGCAGATGGCCGGTCCGAGCCAGGCCGAGCAGGAAGACGTGTCGCTCGGCGGCTACTACAATGGCGAGCTGTATCTGGCCGTGTCGAATTCGGGTGGCAACACCTGGTCGCCGGCGGTCAACCTGACCAACACCAAGACCCCGAATTGCAACCCGGGCGCGGCCGACACGCTGACCGGTATTCCGCAGCGTCCCGATTCGGTCTGCCGTTCCGAGCACTGGCAGACGATCGGCCGTGTGGTTGACGACATCGACATCTTCTTCGTCTCCGACTTGGATGCCGGTGGCATTCCGCAGGGTGAAGGCACCTGGCAGTTGAACCCGGTGCACTACCTGCGTCTGCCGGGCGGAACGACCGACGCGCAGTATGTGTGCCCGGTTATCGCCCCGGTGTTCGAAGCGACGCTCACCTTCCAGAGCGAATGCGAATACCACGCGCCCCAGAACGGGACCAATCAGGAGACCCTGACGATCCTCAACCTGGGTAACGCGACGTTGTCGGGCGCCGTGTCGCTGACCGACTTCCCCGGCGCGCCGACGCTCTCGGTGACGACGGGCGCCTACTCGATCATCGCCGGCGATCCGGATATCGTCCGGACCGTGACGATGGCCGCCAACGGCGCCGCGGAAGGGCTGTACACCGGCCAGATCGCGATCACGCACAACGACGCGACCAAGCCGAGCCCGCGCACCTTCCCGGTCGAGTTCTTTGTGTTCAACAACTTCTTCTGTCCGGAAAACGAAGTGATCAAGACCGGCGTAGCGAGCCCCGGTTCGCTGGCTCTGCAGGTGGAGAGCAGCGCCCGCTTCGCTTCGCAGTTCGACGAGGGCGGTCTGTGGCGTTACAGCGACTCGTCGTCGTCGATTTTCGACGGATCGCTTTTGATCGCGCATGGGACGCAGGGTGCCGACACGACCGTGTACCTGCGCTTCTTTGACCGCAACAGCAACGGCCAGTTTGGCTTCCGCGCCCAGGGCGATCTGGTGATCGACACCTCCGCCTACGGCACCGGCACCGGCTGCGCCTACGCCACGGCCAAGATGAGCACGCGCGACTCCGTCGTCGGCGTGACCGTCGAATGGGCCTTCCCGCAGGATCCGACCAAGGACGAAATGGTGCTGGCGCGTTACAAGGTGTACCGCCACAACCCGGCCGTCGCAGTCTCCAACCTCGCGATTGGTATTCTGATGGATGCGGATATCGTTCCGGCGGCGCGTTTGGGCACGATGCAGTCGGGAGTGACCAACGTTCCGGGTTCGGATCTGGCGCGCAACCTCGTGTGGCAAGGTGGTTCGGATACCGCCGGTCATGTGCCGGTCGGCCAGAACACCACCGCCCGCTTCCGTGGCGGTATTGCCTCGAAGTCCGCGTTCAAGTACGCCCACGTCGGCAACAACGTGGATGACATTCAGCCGGGTGGCGGTCCGACCGACGGCTTCCTGTATCAGCAGTTGATCCAGTCGACCGGCGCGGCCGAGCTGTTCTCCGACTCCGCCGTTGACCTCTACACGCTGATGGCCCTCGACAACGGCCGTTCGATCGCCGCCGGCGAGACGCTGACTTATGTCGTCGTCTTCGCCTCCGACACGATCAGCGAAGCCTCGTTCAAGGCCAAGATCGACGAGGGTCTGGCGTTTGCGGCGTCGGCCAATCTCTGCGAGGCGGGTAGCTCTTGCACCTGCCCGTGCTGGGCCGATCCGTCATGCGACGGCATCCGCTCGAACGTGCAGGACGTGGTGATCACCGTCAACGTGGCGTTCCGTGGCGCTGCCCCCACGTTTGATCCGGGCTGCCCGAACGAGCGCACCGACGTGGATGCCACGGGCGTGACCGCCGTCACCGATGTGGTGAAGGTGGTCAACGTGGCTTTCCGCGGTCAGTCGGTTGCCGCCAACTACGTGAATCCGTGCGCTCCGTAAGACGCTGATTCCGTAGTCGCACTTGTCATTAACCAACCGGGGTGGGAGCCAGTCTCCCACCCCGGTTGCGTTTTTTGGATGGGCGCCCATCTGCCGTACGGTCTCATGACCTTGTCTGACAGGAGGCTAACGGCTAAGGCTAGGGGGGTGCCTTGGTGGGCCAAGCCTGCCAAGGCCGGATAAGTATGTTGACAATTGCTCGGAAAATCACCTTCTTGAAGTGTTTTGACGGCATGGCCGAACCGGAACTGTGGCACGCAGTTCCGAGCTCGGGCCGGTGGCGGGGGCCGTCAACTTTACCAGCCTTGTTGTCGCGCCCGGCACGGCGTGGGCGCGCGCTCTGAGCCGACGGACACCCGGAACGGTCTGATGATCATACGCTCAATGGCCTTGTTGCATTCTGCACGCATCGGGGCTCCTACATTAGAGGTTCTGCCTGATTTCATCATTTCTGCCGGCCCTTCTGTAATTGCCGAAACCGTGCTTTAATTGGATTGTATCACAAGAGAGTCGCTTCGCAACCATACCGCTTTTCGGTGAAAGGAAAAACTCCATGAAAAAAATCGCAGTGATTGCCTGCGCTGTGCTGGTCTGTCTGACGGCGACGCCGGCGATGGCGGTGAACTCGGTGGTGGTCGAATCGAAGTCGGCCGCCGCGGGGGCGACCAACGTGGAGGTCGGCGTCTTCATCACCAATGACGTGCCGATCGTCGGGTTTGTATTGCCCTTGGAGATCCGGACGCACTCCGGGTCGGCGTTCTATTTCGGCAACCTCAATTCGACCGTGTTTAACTACACGACCACCGGTCGCCTGAAGAACAGCCCTTTGGGCGATGTTGATGATCCGAATGGCAACTGGCCGGCGGCCAGTGTGACGCGTCGCGGTTATTCGGATCCCGGGGGGACCTCGTGCAGCGGTCCGACCTCGAGCACCTATGCGACAGCCACTGCACGAGGGGACACGCTGAGCCCGGATGGCTTTATGCTGGCGACGGTGTCGACGGGCGACCCGGGGATTGGTCAGTTGATCGCGCTCGAACCGGGGACGGACGGCGCCACGCCGTCGATGCGATTGCTGATCAATCTGCTTCCGCAAGATGGCTGCATGATTGTCGACACCTGTTGCGTGACGCCAGCGAATCACCTGGTTGGCGTTGACGAGAACACCGCTGAGGTGTTTTTCGACTTCACGCCGGGATTCCTGACGGTGGGCGCGGGCTCCTGTCAGGTTCAGCAGAACCAGGCGCCGACGGCCGTATGCCAGAACGTGACGGTGGCGGCGGGTCCGAGCTGCCAGGCGTCGGTGACGGCGGCGCAGGTGAACAATGGTTCGAGCGATCCGGAGGACGGCACCAACGTGACGTTGGCGCTGGTCCCGGCGGGTCCGTACAATCTGGGCGCCAATAACGTCCAATTGATCGTGACCGATACCGAAGGCGCGGCGGACACCTGCGCCGCGGTGATTACAGTCGCCGATTCGACTTCGCCGGTGGTCACTTGCCGTGTCGACACGACGATTGAGGTCGCCAATGGCACGCCAAGCGTGGTGGTGAATTTCACCGCCGGGACGGCGACGGACAACTGCGACGGTTCGGTGGCGATCGCGGCCACGCCGGCGTCGGGATCCAGTTTCCCGGTCGGGTCGACGCCGGTTGTGGTGATTGCCACGGACGATGCGGGCAACGCCGATACCTGCACCTTCAATGTGATTGTGAACGAACTGCCGCCAACCAACCAGCCGCCGACGGCGATCTGCCAGAATGTGACGGTACCCGCCGGTGACAGTTGCCTGGGCACGACAACCGCCGCGGCGGTCAACAATGGCTCCTCCGATCCGGAGGATGGCACAGCGCTAACGCTGGCGCTGGTGCCGCCCGGACCGTTCCCGAAGGGCACGACGAACGTCCAGTTGATCGTGACTGACACGCAGGGCGCCTCTGATACCTGCGACGCGACGGTGACGGTGGTCGATGAGACCGATCCGTCGATCACCTGCCCGGCGGGGATCTTTGTGGAATGCAGCGAGGATGTGCCGGCGCCTTATGCCGATGCCGCGGCCTTTGCGACCGCGGGTGGATCGTTCAGTGACAACTGCCCCGGCACGGTGTGGAGCTACGACGGCCAGAGCTCCGACGGACAGACCTGCCCGGAGACGATCACGCGCACCTATCGCGTGACCGACGCGGCGGGGAATTTCGCCACCTGCCAGCAGTTGATTACCGTCAACGACACGACGGCGCCGGAAGTGCAGTGCCCGAACGACACGCTAATTATCGTGCCCTTCGGCACGACCAGCGCGGTGGTGAATTTCACCATCAACGCGACCGACAACTGCGATCCGTCGCTTTCCATCATAGCCACCCCGGCTTCGGGCTCGACCTTCAATGAGGGCGCGACCCAGGTGACGGCGACGATCACCGACGATTGCGGCAACGAGATCATGTGCGGCTTTGTGGTGACGGTGCAGCAGGCAACGCAGGATGAGCCGCCGACGGCCCTCTGCCAGAACATTACCCTTTCGGCCGGCGCCAACTGCCAGGCGAGCGGTTCGATCAACAACGGTTCGTTCGACCCGGACGGCGGCTCGGTGACGACGGTCCAGACGCCGGCCGGCCCCTATGGCCTGGGTACGACCAATGTCACGCTGCTGGTGACCGACGATGAGGGCGACACGGCCTCCTGCTCGGCGACGGTCACGGTCAACGACGTGACGGCGCCGACGTTGACCTGCCCGGCCAATCTCACCGTGGGCAACGATCTGGATGAATGCGGCGCGGTCGTGACATTTGCGCCGTCGGCCACCGACAATTGCGATGCCGCGGTTGTGGTGACGGCCAATCCGGCCTCGGGCACGCTGTTCCCGATCGGCACGACGACGGTCAATGTGTCGGCGGTCGACGATGCCGGAAATTCGAGCGCCTGCTCATTTACGGTGACGGTGAACGACACGCAGGCGCCGTTGGCGATCTGCCCGGCCAACATCGTCGACACCGCGGCGCCGGGCGAGAACTGCCTGGTCGTGACCTTTGGCCTGTCGGCGTCCGACAACTGCCCTGGCGTGTCCGTGTCGTCCAACCCGGCTTCGGGCTTCTGCTTTCCGGTGGGGGTGACGATGGTTGTGGTCACGGCGACCGACCTGGCCGGCAACACCGACACGTGCAGCTTCACGGTGACGATCGAAGGCACGGTGGTGACGGTACCGCCGGTGGCCAATTGCGTGCAGAATCTCGAGCTGGCGGCCGGTCCGACCTGTACGGCCAACGGCTCGGTGGATGATGGCTCGTACGATCCGGATGGTGGATCGGTGACGCTGGCGCAGTATCCGGCCGGGCCGTACCCGATCGGTCAGACCAATGTCACGCTGGTTGTGCACGACGATGAGGGCGACTCATCGGTCTGCGTCTCGACGGTGACCGTGCGTGATCTGACTCCGCCGACGGCTAACTGCCCAGGAGACACGACAATCGTGATTCCGGCCGGGCAGTCGTGCGCGCCGTACAACTTTGTCGCCTCGGGATTCGATCCCTGCGGATTGCAGAGTCTGACTGCGACGCCGCCGTCGGGGACCTGCTTCCCGGTCGGCGCGACGCTGGTGACGGTGATCGCGACGGACATATACGGCAACGCTGACACCTGCAGCTTCACGGTGACGGTGGAGACCGAGGGTGGCCAGATGGATGCGGTCCTGGACATCAAGCCGGGATCGTGCCCGAATTCGGTCAATGTCGAGCGCAACTGGAACAAGTCGAGGGCCGTGCTGCCGGTGGCCATTCTCGGCACGATGGACCTCGACGTGCACGATATCGATCCGATGAGCGTGCGCCTCGAGGGCGTGGCGCCGCTGCGCTGGAGCTTCGAGAACGTGTCGCGTCCGGTCGAGGATCCCGAGGAGTGCGAGTGCACCACCGCCGGTCCGGATCGTCATATGGACCTGACGCTCAAGTTCCAGTTGTCGGAGATTCTCGCGGCGATCGCGCCGTTGTCTAACGGCACGGAGGTGTCGCTGACGTTGACCGGCCTGACCGAGGACGGCGATGAGTTTGTCGCCAGCGACTGCATCCGGGTCATCGGCGATCTGACTTCGCTGCCGAAGGCGGCGATAGTGCCCGGCGACTTCGGTCTGACCAACAGCCCGAACCCGTTCAACGCCGGCACGGTGATCCAGTACGCTCTGCCGGAGGACGGCTCGGTGCGGCTGGAGATCTTCAACATCCTCGGCCAGTCGATGGGCGTGCTCGTCAACGAGTTCCAGGCCGCCGGACCGCATGCGGTCACCTGGGACGGACGTGACGAAAACGGCGCGTCGGTGCCGTCGGGGATTTACCTCTACCGCCTGCAGGCGGGCGCGGAGATGACGACCCGCAAAATGGTGTTGATGAAGTAATCGACGTTCCGGCAAGGCAACAATGGCGCCGCCCCCGTATAGCGGGGGCGGCGCTTTTTTGCGGGGGAAGGGTCGTCGCTTCCGCCATTCCAACGCCTGCGCGCGGCCGCTGGGGGAAGGGGCGTATGCAATACGCCCCTTGTGATGCCGGGGATTCTCCTCCTTCCCGTCCATTGCGAGGAGTCCGCCGGAGGCGGACGACGAAGCAGTCTTTTTTTGCGCGGTGGCGGGGGAAACAAAGATTGCTTCGCCCCGCGCGTATCCGTCGCGCTCACGTGGCTGCGGGATGGCGCAGGGCTCGCAATGACGGAGGGGACGATGACAGCGCCGCAGCAATTACCCCGGGGCCTGACAATCCGCATGCGCGATGTGCAATTCTCTGCACGGTTTACGGCGGTGTGCCTCGACTGCGTGATTGGTAAGGCCTTTAATGGCAATGTGTTAATGCTACCCGGGAGTTAACGGGCAATTGGCACAACGGATGCGATAATCTCTGGACCTTTCCCATCAAGGCCCGGCGCTTTGCATAGGGGCAAACCGGGGAAGGCATATTGACAAGTTGAAGGAATACATTATCATAGCTGGTGGTCAGGCGGCCCCGTCCGGGTCAAGACCGTGCGTTGCGGACCATCCACATCGTTCGTTCGGGGACTCATTCGCCTTTACCTGTCGGTTGATGACGCCCGCGGGGTGCGTCTGCAGTAGTCCGGTTTCATCCATCTGTCACGCGACGACGCATTCCTGCACTGGGCAGTTCGACTCAGTCACCTCCAAACTCGGCAGTCCGGGGTATTGTCTGACTCACAGCGGTCTTGCGTCGACTCAACCGAGGCGACTGCTCACGATGGATGTATAAGCGGCTCATTTTGTCCGCTTTGGACGATGGCCAAACAAATAGAAATGAACAACTATCATACACTTTCCCTCACAAGGAGAGACGGAATGAAAAAGCTCGTACTCATTGGCTGTTGTCTCTTGGTCTGTCTGACGGCGACGCCGGCGATGGCGGTGAACTCGGTGGTGGTCGAATCGAAGTCGGCCGCCGCGGGGGCGACCAACGTGGAGGTCGGCGTCTTCATCACCAATGACGTGCCGATCGTCGGGTTTGTATTGCCCTTGGAGATCCGGACGCACTCCGGGTCGGCGTTCTATTTCGGCAACCTCAATTCGACCGTGTTTAACTACACGACCACCGGTCGCCTGAAGAACAGCCCTTTGGGCGATGTTGATGATCCGAATGGCAACTGGCCGGCGGCCAGTGTGACGCGTCGCGGTTATTCGGATCCCGGGGGGACCTCGTGCAGCGGTCCGACCTCGAGCACCTATGCGACAGCCACTGCACGAGGGGACACGCTGAGCCCGGATGGCTTTATGCTGGCGACGGTGTCGACGGGCGACCCGGGGATTGGTCAGTTGATCGCGCTCGAACCGGGGACGGACGGCGCCACGCCGTCGATGCGATTGCTGATCAATCTGCTTCCGCAAGATGGCTGCATGATTGTCGACACCTGTTGCGTGACGCCAGCGAATCACCTGGTTGGCGTTGACGAGAACACCGCTGAGGTGTTTTTCGACTTCACGCCGGGATTCCTGACGGTGGGCGCGGGCTCCTGTCAGGTTCAGCAGAACCAGGCGCCGACGGCCGTATGCCAGAACGTGACGGTGGCGGCGGGTCCGAGCTGCCAGGCGTCGGTGACGGCGGCGCAGGTGAACAATGGTTCGAGCGATCCGGAGGACGGCACCAACGTGACGTTGGCGCTGGTCCCGGCGGGTCCGTACAATCTGGGCGCCAATAACGTCCAATTGATCGTGACCGATACCGAAGGCGCGGCGGACACCTGCGCCGCGACGATCACGGTGACCGATCAGACCGCTCCGACGGTCGTCTGCAACGTGACCAATCCGTTGGTCGACGCGAACGCCAGTTGCCAGGCGTCGCTGTCGGTTCCGGCCGGCTACTACACGGTCTCCGACAACTGCACGCCGTCCGGGTCAATCAGTGTGACCTTCAAGCCGGCGCTTGGCACGTTGCTCGGACTCGGCAATCATACCATCTGGGTGATCGGCGCGGATGCCGCCGGCAACAAGGATTCGTGCAGCTTCCTGTTAACGGTGCAGGATGTGACGCCGCCGGTCGTGACGTGCCATGCCGACACGACGATCAATGTTCCGAACGGCACGCCAAACGCGGTGGTCAATTTCACCGGGGGGACGGCGACGGACAATTGCGATGGTTCGGTGACCATCACGTCCAACCCCGCATCGGGCGCGACTTTTCCGATCGGGACGACGCCGGTGACGGTCATTGCCACGGATGACGCGGGCAAGGCCGATACCTGCACCTTCAATGTGATCGTCAATGAGCTGCCGCCGGTGAACACGCCGCCGACGGCGATCTGTCAGAACATCCAGGTCGGCACCGATGCCAACTGCCAGGGCACGGCGACGGCCGCGCAGGTCAACAACGGCTCCAACGACGCGCAGGACGGCACGAACCTGACGCTGGCGTTGACGCCGGCGGGGCCGTATGCGCTGGGCGCCAACAACGTGAAACTGATCGTCACCGACCAAGGCGGCCTGGCCGACACCTGCGATGCGGTGATCACGGTGGTTGATCAGAGCACGCCGACTCTGACCTGCCGTGCCGACACCACGGTGACCGTGCCGAACGGGACGCCCAATGCGGTGGTAAGCTTTACCGCCGGAACCGCGACGGATAATTGTGATGGTTCGGTCGCGATCGCGGCCACTCCGCCGTCGGGGTCCACCTTCCCGCTGGGCACAACACTGGTGACGGTGATTGCCACGGATGATGCGGGCAATAAGGACACCTGCACATTCAATGTCACGGTCAATGAATTGCCGCCGGCGAAAGTGCCGCCGGTCGCGGTGTGCCAGAATCTGAATCTCAACGCCGATGCCAATTGCCAGGCCAACGGCTCGGTGAACAACGGCTCGTTTGATCCGGACGGCGGCGCGGTGACCGTCGAGCAGACCCCGGCCGGTCCGTACGGCCTGGGTGTCAACAATATCACCTTGATCGTCACCGACGATGAAGGCGACAAGGACACCTGCTTTGCGACGATCACGGTGATCGACGTGACCGATCCGGTCGTGACCTGTCCGGCCAATGTCACGGTGAACAACGCTGCCGGCCAGTGCGGCGCGATTGTGAACTACGCCGCAGCCACGGCGGTCGACAACTGCGACGGCAGCGTGAGCCTGTCCTACAGCGCGGCGTCGGGCTCGTTCTTCCCGGTGGGCACGACGACGGTGGCCGTGATCGGCACCGATGACGCCGGCAACGCCGACACCTGCTACTTCGACGTGACGGTCAATGATGTCGAGGATCCGGTGGCGTTCTGCGGCGGAGATATCAACGTCCCGAACAGCGCCGGCCAGTGCGGCGCGGTGGTCAACTGGACAAACAGCATCGGCAACACCGACAACTGCGGCGTCAACAGCAGTGTGTTCACGCCGGCGTCGGGATCGTTCTTCCCAGTCGGCTCGACGCAGGTCATGCACGTGGTGACCGACGCGGCGGGCAACGCCGACACCTGCTACTTCAACGTGAACGTCAGCGACGCCGAGGGGCCGCAGATCACCTGCCCGTCGAACATTACGGTGAACGCGCCCTTTGGGCAAAACAGCGCGGTGGTCAATTATAGCGACCCGCTGGCGACCGACAATTGCCCTGGGCTGACCACGCGGTGTCATCCGCCGTCAGGCAGTTCGTTCCCGATCGGCCAGACGCTGGTGACCTGTACCACGTTCGCGGCAAACAGCCAGTATGCGGTTTGCACCTTCACCATCACGGTGAACGAAGGTTCGCTGGATGCGCCGGGACCGCACACCGACATCGACACGGTCTATCTGTTCGGTTCGACCGCTCTGCCGCCGAAGTCCGAGGGCGGAATCCCGGTCTGCGGTTGCGACACGGCGTCGATCTTTGTCTACTGTCTTGATGTGGACGCCGAGAGTTGCTGGTACAACGCCGAGTATACGATTCCGGGGATCACGGTGATTCCGAACCCGGGTTGGGCGCCGCGCAATGTTGACATCATCGGCTGCGGCCAGGGGTTGGCGCCGGACACCTACTCCGGCTGGGTCGTCTTCCATGACGCCCCCGGTCTGCCGACCGACTCGGTCTTCGTGATCTTCAATGTGACGCCGGAAGTGGCGTCCTTGGCGGTGGCGCCTGATACGCTGGCGTTCACCTACACCGGCGACATCTACAACGACAAGCTGTGCCTGCCGGCGGCGATTACCAGCACCGGTTGCAGCGCATTCTGCTGGTCGCTGATCGGCGGCACCGGCGACTGGGTCTGGGTCGATCCGACCTCGGGCTTCACGCCGGATGAAGTCGAGATTTGCGTGACCCCGTGCTCGCTGGCGGCGGGAGTCTACTACCAGACGCTGACTTTCTGTCCGTGTCCGGACAAGGGCGAGGATCCGCCGCCGGTGAGCGGTTGCGATCAACTGGTGGTCAAGTTGACGGTGGTCGATCCGCCGGTGCTGGTGGTGGATCCGCTCAACATCCACTTTGAGCTGAAATGCGACCAGAAGGCCAACCCGTTGCCGGTCGAGATCAGCAACGGCGGCGGCGGCGTGCTCGACTGGAATGCCTGGACCAATGCTAACTGGTTCTCGATTGTGCCGGATGCCGGCCAGGCCCTGGACACCTTCTTTGTCGCGCTGAACATGGATTCGATCAAGTGTCCGGAGGTCTGCGACACGTTGATCGACTCGATCTGCGTCTACGGCAACGTGGGCTGCGCCCTCAATTCGCCGCAGTGGGTGGTGGTCGAACTGGTGATCTGTCCGCCGGATTCGGGCCTCTGCGACTCACTCTGCGGCTGGGTCACCGATTTGAGCTGCCTGGGCAAGACCTTCTGCCACGTCAACGACGCGAACGTCGAGCTGTGGTCCTCGTACCCGGACGGCGTGCTGCTCTCGTCAACGACGACGGTCGATGGGCGCTTCTGCTTCGATGTCCAGCCGGGCGCGGAATACGACATCCGTGTCTGGAAGAAGGGGTATTGCACGGTGGTCGAGGGGCCGTTTGAGTGCGCCGACGGCGAGATCTTCATCGACCTCAAGCCGTTGGACTTCGTGCCGCTGCCCAATTGGCCGTACTTCACCGACTACTTCTCGATCAACGCCCAGTTCATGGCGGGCGGGGCGCCGTATCCGATCCAGCCGGGCGACGTGATCTATGCGACCGATCCGGATGGGGTGATCTGCGGCATCTACTGGGTCGATTCGGCGGGTGTTTATCTGATCCATGTTCTGGGCGACGATCCCAAGACGGCGGAGGATGAAGGCGCCGAGGCCGGCGACCAGATCACGCTGTGGCTGAACTGCGAGTGCCCGGCGATCGCTCCGGACCCGTGGGCCAACTTCGGCAGTTACCAGTTCGACGCGCTCTGGGATTGCGAGAGCCAGCCGATTTGCTGCGTGCTCTGCGAGGGCTGGAACATGTGGTCGTACAACCGCATCCTGCCCGACTACGCGCGTGAGGCGGTGCTGGGGACGATCGATCTGAACTACGACGCGGTGCGCTCGGGTCTGTGCGACTACGGCTCGATTTCCTGGTTCGACGGTCGTCCGGTCAATGACCTGACCGATGTGTCGCCGTGGTTTGGCTACGACATCCACATGCTGGCCGAAGACACGATCTGTCTCGACGGCGCGCTGATCGATCCGACGACGCCGATCGAACTGTGCGCGGGCTGGAACTACATCCCATACCTGCCGCAGGAGATGGACAACCTGGCGCACGCCCTGCAGTCGCTGGACGGCAACTACAGCCACATCTTCACGATGTACTGCGGGTACGGCGTGGCTTCGTGGAACGAGGAGCGCGAGCCGCAGAACAACGACCTGACCTGCATGGAGCCGTGCAAGGGGTACTGGATCAACATGAAGACCGACGACACGCTGATCTACCCGGCCGAGGCGCAGGGTTGCGCGCTGACGGCGAAGGTGGCGGCGAATTTGGCGACCGGCCGGGTGACGGCCACGCCGATGGTGGCCGACTTCTACGCGCCGTCGTCGGATCTCTCCGAAGGCGCGCTGATCACGGTCCGGAATTCGTCAGGGCACCTGATCGGCGAGGCGACGGTTGGCGCCGGTGGCGCGTTCCTGATCCACGTCTACGGCGATGTGCCGCAGACGCCGGAGGTGGAAGGCGCGGTGAGCGGCGAAGAGATGACCTTCGCGGTGGACGGGATGGCGGCGTCGGTGTCCGGCAACGGCCGCTGGTATGACCGCGACAACAGCGCGATCACCCTGACGGTCGACGAGGCCGGCGCGGTGCCGAACGACTACGCGCTGTTGCAGAACTACCCGAACCCGTTCAACGCCGGCACGGTGATCCCGTTCAACCTGAAGGACGCCTCGCAGTGGAACCTGACGGTCTACAACGTCATGGGCCAGTCGGTGCGGTCGTTCGCCGGGTTTGACGCGGCGGGCACGGTGCGGGTGACCTGGGACGGCCTGGATCAGGATGGCGGCCGGGTCCCGAGCGGTGTATATTTCTACCGCGTGACGACGCCAGACTGGTCCGCCACGAAGAAGATGACCTTGCTGAAGTAGTTGGCATGGCGTCTGCGTGGTAAGGGATAGTGACGTTATTCGGCAGTTCGAACATCGATCCGCAGGTCCCCGGAAGGGGCCTGCGGATCGACACTCAAAAGGGGTGGTCGCGGTGAGCAAGACGATGCGGCAGAGATGGTTGGCGGGAACGCTGGCGGTCGGCGTCATCCTCCTGACACCCTCGGTGGTGTGGTCTCAAATTGCAGGACGTGTGCAAGACGTTGACGGGAATGCGATCTCGGGTGCGACCGTGGAAGCCTGGGATGCCTATCCGGGCGGGACGATTCTGGCCAGCGGCACCTCGGATGGCTCGGGCCAGTTCGCGCTGGGGGCGATCGCCGGGGGCCAGTTCGACCTGCGTGTCTGGCGCCAGGTCGCGGTCTCGCAGGTACCGTTGCTGTTGAAGGCCACCCACTTTCCGGTGGTGGTGCGCGACCTGCCGCATCCGATCACGAATACGGCGGTGCAACTGGTGGCGGTCCCCAATGTGGCGTCCAGTCCCGTGGTGACGGAACTGAACGATTTTGATTCGACCACCTACATCGGCGCCCCGATTCAGTTGGGGGATGTGATCGAAACGGCCGACGGTGTCGGCGCGATCTGGGGTGTCGGACGCACCACGGGCGAGGGGGGGTATCTCGTCCGCGCCTACGGCGATGTCGGGGGGACGGCCGAGGATGAGGGATTTGTCCTCAGCGAGCAGATCCACCTTCGCATCAACGGCCTGGCCGCGACGCCGGTGCATGGCGCGATCTTCTTCTCCGGCAGCAATCAGAACAATGTGGTCCTCGCCGGCGCGACGAACTATCCCGGCGTGACGCTGACCGGACCGCTGGACGCCAACGGCATTGCCGGCAATTCGGCGTTCATCGCCTTCGAGATCACCAATTCCGGGAATGTGGCCAGCAATTACACGGTCGATGTCGAGCTGGATCAGCCGTGGACGGTGAATCTGCAGTCGCAGAAGTCGCTGCCGCTAAATCTGGCGGCGGGTGGCACGGCGACGATCGTGGCCGAAATCGTCATCCCGCCGGGTACCCCGGATCAGGATGTGGAGGTGCGGGCGCACATTACCGCCGATGCCTATGGCCCGGCGAACTCGGGCGCGTGGACCTCGCTGGCGGTCTCGACGACCTCTGATGTCGGTTCGGGCGACGGCGGGCTTTTGCCCAACTCGTTTGCGCTGGAGCAGAACTACCCGAACCCGTTCAACGCGGGCACGAACATCACCTACAGTCTCGCGCAGGGCGGACAGGTCAACCTGAGTGTTTGCAACCTGCTGGGACAGACGGTGCGCAAGGTGGCCGACGGCTACCGCGAAGCGGGTGTGCACACGGACGTGTGGGACGGCCGCGATGACCACGGCAATGCGGTGCCCTCGGGGATTTACTTCTCACGCCTGTCGCAGAACGGCCAGCTGCAGGTGCGGAAGATGGTGTTGCTCAAGTAAACCCATTGCGATCGAAGTTTCCGCCCCCGCCGGGATGTCCCGGCGGGGGCATCTTCTTTTTGCATTGCCGCTTGCGCCCGTGGGCGCGGCGGGCCAACTTGCCCGCCAACGGGGTTGCATTCAACGCGCAGCAAGGGAGGTTTGATGGGAAGGCACTATCGATTACTCGGGGGCGTGATTGTCTCGCTGGCGCTGGCTTTCGGGAGCGCCCGCGCCGACGTCACCGTCAAGCGGCTAACGACGATGGACGGCATGGGCGGGCTTTTGAAGTCGACCACAACCTCGACGGAGATTTACGCCGGCGACAAGATGGTCTCCGACGGCGAAACCAAGCTGGAGAACAAACTTCTCAAGATGTTCGGCGGCGGCAAGCCGATCAAAATGACCCAAGTCACCCGGCTCGACAAGGAGTTGTTCTGGGACATCAACCACAAAGACAAGAAGTACTCCGAGATGACCTTCGCGGAGATGCGGGCGATGATGGATTCGCTCGGCGCGATGTTCTCCGGCGGCGGCGACCCGATGGCTCAGCAGGAGCCCGTGTTTGACAAGGCGGAGTACACGTTCTCCCCGCCGGAGTTCAAGGTGGAACGCACCGGCAAGAAGGAGACGATTGCCGGGTACACCTGCGATCAGGCGATCCTGACCATGAAGACGGTCGGCACCAACCGCAAGACCGGCGAGACGATGACGCTTGATCTGACGATGGACATGATGCTGGCGTCGAATGTTGCCGGGGCCGATGAGATCAACGCTTTCGGGATGAAGATGTCGCAGGCCATCGGACAGGACATCGAGACCGGCTCCGCCCGTTCGATGAGCGCAATTCTGGCGATGTACGGCATTGATGCCCAGCAACTGGAAGCGGAGGCGCGGAAACTCGAGGGGTTTGCGCTGAAGACCGTAATGAGTTTCACGCTGGGCGGCGATGCGATGGCACAGGCGCAGGCCGAAGCGGACGAGGAGGGCGGCGGGGCCGAGGGCGAGGAGGGCGCCGAAGCCGAGGAATCGGCTCCAGACGATGCCGGCAGCGTCGCCGCCACAGCGCTCGGCGGACTGTTTGGCAAGAAGGATAAGAAGCAGGACGAAGAAGAATTCAAAGACGCCGCCACGGCGCCGCCCGGGGCGCTCTTCTGGATGACCAGCACGGTCACCGGCATCGAGGCGGCCGGCGCCCCGGCGGAGAAATTCGAAGTGCCGGCCGGGTACAAACTGGAGAAGACCGGCTTCCAGAAGAAAGACTGATCGCACACGGCCAACGCACAAAGGCCCGCCGACCTTAGTCGGCGGGCCTTGTTCATGGGGCCGATTTCGGCCGCGGCTACGGCGCGCAGGGGTTGCAGTATTCGACCGCGGCGCTCTGACCGCGGAAGGCCACACCGACCACCTTGACCACATCGAGCACATCCGTGGTGCCGGTGCAGTTGACATCGGTGCGCTCACGCAGACAGCCCGGATCGGTCACCGGCGCGGTGCCTCGAAAGGCGACGCCAATGGTGGTGACCACATCCTGGACATTGGAGCGGATCCCGTCGCAGATCGGATCGCCGGGGCAAGGGCAGCCGCATTCGGGGAACACCATGAGACGGATGACCGCATGCGCCGAGGTGTCGGTCAGATCGGCGGCGCGGTAGATGATCGAGTCCGCGCCGACATAGTCCAGTGCGGGGGAGTAAGTGAAGGAGCCATCGGCGGCCTGGAAGTTGGAGACCGTGCCGCTATACGGCCCGGCGACATGCGCCACGGTCCAAATGACATCGTCGATGTCGGTGACCGGCATCGTGCCGATGTTCACCGAGAAGTTCTTGACGGTGCTGGCGACGATGTCGGCGGCGACGGGGGGATCGTTGACCGGGGCGATGGTCACCAGCCACTTGGCAAAACCGGAGTAAGCGTGGCGGTCATAGACTCGGAAGGTGAGCGAGTCATTGCCCGAGAGATCGGCATTCGGCGTGTAGGTGAAGGCGCCGGTCAATGTGTCGAAATCGGACACCTGCCCGCGGAAGGGGCCGGACTGGATGATGTAGATTAAGGTGTCGGCGTCCGGATCATACGCCTGCAACTGCGCGAGGAAGGGCGTGTCCTCCGATCCCGATGCCAGCGAATCGCGCGCGGTCGGTGGATCGGTGACCTCGTTGACGGTGATCTCGACATACTCGGAGTCGGCCAGCGCGCCATCGGAGGCGATAAACAGGATCGTGTCGATGACCGCCTGCAGGTAGTTCGGTGTCCAGTTGAACGTGCCGGAGCCGTTGAGATGATCGACAAAACTGGCGCCGGGCGGCGTGCCGATCGCCGTGAGCGACGGCAAGGTGCCGTTCTCGTCGCTGGCGGTTACGGCGAAATTCAGATTCTGCCCCTCGTCGGTGCTGCGCGGTCCAATTGGTGCCAGTACCGGGGGATACGGGTCGCCCTGCAATGTGCCCGAGGCACCGTCATTGCGCTTGGGCGAATTGATCGCCCACACGAAATCAGTGGAGTTGTTGGGGGTGACGAAGCTGTAGCGGATGCGCGTCAGCGACAGCGAGCCGCTGGTGGGCAGCGCCGGCGCGGGGGTGCCGAAGCCGGTGTTGTCGCCGGTGTAGGCGCCATAGGCCACCGCGTCGATGATCGAACCGACATCCGCATCGAAGACGATCTTGCCGTCGACCAGCGAGATCGCATTGTCGGGAATCACGCGGTCGGCGTTGAAGCCCAGCTCACTGACCACCGCCGTGGTCGCCAGCAGGATTGTCTCATTGTTGTTCAGTTGCGGGAACGAGGTCGTGAAATCGTGGACCATCGTCGTCTCGGCGGCGGTGCCGCTGATGGCCTCCACGTGCGTGGGCGCCAGGTTGGTCTGGCCTTCGGAGAGGGCGATCAGTTCGATGAACTGCTTGGTGCCGTCGTTGTTGGTGTAGACCTCGTTGATCATGATCAACAGCGAGGTTTCCGGCTCGGCCGAGAGTCGACCATGTACAGCGAGTCCGACGGTGAGCGCCACGAAGAGCAGGCGCAGAAAGTGTCGGCCGCCTCCATGCGGACCAAGGCGATACATCGATACATCCTCCGGCAGACAGGGTGAGGCGCCACCTTCCGGTCAAACCAGATCTTTGGTACCTGCGATCAAGGGCCGGTGGGCGACCGAACTGGCCCACTTCCAATATATGTCGGCGCGAAGCGGGGTCAAGCGCAGCGGCATGTGACGTTGTTCACAAGGCCTTATTCCGCCGTGCAACTGTCATGCCAATTGCCGCTCCACTGCCATGAGTCGGGCGGAAGCATTGCGTGTACCAGTGGTGATCATGCGTGTCGCGCTGTAGTTTGTGCCCGGGAGGATGTGCCGGAAGGTGGCTTCGGAATCGGATCAATCACGCGCGGTGTTGCGGCTGTCGGCCATTGTCGGCTTGGTCGTTCTGTTGGCCATCGCCGCTGCCCGCTACTTCCGCGCGCCCGGCCCGGTGGAGGCGGAGGGCGGGGAGGACAGCGGATCCCCGTACGTCATTCGCAGTGTGCCCTCGCGCGCCACAGTGTTTGTGAACAACACCGAGGCGGGGCAGACGCCGTATCCGTATGACGAGTTCGACCCCGGCATCCTGCGGATTCGTCTGGAGCACTCGAGCCTGGCCCCGGTGGAAACACTGCTGATTATCACGGAGAACGAGCGGCGTCCGGTGTTTCCCACGTTTGTCTTCACCGTGCCAGTTGATCTCCAGTCGGTGCCGCCGGGGGCGCAGCCGGTGGTGGACGGGCATCCGCTGCGCCCGTTCGAACGGGCCAGTTTCGCGGTGCGCGCGACGGACACCATCGAGGTGGCCTTCGAACTGGGCAACGAGTCGACGCGGCCGGTTTTGTTCAACCCGATTGCCGGACTCCTGGACAATGCCGACAGCGCGCGGTGGCAGTGGAGCCCGGCCGATGGCCTGGAGCCGGCGCGGCTGACAGGCATCTTCGCGCAGGGGATGCGTATTGCTTCCAATCCGCCGGGGGCGGACATCTATCTTGATGAGGACCCGTTTCCTATCGGGCAGACCAACGGCAAGTTCGCCATCCCCTACGGCGTGCACACGATCACTCTGCGTCTGGCGCCGTTTGAAGATTACGTTGCCGTCGTCTCCTCCGGCGATGGCGCCCCCGAGCCATTGGTGGCGGATCTGCAGCGCGTGGTCTGGCTTACGGCAGTCGATCGCGACAATCCCTTCAGCGATCTCAACGCGCATATCGCCTGGGTAAAGCAGGATAATCGTTACGTCGTCAACCCCGATGACCGTCTCATCACCCCGGGCGGTGTCACGCTTGCGGGCTATCCCTCGGAGGTGAAGTTCTCCTGCGAGGGGTATGCCGACACGATCCTTATCATTCCCGCCGCGGCCGGCGAGGTGGTGGCGCATCTGCGCAAGCTGCCGCGTCGCGAAGAGCAGGTGACCGAGGCCAGATATGAGGAAATGGCCTGGGTCCGCTTTGTCGTCAAGCAGAGCCGCCGGGTCGGGGTCGCCGGCGCCGAGATTTTCGGCATGGACAAGGACACCGGACGAATCGTCCGCTTCGGTCCGACCGACGCCGATGGCATTCTCACCACGCGCGTGCCGATCGGCGATTATGATTGGTGGGCGACGCGCGAGGGGTATGTTGCCGGCAAACCCAACGGCGAACGGATCAAGCCCAGCCGCAAGACCAAGGAAATCACTCTCAAGGTAAAGCCGCTGTAGCATGCTGCCGACAGAACCACCGGAACCTGCCGCCATGGAACCGACGATGCCCGAAGGCCCGGTCGATTTCATCCCGTTGCGCGAGCCGCGCCGTCATGGGCCGATCCCGCGTTGGGGTTGGGCGCTCACCGGGGCGGGCATTCTGCTTATGGCGTGGATCCTCCTGCAAATCGCCCTCTGAGCGGCTGACGCTTCTCCGCGATATCGCTTGATTGATAACGGGATGCGGGTTGTTCTATTGATTGCCTCCCGGATGCCGATTTGGTATCTATGCGGGGAGTTTTCCGTGCGGGCATTGGATTTGGGCCCGGAAGGATGCGGCGGGACACGACGGAAGTTATGACGACAGTGGCACTTTACGGCGACAGCGACATCGGCCGGGTACGCCGGATCAACGAGGATAGTTTTCGTCTGATTCCGGAACGCCAGGCAATTGTCGTCTGCGACGGGATGGGCGGGCACGCGGCCGGCGAAGTCGCCTCGCAGGCGGCGGTCGAGACGGTCGAGGCCTATCTGCTGCAGTCCGGCCACCTGAACCGTCCGCCCTCGCTTTCGCCGCTGTCCCATCCATTGGCGCCGGAGGCCGAGGACCTGGTCTGGGCGATTCGTCTGGCCAACCGCCGGGTCTTCCAGACCGCGCAATCGCAGAAGCAGACCCGCGGCATGGGGACGACGCTGGTCGCGGCGCGGTTTGTGCCGGGGCATGCGGTGATCTGCCATGTCGGCGACTCGCGCGCCTACCTCTTCCGCGATGGCAAACTCCTGCCGATCACCGTCGATCACTCGCTGGTCGCTGAACTCTTGGCGCAGAATGAAATCACCGCCGAACAGGCGCGCACCTTCCCCGATCGCAACATCATCACCCGTGCGCTCGGGACCCGTCCGGTGGTCGCCGTCGACATCACCGTGATGCCGGTCGCCAGGGGGGATTGGTACCTGCTATGTTCCGATGGTCTCTGCGGCGCGATCGAAGACGATGAGATGCAGGCGATTGTCCGCCGCTTCCCCGGCGACCCGGAAGGCGCGATCGCCGGGTTAATTGATGCCGCCAACGCCGCGGGCGGGCACGACAACATCACCATCGCCATCGGCGAGGTCCAGCAAGCCAACGGCGCCGCCGCGGAAAAGGCCGACTCGATGACAGTGCCTGAAACCGACGATAACGCCACCGCCCGCATCGAAGAGGAATTACTCGAGTCCCTCTTCGGCGATTCTCCGCAAACATCGCGTGTCACCGAAGCCATCACCGACAAGATCCGTATCCGTCCGCCGGAGTAATCATCCACACACTGTGATAGGAGGTCAGACATTCCTGTCTGACCTGCCGTGCCCGATTGCGGGGCGCTCTTTGCCCCGCGATCGGGGACGGCATCACGCGGTAGGGCGGCCCTGCCGCGCGTATCACCTCATTGGGGAGGTGGAACTTCCGAGTCTACTTTATGATTACGATCTTGCCGACCTGGCTGCCGAGGCGGGAATCGACCCGCCAGATGTAGATGCCCGAGACCACCGCCTGGGTGTTGCGCGAGATGAGGTCCCATCCGACCACGGAGGAATACCGGGTCAGAAACCGGTCGGGGTGGTGGATTTCACGGATCAGGTCGCCGTCCAGCGACCAGATGCGGATGGTCGCCGTGTCCGGCAGATTCGCAAACCAGATGCGCCGGTCGCGCTCATCCAGCGCCGTCTGGCCGTACCCCTCATACCCCTGCTGGAAGTAGTTGGTCCGATTGCCGGCGGCGTCAGTGAAGAGAATCTTGTAGGGGTTGGGATAAACGGTCACCTTCAACCCCGAATCGAGAACGGCATCGGCCGAGTAGACGGGGAACGTGTACTCGGCATTGGCGGCGGGACTGCCCTCCAGCGGGTCGATGCCGCGCCGGTAATCGCCGTAGTCGAACGAGGTCACAGCAATCCACATCGGCACCGCGGCGTTGAGATTGTCAATCGTCATCTCGTAGAGGCCGTACTGCAGCGTCTCCTCGCCGATCACCGTGTCGCGGACGCCGACGCGCTGGATGCGGTTGTCGTGGTATTGCCCGCCATCGGCGTAGCTGTTGCCGTGATTGGGTCCCTCCGGCGCCCAATACGACCGTCGCTGCTGCGTCACGATGCGAATGATCTGTCCGGCCGCGTCGCGCACCGTGTCGACGGTGGTGTCGACATAGGCATAGGCCAGCGAGGGATGCGCATAATCCTCCGGGTTGAACGCGGGGTCGTTCAGTTCCTGCCGCCATTGCGCGGTCGTGAGGGGATAAGAAGCCTGTTTCCAGGTTGCGCGCCCCTCGTCGTAGACGAAGCGGTTGAAATCATCGGGGATGTCCCATGACGCCAGCAGCGCGTAGCCATCGGTGGTGTTGGTGCGGGCTGTGTACACACGGTAGCCCTCAAAGTCGCGTTGTCGGGAGAGCGGATCCTTTGCCGTCTCCGACACCGCGCCGGTCCAGCGCAACGTCACGGCGTGGGGGCGGGTAGTGGGCACGAAGGCCGGCGAGGGCGGCGTCCTGGGGCCGCCCCAGTCGGGCACGCCGTCGCCCTTGTACCAGACCGTGTCACAGCCGGTCCCTCCCGGGCCGGCGCAATCATCGAGGTAGAACTTCCCCGCGTACCCGTCGCCGTCGGTGTCGACGCCGGGATTGTCGAAGTACCAGTCGGCCGCCCGCGCGCTGTTCAGCAGGTCGCTGAAGTCGAGATTCTCCCGGTAACGGCTCGGGTCGTGGAGGTCGAAGTTCTTTGCGAAATTGTCCGGAACTGAATGAAAGCCATCGCCCATCACGATGGCGAAGGTAAACGGAATCGAATCTCCGGGCGTCAGATCCGTAGTTGGACCAAATGACAGGTGTACGAATTGACCGAATTCGCCTGTTGCGAGGGACCAAACGAATTCGGCATCATCGGGTGTAGGGGCCCACTCGTCTCCCGCGCGATCTGTCGCAACATACATGTTATCGTAGTCGATCTCACCGTTGGTCATCAACTGGTAGAGGCTCTTGTCACCAGCTGGATTCGCATCGCTCGAGGTTCGGTGATGACCGTTTGACAACCTGTGGGGCCCCCATGCCTGGCCGGTTGTGCGGGATACGTTCCACCAATTGAAACTCACTTTTCCCTTGGGCTTTCGGAGGATGCGAAGCCCGACAACAGCGGTCGGGCTTCGAGACGTAAAACCCGGATTGGGAAGACCGCTCCCATCAGCATACCATGCCAGATTGAGCGTGTCCAGGATCCGCGCCGGGCTGTCGTCTCCAACGTCCGTCGTCTCAATGAAGCCGGCTATGGAGGTCGACGTCCCTCCTGTCAGCCGATCGTCATAATTCCCGGAGTACATCCATATCGAGATCCCGGCGCAAAGATCCTGCAGGAGCGTGTTTGACACATTCCTAATCCACACATCGAAGATGACGAATCGGCGAGCCTGACCGCTGGACCAGGCGCGGCTGGTCTGCGAGATTTCCAGTCCGATCGGCCTGTGCAATCGTCCATCGATCCCGTCGCGAATTATTCTCAGTTGGTCGACACCCTCGACCGCGGTGTCGCTTAACGTATTCCAGAATTCCTGATCGGCCCGAGCCTCTGGATTGAAATGCACCGATGAAGGATCCGCGCTGCTTTCTTGTATCCGATGATAGGAATTGAATTCGGGCGGAGTGCTGCGGAGCGAATTGAAGCCTGTGCTGACCAGCGTGTCGAGGCCTTTGACGCAGCCCACCATGAGCGAAGCGAAATAGAGATAGTTCGTCTTGCTTCCTCCGGGAAACTCGAGTGACGGCTGCCAATTGATTCGCAGGATTCGTTGATCATCCCGCGCCAGCGGTCCCGCGTAGCGACACACTGTTCCATCTTCGCAGGTCATTGGGCCGCAGCCGATTGTTCCAAAGTTGTTCGCAGTCAGCCACACATCGCCGGCATAGTGGAGGCGTGCATTGTATACCGGCGGAGTCGCCACAGTCAGGCTTGGCGCAGCGCTATACGTTAGTACAGATAGGACCGCGCAACGAGTCCATATACGGACACGCGATCGCTTGTGCACGATCGTGGATTTGGCGCGTTGCTTCGGTGGGCAATTCGCCCACGTGGGTATCTGACGGACTCCCACGTTATCCTCCCGCAGCTCTGCGAATCTCGCTGGGCTGCTGGACGTGGATCAAGCAGTCGAGCCAATTGAGTCAGGCTCCTCACGAAAAATACTTGACACCAGGGGGGGGCAATGGGAAATTAGTCTACCATTGTCCGCTTTACAGGAGGTGTCCTTCGCACAGAAAATTGCCACCAGTCGTCCTCAAGAGCGTGGTAGTGCTCGGGGGTATTGCAATTGCCGCGAGTGCCGGTCGTTGGCTGGGCACATTCTACGGTGAACGCAGCCTGCAGGAAAAGCGGTCAAAGCAGTATGCCGAGTGGGAGACGCTCACCGCCTCGGAGGCACAAGGCATTTCGGTAGGAAGTACGTTTCCGTCGTTTCCAGTGTGGTCGGCACGAGATGGAACTGCTGTAGCTGACGTGTGTGAATTGTTGCTCTCGGGCCTGTCAGGAATTTTGTGTGTCGGTCATTTCTGTTCATAATCACGCACCT
>CAZQIZ010000032.1:0-27146 GCA_964593585.1 uncultured Ignavibacteria bacterium
GCGGTCTTGCCGGTCTGGCGGTCGCCGATGATCAGCTCGCGCTGGCCGCGTCCGATCGGAATCATCGAGTCGATCGCCTTCAGGCCGGTCTGCACCGGCTCTTTCACCGGCTGGCGGTCGATCACGGTGGGCGCATTGACCTCGAGATTGCGGAACTGGTCGGTCACGATCGGTCCGTTGTTGTCCAGCGGCTGGCCGAGCGGGTTGACCACGCGGCCGATGAGGGCATCGCCGACGGGCACCGAGGCCACCCGTCCGGTCCGGCGCACGGTGTCGCCTTCCTTGATCTGGCGGTCGGAGCCGAAGATGGCGCAGCCGACGTTGTCCTCTTCCAGATTGAGGACCATGCCCATGATGTCGCCGGGGAAGGTCACCAGTTCGGACATCATGGCGTCTTCGAGTCCCCAGACACGGGCAATGCCGTCGCCGACCTGGAGCACGGTGCCCACCGACTCCATCTCGAGCTTGCCCTGGTATTGGCCAATCTCCTTGGCGATGACCGATGACACTTCTTCGGGCCTTAAAGCCATTGTCTCTCCCTTACGCGGCCTGGTGCACTTTCAGCGCCCGCAGCGTCTCGCGCAGGCGCAGCAGATCGTGACGCACGGAGTGGTCGATGATTTCGCCGCCGACGATGATGACGACGCCGCCCAGGATGGCGGGGTCGACCTTGTCGCGGTGGCGGATGTTCTTGCCGGTGGTTGCCTCGAGCCGGGCCACAATGCGGCGGATTTCATCGTCGCGCAGCGGCACGGCGCTGGTGATCTCGGCCTCGAGGATGCCGCGGGACTCGTCGAGCATGGCCCCGTACAGTTCAATGATGCGGGGAATGTGCTCGGTGCGTCCCTTGTCGATGACAAAGAGCAAAAAGTGCAGCACGGATTCGTGGGCGCCGGCCATCACGGTGCGCACCAGCGTCCGCTTGTCCTCGTCGGGGATCTGCGGCGCGGCCAGCACTTTGAGCAGGCGGCGGTCGGCGCGCAGAACCGTGGCCAGGGCCGACAGGTCGGCCCAGACCGCCTCTTCCACGCGGTTGCGTGTGGCCAGCGCGAAGAGGGCCCGGGCGTATTTCCTGGCGATGCGGACTTCCATTTAGTTGTTCCGTCCCGGGTTGGCCCGTTCGAGTTCGTCGATGAAATTCGCCACCAGACGGCGGTGGCCCTCGGCGTCGAGGGATTGGCGCACGACCCGCTCGGTGGCGGCCAGGGTGAGACTGACGATCTTGTCCTTCAGTTCGACCTGGGCCTTGGCGATGTCGCGCTGCACATCCTCGCGCGCCTTGTCGAGGATCTTCTTGGCCTCGTTGCGGGCCTCCTCGCGGATTTCCTCGGCGATCTTGCGGCCTTCGGAGACGCCCTCCTGAATGCGGGCGCGCTTTTCGTTCTCGATATCCTTCAGGTGGGCGGCGTACTGGGCCGCGGCCTCCTCCGCCTCGCGCCGTTTGGCGGCGGCGGCGTCGAAGTCGCTTTGGATCTGCGCGCGCCGCGCCTCCAGCGTGTCAAGGAAAGGCTTCCACGCGTACTTCTTCAGGATCCACAGGACGATCAGAAACCCGATGAGGTGGGTGACGATCTGAATGATATCGACGTTCATCTCACTGGTGTCCTTTAGTGTTCAGAACAATACGCCGCCCGCCGGGACCAGCCCCGGCGCGCCCGGATTGACCCCGCCGCCCGCGGCGGTCTTACGCGATCCGTCCCTGGAGAATGAAGAACGCCACCAGCGCGTAAATGGTCAGCGCCTCGATCAGCGCGCAACCGATGATCATGCCGGTCTGGATCTTGCCGGCGGCTTCGGGCTGACGGCCCATGGCGTCCATCGCGGCGGCCACGGCCTTGCCCAGGCCCAGCGCCGAACCCAGCGCCGCCACGGCCAGGCCGAACGGCAGCGCGAAGGACAATGCGGTTTGGAATGTCATGGTAGTGCTCCTCCGTAGTGGTTCCGGTTATTCGTTCACGAATTCAACTCTGCGCAATGCAATCCTCAACCAGAGATCGTCATTCCCGCGGACGCGGGAATCCAGGGCCGCGGCGGACTGGCCCCCCGCTCTCGCGGAAGTGACGGGTGACGCCATGCTGTCGTGCCGATAGGCGCTCAATGATGCTCCTCGTGTTCGGCGACCATCATCGAAAAGTAGACGGTCGACAGCAAGGTGAAGACCAACGCCTGAATCGTGCCGGTCAGAAGCGCCAGGAACAAGAAGGGCAGATGGAGCGGGATTCCCACCGGCACATGCAGGAAGGAAATCGCCGTGACCCCCAGCCCGAGGAAGGCCGCCAGGAGCACATCCTCGCCGGTGATGTTGCCAAAAAGACGAAGCGAGAGCGACAGCGGCTTGGCCAATTCGCCGATGATGTGAATCGGCAGATTGAGCGGCACCAGCACCCATGAGATCGCGTCGCGCGGCGAGCCCATCAAGTGGAAGAAGTAACCGCCGAAGCCCAACTTCTTGAGACCGGCGTATTGCACATACAGGAAGACACAAATCGCCAGGGCGATGGTGGTGTTGATGCCATTGGGACCGCCGGTCGGCGACATCATGCCGGGGATCAGCCCGAAGAGGTTCATGCACCAGATGTAGATGAACAGCGTGCCGAGAAACGGCGTAAAGCGACGGCCGTGCGGGCCAAGTATGCCGGCGAAGAAGTTGTCGAGTCCGCTGACCAGCATCTCGAACAGGTTTTGCAGCGGTCCGGGGACCATCTGCCGGTTGCGCGAGGCGCGCCAGGCCAGAAGCGAGAGCAGGATGGCGACCAGGAATGCGTAGATCACATTCTCGAAATGATGCAGGAATTCGCCCAACGGACCATGGGCGCGGGCGGCGATTATCGTCACCAGATTGGGCAGAACCGGCGCGCCGGATGGCTGCGCCGCGCCCTCGGCGCCATGCTCAGCGGCGGTGGCCAGAAGCGGATAGAGCATCGCTGGGAGCGCCGGGAAAGTCATGGTTGGGCCGCCGGATGGACATCGGCGCGACGTTCATCGAGCTTCAGGTAGGTTCGTCCCAGCGCCTTGAGCAGGGTGACAGTGAACAAAAGGGAGAATCCGACCAGCAGCGCCACTGGCGCAAACCAGCCGCTGCGCAAAATCAGGTAGCCGATTCCGTAGATGACAGGAAACTTGATGGCGGCCAGCCAGAGGGCGCGTCGACGATTGACTTTTTCCGGTGTGACAAACGCGGTCAGTACGGCGATCAGCGCTATGAAATTGGCCACACCCCAAAGGCAGCCGACAAACACCCCGGCGGCAAACATCATGTCGTAGTAGACGGCGGTGAAGGCGGAGACGATCACGCCCACCACGAGCGTGGCCTTCCAGATGCGTTTGAGAAACTCCAGACTCATGAGCGATCGCGATCGGTCTCGTCGGTTTCGCGCGCGGCGCGTTTGATCAGGCCCCAGACTTCGCGTCCAGCGGCCACAAAACCGAGGCCGATGAACAGCACCATCAGCCAGGGCGCGGTGCCGAGTTTCTTGTCCAGCCAGTCGCCGATGAAATACCCGATCAGCGGACCAAACAGCAGGACAAACGGGATGGCGGTCAGAAGCCCGATGGGGCGCAACCACCGCCCGGTCTTTTCAGGAGAGTCGAACTTCAACAGCCGCTCTCACATCGTTTTACCGGCAGTCTGCGGCTTTGTGAACCATTTCGCAAACTCCGGCCAAAACGAAGCCCGAATATGTCGGGCTTGAGGCGGGCAAGTCAAGACGGATTTGAATTGCAGCCAGCAACTTGCACCACAAAGCCAATCCGAACCCCGCTTAAAATCACTGTGGATAACTGCGCCGCCCCGGCAACCTCAATGAAAACAACCAAGTGGGACAGCGATTCTCAAGGGAGCGGGAAGAAAAATCACTTTGAAAGCAAGCGACGGAGTGTGCGGGAACGGCCGGTGGCCGATTTTGGAGGCGAGGACGAGACGAAAGGAGAACCATGGATCAGTACAGGTACATTGCCATCCCGAGTCGGACCGCCGAGAAGGTCCGTGCCACCATGCGCGCGCCGGGCTACGGGCATCCCGCACATCGCGAGATCGCGACCGGATTCGGCCCATGCCGGCATTGCCTGCAAACCTTCGTCGAGGGCGTTGATGAACGGATTCTATTCACCTTCGACCCCTTCTATGGACTGGAACCGTTGCCCCTCCCCGGCCCGGTATTCATCCATGCGGAACCGTGCGCGCGGTATGACGAGCGCGCCGGGTTTCCGGCGCAATTGCGCACGTATCCCTTGACGTTGAACGGCTACGCCGCGGGGCGGCGGCTGCGGGCGCAGGTGTATGTGAGTGATGGCCGTGTGGAGTCGGCGTTGGATGAAATCTTCGCCGATCCGCAAGTTGCCTACGTACATATTCGCAACACCGAGGTTGGCTGCTACCAACTGAGGGTCGAACGTCGCGGCGAGGAGAACCAATGAGCACTCAGACTGTCGAGAGATACCGCACCGACGCGGCCCGGTGGGAAGCGGTGATCGCGCGCGATCCGGCCGCCGACGGGCAGTTCGTCTTCGCGGTGTCCAGCACCGGCATCTTCTGCCGTCCGACCTGTCCCTCACGTCGTCCGCGCCGGGAGCGCGTCGGCTTCTATGACACGCCCGCGGCCGCTCGTCGCGCCGGCTTCCGCGCCTGCCGCCGCTGCCAACCGGAGGATGACGCGTACGGACGTCGTCATGCCGACGCCATCGCCCGCGCGACGCAACAGATCCGCAGCGCTGAGAGCATGCCGACTCTGGCCGAGTTGGCGAAGGCCGCCGGCATGAGCGAGTTTCACTTTCACCGCATGTTTCGCCGCCTGGTCGGGGCGACACCGCGTCAGTTTCGCGCACGACTGATGATTGACCGCGCCAAGGCGTCGTTGCGCGACGGCGAGACGGTGACCGCGTCGCTCTATGATGCGGGATTCAGTTCCAACGGCCGTTTCTATGAGACGGCCGCCGTACGGATGGGAATGACGCCGGGCAAGCTGAAGGCCGGGGGAGCGGATGAAGTCGTCCGTTATGCGGTGCGTCGCTGCGCGCTCGGCTATGTGCTGGTGGCGGCGACCGCGCGCGGGCTTTGTGAAGTCTGGTTGGGAGATGACGCCAACGGGTTGACGGAGCGTCTGCGCGCAACCTATCCCCTGGCGAACCTGGCAGCCCGCGATCCGCAGATGGGCGACCTGGTCGGCAAGGTCGTAGCGCTCGTGCGGGAGCCGGGGCAGGCGGTCGCGCTGCCGTTGGACCTGCGCGGCACCGCCTTCGAACTGCGAGTCTGGGAGGCGCTGCGGCGCATCCCGGCGGGGGCCACGCGCACTTACAGCGAAATCGCCGCATCCATCGGCCATCCCAGGGCGGCGCGGGCAGTGGGACGCGCCTGCGCGCGCAATCATGTGGCGGTGGTGGTCCCCTGCCACCGGGCGGTCGGCGCCGACCGTCGGCTGCATGGTTACCGTTGGGGTCTGGAGCGCAAGCGCGCCCTGCTGGAACGCGAAGCCGGCGGCCGGGCTGTCACGAAGTCGAAACAGTCCTGAACTTTTCGGGTGCGCGCTCGTCCAAGGACACGGAGATTCCCCCGTGGACTGGATCACCGCCACCGACCTGTGCCGCTACTATCGCCGCGGCAAGTCCGAGGTGCGCGCGCTGGATGGCGTCAATCTCACCCTGGCACGGGGTGAAATCCTGGCGCTGGTCGGGGCCTCCGGCTCGGGGAAGTCGACGCTCCTGAATCTGCTGGCGGGGCTGGACACACCTTCCGCGGGGAGGATCATCGTCGAAGGACTGGACCTGACGGCGGCGGGACGACGGGCGCTGGCCCGTCATCGCGCCCGCCGCATCGGCATGATCTTCCAATCGTTCAACCTCATTCCTCATCTGACCGCGCAGCGCAATGTCGAGATGGCGATGTACTTCGATGACACGCCCCACCGCGAGCGGAAGCGACGCGCCGGCGACATCCTGACGCAGTTGGGGCTGGGGGACCGTCTGGACCACCGTCCCGCCGATCTCTCCGGCGGCGAACAGCAGCGGGTGGCGATTGCCCGCGCGCTGGTCAAGCATCCCGACCTGCTGTTGGCCGATGAGCCGACCGGAAACCTCGACCGCGACAACGCCGCGCTGATCGGGCAATTGCTGGCCGACCTCAACCGCGACGGGCTGACGGTGGTGGTCGCCACCCACGATATGGCGTTGGCGCAGGCGCACGCCCACCGGGTCATCCGGATGGAGTATGGGCGGTTTGTCGGCGAGACGGGCGTCGGCGCATGAACGCGCGCGACATCATCGCCAACGCCGGCGGCAACCTCTGGCGGATGAAGCTGCGCACGACGCTGACGGCGGCGGGCGTGTTGATCGCGATTGCCACCTTCGTCTCCATGCTCTCCTTCGGCGCCGGACTCAAGCGCAATGTCACCGAACAGTTCGACAAACTCGGCCTGTTCTCCACGCTGCATGTCTACCCGCCGAAGACCGAGGGTGTCGTTGACTCATCGACAATCGACGCCAAACTCAATCAGGAAGCGTTGCGTCACTTCACCACCATTCCCGGCGTGAATCTGGCCTACGCCTTTGACGCGTTCGGAATCACGGCGCAATTCGGCGACTCGACGATTGTCACCAAGGCGCAATCGTTGCCGGAGGCGGCAGTGCACACGCGGTTTTTCTCGTCGTTGCGCGCCGGCCGCGTCTTTGGGGGCGACAGCGCGCGCGAGGCGATCGTCTCGGACCATTTCCTTCGGCAGGCAGGCATCCGCGATGTCGACTCGGCGCTGGGGCTTCCGCTTTACGTGTCGACAAAGGTGGCCGTCATCGACAGCGCTCTGGTGCGTGTCATTGTCGGCGCGCGGGAACGTCTGCGCGGGCGCTGGTCGGGCGGCTGGCGTGATTCGCTGGCCGAGCAGTCGTTCTGGATGGACCTGGGACGCGGGATGGCATCCGGGGCGATGTCGGATTTTCTGGATGGGCTGCTGAATGCGCGCCGTACGGTCACCGACACGCTCACCATCAGCGGCGTGATTCAGGGCCGGGAACGGACCGCCGAAATCCTCATTCCATCGCAGACCGCCACACGGCTCAACTCCGGGGACTTCTCCGACGACCCGGCCAGTCTGCTGGCAATGTTGCGCAGCGGCGAGCTGCTCAGCCCGCAGGCGGCGGCCGACAAACGTGAGTACCCGCGGGTCACGCTCGATTTGGATCCGAGCGCGCGCTACGAGCCGATCCGTGATTCGATCAAGGCGCTGGGATACCGGACCTTCAGCTACGCCGACGAGTTTCAGGAATTTCGCAAGTTCCTCCTCTATTTCAACCTCGGGCTGTCGATGGTCGGGATCATCGCGCTGGTGACCGCCTCGCTGGGGATTGTCAACACGATGGTCATGTCGATACTTGAACGGACCCGCGAGATCGGCGTGCTCAAATCACTGGGCGCCGATGACCGGGATGTGCGGCTGTTGTTTTTGGTCGAATCGAGTCTGATCGGCGCGATCGGCGCGGCGTTGGGAATCGTGGTGGGCTGGTTGATCACACGGGCAGCCACCGTGGTCGCGCATCACTTCATGGCCAAGGAGGGCATTCCGCTGTTTGAGCCCTTCTCCTTCCCTTTCTGGCTGGTGGGGGGCGCGTTGCTTTTCGGGGTGCTGGTCAGTCTGGCGGCGGGGCTGTACCCGGCGGCGCGCGCGGCGCGCATCGACCCGGTCGAGGCGCTGCGTCACGACTAGCCGGTTGCTGAAAAGTCAGTTCCGACGCAAGTAGAGCCAAATGTCATGTTCAGCGAAGCATCCGCTGTTTCTAACTATGTAACAGAAAAGCAGACCCTTCGCTCCGCTCAGGGTGACAATGCGAAATTCCGGGTTTTTCAGCAACGTGCTAGACGGCGCATGATTAGCACTTGCCGAGCGGCGCGCCAGTCCTCACCTTGCAGCCGACAAACCCCATGAGGAACCGGCGATGACAGATCAATTTCCGCGCCCCAAAGCCCCCGGCCACATCAAGGACCTGGGCATCGAGCTGGGGCTGCTCCAGAATCTGGCGCTCAAGACACTGTACTACGAGGGGAGCACCACCGCCGACGCGATCGCGCGGCGGATTGCATTGCCGCTTTCGCCCGCGGTGGAAATCCTCGATTCGGTGCGCAAGGAGCGTCTCTGCGAAATCCTCGGCAGCGAGAGCGAAGGGGCCGGCGGGTACCGTTACGCGCTGACCAACGCCGGACTGACACGCGTGCTCAGCGCCCTGGAGCAGAGCGGTTACGCCGGTCCGGTGCCGGTCCCGCTTACGGCCTACATCGATTCAATCAAGAAGCAGTCCATCCGCACCGTGAAGGTGACGCGCACCGACATCGAGCGCAGTCTCTCGCGGATGGTGCTCGACCAGCACACCGTCGATTTGATCGGCCAGGCCCTGCAATCGGAGCGCGCGATGCTGCTGTACGGCGACACCGGCAACGGCAAGACCAGCATCGCCGAATGCCTGCGCGAGGTCCTGCCCGGCCACATGCTGATTCCACACGCGATCGAGGTCATGCATCAGGTGATTCAGCTCTATGACCCCTCGACCCACGAAATCCTCGACGTCGACGGGTCCGCGGGCGAGCATGACCGTCGCTGGATCGCCATCCGTCGGCCGGTGGTGTTCGCCGCCGCCGAGCTGGCCGCCAGCCATCTTGAATTGATCCGCGACGATGTGAACAAGACCTATGAGGCGCCCATTCAACTGAAGGCCAACGGCGGCATCATGGTGATCGACGACTTCGGCCGTCAGCAACTGGACGCCGCCTATCTGCTCAACCGCTGGATTGTGCCGCTGGAAAACGGCATCGATCATCTGTCGTTGGCCAACGGGGCGCGTTTCCAGGTGCCCTTTGACTCCATTCCCCTCTTTGTCACCAACAACCGCCCGGCCGAATTGGCCGACGACGCGTTCTTGCGGCGCATCCGCTACAAGATCGAAATCCCTGGGCCGACCGAGACGATGTTCCTGGAAATCTTGCGGCGCGAATGCGCCCGCAACGAGGTGGCCTACGACGATGCGGCGGCGCATCACATGCTGAAAGTCTACTTCAAGGACGCGGGACGACCCCTGCGGGGCTGCAATCCGCGCGACCTGGTCGAGGCCATCGCCGACGCGGCGCGGTATCGGGGTGCCGAGCGCGCATTGAACGAGCGGACCATCCGTGAGGCCGCGGCGTCGTACTTCGTCTAATCCGGGGCGGTGCGCTACCAGCCGAGCACGTACGCGAACACCAGCGGCGCGACGATGGACGCGTCGGACTCGATGATGTATTTCGGCGTGGCGATCGAAATCTTCTCCCAGGTGATTTTCTCGTTGGGGATCGCGCCGGAGTAGGAGCCGTAACTGGTGGTCGAGTCGCTGATCTGGCAGAAGTAACTCCACAGCGGGATATCGTCGCGCTGCAGGTCCTGGCGCAGCATCGGCACAACGCAGATCGGGAAATCGCCGGCGATCCCGCCGCCGATCTGGAAGAAGCCGATCGGCTGCTTCGCGCTCACGTTGATGTACCAATCGGCGAGCGTTGTCATGTACTCGATGCCGGTGCGGACCGTGTGCACGTTCCGGACATCGCCGGACATGCAGTGACCAGCGTACATGTTGCCGAGCGTGGAGTCCTCCCAGCCGGGGACAATAATCGGCAGGTTCTTCAGCATGGCGGCATAGAGCCAGCTGTCCTTCGGGTCGATCTGGAAGCTCTTTTCCAGTTCGGGGTGGCGCAGGATTTTCCAGAAGAACTCATGCGGGAAGAAGCGTTCGCCGGCGCGGTCGGCGGCCTGCCACTCGCGCAGGATCGCCCCCTCGATGCGGCGCATCGCCTCTTCCTCGGGGATGCAGGTGTCGGTGACGCGGTTGAGGTGGCGCTCGAGGAGGGCCTGCTCATCCTCGGGGCGCAGATCGCGCCAGTCGGGAATACGGACATAGTGATCGTGCGCGACGAGATTGAAGACATCTTCTTCGAGGTTGGCGCCGGTGCAGACGATGCCGTGGACCTTGTCCTGACGGATCATCTCGGCCAGCGAGATGCCCAGCTCGGCGGTGCTCATGGCGCCGGCGAGGGTGACGACCATCCGGCCATCGTTGTCCAAGAGGGTCCGCCATCCTTCGGCCGCCTCGACCAGCGTCGCGGCGTTGAAGTGACGGAAGTGATGCTTGATGAATTGTGCGATCGGTCCCACGCGATTGTTCCTCCCGAGAACGCTCAACATATGTCAACACGCGCGGGGATTCAAGACCGTGCCGCGGCTCTCTCCACTGGCGTCATGCCAGCTACTCCCACTCGATGGTGGCCGGGGGTTTGGAGGAGATGTCGTAGACCACGCGGTTGATGCCGCGAACTTCGTTGATGATCCGGCTGGAGACGCGGGCCAATAGGTCGTTGGGCAATTGCGCCCAGTCGGCGGTCATGCCGTCGACCGAAACCACCGCGCGCAGAGCGAGGACGTTTTCGTAGGTGCGGCCATCGCCCATGACCCCCACCGACTTGACAGGCAGGAGCACGCAGAAGGCCTGCCAAACTTTGTCGTATTCGCCGCTTTGCCGCAGTTCGCTGATGAAGATGCGGTCGGCGGCGCGCAACAACTCGAGATCGGCGCGATTGACCGGCCCAATGATCCGGACCGCCAATCCGGGGCCGGGAAACGGGTGCCGTCCGATGACGTTGGCCGGCAATCCGAGGGCGCGTCCGGCGGCGCGCACCTCGTCTTTGAAGAGCCACTTGAGCGGTTCGACCAGTTTGAGATGCATTTTTTCGGGCAGCCCGCCGACATTGTGGTGCGATTTGATCACCGCCGAAGGCCCATTGACCGACACGCTTTCAATCCAGTCCGGATAGAGCGTGCCCTGCGCCAGAAAGTCGATCTTGCCGTGGCGACGCGCCTCCTCCTCAAAGACCTCAATGAACACGCGGCCGATGATCTTGCGTTTCTGCTCCGGCTCGATCACGCCGGCCAGCTCGGAGAGGAAGCGCTCGCGGGCATCGACGACATCGACGCGCACGCCGGCGTTGGCAAGGGCGACTTTGACTTCGTTGACCTCATCGTCGCGCAGAAGCCCGGTGTCGACAAAGACCGGGACGGAGCGTTCGCCGATGGCGCGCTGCAGGAGGACCGCGAGCACGGCCGAGTCGACGCCGCCGGAGACCCCGAGCAGGACGCGTCCGTCGCCGACCTGGCGACGGACCTCGGCGATGGCCTCATCGACAAAGACACCGGCGTTCCAGCCGCCGCGGCATTGGCAAATGTCGAAGACAAAGGCGCGCAGAATGTCGCGTCCATGTTGCGTGTGTTCAACTTCCGGGTGGAACTGGATCCCCCAGAACTTGCGCGCCGGATCGGCGAGGGCGGCCAGACGAACCGAATCGGTCTGTCCGGTGACGGTCATGCCCGCCGGCAGCGTGGCGAGCACATCCCCGTGGCTCATCCAGACATCAAACGACGCCGGCACGCCCTTGAAGAGCGGGCTCTCCTGCGTCTGCGAGAACCGGGCGCGTCCATATTCGCGGGTGGTCGACTGCTCCAGTCGTCCGCCGTGGTGCTTGCCCCACAATTGGAGACCGTAGCAAATGCCCAGTTTGGGGACATCAGATTGGAGGATGCGCGGGTCGCAATCGGGCGCGCCGGGGGCGTCGGCCGAGGCCGGGCCGCCGGACAGGATGATCCCTTTGACAGTCGTCCAGTCGATCTCGTCGTAGGGGATCGTGCATGGCACCACCCGCGAGAAGACGCCCAATTCGCGCACCCGTCGCGCGATCAGCTGCGTGAACTGCGAACCGAAGTCGAGAATCCAGATCGACTCGGCCTGGGCGGCGGCGACTTGGGGCACGGCGATTTGCGGCGGGCGGGACACGGCGGGGGTGGTCATCCTCTCCTCATCAGTATGGTCTCGCGGCGGAAACGCTGGTCATCGGTCAATGGATAGTCGGTTCGCTCATGCAGGCCGCGGGATTCGCGCCGCAGCAACGCGCTGCGGGCAATGAGTTCTCCGACCTGGGTGGCGTTGCGGTATTCAATCGTCTCCGCATTGGTCCCAATGGTACGATAACGGGTCTCGGCCTCTTTGATCAAGTCTCGCAATTTTTTCAGCGCCCGGCGCAGGCCCTGGCGATCGCGAATGATGCCGACATCCTCCCACATCGTGCCGCGCAGCAACTCCCAATGATGCCGTCCCCGCGGCGCCATCCCGAACGCCGGCGGACGACGCTGGCCACGAACGGCCGGCATACGGCGGCGCAGCCCCCTCCACACCAGCGCGGCGGAGCGCGCGCCGGTGTCGGCGTAGTACATCGCTTCCAGAAGCGAGTTGGAGGCCAGACGGTTGGCGCCATGCAAACCGGTGCAGGCCACTTCCCCGGCCGCCCACAACCCGGTCAGACTGGTACGGCCATACAGATCGGTCATTACCCCGCCACACATGTAATGCGCCGCCGGCACGACCGGGATGGCCTGGCGGGTAATGTCCAATCCGAGCTCGAGGCAGTGCTTATAGATGTTAGGGAAGCGCTGGCGGACAAACTGCGGTTTGAGGTGAGTCAGATCGAGATAGGCGCAGCGCGAACGGGTGCGGCGGCATTCGGCGACGATGGCGCGAGCGACGACATCCCGCGGCGCCAAATCGGCGAGCGGGTGGACATGGGCCATGAACAGCTCGCCACGGGCATTGCGCAATTTGCCGCCGGCGCCGCGCAACGCCTCTGAGATGAGGAAACGTCCCGCGCCCGGCAGGAAGAGACGGGTCGGGTGGAACTGGACGAATTCCATATTGCCGATGGGACAACCGGCACGGTAGGCCATTGCCACGCCATCGCCGGTGGCGATCTCGGGATTGGTGGTGTGTCGGTAAACCTGCCCGGCGCCGCCGGTGGATAGCAGCGTGACCGGCGCAATGACCCGTTCGATGTAGCGGCCGTAGCGGTCAAAGATCCAGGCGCCGAGGCAACGGCTGGCGCCTCGATCGCGCGCAACAATCAGGTCAATAGCCAGATGGTGCGCCAACAGCGTGATGCGCGGATGGCTGAGGACGGCATGCACCAGCGCCCGCTCGATCTCCTGGCCGGTCAGGTCGGCGGCGTGCACTACGCGCGGCGCGGAGTGCCCGCCTTCCAGTCCAAGATCGAGGTGCCGCGGCTGACGCGGAGCCGAACGGTAGGTGAACTCAACGCCGACCTTGATGAGTTTGCGCACCATGTCGGGTCCGGCGGAAATCACGCGGCGCACCACGGCGGGACGCGCCAGGCCGGCGCCGACGGTCAATGTGTCTTTGACATGCGCGTCGACCGAATCGAACTTCGACATCACCGCGGCGATCCCGCCCTGCGCGTAGTTGGTGTTCGATTCGGCTTCGTCCTTTTTGGTGACAACCAGCACGTTGCCATGCTCGGCCAATTGCAGGGCCGCCCACAGTCCGGCAATGCCGGAACCAAGGATCAAGAAGTCGGTCTCGACGGAACGGAACGGCGATGGGGATTGACGCGGCATCAGGGAGTCTCGGTCAGGGTGGCCAGCCAATCATCGCCCGCGGTGCGCCGCAGGCCCAGCCGCATAGTGTACACCGGCGCGGCAGCAAAATCCGGCTGGAATTTCACGATGTCTTTCAATGTGGTCAGAAGCCAGGATGCGCCCGATTTTCGGGCGGCGTTGACCAATTCGGCGATCAGCTCGGCGGTGTAGTCCTGGTGATCGGCAAAGAGACGGATTCCGGCTGGAGTCAGTCCCTGCGCGCGCACCATGCCGAGAAAGCGTCCCGGATCGCCCAGTCCGCAGAAGACGAACGGACGCCTGTCGGGCGCGGCGGCGGGGCCGTGCGGGAACTCACGGACCAGTTCGGTGGCCTGTGTCTGAAACCATCCGACCGGCCCCAGGTAACCCCATGTGCGCAACCGTTCGCGGTGGGCTGTCTCGACCTCCGCCGTCGGCGCGACACGATCGCTGATCGCGACGAAGGATGCGCGGCTGATGAACGATGGCGCCACGCGCCACCGTCCCAACGGCAGATAGCGCACCGGACGCGCCAGGTCGCCGGCGGACAGCGCGATGACCCGCCGTTCCTGCGGCCAACGGCGCGAGACGCCATCATCGAAGATGATCCAGTCGGCGGCCTGCTCGGAATCGAGCGCGGCGATCAATGCGCCGGGATCATCGTCGACATGCACCGGACACGCTGTCTCGCGCCAGAGCACCATCGCCTCATCGCCGATCTCGCGCGCCGTCGGAGCATGGGCGGTGTCGATGACCATTCGCCCCCGGCCGCGGCGACGGTAGCCGAGCGAGACGATGGCGACACGGTGGCCATGGGCGGCAAGGCTCTGACTGATCAGCGCTGTGAGCGGTGTCTTGCCGACACCACCGATCAAGGGCGACGAAACGACGATAAGGCGTGAATGACGCAAGGGCGTCTGCACCTGCGACAATGGCGGGCGCAAAGCCAGTCCGGCGCGATAGACCAATGACACCGGCGCGGCGCAGGCCGCATACGCTAAGGTGGCGCCCGACCACTCGCCGGCCGAACAGCGTTCAAACAGTTGGGTGAGAGTCCCCCTCATCGCGACGAGCCTTTCGGAGTCCGTGGGGAATGCGAGAGGATCTCATCGGCGATTGTCTCGACGATCCGTCCGCCGGCGCCTTTCGCTCGCGCGGCGCGTTCGGCGCGCTGCCCAGCGGTGACGGGGACCGAGAGAAGGAGTGTCAGCGAACTGACCAATCCTTCGACATCGGCAACCACCTGGGCCAAGCCATCGGCAAGGAGCTGTTCGACACTCTCGCGCTGGCTGTTGGTGTGAGGCCCGACAAGAGCCGGAGTGCCAACCAGCGCCGGTTCGAGCGGATTGTGCCCGCCCAGCGGGACGAGACTGCCGCCGACAAACGCCGCATCGGCCAGCGCATACAGCTCCGGCAGGATGCCCATCTGGTCAACGAGCAGTATGGCGAGCGAGCGTGTTGTGTCAACCGCGGAGAGTTCTGTCCAACGGACAGTCGGCAGTTGTGTGCGCGCGCAGAGCGACGCGACTTCGTCGAATCGTTCCGGGTGGCGTGGCGCGATCCAGAGCTGAAGCGCGGGGAATTGACCGCGCAGCCGTTGATGCGCCGCCAGGATGATCTCCTCTTCCCCCGGACGCGTGCTGCCGGCGATCCAAACGGGCTGATCGACCTGGCGGATTCGCTCGATGAGCGCCATGGACTTCGCCGACGTTACGGGAACGACCGCGGCCTTGAGTGATCCAGCCACATGGATGCGACTGTCGTCGACGCCCAACGACCGCAATCGTTTGGCATCCTCCGCCGAGCGCATGAAGAAAGCGCAGACATCATTCAGGATCGCGCGCCAATAGAATCGGGTCCGTCGATACCAGGGGAAGGCCTTGTCGGAGAGACGGCCGTTGATGACAAACACCGGGATTCCGCGCTGAGCGCAACGACGGATCATGTTCGGCCACAACTCGGTCTCCACCAGGACAAGCGAGCGGGGATGGTACCGATCAAGCATCGCATCGACCGCCGCCGGCAGATCGAATGGGGCGCGTATGGCAATTGTCCCAGCAGGATAGATGTCAGAGACCAGACGGAAACCGGTTTCGGTCATGGCGGAACCAAGAATGGCGGCGCCGCGCGCGGTCAGCGCATGCGCGCCGAGGGCGCCGACGCGCACTTCGCCCATCGATGCCGCATGAATCCAGACCGGCTGCGACAGGTTTGCCGGCGGAAGTTCCCGCCCCAGGCGTTGGGCAATCGCATCGGCATCCCAGCGTCCGCGACGGCACATGGTCCAGGCATAGAGACGCGCCGCCAGATGGGCGCCGGCGGTGTAGAGACCATGGGCCAGTTGCGCCATCACACTCCCAGCCACTCGTCGATGACCTCGGCCGCGCGCGCCACCGCGCCATGGGGACCGAGCCGCTCACGCACTTGGGCCAGCCCAGCGCGTTGACACTCGATCGCATCAAGGTCGGACAGAATCCGGATCGCCGCGGCGGCAATCGCCGCGGCGGAGGCCTGCCTCTGGATCAACTCCGGCACGACTCGTTCGCCGGCGATCAGGTTGGGCATGGCGATATAAGGCACTTTGACCAGGCGGCGCGCGATCAGGTAGTTGAACCAGCCGGTGCGGTAGACGGTCACCATGGGTGTGCCGATGATCGCGCATTCCACGGTCGCAGTGCCGGTCTTGGTCAGGACGAGATCGGCGGCGGCCATCAGGTCATAGATGGCGGTGGTAATGGGCTTGCCGGAGGCCTCCGTTGTCCATTGCGGTCCGAATTGATCCGCCAGCGTCGGGGCCAGCCCCAGCGCCCAGCGAATGCCGGAGATCTTCTCCCCCACAAGCTTCACCGCATCCGCGAAGACCGGCAGGTGGCTGTCGAAATCCTGCAGACGCGAGCCCGGCAGAAGCGCGATCAATCTCTCGGTGTCGGCAATCCCGAGCCGCGCCCGCAACTCGGCGCGCGGCGCGGTGGGATGAACATGATCCACCAGCGGATGCCCGATCCACTCGGCGCGCACACCATGCGCGGCGAAGAATTCGCGTTCAAACGGAAAGACCACGACGGTCCGATCGATGTGCTTGCGGAAGAGTTCGATGCGCCCCTGTCCCCAGGCCCACAGTTGCGGCACGATATAGTACATGACCGGGATGCCGCGGGCATGGACACGCTGCGCCAGCTTGAGATTGAAGCCGGGGAAGTCGATCAGGATGACCGCGTCGGGTTTCCGCGCGGCAATCTCGGCATCCAGCGCGGTCAGCCGCTCATGGAATTTCGGCAGGGATTTGAGCACCTGCGTAAATCCCATGACCGACCAACTGCGGGCGTTGCGCCACAGGGTGCATCCGGCCACACCCATCCGGTCGCCGCCGACGCCCCACAGCGTCCAGTCGGGATGGCGCTGCTTGATGGCGGCGCAGAGCAGCGCCCCCTGCAGATCACCGGAGGGTTCGCCCGCGACCAGGCAGATGGACTTGGCCGACATGCGGGGAAGTTACGAACTGGATGCGATGCGGTCGCGGGCTATTTGCGCCGCCTGACGGCAGGCGGCGGCGACGGCGAGCGCGACACGGAGTGAACGCGCACCCTCGATCAGGTCGACACGGGGACGGCGTCGCTCGACAATGGCCTGATGGAAGTCGTTTAGCTCATCTTCGAGGGCGTTGCGGTCGACCACGTCGGCGCCATGGCGCCCGATGGCGCGTCCGCGCCAGGAGGCGACCGGCGAGTAGCTCGCTTCCGGCGGCGACTGGCCGGTTTCAAAGAGACGGTAGGTCTCGGCGGCCTTCGCCTGCAGATCGATGCTGGTGTACCGGTTGATCGAAAAGACGCGCAGTTTGCGCATCGGCGATGTCGAAATGCGCGAGGCGGTCAGATTGGCGACACAGCCGCCGGGGAAGGCGAGGCGGCAATTGGCGATGTCGTCGGTTTCGGACAGCACCGGCACACCGGCGGCGCGGATCTCAACCGGCTCCTCCCCCACCAGCCAGCGGACCAGATCGATGTCATGGATCATCACTTCCAGCACGATGTCGGTGGAAAGCCCGCGCGGCGAGAACGAGTTGAGACGATGCGCCTCGATGAAACGCGGCGACTCGATCTGGTCGCGCACCGCCAGCACGGCGGGATTGTAGCGTTCAATCTGGCCGACCGCTCCGGTGCGATTCTGACTCTTGGCCAGCGCGACCAGTTGCTCGGCTTCGTCGTTGGTGGCCGCCAGCGGCTTCTCCACAAAGACATGGCGTCCGGCAATCAGCGCCGCCGACGCCAGGGAGAAATGCGACTCAGTCGGAGTGCAGACCACGATGGCCTCGGCCCGGGCGATGACCTCATCGGCGGACGCGCAGGGGTTCAATCCATGGAGCGCGGCCACTTCGCGATTCTTTGTGGAATCGGCATCGTAAACGCCGGCCAGGCGCCAGCGCGACGAGCCGGCCAACAGCCGCGCATGATGCACCCCCAGATGGCCGACGCCGATGACACCGATGGTGAGGCGTTCGGACATGGGCAATGTCAGCGGATGATGCCGCGTTCAGAGCGGGACGCGTACTCGATCATCAGCGCGGTCTCGGGCGTGTGCGGCCCCTCGCTCTTCAGTTTCTCCAGCGCCTGCGACATGTTCAGGCCGCTGCGGAACAACGTGCGGAAGGCGCGCGTGATCGCGCCGATCTGCTCCGGCGTGAAGCCGCGCCGTTCCAAACCGATGCGGTTGACCGAGAGCGTCTTGAGGGGGTAGCCACCGGTCGTGACATACGGGATAATGTCCTGCGTGACGCGGAAGCCGCCGCCCACCATGACGTGCGGCCCGATCAGGCAGAACTGGTGCACCACCGTGCCGCCGCCGATGATCGCCCAGTCGCCGAGATGAACGTGGCCGCCCAATTGGACGGCGTTGGCAAGAATGACATGATGCCCCAACTCGTTGTCGTGCGCGACATGGGCGTAGGCCATGATCAGACAATCGGCGCCGACCACCGTCTTGCCGCTGGCGGTGGTGCCGCGGTTGAGTGTGGCGCATTCGCGGATCACGGTGCGGTCGCCGACAAACAGCTCGGTCGGCTGGCCGGCGTACTTGAGGTCCTGCGGCGGGTTGGAGAGGGCGGCGCCGTCGTAGACGCGCACTTCGCGTCCCAGACGCGCCCCGGCGGCGATACGGGCATGCGCGCCGATCACCGAGCCGGCGCCGATGCGGACATCGGCGTCGATGATGGCATAGGGTTCAACGATCACGCCGTGGTCCAGCTCGGCCTTCGGGTCGACTACGGCGGTCGGGTGAATGCGGGTCTCCGTCAACGTCTGCGTCATTCGTCCTCGATCTCGATACGCGCAATCCCGCACGGTCATCGCGCGGGATCGCAAAGAAATCAAATTCTGTCCCTTCGTACTGTCAAAAACGACCGTCCGTCGCCCTTCACTTCTCCATCAGCATCGCCATCATGGTCGCTTCAGTGACCAGTTGGTCGTCGACGTAGGCCTTGCCCGCGATCTTGCACATGCCGCGGCGGAAGGTGAGCATCTCGACCTCAAAGCGCAGTTGGTCGCCCGGACGCACCGGCTTGCGGAACCGGGCTTCGTCGATCCCCATGAAGTAGACCACCTTCGAGGACGGATCATCGATCATGTGCAGGAGCATCAACCCGCCTGCCTGCGCCATCGCCTCGACGATCATCACGCCCGGCATGACCGGGTGGTTGGGGAAATGCCCGACGAAGTAGGGCTCGTTGAAGGTCACGTTCTTGATCGCCACCACGCGCTTGCCCGGATCGAGTTCGACCACCCGGTCGATCAGCAGCATCGGGTAGCGGTGCGGCATGATTTGGGCGATGGCCTGGGCGTCGAGGGCGATGCCCTTGCCGGTGGCGGTCGGCGCTTTGAAACGGTCGGCGAGTCGCTTCTTTTCCATCTCGGCGCGAATCTTGCGGGCCAGCGCGACATTGGCGGCGTGACCGGAGCGGGCCACCAGAATGTGCGCCTTGATCGGCGCGCCGACCAGCGCCAGATCGCCGATCAAGTCGAGGACTTTGTGTCGCACCGGCTCGTTGTAGAAACGCAGCGGCACGTCATTGAGCAGGCCGGTCTTGCCGATGAATACTTCGCCCTTGTAACCGAGCATCTGACGCACACGTTCGGCATCGGCCTGGGTCTTGCCGTTGTCGCAGATCACCAGGGCGTTGTCCAGCGAACCGCCCTTGATCAATCCCTCCTTGTAGAGGAACTCGACTTCCGAGAGAAAACAGAAGGTGCGCGCCGGCGCGAATTCGTCGGCATATTCCTCGCCCAGCGAAGTCAGCGTGGTATACTGCGTGCCCAGGGCCGGATTGCGATAGTCGACCATGTAGGTGACCCGGAAGGTCTCGTGCGGCAGGCAGATCAGATCGACACCGCGGGCCGGCTCGGAGTAGGTGATCGGACCATCGGGCTCGAAGTAGTTTTTGGGCTCGTCCTGCGACTCGATGCCTGAGGCCAGGAGGACGTCGACAAACGGCTTGGCGGAACCGTCGATGATCGGCGGCTCGATATTGTCCAGCTCGCAGATGCAGTTGTCGATCTCCAGTCCGGCCAACGCCGAGAGCACATGCTCCACCGTGTGCACCTTGGCCTCGCCCTGGGCGATGGTGGTGCCGCGGTTGACGTCGATGACGAAATCGATGTCGGCCTTCAGATCGGCGGTGCCGGAACCGTTGGGCACCCGGAAGACGACGCCGGTCCCCGCCGGGGCCGGCAGAAAACGGATCGTGGAGGTGACGCCGGTGTGCAATCCGGCGCCGGAGAGTGTGCCGGGTTTCTGAATGGTGCGCTGCTGTTTATGCATGATCCGCCCGCGGGCCCGTTGGGATATCGCCTATTCGCCGTCGCGCCGGTCCGAACACCCGTTCGGACATTGGCGATAACGATCGGTATTTCAATATCGCCATTTCCGGGCGGCCGCAACAAGGGCATGTTTGAGGCCGATTTCAGAATGCTGCCATTGGCGCCGCAATCGTAGGGGCAGGTCTGAGACATGCCCAAAGGGATTCGAATTGCGATTGTGGCGAGATCCGCGCCCCGTCGGCGCGGGACGGCTACACCCGTCCCAACCAGGCACGCAGGGCGGTCTGGCAGAGGAGAATGTAGTTGGAAACCAGATCTGGCGCGATGACGTGGACCTTCGTTTTGAACGAGGCAAGCTTGGCGATCGGGGTGGTGAAGTTCTCGGCGTCGGCCGACTGGAACATGGCCATGAGGACGGCCAGCTGATCGATCAGTTGCTTTTTGGCTTCTTCGTTGGCGCTGCGCACCGCCGACAGTTCGGCAAAGAACGCCGAGACTTCATCGGCGAAATGCTGCTCGGCCAGTTCCTGAGCGTCATCAGACACGGCAGTTTCATTCACCGGCGAGGGCGTTGCGGCGGGCACCGCAGTGTCAACCACCGGATCGGCCTCCAAGGTCGCGGTGGCCGAGACGACATCGCCGGACACAGATGCCACTGGTGTTGGCGTCGGAGCGGCTGAACGTGTGAGATGCACGGAGGGCGAATCGTTGCCCGTTCTGACACCCGTCGCCGCGGTGACAGGCAGCGGCGGATCCGGTACATGCTCCTGCCCCTTCAGCCGAATACGGTAGGCGGTGGCGTTGCCGTGATCGTCGAGGGACGAGGCCTTAAGAGTGAGCCGTCCCGCCTGCACCAGTTCGCGCAGGGCGCTGAAGATCTCGCTTTCGTTGATCTTCGGAAACTTGCGCACGATGAAGTCGGAATGGATCGACTGACCGGGCTGTTGGTGCGCGGTAATTTCCAGCAGGAGCCAGACGGCTTCTTTCAGACCGGGATCGACAGGCATGGCAACCTCGCGACTCTGGGAATCTCCGGCGCGGTTGCGCGCGCGGAGGGTGTGACCAATCCGTTCCGACGACATGCGGCGTCAGCGAACTGCCCTACCTGATAGATCGGCAACCAATCCGGTCGGCTTTAGAGTCGCGCCCGGACGGCAGTCCCCCGTACCCGACCTCCGCTCGGTAGGACCTTCGTTCCGCCGTCGACTCCAACCGGCCGCCTGCCTGATGGGATGCCTTCCAGTGAGTCGTCATCCCAAGACCCGGCGCTGTTGGCCGGGTCTTGGGATCCTTGTTGCTCGCACAGTCGGGCGGGCGATCACAAGGATCGCCCCTACGGGGAGCGTCGTTGGAATGGTAGGGCCGAATCTGGTGTTCGCCTGGCTCTTCAACACGCGGGGCTGATTCGATCGTACTAGGACAGAGGTTTAAAGCCCCTCGCCCGGCCGAATCTTGGATCTACGCCACGTTCCACAACGTGCGGTCGAGGTTGCGGTACTGAATCGACTCGGCGACATGCTGCGGATGAATGTCGATGGTGCCGTCGAGATCGGCGATGGTGCGGGAGACTTTCAGGATGCGGTCGTAGGCACGTGCCGATAATCCCAATTTTGTGATGGCTCGGCGGAGCAGTTCGAGGGATTCGTTGTCGATGGGGCAGTAGGTGCGCAGGTGCTTTGATTCCATGTGCGCGTTGCAGTAGACGCCCTTCTCGCTCTTGAACCGTTCGAGTTGACGGTCGCGCGCTTGATTGACGCGTTTGCGAATCTGTTCCGACGGCTCTCCCGCTTCCTCTGACGACAACTCTTTGAACTTTACCGCTGGGACTTCGATGTGAATGTCGATGCGGTCGAGGAGTGGTCCTGAGATCTTCGGCATGTACTGCGTGATCTTCTGCTGACTGCAGCTGCACTCATGAATCGGCGATCCGAAGAAGCCACACGGACATCCCTGCGTTGCCTTTTTGTCATGCCCGGTTAGTCGCCCGTCGTCCTCCGAATCCGGCCTATCCTAAGTCGTTGAACAGCTTGGGAGAGCACATCCGCAAGCGGCGACTGGACCTAAAACTGACTCAGAAACAAGCCGCGGAGATCATCGGAGTGACCGAATCAGCTATCTGGAACTGGGAAGGCAATGAATCCCGGCCATTCTGGCGGTACTGGGGTGCGATTCGGGACTTTCTGGGCTACGACCCCTTCCCGCCGTCTTCGACTTTGGCGGAGAAACTGGTCTCTGTCCGGAAGCTCCGAGGGCTGTCCCAGAAGGAGGCGGCCAGGCAGCTGGGAGTGGACCCGTCGACCTTGGCACGATGGGAGCGCGGGACCGGCAAGCCGAGCATGCGCCTGGCAAGCCGAGTCGGGCGGTTATTGAGCGGTCAGGGCGATTCGAGATAGAATCACCGTTGCCCGTAAACTCGCGGGGGCAATCCGCACGACAGATCCGGCTAGGTGCTGATTGAGACCTGCCGCTCGTCACGGACAGGGCGCGCAGAAGGACTGCCGTGGATCGGCATGCCGAAACACTACCGCGATCATCTCCACGACATCGACCACATCTGTGCACCCTGAGCAATCGACATCGGTCAAACCATCAATGCAGCCCACCGGCGTGCACGCAGCATCGCTAATTGCACTGCCGTTGCGGAATGCCCGGTCGATGATGCGGACAAGATCGGCCATATCCGAGACCCCATCGCATACGGGGTCCGCCTGGCATGGGCAACCGCAAGGCGCGGCAGAACACTCTTGGTCTTCGTGGGGACGAAGGAAGGGGTTGATGAGGGAACTTTCGATGCCGGACCACTCGTGAGCACCATCCTGGTCCAAATCCGTCACCTGAAAGTTGATGGCCACCTCCCAGGTACACCGCAGTACGAAGTCGCCAAGATTCTCATCCCACTCCCAAACCCGAGTACTGTCCTGCTTGATGAGCAACTCGTCGAGCCCGTCGCAGTCCATATCAAATGCTAAGACATCGTGATTGCCCGCTCCGCGGACGGAGTGCTCAAAGGTGCGGACAATTTCGAATGAATTGTCGCCGGTCGGCTTAAGCAGCCATGCCCTGGACACGAAATCAGGGCGGACGCTTCCGATAAGCGCATAGAGAACGCCATCGGGCTTGGGGCGACATGCAACCGCGCTCCAGTATACGCCGTCAACGCTGTCCGGTCCGACTCGGCCCCCGTAATTGAGCGCTTGGCCGTCAAACTCAAACAGGGAGTAACCCCAGTAGTTGCCCGTGATGAATTCGATGCGCCCATCGCCATCAAAGTCGCCAACCGCTGATTGGCCAAATGTCTTCCGAGGGGCCGGCGCTCTGGCAATCACGACGATAGTGTCAAGCGCGGAATTGTAGTCAGCCAAGGCCACTTCGGACGCACCCCCCAAGTTCGATGCAGCGAGGTAGATCTCCCGATACGCATCGTCGTCCACCTCTACAACCATCGGATGCATTGCCACGTTCATCGATGGAAAGACGAGCCGTGCACGCAGGCGCCAGTCCGGAGCCGAATATATCTCAATCCAGCCGTCTCCGGTGAAAGGCGCACTGGCCCCTTGTGCTATGAGCTCCATGTTCCCGTCCAGATCCAAGTCGGCCGTCAACCATGGTGCAACATCATGGATAGGCAACGTCTCGGCTGAGTAGGTCAAGTCTCCCTTAATCACATAGCGCAACACCGGGTCCCCGAGGTTCCCTCCCGCGATCACGAACAAATGAGTGGCTTTGAGTTCGCAATCGGAATAATGCGCGACTTGCTCCCTCGGCAGCAGGATGTCGGGCAGCGGCATGCAGGTCGCGTCTCCAATCGTGTTCTCGCCATGTTGCGACGCTGAGTGGCGCGTCGGCTGCTCATAAGTAATTCCCGGCGTTGATTCGGCTGCGGGCGAATTAGTTTGCCGCGCAGTCGAAACCCGACCAACGACAGTCGCCATTAGCAACATGAGGCCGAACCCCGCACGCACTAATCTCATTTGCAACAATCACTCACCCGAAATACAGTGTTGGATCCAAGCATGCGTGCAGTAGTGGTCTGCTATGTGGGCGAGCACTTCCACGAGAGGGATGCCGCCCGTCGGCTACCTCAGCAAAGGATATCGCCACCAAATACGACCAATTCAGCTACCGGACCAACGACATCTTCTTTGTTTCGATCCCCGATGCGCGACTCAGTCTGTAGAGATAGACGCCGCTGGGCAACTCTTCACCCGTCGATCCCCGCCCGTCCCAAGGAACTGTGAATTCGCCCGGGCCAATCTCGTCTTCCAGCAAGGTGACAAGGCGTTGGCCAAGGATGTTAAAGATGTCGAGTTGAACTCTTTCGCGGCGGCTGAGAACAAATGAAATGTCGGTGCCAGCGTTGAAGGGGTTTGGGTTGTTCTGTCTAAGCGCAAAGGCCTTGGGTGTCGTCGCGTTCGCCTGCTCATAGTACCCTACGGACTTTAGGATGAACCGGCGGGACCAGCCAGGAGTGGTCGCACCGAACGCGCTACAGGGGAACTCTAAGTCGATGCTTTCCCCAGGATTCAACGTGGCAATTATCTCGTCTGAGAGCGCCAGGTTATCGCTGACGTCGCCTACCGAGGAGTGCTTCGCACTCCCCAACCTCGCGGAGCAGACAACTGGTGCGGACTCATGGATGGTGAAATACGCCAGCTGGTCTACTTCAAACCGCTCGCCCCAGCGGATGCGGATGCGAAGTCGCGGCGAAGAGAAACCCTCAGACGACCTGAGAAACCAAACTGCGTCTTCGGAAAGCGCCCGCGGGGGCAATTCATCGATACTGTGCCACTGTCCGTGCGCGTCCTCGACTTCAACCTGTACTCCCGCACCGGGATTGCCTTTTTTCTGGGGCGGAGGCGGCCCCATGGCTTCCTCGCCGGGGACGACCGGGTCAAACAGTACGCCCGGCAGACCGCCCTGTTCCACCTCGAAATAGACATCCATCACGCCCGGTTGGCTTGACAGGTATTTCCTTCCGTCCTTTACCGAAACGAGATTGAGAACATCGCTTCCGCTGTGATCGAAAGCGGCGACCGGCCTAAACTCTTGGTCGAACAGGAAGACGTCCCCTCCTGGGGTCACACCGACCCGCGTGTCGCTTGGATGATCGACCGAGAGCAGTTCGAACGCATCCAAATACGATACTTCGTGTTCGAACTCGCGAATCTGCAAGCGATAGAATCCATCATCGTCCGCGAGTTGGTGACTCAACTTCAAATAGTCCGTAACCGCCGCACGGGATTCGCGGGTCTCGCAGGCAGTCAAGACCGTGTTCTCCTGGTGATACTGTGCCCCATCCCACGCGTACACGTACGGGCATCCTCCACCTCCTCCACCTCCTCCTGGGGGCCGGTAGCGGGGCACTTCCGCCACATACGCCTTCTGGTAGCCCGTACGGTTGTCGTTCCAACAAGGGTACACGAATCCGTCCTTTGAAGCGATGCCGATGTAGTCTCCCATGTAGCAGCCATAATCATTTGATCGTGCGCCCGGAACGCAGTAGGGGTAGAAAGCAACCGAGCTCACTAAAACATTGTTCGTGTCCACAAAGGTCTGGCCCCCGTTATAGGATGACGCCACGTACACTGCGGTCATGAGGTTCGAATCGAGGTCAACGCGGCTGTCATAGAATACAACGTGCACGTATCCATTCGGGTCCACGGTCACCCATGGCATCCATTGGTCGGTGCCAACGCCGTCGCTGTTTACTTTCACTGGCGGATACCAAGTGACACCGCGATCGCGAGACTTCGTCAACAGAATGTCTGGCGTCGTATCAAGCTTGAGAGGAGGACCAAGTGAAATTGTGTCGACCTCGAAATCCGCCCACACGAGATAAATGCTCCCGGGATACCAGTTAGGGGATCTGTTCACAGCCATCACAGGAGAACTGTTTGCCGAGAGAAAGCCCTTCAGCGGCCAGCGTGTTAAGCCATCGACGCCCAAGCCGGGGATTGTGTCGTACCTGCTCTGAATGAAAAAAGTACCGTCATCGTCAAATAATCGTGCAAAACCAATGCCTATTTCCGGGTCCGGAGGATTGATGTTTGACACACCCCAAGCCACGTAGACCTCGCCGTTCAGCCCGATGGCTACATTTGCTCCAAAGCACGACACAAAAGCGTTCGATGCGACCTGGAAGGGAGTTGTCATTCCAATTCCTTCAATCAGACGCGAGACGAAGACCTTGTACCCAATCTGATAGTTGCCGTCCATGAATGCAACATACGGGACACCGGTGCCCTCGTTCACGGCCAAATGTGGCCGGTCTGGATTAGCCGCCTCGAAGATCGGATAGGACGCTGTCCACTGCCCGGGAAAGAACCCCTGTGCCAGAACGGCCCTCCACGCCGTTCCGGACTCCTCCATAAAAGAGTACCAGTAGTAGCCGTTGGCTACCGCCACGGACGGGTCAGTCCCCTTCCCTGAGGTCTCGGGCGAATCGTCACTCCCCTGCCAAGTCGCTCCCGAATTCGAAGAAGAGTAAGCACCTTGATTAAATATCGTACGTTGGCAGCTATCTGGATCTCGCATCGTGTTAGCACCTGCCAAAAGAATGGAAGGATCGAGCGGATTGATCGCAATTGACATTTCGCTTTGATCGACCGTCTCGTCCCCCGGCAGCAGCGGGATGTTTGGATAGGGCGATGACAGTGGCCAAGTCGTGGGAGTTGGACAGCCAATCGGAACTGAGTTCTCTCCAGGCGCCGGAGCCGAGCGTGTGTGGAAGTTCACACCGTAAGCTGCATGCGTGGTCATTGCAGCCAGCACTATCGCCATCGGCATCCAGCCGTTTCGTTGTAATGTGCGTTCCATGCAAAGCCTCTGACCTTCCCCCGTTTTTCGGCCAGTCATAACCTCACAAGTTCGGCTTCGGCTC
>CAZQIZ010000033.1:0-25239 GCA_964593585.1 uncultured Ignavibacteria bacterium
CCCAACTCTGGGTTCAATGTACGACCGACAAACACAAAAATCCTTACACTCCCAGGTCGTGGCTTTCCCAACGCATGCAGAGTTCATAACCTTCACAATCGCGCCCAATCGGCTCGTATGCAGCCGGCCTGAATCCACGTTTGTTTACGAATATCCTGCTATGACCTTGGACACAGTTTGGGAGCGGGGTTTCGAGCTGTTTGTCGATTCGCCATTGCCGGGCGAATTGGTGGGGATCGTGCGCGCCCCTGACAGTGCATTGCACCAATTCTCCGATGTTCTTATCCGGCTTGACGTCGCATCTGGTTCGGTAGTTGACTCCTTCAGATTTGTCTCTCCCGCGACCGGCCGTGGTGTGATCGCACTCCAGGCGGTAACGAGTCCGAACAAGAGTGCTCTCTACATCCTGGGATATGATGAGAGTGGTCCTGCTCTGTTTGCATTCGACGTCACTGATCACACGAGCTTCTTCCGCCACCCGCTCCTGACACTATTCGGGTCGTGCCAAATCACGCCTGACGAAAGTGAGGTTTGGGTGACGCAATCTGCGGTTTTCGATCCTCACCTGGGTTACATTCTCATATTAGACGCTACAACCGGTACACCCAAGGACACCATTCAAACTGCGGACATACGGCTTGACAAGCCGGGAGCCGGGCTGGCAGTATGGAACATCGCCTTTCACCCGACCTTGCCCAAGGCATTTGTGGATTCACACGCCACGGTTCCGGGCGTACTCAAGATCAACACAGACGACCATTCCGTCGGCGACGTATTATACGACTCAACGCCTACTATTGTGTTTGATATCGCGGTAGGTAAGTCCCAGTAGAAGGCAGCGATTGATGCTCAGCGCTTTCGCCGCAACGCCCGTCCGAATATCCCCGGACTCAGGCACGAATCGCTGATGAAGGCGAGCAAATCCGAAATCTGCTCAAACCGGGGCTGACTCGAGTTTGAGTGCGGCTCATCCTCAGGCTTTCTTCGAGCGCTCCATCAATCCCGCGCTTTCCCAGCGCCACATCCGCCACGGACCCGCCGGCGTTGACGATGGTCTGGGCCCAGCCCTTGCGGAAGGCGGTGTGGTAGACCTGGAGCGTGGCGGGGCAGACGATCACCGGGGGATCGTTGGGGCCGAGGTGGCGTCCGGCCAGGCGCTGGGCGCAGAGTTCGATTTCGTAGGGGAGCGCGTCGGGGCCTACTATGATGCCGCCCGGCGCGGGGGCCTGCGCCGCCGGCCGGATGGTCCACTCGCCATTCTCACAGATTCCCACCTTCGGCTCGATACCGCGTCCCTCGAGAAAATGCTCCTCGTCGTAGACCGCGGTGCGGTCGGGATGGCTCTGCGGGAACCGTCCCTGCAGGATACGTCCGTAGTGGCGGCGGATGGCGTCATCGAAGGTGACGATCGCCGCGGCGGCTCCGAGGGTGACCAGCGCGGCGCAGAGCTTGACCTTGCGGTCGACGCTGAGCCGTTCGATCGGCGGGCCGACCAGCTCGAGGATGCGTCCGGCCAGCGACTTGTGCCACCCGGCCTCAATCATGGCGAGGATGATGTCCTCGACATCCGACTCGGCGGGGATGCGTCGCGTGACCTCAATGCGCGCCACCGGGATGGCCGGCGCACAAGTTGCGGACCCGGGTGCGGCATCGGCGGAGCGGGAAACACTCCGGAGATGCTCCGGATCGAGCACCAGCACCCCGACTCCGCCCAATCCACCGAGTACGCCGTGCGGCGCGGCGACAAACTGCCCGGGCAGGACCGCGCGTGCCTCGACCAGTTGCCAGACCATGTCCCCCCGCCAGGGCGAAAGCCAAAAGGGCAGCCGCGCATCGGCGGCGGGGATTTCGGCGTAAAGATCCAACGACGGCTGTTCGAGTTTCGGCCCGGGCGCGAAGATGTAGGGGGCGAATTCGCCCTCCCCCTCACGCCGGCAGATCCAGTCGGCGGGGAGCTTCGCCTCGGGCCACGATTCGGCGGCGCGCGCCAGAATCTTGGCGGTCGACGTGCGCGGCTTGTCGGGTTTCTCGACTTTGCGCGGTTCCTCTTCGAGCAGATCGCCGGGCAGCCGCAGTTCGAGCTGCTCGAGCTTCAATTGCGCCGGCTTTTCGAGGATGCCGTACTTGCGCCGCCAGCTGTAGAAGGCGGCCTTGGAGAGATTCAGCTCGCGCCCGCAGCGGAAGTCGTCGCCGAACCGTTCCCAGAGATCGCGTATCTGCTGCTCGGAGAACTTGGCCTCGGTCCACGGCGGCACACCCTTCTTGCGCCGCCAGTAGGCGACGAGATACTCGGGGATTCCGCCCAGCGCCTCGGCGATCTTGTCGTCGGTCTTGTAGACCTCCTGCAAACTGATCAGATCGGCTTTGCGCGGAATCTTCATGGCGGGCGACAGTTAGGCGGCCGGGACGGTCCCATCACCCGGCGGCTGTTAGGCGATTGCCTGTTGCGGCAATGATAAGACGCCGGATTTAGCGAAGTCAAACAGACGCCAAGCGATGACCGCGGCGATCACAAGATGTTGTGGGTGAAGGGGTAACAAAGACGATTGCTGGACGACCCCTGTTCCAAACTGTCATTCTGGGCGAGTCCCCCGGCCGCCGGCCGTTGCATGACTGGATTCCCGCTTACCCGGGAATGACGAGATGGAAGGTGAGGTTCGGTCGGTCGGCTGCGCTTACTTCTTCGCATGCCGTGCGAACGCGGCTTTCAGTTTGCGGTGCATGGCGCGCAGATCGACAGAAATCACGCGTGTGTCGAAGAGCACGGGCAGGAAGTTGTTGTCGCCGACCCAGCGCGGCACCAGATGCACATGCAGATGGCCGTCGATCCCCGCCCCGGCGGCGCGTCCGAGGTTCATCCCGACATTGATCCCCGCCGGATTCTGCAGTTCGCCGAGTATCTCGCTTGCCAACGCGACGAGGTCCATGATCTCATGCCTTTCGGCGCTCTTCAGCGCCGGCAGTTGCGCGACATGCCGATACGGCACCACCATCAGGTGGCCGGCGTTGTAGGGGTAGCGATTGAGCACGACAAAGGCGGTCTGGCCGCGGTGGAGGATCAGTTCGCGCACATGCTTGCGGGTCTCCGGCCGGCAGAAGATGCACCCCTCATCCTTCGCCTGCCGTTTGGCATCGAGGATGAATTCCTGCCGCCAGGGGGCATACAGGTGATCTGTCATGGGGGCAAGATGGAACGCGGGCGGGCGTGAAGCAATCCGAATGTCCGCCCCGCTCAGGGGACCTGCTCCAACAGCGCGACCGCCTCGACATGCGGGGTATGCGGAAACATGTCGACCGCGGCGATGCATGCCAGGCGGTAGGCCTCGCCGAGCAGTTGCAGGTCGCGGGCCAGCGCCGCCGGATTACAGGAGACATAGACAATCCGCGCCGGATGCGCCTGCGCCAGAATCCGGACCACCTTCGGATGCAATCCGGCGCGGGGCGGATCGACCACCACCAGCGAGGCGGCGATCTCATCGGCCGGGGCGGCGCGCAGATAGTCGAGCGTGTCGGCGCAGACAAAGCGGCAGTTGCCGACCCGGTTGCGCGCGGCGTTGCGTTCGGCCGCCGCGACCGAATCGGCATGCGACTCAACCCCGATTACTTCCGAGGCGGCCTGGGAAAGAAAAAGCGAGATCGCCCCGGCGCCGGAATAGAGGTCGAGAATCCTCGCCCCCTGCCCGCCGATCCACTCGATCACCTTGCCGAAGAGCCGTTCGGCGCCGAGTGTGTTGGTCTGGAAAAAGCCGGTCGGCGCGATTTCGAAGGTGAAGGGGCCGAGTGTCTCATGCAGAACACCGGGTCCGAAAAAGACGCGCCGCACATCGCCGGTGGCGACATTGGCGCGCGAGGAGGTCACGGTCCACAGCGCGGTGGTGATGTACGGGCAGACAGCGCGCAGGTGCGCGCCATAGTCATCGGCGCCCTCCCAAGGCGCATCGGCGGTGACGAGATTGACGAGGAGCTCGCCGGTGCGCGCCCCGAAGCGAACCACCAGAAATCGCAGAAAGCCGGTGTGCGCCACCGGATCATAGGACGGCAGATTCCGCGCGGCGAGAAACTCGCGGGTGCGCGCGACGATTTCGGCGGCGCGCGGGTCGGTGATCCAGCATTCGCACAGATCGAAGGAGTCGCTGTAGGTGTTCTGCGAATGCAGTCCCAGCCGCAGAGGGCCATCGCGGTGCCCGCCGAAGGAAAACTCCATCTTGTTGCGGTACTGCCAGGGAGGGTCGGCGCCGATTACCTCGAGTTCCGGCACAGGATCGATGCCGCCGATACGCTGCAACTGGTCGCGGACATGCCTCGCCTTGTCGGCCACCTGGCGGTCATAGGCCAAATCCTGCAAACGGCACCCGCCGCATTCGCCGAAATGGACACAGCGCGCCGGGATGCGATGCGGCGAGGGTGTGACGATCGTCTGCAGGACCGCTTCGAGATGGTGACTGCGGCGTTTGATGATCTTCGCCGTGACCCGATCGCCGGGCAGGCCTCGGTCGGTCAGCACGACCATGCGGCCGCATCGGGCGATGCCGCGTCCACGGTCCCCCCAGGCCTCGATCTCCAATTCGACGATGTCCCCCTTGCGGGGGATCGGCGGCGCGGGAGTATTCGGCGTTGATTCCATCCTACGCGGAAGATACGGGACGGAACGCGCGCAGTCGAAGCGAGTTTGTCAGCACAAAGACCGACGAGAACGCCATCGCGGCGGCGGCAATGGCCGGCGACAGCAGCATCCCGGTAAATGGATAAAGCAGCCCGGCGGCAATGGGAATCGCCGCGACGTTGTAGAAGAAGGCCCAGAACAGATTGCCGCGAATTGTGGACAGGGTGCGTTTGCCCAGATCGACCCCATCGGCGATCGCGCCGGCGTGATGGCCCAGCACGGTGATGTCGGCGGCCTCCTTGGCGACATCGGTGCCGGTGCCAATCGCAATGCCCAGATCGGCCGCGGCCAGCGCCGGGGCATCGTTGATGCCATCGCCGACCATCGCCACACGGTGCCCCGCCGATTGCAGTTTCCTGACCACCTCATGCTTGTCCTGCGGGAGGACCTCGGCGATTACATCATCGACACCGATCTGCGCGCCGACGTGCTCCACCGCGGTGCGTCGGTCGCCGGACAGCAGGATGACCCGCCAGCCATGCGACTTGAGCCGACGGATGGTGGCGGCGGCATCGGGCTTGATGCGGTCACCGATGGCAAAGGCGCCGACCACCGCATCGTCGCGCGAGACCAACGCCAGCGAATGCCCCTGCTTCTCCCACGCCGCCAAGTCACGGGCCAGCGGAGAGCCGGTGTCCAGCGCGGCCCGTTGGTCATCGAGACGGCCGATGCGCCAGCGTGACGGTCCCACACGCGCCGCGATTCCCTGCCCGGATTCGGCGGCGAAATCGACGATGGCAACCGTGTCGCCCTCCTCGTTGACCGCGCGGCGCGAAATCGCCTGCGCCAGCGGATGCTCGGAGCGCTCCTCCATCGCCGCGACCACGCCCCAGAACTCGCGCGGGGCAATCTCCTGCGAAATCCACTCTCCGACCACCGCCGGTTCGCCCACGGTTACGGTGCCGGTCTTGTCGAGCACGACGGTGTCAATCTGCGCCAGCGCTTCGAGCGCGGCGGCGTTCTTGAAAAGCAGGCCTAGTTGCGCGCCGCGTCCGGTGCCGACCATGATCGCCGCCGGCGTGGCCAGCCCCAGCGCGCAGGGGCATGCGATGATCAGGACCGCGACCGCGGCCTTCATCGCCAGCAGAAAACGCGGCTCCGGCCCGATGAAGGCCCAGACCAGGAATGTGAGCGCGGCGATTGCGAACACCGCCGGGACAAAGACCGCGGCGATGCGGTCAACCAGCTTCTGGATCGACGGCTTGCTGCCCTGCGCCGATTCCACCAGACGCGCAATCTGCGCCAGCGTCGTATCGGATCCGCTGCGGGTGACGCGGTAGGTGATCGAACCGGTGGTGTTGAGCGTGCCGCCAGTCACGGTGTCGCCGATTTCCTTGGCGACCGGCAACGGTTCCCCTGTGAGCATCGACTCATCGATCGACGAGGCGCCGAGAATCACCACGCCGTCGGCGGCGACCCGTTCGCCGGGACGCAGCAGCACTTCATCGCCGCGCGTCAGCGTGGCGGCATCGACATCGACAAACTCGCCGTTGCGCTTGGCCCGTGCGGTGGCGGGACGCAGGTTCAGCAGTTCCTGAATCGCCGCGCGCGCCTTTCCTTTGGCGCGCGCCTCCATCCAGCGTCCGGCGAGAATCAACGTCACAATCATCGCCGCAGTCTCGAAGTAGACCGCCGGATGCGTGCCATCGGCGGAGAACACCGACGGCCAGAGGGTGACGACCAGACTGTACGTATAGGCGATCAGCGTGCCCACGCTGATCAACGTGTTCATGTCGGTACGGAAGTGGCGCGCCGCCGCCCAGGTGGCGCGATGAAATGGGAGCGCCGCCCACCAGACCACGGGCGTAGCCAGCAGCAGCTCCAGGCGCGGATCGCCATGCCACGGCACCCGGAACAACCCGCCGAGCATGTGACCCAACCCGACGATCATGATGCCCAGGGTCAGAGCCGCCGAGATGATCGTGCGCCGGCGGTAGTCGGCCAGTTCTTCCGCCTGCGCGCCTTCAAACAGGTGGGCCGAGTGATCGGTCATGCCGGCATGGTCGCCGTGCGCATCAGTGCGCGGCTTGTCATCCGGGACGAGCAGCGTGTATCCGGCGTCTTTGACCGCTGTCGCGAGATCCTGCGGCTGCACCTTGTGCGGATCGAAGGCCACGGTCGCCTTGCTGGTGGCCAGATTGACCGAAGCTGACTCAACGCCCGGAACCGCGGCAATCGCCTCTTCAACGGTCTTCACGCAACTGGCGCAGTGCATCCCCATCACTGGGTAGGACTGTGAAGGCGTGGCGGACGAGGCCGGAGTCGGGCCCGTATCGTGATGATGGTCATGGGCTTGCGGCATGGTGTTCATGACGGCCTCCTTATGTGATTGGCGGTCGAATAACCGCGGAGGCCGTCTCTGGGTTCCCGCAACCTGTTACGCCAGGGTCGCGGCAACACCGGCAATCAGTTTCTCCGCCTCATCGGCGGTGGCCACGAGATCGTCCCGTCCGGTCACCGACAACATCGCGCGCGGCGACAGAAGCGAGATGGTGGCCAAGCGATCGTCGTTTTCGTAGACAATCACGTTGCAGGGCATGAGCAGACCAACTTCGATCTCCTCGGCCAGCATGCGTGAGGCGAGCACGGGATTGCAGGCGCCGAGGATCACATAGCGGCGGAAGTCGAGATCGAGCTTCTTCTTTAACGTTCCCTTTACATCGATCTCGGTCAGGATGCCGAAGCCGGCCTTCTTCAGTTCTTCGGTCACCCTGGCGATCGCGTCATCATAGGCCAACCGGGTCTTCACCGAGTAGCCGTACCTGGTCTTGATCATCGCGTGGTCCTCCTTCCATGAGAATTCCCGCGCCGCGGCGGGCGCGGCGCGGGAATCAATGATCGCGAATTGCTCAATACGATGCCAGCGCGGCGTCGAGATCGGTCATCAGGTCCTCGATGTGCTCGATGCCGACCGACAGCCGGATCAGACTGTCGCCCAGGCCGCGCGCCTCGCGGATGTCCTTCGGAATCGAAGCGTGAGTCATCAGACCGGGATGCTCAATCAACGACTCGACACCGCCCAATGATTCGGCCAGCGAGAAGACCCTGGTGGACTTGCAGACCTGCCGCGCTTCCTTCTCGCCGCCGTCGAGATAGAACGAGATCAGCGACCCGAATCCCGACATCTGGCTCTTGGCGATAGCGTGGTACGGATCGGACGGCAGCCCGGGATAGAGGACTTTGGTCACGCGCTTGTGCGCGCTGAGGTGTCTGGCGATGGTCATGGCGTTGGCCTCATGGGCCTTCATGCGGATCGCCAGGGTCTTGAGGCCGCGCAGGGTGATCCAGGAATCGAACGGCCCCGGCACCGCGCCGATGGCATTCTGCGAAAACGAGAGCCGCTCGAAAATTGTATCGTCGGAGAGCACAATCGCGCCGCCGACAGTGTCCGAGTGTCCGCCGAGGAACTTGGTGGTCGAATGCACCACCATGTCGATGCCCATTTCCAGCGGCCGCTGGAAGTAGGGCGACGCAAAGGTGTTGTCGACCGCCGAGATCAGGTTGTGCTTTTTCGCCAGCGCCGCCACGCCGCGCAGGTCGCTCACTTTCAAGAGCGGATTGGAGGGCGTCTCCAGCCAGATCATGCGCGTCGTGGGCTTGATCGCCTTCTCGATCAGCGCCAGATCGGTGGTGTCGACAAAACTGAAATCGAGGCCCCAGGGACGGAAGACCTTCTCGAAGACACGGTAGGTGCCGCCGTAGACATCATCCCCGCAGATCACATGGTCGCCCTTGTTGAACAGCGCCATGGTGGTCGAGGTGGCGGCCATGCCCGAGGCGAAGGCCAGCCCATACTTGCCATGCTCCAGCGCCGCCAGGCATTCTTCCAACGCCTTGCGGGTCGGATTGTGTGTGCGCGAGTACTCGTATCCCTTATGCTGGCCGATCGCCGGCTGCGCATAGGTGGCGGTCTGGTATATCGGCACCACGATCGCGCCGGTCTGTGGCTCCGGCGCCTGGCCGGCATGGATTGCCAATGTCTCGAATTTCAAGTCTGATCCCTTTCCCTCATCGCGGGGCAATGGGCTTTAAGCCCCTGCACCCGGCTTCACTTCAGCGTCTTCGCCAAATGATCCAGCAGATCGATCTTGGTGACTACACCCTTGATCGTCTCCCCGTCGACCACCACCGCCAGTTCATGTCCGCCGGTGGAAAACGCCGCCGCGACTTCACCCAGCGGCGTGTCCAACGCCACCGTGCGCGCCGGATGACGGTTCACTTGCCCGACCGGCTCCACGATCCGATGCGTGCCAGACATCATGTGGCGCAACAGATCGGCCTCGCTGATCACGCCGACCAGCCGTCCATCCTCCATCACCGGCATCTGCGAGATGTCGTTGGCCTTCATCAGCTCGACCACCTTGAAGACCGGCTGATCGGTGGTCACGGTCACCACCGGCTTCGGACGGCCGGCGATGACATCCTTGACCGTGCCGAGACGCACCGGCTCTTCGAGGAAGCCGTTGTCGCGCATCCATTCATCATTGTAGATCTTCGATAGGTAGCGGGTGCCCGAATCCGGCAGGATCGTGACCGGGCATTTGTACTCCGGGTGGGCGGTCAGATACTTGATCGCGCCCGCCACCGCCGATCCCGAGGAGCCGCCGGCGAAGAGCCCTTCCTCGGTCGTCAGACGGCGCGCGTAGAGGAAGCTCTCCTTGTCATTGATGCGAACCATGTCATTGACCACCGAAAAGTCCATTGCGCCGGTGATCATGTCCTCGCCGATGCCCTCAACCTTGTAGACCTTCGGCTCGGCCATCGTCTTCGATTTGAACCAGTCGTAGAAGATCGACCCCTCCGGATCGACCGCCACAATCTGAATCTTCGGATTCTTTTCTTTCAGGAACCGCGCCGAGCCGGAGAGCGTGCCGCCGGTGCCAATGCCGGCGATCAGGCAGTCGATCCTGCCTTCGGTCTGCTCCCAGATCTCCGGGCCGGTGGAGCGGTAGTGGGCGTCGATGTTGTCCTCGTTGTGGTACTGATTGAGCATGAAGGCGCCGGGCGTCTCGCGGGCGATGCGCTTGGCGGTTTCGTAGTATGAATCGGGCGAGTCGGCCGGGACATTGGTCGGGGTCACCACCACTCGGGCCCCATAGGCCTTCAGCAGGTTGACCTTTTCGGTCGACATTTTGTCGGGCATGGTGAAGATGGCCTTGTAGCCGCGCACCGCCGCGACCATCGCCACGCCCACGCCGGTGTTGCCCGAGGTGTTCTCCACGATCACCCCGCCCGGCTTCAGTTTGCCGTCTTTTTCGGCCTTGTTGAGGATGTGGAGGGCCATCCGGTCCTTGACCGAACCGCCGGGGTTGAGAAACTCGACCTTGGCCAGAAGCGGCATGGCCAGGCCGGAGGCCACACGGTGAAGCGGGATCATCGGGGTCCAGCCGATGGCCTCAAGCACGCTGTTCAATCGTTTGGTTGGCATGATACTCTCTTTGTCGGATTCCAAGACAGACTGATAAGGAACCCGACAGTTTTGCTCAAGTCAACCCCGTGGGCTGAATACAAAAAAACCCCCGCCAGGCGGGGGTCTTTTGGCCGGCCGTTCAATCAATGCAGTTTAAAATCAATCCGCTGCGACACCCAGACGTTTACCGGACGGCCGTTTTGGATTGCCGGACGGAAGCGGTACTGGGAGACCGCCGCCACTGCGGCTTCGTCGAAACCGACGCTGGTACCGGATGACTTCGCGATTTGCACTCGGCGCACCGTGCCAGCAATGCCCACCAAAGCCAGGACCGTGACCGACCCCTCGCGCCCGGTCAGACGCGCCATCTCGGGAAAGATTGCCGGCTCGGCATGGACAAGCCGTGGAAGCTCTTCGACGGCGACAAACTCGCCTGGCTCCGGAATATAGTCTCCGAGGTTCACGGCGACGGAGTCGAGCACAATCGCTCCATCGTTCATCCCGGCCGGCAGATCGCCCATCGACAGTTCGGCCAGTTCGGCCTGGGTCGGGAAACGCACCGCCTCGGTCACCTGCTCATCGGGCGCCGGGACCGGGATGCCGATGATGGGCAGGGCGGCCTGTGGCGCTGATGCCAACACGGGTGTCCGATGCACCATCCTCGGAGTCGGAAACATGTCCACGGTGATCGCTCCCGGATCGTGAGGGGCAGTCGCCGCCCCCTTGTAAAACGCCAGGTGACGATAAAGCAACATCCCCGCTAACGCGCCGGCGTACACGGTCACCGCCAGCATTGTCGCCAGGAGCATGTGACGCTGATAGACGCGCTTCAGCTCCCAGGCGCCATAGTCGGGCCTGGTGCCAATCAATGTGTCGGCCATAACGCACCCCCAATCCGGGCCCGCGCGACGCGGACCGCTGTCGATCTAGATCGCAACCCGGAGGTGAGGGATCCGGCGTGAACGTCCGGAGGGCAGGCAAAAGCGCCCGCGCCCGCAGGGCACGAGCGCTTCATGTTCGGAGCCAGTTACTTCAGTTTGAATTCCACCGGGTACGTGACCCAGATGGCAACGGGACGGCCGTTCTGGATGGCCGGCTTATAGAAGTTCTTGTAGGCCGCCTCCAGCGCCGCCTCATCGAAGCCGACGTTCATCCCCGACGACTTGGCGATACGGGCCTCACGGACCTTGCCTTCCTTGTCGACCAGGGCTTTGACCCAGACGGTGGCCTCGCGGTTGGTCAACAGCGCCACTTCCGGGTACACCGGCTTTTCTTCCTTGATCAGCGTGGGCATTTCCTGCACCGCGACGAATTCATCGGGGGCCGGGAAGTACTCCTCCAGTGGGATATCGACAACGACATCCGAGCCGCCGCTTCCGTCATCGGCGCTGACAATCGGGGCGGACAGTTGCGCCAGCTCCTCGCGGGTGGCAAACCGCACTTCCTCGACCACTTCCTCGTCGGGCACCGGCGTCGGGATACCGATCGACGGCGGGGCGATATTGGGCTCGGCCACGCTCAGCTGCGGCTTGGCGGCGGTCAGCGAGGGCGGCGGCGCGATTTCGGACAGCGAACGGATGACCACGCTCTGCGCGACGATGTCGTCGTCGGCGCGCGCCTTCATCCACTGGTAGAAGAGGAAGAGCCCCATGAGCGCCAGGCAGAACAGCGACGCCCACATCACGCCCAACCCGAGATGGCGCTGGTAGAGGCGCTTCAGCTCAAACGCGCCATACCAGGTGTGCGTGATCGTTCCGGTTGACGGATTGTTCACTTAGGATCCCTCCTCCGGGGCGGTCTGGCCCGTCACTTCGGCGATCATCTTGGTGTCCAGACGGGTCCAAGGCGCCATCGAAAACTTGTAGGAGAACTCCTTTTCGTCCTGGGGGAGCTGGCCGCGCTCCTTGGCGAGCTTTTGCGCCTCGCGGAAGCGGTACTCCACCAGTTCGATGCGGTCCAGCACGCCGACCATGCTGTTGTATTTCGCGTCCTTGTGGATCTTGACCACCGTGATCAGGCCCGGGATCTCGCGCACCTTCGTCTGCAGCAACTGCGGCAGCCCGGCCAGCGATACGGTGTCGGGTGTCTCGGTGCCCATCGCCCAGAAGATGCGATCTTCCTCGCCGATGCGGGAGACGCGCAGCGTCAGCAGTTCCGACTGCTTGGTCTTGATCTCCGTCTCTTCGGCTTCCTTGGGCGGCAGGTTGATCTCCATCGCCTGCGGTTCGGCGAAGATCGTGGAGACCATGTAGAAGATGAGCAACAGAAAGGCGATGTCGACCATCGGCGTCATATCGATGCGAATGCCGATACGGCGCTTGGGACGTCGCAATCCCTTCTTTTGTTTACCGCCACTTGGCGCGGCGACATCAACGGCACCCATTGTCGGGCCTCACTGGGGGACCGTCCACGGTCCCAATGGTTTATACACGCAAGCCGGGCGGATCATCCCGGCTTTTTCGACTATAAGCCGGCGTTTGCGGCGCGACGATTGACCGATGGATCCAGGTCGGTGACGACCTGGAAACTGGTCAAGTTCTCCGCTTGCATCGACTTCATGACCTTGTCGATCGTGCCGAAGGCGCAGTCCTTGTCGGCTTTCAGCACCAGGAATGGATTCCCGATCCGGCGCTTGAGCGCTTCGGCGCGCATCCGCTGGATCTCGGTCGCGACGCCTTCGGGCGTGGCCACCGAGTATTCGCGCGACGGCACTTCGATCGAATCGCCCACCTGCGGGTCGAACTTCTTGGTCATCATGATCAGGTCGACGTAGACCGAGTCGTCCTTGGTCACGGTGATGGTGATGAAGTTCTTCTTCGGCAGGTCGCGCTGCGATGACGACATCGGCAGCACCACCGACTTCTGCTCCGGCGGCTTGAACTGCGTGGTCGTCATGTAGAAGATCAACAGCAGGAAGGCAATATCGACCATCGGCGTCATGTCGATGACGATCCCCACCCGCCGTTTGCTCTTTTTCAGCATGACTTAGTTACCCGCCCCACGCGCCTCGCGCGCCTTGAGAAGCTGGACGACCTCATAGGACGCTTCGTCGATCGTGTAATTGAAGCTGTCCACCTTGTTGACAAAGAAGTTGTATGCCACGATGCCGATGATTGCGTTAAACAGGCCGCCAGCGGTGTTGACCAGCGCCTCGGAGATACCGGTCGCCAGCGAGGTGGCGTCGATGACGCCGCCCGCGGCGTGGCCGGTGGCGTTGAACGCGCGGATCATGCCGATCGTCGTGCCCAACAGACCCACCATGGTGGCGATCGAGGCGATGGTCGACAGCGCGATCAGGTTGCGCTCCAGAAGCGGCACCTCGAGGGCGTTGGCCTCTTCGATGGCGCGCTGGGTCTCCTCGATGCGCTTGTCGGTGTTCAGTGTCCGGTCATCCTTGACCTGGGTGTAGCGCTCCACACCGGCGCGGAGCACGTTGGCGCACGAGCCGCGCTGCTTGTCGCAGGCAGCCATGGCGGCCTTGAAGTCGCCGGCCGACAACGATTCGACCACTTTCTTGAAGAACGACTGGATCGACATCTGCCCGCGCGCCTTGCGCAGGGTAAACAGACGCTCGAGAATGAACGCCACCAGCATGACCGCCAACGCGATGAGAATCGCCACCAGCGGGCCGCCTTCCTTCAGGTAGGCCGGCAGCTGGCTCCAGATGATGAAACCGGTGGCCAGGGCAACGACCAGGACCACGGTCACGAACAAACCCTGCTTCACACTCTCCTCCTTACGGATGAACCATCCAGCGCCGTGTAGGTCGAAGGCCGATCACCGGCGCCTTGTCTGAATATTCCCCGTTATTCCGGACGAACCCCGCCGTCCGGATGGTTTAGAGATCTCCCGATTTGACGGCGCAGACCAGCGCGCCGGCCACGGCCAGATACCCCCCCAGCGAGAGCACCATGAAGAGCGCCGCGGTGTTGTATTTCTCCGGTCCCTCGATCAATCCCCAGGACTCAAATCCCGGGATGTGTCCGCCGATCAGCGACAACAGGAAGATCAACAGGCCGGCGAAGAAGACGTAGTATGACATCTTCAGCGGCGTACGCAGCCCGATCAGGTACTGTTCGGGCGTGCGCGCCTTGCGCCAGACCATGGCCAGCGTCCAGGCGCCGAGCACCGGGGCGCCGAGCATGACCACCAGCGCCAGCAACGCCGAGAGACCGACCGCCAACCCGGCGGAAAATGCGGTGCCGAGCCCGCCCAACAGAGCGCCAAGCGCCCCCGGCCAGTACATCGAAAAATCCGTCCCCGCGCTGGTGCGGTATCTAACCCATGGCAGGGCGACGGTCAGCACCATGATCAGGCCGGCCGCCGACAACACCCAGCGGTCGATCTTGCCCATCGCCTCCTGCTCCAGAAGCGACGATTCGCGGTAAAGCACCGACTCACCCAGCCCAGTCTTGACCTTGGAGGCAAACTGCTGGGCCTCGGCCTCCGATTTCCAGAACTGCTCGATCGTCTTCGGGAAGACCTGGAAGCCGATATAGCGGTAGCGGTCTTCCGTCTTATTGCCACCGTCGCTGCGCGGCGCATCCGTGGGTTGGGCCATGTCCTCTATCCGTGGTGAAGGCGGGTCCGCGAGGGCAATCCCTCCGGCCCGGAACTACTCGACCGTCTCCTCGTCGATCCGGTTCATCAGGCTCTTGGCGTCCGCATGCTGCGGCGAGCATTTGACGACCAACTCGAGGAGTTTATAGGCTTCGTCTTTCTGACCGTTCTCATTGAGCGCGTAGCTGTACCACCACCGCACCTCGTTGAGCTGTTTGTCGCACTCCGGCTTGCTCTTGAGGCAGTCGTAGGCGCGCTTCAGATGCGGCAACGCGGCGATGTAATCCCTGGTGGAGAACAGACTGAATCCATACCACTGGCGATGGTCGCAGACATCGGGCTCGCGCTCGACCAGCCAGCGATAGCACTTCTGCGCCTCGGCCGGCCGGCCCAACTTGATCAGGATCGGCCCGGCGATTTTGTAGGCACGGCCGCGGTAGGAGGCCTCCGCGGAGGTGTCGACCTCGGCGGCCTTTAGCAAAAGCTCCACCGCGCGGCCGTTGTTCTGCATCTTCAGGTAGGGCAATGACGCGTTGAACAGGACGCGCGGATCGTTCGGCGAAGATTGAACCAATTTCTCAAACTCGACGGCGGCTTCCGGGTAGCGATCGGCGTTGTAGAGGGCCATCGCCTGCCCGCCGACCGAACGAGTGTCCTCCGGGTCCAGCTCGGCGGCCCGTCGGTAGTTCTCGGCGATTTGCAACGCGAGACTGGTGTCCTTCAGCGCCTCCATGCAGACGGCGGTGCGCCAGAACAGCTCGGCGTCGGACTTGGTCCACTGGTAGGGCGGATCCTCGGCGTCGCGCAGCTCACGATACTTCACGAAGGCATCGATGGCGGCCTGGTAGTTGTTGAGTAGCATGTTCGACCGGCCGAGGTAGAAATACAGCTCGGGGTCCTTCGCGCCGGCGTCGATGGCGTTCTGCAACTCCACAATGGCCGAATCGTGGGCGTTGAGCAGGTAGTAGACGGTGGCGATGTTCTTGGCGACCAGAACCGGATTCACCTCGGGATCGACCTCGCGTACCTTACGATACAGCGAGAGCGCCGCCTTGTACTGCGAAGCGGGATCGCCGCCCGACTTGCTCTGCGCCGCGATCATGTAGATGTTGGCCAGCAGGAAGTAGGCCTCTTCGAAAGTCGAGTCGCGTTTGAGGACTTCGATGAGCAGCGGCCGCGCCTCGCTCAGTTGCTTCTGCTGGTAGGCGGTCTGCGCAATCCGGAACATCAAATCGACGCGGGTCGAGTCGGCCGCTAACACCGCTTCGTACTCGCCCTTGGCCAAGGGGTAAATCTGGCCCTTCTGGTAGGCGTCGCCCAGCGCTTCGCGGTAGACGAGGTTCTCCTCATCGTCGACACGCGCGCCCAGGAGCCATTCCTGTGCCTTGGAGTAGTTGCCGTTGGCCATCTCGGCCAGCCCAAGGACATGCTTGAGGGCGGCGGCTTTCTTGGGATCCTTGGTCTTGGCGACGGGCTTTTCAAGCAGCGGGGCAACTTCGGCGGGCTTGCCGGCCTTGATCAGGGCCTTGCCGTAGGCCACCAGCGCCTCCTGATCATCGTAGCGCTTTTTGGTGACCGCCTCGGCCAGCGCCTTCTCGGCATCGGCCCACTGCTCCTTGCCATAGTGGATGAGGCCCAGGAGAAAGTAGGCCTCGCCCGACTGCTCCCCGGAATTCATGAGCGGCTGGAGCAGCCCCATGGCTTTGTCGTAGTCGCCAGCCTCGACCGCGGCCCGGACAGGCACCAGGTCGGACTTGACCGCCCATGCCGTCAGAGCCGTCGCGAACACGAGGATGGCAAGGCACAGACTCCGGGCCATGTGCTTCAACGCCTTCACGCTATGACCCCTTGGACCCCCGGCGTACATAAGACCCTTATTTTTCCCGATTTTGCACCTCGAGTCAAGCGGATTCTCCGCCATGGCTCTCACCGCCTTTGTCAAATTCGCGACTTTCCGCGATCAGACAACCACCCGAGCGCCAGCCGAACCAGCGCATACCCCATGATGACCCAACCCAGCGTCCGTCCCGAGGCGCCGCCGATCGTCGGTGCCGTGGCGACGAGCCAGAGCCCGACACCGACCAGCACGGCGGAAAAGCCCCAGCGCCACACGCGCATCGGATTGATGCGCGCCGGAACGTCGGGCTCGGTCGGGTTCACAAGGCTCACCAGTTACCACTCCCCGAATCTCTTACAGTTGAGCGGGCCATTTATTTCACACCGTGTCTGCCGTTTCGGGCGCGGCATGGGCCTCGATCCCATGTCAAAGTCTGGCCTCTTTTGACAGATTGTACACGCGGAACGGCGGAATGGTTGATTCTGGCACACCGACGCCTCCGGGCGCGGCGGGTGGAATTCCCCGACGCGGTTCCGGGGCGGGGTAATACCACACGCTCAGGTGCGTTTGGCCAGTTTATCCTGAATTCGGAACCATTCCTCTTCCATCTGCGGGAGTGTGCCGCCGTAGATCTTCTCGATTGAAGGACGCAGTTCCAGCGCGCTGCGCCAGAGCATCTTGAACTGGTCGGTCCCGTAGCGCTGGATCAGAAACGCCACAAACGAGGCGCTGGCGTACTTGTACACATCCGGGTCGCTGGCCGCCTGGCGGTAGAGGAGATCCTCCAGCGTCGGCCAGTCGCGGCTCTGTCGCAACCCGAGGGCTTCGTAGTGGATGTTGCGATCGCGCTCATCGAAGAGATTGCGGATGCCATCGCGAATCAGCGGGAACGACGCCGCCTCGCGGTCGATGGTGTTGCACATGGCCTCGGCGACCAGCCCGCCGATCGGCGCCCCGAGCCGGGTGTAGATGTTCAGCCCATCGACGAAGCTGGCGGGACGGCCGGTGGCCGCCTCGCAGTCTTCAGTGGTGGTGAACAGATAGATGCCGATGTCGTCGTCGATCTTCAGTTTCAGCTGCTTGGCGATGTAATCGTAGGTCTCATCGCAGGCTTTGCCGAAGGCCTCGATCCCCCGGCGGGGACGGGGCGAATCGGCCGGCGCGTAGACGGTGAAATTAACCACCTCGTACTTGCGCCAGTCCTTCGCGAAAGTCTGCGGATCGGGCCGTTTGTCGCCCCCGCCGCAGGAGAACGCCGCCGCCGCCAGCAGGAGGACGGCCGGACGCCATTGCCAGAGTATTCCACGCGCGCTCATGTTCATGCTCACCTCGCGGGAGATTATATGCGCAAACCGGCCCGCCGAACAACTGGAACGACGCGGCGTGTCGTTTTTCAGGAGCCGATGCGCAGCCAGTCGATCAGCAAAAACTGGATCCGGCCGATCAGGAGGGAGACACGGGCCATCACCGTATATCCGAAATGGGCGCCGAACGCCACCATAATGAAGCCGATTCCGCCCGAGGCGACCCAACCCAGCGGCCCGGTGTGCGGCTTGGAAAAGTAGAAGTAGATCAACGTCGCCAGCACCCCGACCACGATCAGCACGTTGTTGACGCTGTCCAGCGGCAGCAGCGTGCGCGACACCTGCGGCAGAATCAGGCCGTGCAACTGCTGGATGAAGGTGATCCCGGCGGTGCTGCCGATCACAAACGCCAGCGACAGACGCGACATCCAGGCGACCTTGGGAATGAAGCGGGCAAACAACAGAAGCCCGAGCGCCCCGGAGACCGCCAGGATCCACTCCCCGTCCTGCGACAGCGGCAGCCAGAGTTGCTGGACAATCACCGAGTGAAAAATGAGACCGAAGTAATACCCCGCCGACAGCCCCGCGAAGACATGCTCGGCGAGTTTGAAAAGCGGGTTGTCGCGGTAAAGGAAGGAATACAGCGCCAGCGTAAAAAACGCCGTGGGGAAGAGCACGACAAAGGGCGACGAGAAGAATTCGCTCACGCGGCCACCCCTCCCCGTCCGGCGGCGCGCGCCCGGCGCGCGGCGAAGTGGCCGATGTTGCCGATCACGATGAATCCGATGATGAGCAAATGAATGAGCGACTGCGAGTCCATCCCCCGGGTGGCCCGATCACGCGCATCCAGCAGGCGCTCATACTCGGCGGCGCCCTTCATGCCGCCGAGCAGGCCCTGCAGCTGATGCGCCTGGACATACGACAACTGCTTGGGCGCCATGACCGCGGTCACCGCCGCCACCATCGGCATGCCAAAACGGGCGTTGACCAGCGACACCCAGTAGTCGACCATCGCGTTGTCGGAGATGATCACGGTGAATTTCAGCGAGTCGTAGTTGGGCACCTCGCGCATCAATGGGATCTCCGAGAGGCGGGTGCCGCGGTAATCGGTGGGGTAGATATCCTCGATCTTCGAGCCCATCCCCAGCAGGACGGCCTGGTAGTTGGCCTTGTACCCGAGATTGACGTAGTCGGTGCCATACTGCTTGCCGAATTCGCCGGCGATCTGGCCCAACACGCGTTCGATCACCGAGGGGCCGCCCATGCCGACATTGGAGAGCGCCACCACGCGAAGGTTCTTGCGGAAGCAGTGACGCAGCGCCGCCACCGCCATCGGTTCGGTCTCCGCCAGTGTCGACGGCCAGCAATCGAAGGGAAAGAGGATCCGCGATCCGTCGGGAATCGCCTCGATCGCCGCGTAGAACGACTCGGTTTCCGGCGTCACCGGCGTGGGCAAGCTCAGCGGGAAGAGCACCGGGATGATGACCGAGAGGAAAATCAGCGTGTAGAGCACGCGCCGGTCGACCCGTTGGAGGCGTTCCCAGACTCCCACGGTCTACCCCCGCCCCAAGTAGGTCCGCTCGATGCCGACCAGGATGCGCAATGACATCGACGCGGCGCCGAGCGCCGCGCCGATGATAATGCCGCGTTGAACGGCCACCGATGGGACCATCATGATCCAGCTGGCCCAGGAGGGAAGCGCGTCGTAGATGTACTGCCCCATCGGGATGCGCCCCAGCATCACAATCACCGCGGTGGCCAGCAGAATGGCCGAGGGCACGGTGCGGGCGCGGAACGCGCGGTAGGCGGCCGAGGCGATGAAGAACGCGAGCATCGAGAACATCGTCGCCATCATCGGCGCCTGCAGATTCTGGAAAAGCCAGTCGTAGACGCTGCCCGCCTCGATGCCGGCGAACACGCCGAAACCGGCCATCGCCGCCAGACACAAAAGCAGGATCAGCGAGTAAAGCCAGTCGGGGTGTCTGGTCGCGATCCGCCGCGAGTGCACCTGCACGATGGAAAAAACACCCAAGAGCAACGCAAGCCCGGCCACAATCGTCTGGCCGCGCAGGGCCTCGTTGGAGACCAAATCGACGGCCGAGCCGCGCCCGAAGAAGGCAAGGATCATCAACCCGCCCGAGGCGAAGGCGACCAGTATCGGCAGACGGTATTTCATCGCGAGGCCAGGATGCTCCGCCAGAAATCAACGCCCCAGCCGAGCGTGGCCGACACCACGCCGGCCAACACCACGAGGGCGATCAGCACTTTCATCAAATCCTGCCCGCGCAGCGCCCCGAGCATCCTCGGCTCGTTGGACAAGTAGGCGCTGGCGGCGTAGAGTTCCTCGCCGATCAGGGTGTAGTCGCAGGCGGCGATGAAGAACGGCAGCTGTTCGGGCTCGGCAGTGCCGGCGATCTGGATGGCGCCGGCGGTCTGACCCATTTCGGCGATCAGCAGCGATTCGGCGGTGAACTGCCCCATATAGATGGCGGCGGCGGGACGTTCGCGCGCCATCATCCCGCCGATGCGCGCCGAATAGGAGAACGATTCGCCGGCGACATACTGCACCGTCTGCGGATCCAGCGGATCGGTGTTGCCCTCGTCCAGGTAGGCCTGCTTGACCGTCTCCTGTGCGGCGGCCATTGGCAACGGGTAGAGCACCGGCACCCGCAGCGGTGTGCGCAGACGCGCCGTCGCCGCGGCAACCCGTCCGAGGACCGACAACCCGGCGATCGTCTGGATCTGATCCAGTTCACCGGTGCCGGGGATGAAGATCACCGGACGCCCCATCTCGGTGGCGCGTCCGACCGCCTCATCGACCGCGCCAAGGCCGGTGAGCGGCCGGATATAGAACTTTTCGCCCCGCATGGCGCGGCGGATATACCAGAGCACCGCCGCGGCAAACATCGCGGCGAAAATCATCACGTTCAGACGTTCGACACGGAAGGCGCCGTTGCCACCGCCATTGGCCGGCGCGCCTTCGCCGGAGCCGAGCAGCAACGGCAGCAGACACAACACGGCCAGCGTGATGGTCCAGCGGCATGTCCTCACCCGATCTCCGTTTTGAGCGCCGTGATGGCAGGAATGGGTGTCGGATCGTGGCCGGTGGCGATGGCCGCATAGTAACTGATGGCATCCCCCATCTGCACCAGCGACAACAGGTGCGACAGACGGTCGGTGGCGATGCTGGTAAGCGTCACCAGCGGAATGCCGCGCGCGGCGACACGGCGTTCGAGCCAGTCGAGACGGCGCGCCGCCGGCTTCGGTTCTTCGCTGGAACGCAGAACGACGACCGCCAACCGCTCCGGATCGCCGCTGGCATCGAGTCCGACGATCTCGTTGTGATTCAGTTCCGGCAGGGAATTGGCGAACGCCACGGCCTTGCCGTTTTCGCAGAGTTGTGACTTCAATCGGACCGCGGCCACATCGGTATAACCCGTCGTGCCATAAACACAGATGATTCGGCCCGCCAGCGCCGCCGCCGCCTGTTTGGCGGGGTTGGACACGGCGGGCGTTGTCGGTTCCAGGGCGGTCCGGGCATCGGCCAATTGCCCGGCGGTTCGCAGCAAATCCGCCTCGCGGTCCGGCACGATTCCCCAGCGCATCAGCGCCAGCATGACAGGACCGAACGAGTATCCCAGCGCGGCGCGCGGCATCAAGCCGCCGGGAACGGTGATCAGCGGCCAGCGTTGCGCCCGCGCCCGTTCGGCCAATTCCCCGCCGGCGGACAGCGCGAGGATGTTGCTGCCGCGGGCCCACGCATCGTCGGCGGCCGCCAACGCCTCGGTGGTGTTGCCGGAGTAACTGGAGACAATCACCATCCAAAAACGGTTGATGTACTCCGGCAGACGATCGGCGCGGACCACAAGCATCGGCACCGGCGACTCATATTCCCAGTAAGAACGCGCCAGATCGCCGCCAATGGCCGACCCCCCCATGCCGCAGACACAGACGCCGGCGGGGGTCGTGGGCTTGTAGGAGCGCCAATCCACCTGTTGGGCCAGCGCCGGCGCTTCCTTTAGGTGCGCCGGGAAAGCCGCAATCGCATCCCACATCCCGGCCGCATCCAGACGTCGATGGACCGACGGATCATCGAGCGCGGCGAGGATGCGCGGATCGCTGGGGGCTATGATCGAGACGGTTGGCAGCACGGTAATTTTCGGCTCGACGGTCACGCCCGTATCGCGCGCGCGGTCTTGTCATGCAATGAGGTGACAACCTTGCGAATCTGATCGGCGGTGGACGCCGCGAGGATGCGTGTGACGCTCTGGCGGCATTGCGCATACGAAGCCGCCCGCACCAGCGCCTTGACCCGCGGGATGGAATTCGGATGGAAGGACAGCGAATCGAAGCCGATGCCCAGAAGCGGCAGAACCGCCTTCGGGTCGCCCGACATCTCGCCGCAAATACCCACCGGAATGCGGGCTTTGTGTCCGGCCCTGACGATCTGCGCCAATTGGCGCCAGAGGGACGGATGCCAGTAGTGCTGGAGGGCGTGCAGCCGGTGATTGCCGCGGTCCACCGCGGTGGTGTACTGCACCAGATCGTTGGTGCCGACCGAGAAGAAATCGGCGCGTGCCGCCAGTTCGTCGGCCACCTGCACCGCCGCAGGGGTCTCGACCATCAACCCCAGTTTGGTCGCGGCATCGAACGGGACTTTGCGCGCGCGCAGTTCCTGTTTGGCGCGCGACCAGAGGGCGCGCACCTGGTCAAACTCCTCCACCGTGGCGATCATCGGCACCATCACCCAGATCGGACCCGCCGCGGAGGCGGTCAGAAGCGCGCGCAACTGCGCCAGCAATGTGGCAGGTTTCTCCAGCGACAGCCGGATACCACGCACGCCCAGCGCGGGATTGGCTTCCGGCGGCGCATCGGGCGCCGCCTTGTCGGAACCCAGATCGAAGGTGCGCACAACCAGCGGCCGCCCCCGCAATCCGGCGATCGCCTGCCGATAGACTTCCACTTGGCGCGCCTCGGGCGGGTATCCACCCTTTTGCAGAAAGAGATACTCGGTGCGATACAGTCCGACACCGCCCGCCCCAGCTGCCAGCGCCAGTTCGGTCTCGGCGGCCAAGTCGATGTTGGCGAGGATCGCGATGCGGTGGCGATCGGTGGTTACGGCGGGCAGGTCGCGCAGCGCATCCAGCTTCTTCGACCAGGGCGAGTGTGTGCGCTTCTTTTTGCGCTCAAAGAACTCAATGGTGTGCGGAGCGGGGTTGAGAATGACCACGCCGGAGAAGCCGTCGACCACCAGCGTGGTCGCCGGGCGCACGCTGCGCATGTCGAAATCCAGGCCCGACACCGCCGGGATGCCCAGCGATTTGGCCAACAGCGCGGTGTGCGACGTTTGCCCGCCGGTCTGCGTCACCACGCCCAGCACCAGCCCCTTGCTCAGACTCATGATGTCGGCCGGGGTTATCGTATTGGCGAGGATGACCGACGGCGAGCTGGGGTGGTGCTCGGCGGAGATCCCATGGCCCATCAGCTGATTGATGACCCGCATCTTGACCGCTTCGATGTCATTGGCCATCTCGCGGAGGTATTGGTCCGGGGAACGTTCGATCGCCTGCTGGGCCTCGCCGACGACGCGATCAAAGGCGCTTTCCGCGCCGAGACGTTGCGTGGTGATCGCATCCTTCACTTGCGCGCAGATGGCCGGATCATCAACGATCATCACCTGCGCATCGAAAATCTTGGCCAGGGCCGATCCGACGGTCCCCGGCGACTCCTTCTTCAGGCGCAGCAGATCGGCGCGGACCGCCGCCAGCGCCGCATCCAGACGGGCGCATTCGGCGTCGGGGGTCTCCTCCGCCGCCAGGTGACGCACCGGCGGGGCTTCGTGCCCCACACGGTACACAAACGCCGGGCCCAGCGCAATGCCCGGCGCGGCGGCAATGCCGCGCAGGCGCACATCACGGGCCATCTCCGGAGTCGACATGGTCATCGCTCGCCGAAGCGCATCTCAAAGACCTTGATCAGCGCGTCGACCGCTTTCTCCTCGTCGGAACCCTCCGCGCCGATGGTGACCACCGACCCCATTTCCGCGGCCAGTGTCATCACCCCCAGCATGCTTTTGGCATTGACCTTGTTACCGTCTTTGATCAGCCAGACGTCGGAGCGGAACTTCGAGGCGGTTTGCACTATCATGGCCGAAGGGCGGGCGTGGACACCCAACGGGTTGCTGACGGTCACGTTTTTCTCAATCACGGTCGCGGTGGCCGGCAAGGTTTGCGTCGGTTGCGGTCAGCGCGCGCGGGCAATCAGGTTGCCGGCTTGTTTGGTCACCAGACCCTTCAACTCCAACATGGTCAGGACGCGAGCGGTCTCGCCGACCGACAGATTCAAAGAAACCGCCAGCCGGTCGATGTGGCAAGCGGTTGTTCCGATGCCCTCGTAGACGCGCCGTTCGATGTCGTTGAGCGGCGGCATCGGCGCCGCCAGCGCCGGCGGCGATTCCGCACCGCGGCGGACGCGCGCGGGCACCGCCAGCTGGAAGGCGCTCAGAATGTCCTCGGCGCTAGTGACAATCCGCGCCCCCTGCTTGAGCAGGCCATGGGTGCCGGCGAATGCCCCCTGCCCGATTTCGCCGGGAATGGCAAAGATCTCCTTGCCCTGCTCGAGGGCATGCTCGGCCGTCAACAACGCCCCCGATTTGCGGCGCGCCTGCGCCACCAGGACGCCATCGGACATGCCAGCGATCAGTCGATTGCGCACGGGGAAGTTGGCGGCGTCAGGCGCCAGCCCGAAGGGGAATTCGGTCAGGATGCAGCCATGGGCCGCCACATCGTTGACCAGATCCTTGTTTTCCTCCGGATACACCTGATCCGGTCCGGTTCCCCAGACGGCAATGGTCTTCCCCTTCATGGCGATCGCCGCCTTGTGGGCGATCGTGTCGATCCCGCGGGCAAACCCGGAGACAATCACCACGCCGGCGGCTGCCAGATCTTCGGCCAACTGCTGAGTGATTCGGGCGCCGTATTCGGTCACCTTCCGTGAGCCGACGATCGCCAACGCCGGCGGCTCGGGGATTGCCCCCAACACGAACAGGTAGGGCGGCGGATAGCGCAGCATCGAAAGACGCGCGGGATACTCGGGGCCGCCATAGACAATCAGCCGCCAGACACTGGCCGCCAACAGGTCGACCTGCCTTTGGGCCCATGCCAGCGCCTCGCCGCGCGCCAGATGGGTGTCCAGACGTGTTCGCGACACCTCCGCCGCATTCCATTCGGAATCGGACCGCTCCCAGGCCCCGCGCGGTGACTGAAACGCCTCGACCAAGCGCAGAAAGGTGGCGCGTCCCACTCCCGGCAGACGCGACAGCGCCAGCCAGTATTCGGCGTCGACAGGAATACGGGGATCGGAGACGGACATTTCCAGAATGAGATTATTCGGCCTAAAGGGCAGCGATCACTTAGACCTTCTAACAAAATGGGTGTTGCATTTGGACTGGGTTGTTGATCTTACG
>CAZQIZ010000034.1:0-24987 GCA_964593585.1 uncultured Ignavibacteria bacterium
GTAAGATCAACAACCCAGTCCAAATGCAACACCCATTTTGTTAGAAGGTCTTAGGTTCAGCTGAAAATTGACTGGAAGGCACAATGCGGCAGGGACTTGCCCCTGCCGTGAACATGACTTCTGCAGATCTATATAGGGATTGAAATCGCGTACTGAGACAGAGCCTCAGCGGAGTTCCAGCATCCGATCCAGCGCCAGTTTGGCGTCGCGGGCGATCTCGGGACGCACGACAATCTCCTTGTCGTGCGCGCCCGGACCAAGCGCTTCGAGGCAGGCCGCCAGATCCTCCAGCGACGTGCGGAACATGTTCACGCACAAGGGGCAATTCTGGCCGGAGAGTTCGAAGATGGTCTTGTCGGGATGCTCATCGGCCAGACGCGAGGTCAAATTGATCTCGGTCCCGATGGCGATAACCGATCCCGGCGGCTGTGCGCGGACATACTTGTCGATGAAGGCGGTCGACCCCGACGCATCGGCGACGTTGATCACATCCTCGTGGCACTCGGGATGCACCACAATCTTCACGCCGGGGTAATCCCGCCGCGCCCGCTCGACATGCGCCACCGTGAAGTTGGTGTGCACATGGCAGAAGCCCTTCCAGAGAATGACACGCGCCTTCCGGAACGGCGCCGGATCGGTCGGCGGATGAAGCGGGTCGTAGAGGACACGCTCATCGCGGGGAATCCCCAGACGGTTGGCGGTGTTGGTGCCCAGATGCTCATCGGGGAAAAAGAACACCTTCTCGCCGCGCTGGAAAGCCCACTCGAAGGCCCTTTCGGCGTTCGAGGAGGTGCAGATCAGGCCCCCGTTGGCGCCGGTGAAGGCCTTGAGACGCGCCGCCGAGTTCATGTAGGAAATCGGAATGATCGTTTTCAGATCGGTGAAGCCGCCGAGGAATTCCCAGGCCTCATCGACCTGGGCGTCATCAGCCATGTCGGCCATCGGGCAGCCGGCGCGCAGATTGGGCAGATATACCCGCTGCTCCGGGCGGCACAGAATGCGTGCCGATTCGGCCATGAAGTGCACACCGCAAAAGACGATGTGCTCAGCCCGTTCCTGCTGCGCGGCCATCTTAGAGAGATAATAGGAGTCGCCGACAAAATGCCCGAACGGCACCACTTCCTTGCGCTGGTAATGGTGGGCCAGGATGACCAGCCGGTCCCCCCAGCGGTCCATCTGCGCGCGCACCCGTGCCGCCAGCGCCTCCTGCTCGGCGGATGCCAGGGGGCGTTCGCAGCTGATGCTTCCGTAGGGTGTGTCCAGTGTGGCTTCAGCCATGACGACTCCGCTTGTCCTCTGTGCCGTTCAACAGCCCCGGTGCCGGGAAGTTCCGAAATATGACCCCGGCTCACCCTGATACGCAAGTGCCGTCCCAATCGTGTGTTAGACTCCCACCCTTGTCGCAACGGGCTTGCCGCCGCCGGGCGCCCGTGTCTGTCAAAACACGCGAATTCCGCCTTCCAAAAAGGTTGATTGCCGAGTGCAATCCTCCTATTTGTGATTCCCTCGCCTGCGCGGCGGGGATGGGATATATATGGGGCGCATGCGGTCCTCCTCGTGGCTTCGCTGGGTGTCGGCGGTCGGGTTCGGCGTGTTCGTCGGGCTCTCGCTGTTCACCTTTCATTTCGCCGAGGGGCTCTCATACCTCAGCAATGATCCGGCCGCCTGCAAGAACTGCCACATCATGAACGAGCAGTTCGACTCATGGGTGAAATCCAGCCATCACACCGTCGCGTCCTGCAACGACTGCCATGTGCCGGCGACCTTCCCCGACAAGTATTTCGTCAAGGCGGAAAACGGCTGGCATCACTCGCGGGCGTTCACACTTCAGAACTTCCATGAGCCGATCCGTATCCGCCCGACCAACCTGCAGGAGTTGCAGCACAACTGCATCCGCTGCCATTCGATCATGGTGGGCGACATCGCCGCCCACCGCGATGTCGAAGACATGCGGGCCCGTTGCACCGAATGCCACCGCTCGACGGGCCACCTGACCACGAACTGACTTACGGAGGATGTCATGCGCCGCCTGATGCCGTTTCTGCTCACCATTGCCGCCACCGCCGCCGCCACTTGGGCGGTCGCCACCCTCCTGCTCAACATTTCGCAGCGCAAGCAAGAGGGCGCCTACCAGTATCTGAAACTGGTCGACATCACCGAGGAGACAATTGATCCCTCGCTGTGGGGAAAGAACTTCCCCCGCGCCTACGAGGGCTACCTGCGCACCAGCGACACCGTGCGCACGCGCTATGGCGGCAGCGAGGCCTTCTCCAAACTCGACACCGACCCGGCATGGAAGCGGCTCTTCAACGGCTATGCCTTCGGCGTCGACTACCGCGAGGAGCGCGGCCACGCTTTTTCGCTGGAGGACCAGAAGACCACCCTGCGCACCTCACAGTTCAAACAGCCCGGCGCCTGTTTGCAGTGCCACGCCGGCGGGATGAAGCAGGTCTATGAGTCGGTCGGCGGCGGCGACTTGCAGAAAGGCTTTGAGCTGGTCTGCGCCATGCCGTTGGATACCGCCTGGAAGTATGTCAGCCACCCGATCGCCTGCACCGACTGCCACAATCCGGTCGACATGAAACTGCGCATCACCCGCCCCGGCTTCCTCAACGCCATCAAACTGGTCAAGGCGCGCGAAGGGATTCCCAACTACGATCCCAACACCATGGCCACACGCCAGGAGATGCGCACCTTCGTTTGCGGTCAGTGCCACGTCGAATACTACTTCAAGGGCGAGGGAAAGCTGGTCACCTATCCGTGGCACAACGGCCTGACCATGGATGGCGCCGAGGCCTATTACGACAGCCTGGGCTTCAAGGACTGGACGCATAAGGAGACTGGCGCGCCGATGCTGAAGGCGCAGCATCCGGAATTCGAGCTGTGGAACCAGGGCATCCACGCCCGCTCGGGCGTGGCCTGCGCCGACTGCCACATGCCCTACATGCGCGAGGGCGCCGCCAAAATCACCGATCACCACATCCGCAGCCCGCTTTTGAATGTCTCGCGCGCCTGCCTTCCCTGCCACCACTTCCCCGAGCAGGAGATGCTGGCCCGGGCCGAGGCGATTCAGAGCCGCACCATCGCCCTGTTGGATCGCGGCGAGACCGCCGTGCTGGCGCTCTGCGACGCGATTCTGGCGGCGATGCAGCGCGGCGCGACCGAGCAGGAGCTGGCCGGCCCGCGCGCCCTGCACCGCAAAGCGCAGTGGCGTCTGGACTACATTTCAGCGGAGAACTCCAGCGGCTTCCATGCCCCGCAGGAAGCGGCGCGCATCCTCGCCGAGGCGATCGATTACGCCCGCCAGGGGCAATTGCAGGCGGAGTTGATCCGCCCGTCGGGATTGTCGGTGAAGTAGACCGGACTCAAACGTCCTGGCAATCGACCGCCTCGACCGCGGGCGGTTCGACCACACGCGCCGCGCCGCGCTCGCCGAGGATGTTGACGATATAAAGTCCCGCCAGGACCAGGCATGCGCCGGCGGCGGTCGCCCATGTCGGCGTGTCCCCCAAGACCAGCCAATCCAGAATCGCCGCCACCACCGGCGTCACAAACGCGATCAGCGACAGGCGGCTGGCGGTCATCGTGCGCAGCAGATGATAGAGCGTCACAAACGCGAACGCCGACCCGAAGACCGCCAAAAATAACACCGCGCCGATCGATGTCCGATTCCAGTTGAAATCGGAGAAGTCCTCGAAGCCGCCCGCCAGCGCCAGCAGGAAGAAGACACCCAGACTCATCTGGATCAAATTGAGCACCACCGGATCCTCGCCGGTCAGGTGCCGCTTGACGATGATGTTCGACGCCGCCGAGGTCAGCGGCGAGAGCAGCATGAGCCCCGGCGCCCACCAGGCGGTGGTCGAGGGTGCGTTCGCCCCGCCGGCGAACAACACCACCACGCCGCTGAATCCCACCACCAATCCCGCGGTCTTGATCGTCGTGAGCCGCTCGTGCGTCAGGAAGTAGTGCGCGCCGATGGTGACAAAAAACGGGAACGACGCGAACAGGATCGCCGCCAACGCGGCGTTCATGTACTGCTCGGTGAGATAGGTGACCGCGTAGGAGCCGGCGTACATGAAGAAGGCGCTGACGGCGATCCAACCCCATAACCGGCATGTCTTCGGCCAACTCGGCTTGCGCCAAGCCACCACCGCGCCCAAGAGCAAAGCCGCGACCAAAAAGCGGATCGCCGCGCCGTAGAACGGCAGCGATTCCGTGAGGCCGATCTTGATCGCCAGCCAGGTCGCGCCCCACACCAGGCACAGCGACGCAAACAGGATCGTGTTCGTCATGACGTCGGTGATTCAACGACAAACGGCGTCCCGTGTCGAGACGCCGTGTCGTTTCCCCTCTCGAGCATACCGCACTAAGTCCTCAAACAGACCAGCGTAATGTCATCGGCGACCGGCAGGTCCTTCTGGAAGTTCAGCACCTCGTTGACAACCTGCTCAATAAACGCCTTCGACGGCGTGTCGCGCCACGTCTTGATCAACTCGACCAGCCGCTCCTCGCCGAATTGCTCCTCGGTTTTGTCGGCGGCTTCGGTGACGCCGTCGGTGTAGATCACCAAACGGTACCCCAGGCCCATGGCCACGGTCTCCTCGCCGTAGTTCGACCACGAAAACGCCGCCGCCAACGGCCCGCCGACCTCAAGCGTCTTGATCTGGCCGCCGGCATCCACCAGATACGGCGGATTGTGCCCGGCGTTGCAGTAGGTCAGCGTGTGATTCACCGAGTCATAGATCGCATAGAATAGCGTGACGAATGTCTTGGCGTCGGTTGAGCCGAGCAGGAGTTTGTTGACCGCGGTGACGCACTCGGAGACAGTGCTGGTGTTGAAGGCGCTGCCGCGCATGGTCGCCTGCAGATTGGCCATCAGCAGCGCCGCCGGCATGCCTTTGCCCGACACATCGCCCACCGCGATCCCCCACCGTCCGTTGCCGAGATCGATGTAGTCGAAATAGTCGCCGCCCACATCGCGCGCCGGATGCGACACGCCGGCGATGTCGGCGCCTTCGATCTGCGGCGCGCTGAGCGGCAGCAGGAGGCGCTGGATGGTGGTGGCGTTGCGCAAATCATCCTGCAATTGGTGCAACTTCTGCTCTTCAGCGTAGAGACGCGCGTTCTCGATGACCTGCCCGCACTGCGAGGCGATGATGGCCGCCAGCCGCGCGTCCTCCGACGTAATCTCGCCGTCGATCTTGTTGAAGAGGTTGAGAATTCCGATCAACCGTCCCTTCAATTCCAACGGCACCGAGAGGAGCGACTTGATGGGCAGATTCTTGGCGTCGGCGCCGCCGAAGCGCTCGTCGTTGGCCAGATCGTTGATGACCAGCGGCTTGCGATTCTTGTGCATCCAGCCCTGCATCTGGATGGAGATCCGCATTGGCAGGCCGTCGCCGCTGGAGACCACACGCATCAGCGTCTTGGTCGGATCCGACTCACTGTCGCCGAAGAGGTGGATCGTCCCCTGCTGCACCCCGAGACGGCGCATGCATTTGCTGACGATGAGCTTGTTGATCTGCTCCGGTGCCATGGTCGAGTTGATCGCCAGCGCGATCTCGTTGAGAACCGACAGCTCTTCCACCGCCCGGTGCAGGCGCTGGTTTTCCGTCTTGAGCCGTTCGATCTCCGTCGATTCCGGTGTCGGCGCGTCGTCTTTTTTCGATCCGAACAAGGCAGCCATTCAGTGTGGGACTCCCGTCTGGACCCCAAGTAACGTCCTCGTCCAGACAAGTCAAGCGACGACTCAACACGCGCTAAAATCCTGCCCGCCCCCGCCCGCACCCAACAGGCTCGTGTGAGATGCCCGGCCGGCGCTCCTGTAGATCGGCCATTGGTATTTTTCGATCAATTTGACAGGGCGTTTTCTCACCGCTTCGAGCGGAAAACCGGGTTCGTGTTTGCTTTTTCACCGAATTGGAGCGATCTTATGGCGCTGTCAATCGCGCCGTGTACTCCGCTGTTTCACGCGCTTCAAAAACGAATCGGGAGACCCTATGCGTCCACTGCGATGTGTCCCATCGTTGTCCTGTTGCGGCGTGCTGTTTGCGCTCCTCCTGTGCGTGGGTTCGACAGCCGCTTCCGACCAGCCCGCGCCCCCGTCGTCACCTTCCACCGTTTCGACCATCATCCTCAATGCCGGGCAGTGGGATGACAGCATACTGGCCTGCGTGCGGGGCCAACAGACGACACTCTGGCTCACCGCCTCGGCCGTGCTCATGGACCAGGTGGCAGTGCGGCCTGACGAGACGGCAGCAGCCGGCTCCGACGCCCGTGACCCATTCCCCGCATTGACCGATCGCCACGAACACCGGCTGACACGCATCGGGTTCCCGGATGGCGTTCTCTCCGTGTCGCAGCTATCACCTGGCAAGACGGTGGGCTATGCGAACTTCCTGATCGGCAACGACCCGCGTCGCTGGGTGACGGGTGTGCCGATGACCACGACGCTGACCGCTCGCAACCTCTATCCCAACGTCAACCTGGAGCTATCCACCGGCGGGACCGCGACAATGTCGCTGGCGCTTCATCCTCCGGCGAACCCGTCGGCCATCCGTCTCGACCTGCCCGGCCAGCCACACGCCACCATTGAGGCGCTCGACTGGCAGGACGGGTCTGTGTCACTGTCGCCCTTCCTGCAGTCTGCCGTGGCGGCGCTGGACTATGGGACGTTCCTGGGCGGCGCCGCCTACGATGTGATCTTCGCCCTGGCGGTGGGCGGTGATGGCGCGATTTACGCCGCAGGCAACACCGAATCGGCGACCTTCCCGACGCTCAACGCCTACGATCCGACCTATAACGCCGGCACCTTCGGTGACTTGTTCCTGACCAAATTCTCCGCCGACGGACTGGGGCTGATCTACAGCACCTACATCGGCGGCACGGGGCCGGACATCCTCGCGGGGATGGTCGTCGATCCCACCGGGCGCCCCTACCTGACCGGCGTCACGGGCTCCTCGACCACCTTCCCCATTGTCGGCGCCTATGATCCCACCTACGGCGGGACCGGCGATGCCTTCATCATGCGTCTGAACCCGGCCGGCAGCGCGATCGAATACAGCACGTTCATCGGCGGCATCAATGAGGATTACGCGCGCGGGATTGCCATCGACGCGGCGGGCAACGCCTACATCTGCGGCCACACCAAGTCATCCGACTTTCCGGCCCTGGGCGGCCTGGATGCCAGTTACAACGGTGGCAGCTATGACGCCTTCATCACCAAACTCGACGCGACCGGCGCGGCGCTTGCCTACAGCGCCTACATCGGCGGCAGCGGCGACGACCAGGCCTTCGGCATCGCGGTCGATGCGGCCGGACGCGCGCACGTGCGCGGCTGGACCATCTCGCCCAACTTCCCCACTGTGAACGCCATGGACAACAGCTTCAACGGCGGCGATCGCGATGTTTTTCTGGCCCGCCTCAATCCCGCCGGCTCCATGTTCGAGTACAGCACCTACCTCGGCGGCGACGACAGCGATTATGGCGTCGGGCTGGCGCTGGATGATTCGGGATTTGTGTATCTGGGCGGGGTGACCCGCTCGCAGGATTTCCCGCTGCAAAACGCCTATGACAACACGATCGATGGGCTGCAGGACCTCTTCGTCATGCGCGTGGATCCCAACGGCCAGTCGCTGCGGTTCAGCACATTGGTGGGCGGCTCGGCGGAAGATTTCAACGGCTTGGCGGCGGTGGATCTCTGCGGCCAGGTGTATGTCTCCGGCTACACCTACTCGACCGATTTCCCGATGACGCAGGCCTTCGACAACTCCCACAACGGCGGCTCCGACCTGGTCGTGGCCGGGCTTTCCGCCGACGGTTCCGCGCTGGTTGCCTCCACCTTTCTGGGCGGCGCGGACTTTGAGTTCAACAACGCCATCCTGCTGCGCGGCGGACGTGTCTACGTCGCCGGCGTGACCAGTTCGTCCGATTTCCCCGTTGCCGCACCCTATGACGGCTCCTTCAATGGCAACAACGACGGCGTCCTCGCGATTCTCTCGGGCATGGGCGTCAACGAGTGCGGCGGCTGCATGTGCCTCTGCGCCGCCGATCCCGCCTGCGACGGCATCCGCAGCGATGTCCTCGATGTCGTCAAAACGATCAGCGTCGCCTTCCGCGGCGGCGCGGCGGTCATCGATCCCTCACCAACCTGCCCGCGCGAGAATACCGATGTGAACTGCTCAGGGACCACCGACATCGTGGACGTCGTCAAGATCATCAGCGTCGCCTTCCGCGGCGGTTCGCCGGCCACGGAGTATTGCGATCCCTGCCTGTAGTCCAAAGAACGACGAAATGAAACAATGCCCGCGGCCGGACCGGCCGCGGGCATTGTCTTGTCATGATCCAGCGCGGATTACTTAACGAGGATCATCTTTTTCGTCGCGCTCCATTGCGCGGTTTCCAAACGATAGAAATAGACGCCGCTGGCGACGGTCGCACCGTTCTGATCGGCGCCATCCCAGGCGACCATGATCCGACCGGCCTCGCTGTGACCGGTGTAGTTGCGCGTGACCTGGCCCATCACATTATAGATGGTCAGCGACCAGTCGGACGCCTCCTTCAGCGCGAACGCGATCACCGTGCCGGCGTTGAATGGGTTCGGGTAGTTCTGCTCGAGCGCGTAGTCGGCCGGCACAACCGCCTTGTGCGACGCGGTCGACAAAAGCGCGCCCTGCGCATCCGACAGTTGCACCTCGACCAGGTCGATCGACCCAGAACCGCTCACCGGCGCCGTAAACAGCGTCCGCTGTCCGGCCGCGATCGTGCCCAGACCCTCCGTCGGCGCCGCCAGCACGCGGACTTCGCCATCCGTGGCATGCGAACGGAAGGTGAGACCGGAGGCCGCGTCGTTCGGCAGAATGGCTCCGAGCGACAGGCCGCGGGTGCGGAAGACAAACAACGCGCCACCCAGGTCGACGCTCGCATCTGTCGCCACAGTCAGCAGGCCATGCTCAACGCTGAACTGCGCGCGGCCTTCTGCCGCAAACGGCGACAGTTTGGCGCCCGACACGAGCGGCTGCGCGTCGCCGGTAACCACGCGCAGCAGGTAGCGCAGATCGGCCACCGTCATCCGGATGCCGTCATCGTTGACATCCGAAGCCGAAAATTGCGCCTCGCGCAACGTCGCCTCGTCGGCCAGGGCCGCCATTCCATGAACGAGGTAATTGGTCAGCAGAACCACGTCGCCGACCTCGTAGGCCGATCCATTTAAGTTCAGATCGCCGATCATGCGCTGCGGGCGGCGAACATTCAACTGCACACCCTCGAACCGCACCCCGGTGAGCACCGCGCCGGACAGTGTCGGCTCGCAGGTCTCGATGTTGGACTCGGCCATGACGAAGGTCATTTCGCCGTCCCGACTGACGACCGTGTTGTCGCTGCACCCATCCAGGCAGGGCGTCAAGGTGATGGCCCGATTGGCATAGGCCGGATCGGCGCTGATGGCCAGCCGGACATTGGCAATGGCCCCAAGCGGCATGAACGCCGTGACGGGCGGGTGCGACGACCCGTTGTTCAAGTCCGCAATGCCGGTCAGCCGGATGACACCGGCGCCGTCCAGCGCCGTTTCCAGTCGATAGCTGAAATGCTCCCAGCCGGTCAGCGCCGCGCCGCGTTCGACGCCGAGCACCGTCGCCGCCTCGCGGTCGTAACGCACCGCCAACTCGAACGACGAGATCTCACTGGCGACTTCATCAACGCGGATCGGGACTGTCAACGATTGGCCGGACAAAGCATCGATCACGCCGCCGCCGTCGCCGGCCACCAGCGAGAACGGGCAGTCGGGACGCAGCACGGTCACGATGCGCACGCACTGCGCCTCATTGCCGCAGGCATCGGTGGCCTTGAACGTATAGGTCACCGGAATCGGCATGTTGGTGCAGCCAATACCGCCCAGCCCGCGACGGCTGCACGTCACCGTGATGTCGGCGCTGCAATTGTCCGTTACGGTCACGTCATTGATGTTGCACGGCGGCAGATCGAGGATCCGCTGCACCGTGATATTGGGCAGGCAGGTGATCGTCGGCGGCGTGTTGTCGACGACATTGATCGTCTGCGTGCACGACACCGAGTTCCCGCATTCATCGGTGGCCGTGTATGTCCGGATCACCGAGCCCGAGCATGGATCGCCGGTCAGCGGCGACTCGGAGCATGTCACGGTCACAGGGCCGCCGCAATTGTCGGAGACGGTGACGTCCGCCGGCGAACAGGGCGGAATGTCGGAGCCGCATTCGACCGTCGTCGAGGGCGGGCAAACGATCGTGGGCGGCGTGTTGTCATCGACGATGATCATCTGCATGCAGGACGCGGTGTTCCCGCAGGCATCGGATGCCAGGTAGGTGCGCAGCACCGAGCCGCCGCACGGCTCGCCCTGCAGGGGCGCGTCACTGCACGTGATCGTCACCGCGCCGCCGCAGTTGTCGGTGGCGGAAATGAGCGCGGTGTTGCAGGGTGGGATGTCACCGATGCAGGCGACGGTCAACGCCGCCGGGCAACCGGAGATGACCGGTGGTGTCTCGTCGGAGATCACAATCAGCCGCTCGCACACCGCGACGTTGCCGCAGGCGTCGGTGGCCACAAAGGTCTGCACAATGGCGCCGTCGCAGGCATCGCCGGAGAGCGCCCCGTCGGTGCAGGTCACCGTCACCGGCGCGTCACAATTGTCCGTGACCGTCACATCCGTCGGAGCGCAGGGCGGCACTTCGCTGAGGCACTGGACCGTCAGCGTGGGCGGACAGCTGGTGAATACCGGCGGTGTGGTATCGTCGACGGTGACCGTCTGTGTGCAGGAGGCGGTATTCCCCGCCGCGTCGGTGGCGGTGTAGGTCCGGGTGATCGTCCCGCCGCAGGGCCCGCCGACCAGCGGTCCCTGGTCGCAGATGACGGTGACCGGTCCGCAACCGTCGGTCACGGTCGCGTCATCGGGATCGCACGGCGGTACATCTTCCACGCACTCCACCGCGAAATCAGCCGGGCAGACAATCGTCGGCGGCTCGTTATCGGTAAAAGTGATGAGCTGATCGCACGAGGCGGTGTTGCCGCAGTTGTCGGTGGCCGTGTAGGTCCGCGTGAAAAAGCCGGAGCAGGGACCGCCCGTGATCGGGCCGTCCGTGCACGTGATCGTCACCGAGCCGCAGTTGTCCGCGGCGGTCGCGTCACTGGGATTGCACGGTGGAATCGGACCGCTGATCGTCAACGCCGGCGGACAGGAGATCGTCGGCGGCGTGTTGTCGATCACCGTGTACGTGCGTACGCACTGCGAGGAGTTGCCGCAGTCGTCGGTCGCGGTGTAGGTGTCGGTGATGATGAGCGGATTACCGACGCAGCCGGCGCCGCCATTGGATGTGCGCGCGCTCGTCAGCGTCACCGAGGGGTCGCAATTGTCGATCGGGCCGATCCCGCCCAAACCGGGCGGCGGGACTTCGGCGACACACTGGTACGTGACATTCCGATTGCAGCCGGCCGGGAACGATGGCCCCTGCGTGTCCACAACCGTAATCGTCTGCACACAGGAAACCGGCGTCCCGCTGGAGGGTGTCGCCGTCCAGGTGCGCGTGATCGTCCGCGCCGCCGGGCAGGCGCCCGGCGTCACCGCGTCGCTGTGCGTCAGCGTCACCGGACCGCAATCCACGTTGGCCGTAAACGAGGCCGTTCCCGTGTTCCACGGCTCGGTTGATTGATTGCATTCGATGGTCTTGTTCGGGGGACAGGTGATCGTCAGAACGCAGGCGTCCGGCTCGGCCAGCACAGAACCGGCGCCGGCGGTCCAGGCGACGAGCGCGACGATGATCCCGAGAAGCATCCTTGTGTAGATCCCGTGTCGATCTGTCATCCCACTTCCCTCCTTGCTGAGTCGAATACTGCGTGATAACGCGATTCGTCATCAGGAAATAACTGACCGATACATCCATGAATTGCAAAGCGAGTCATGCGTCGGGGCCATCTGTGCCGACCGTGCTTAGGACACCTCCTGCGTTGGCGGGATGCGCTGACGCACCACGAGCGATCCGCCATGATGCGGACACGACCGGACTGCGGGTTACCGCTCCCGTGCTCCGAACAGAATCTCCGTTTGCTGGCACCCTGAGGCAGGCAAGACGCGCCCTCAGGTTCGGTATGACTATGGAATTGCTCCTGCTACGTGTGCGTACAGACTTCCAGCACCTATAACTTCATCCGCGACAGGCGGTTTAGTCAAGCGCAATTTCCGTAACCGCTTCTCGCGGTAGCCTGATGGGCGCACAAAAAGAAGCCCGCGGCCAACCAGGCCGCGGGCTTCCGGACTTACGATTGCTACGACAGCAGTCTTACTTGACCAGCGTCATCTTCTTCGTGGCGTGCCAGTTATCAGTCTGCACGCGATAGAAGTAGACGCCGCTGGAAACCGCGGCGCCGTTATGATCGGCGCCATCCCACGTCACCGTGACACGACCGGCGTCGTTGCGGCCCTCAAAGGTCCGCACCACCTGGCCCATCACGTTGTAGATGGTCACCGTCCACTCCGAGGCATCCTTGAGCGCAAACGGGATGACCGTGCCGGCGTTGAACGGGTTCGGGTAGTTCTGCTCCAACGCGTAGTCGGTCGGCAGAACGCTCTTGTACGCCGCCACCAGCAACAGCGCGCCGTCGGCGTCGGACATCTGAACCTCGATCAAGTCGGCCGTGCCGTCACCCGTCACCGGAATGCTGAACAACTCGCGGCGTCCCGCGTTGACAGACGCCATGCTCTCAAGCGTCGTGGACACCAGCACCCGGCACTCGCCGTTGCTGCAGTTGGCGCGAACATTCATCCCCGCCGCCGCCTCAGCCAACGCCGGCGAACCGACGCTCAGGCCTTCGGTACGGAAGATGAACAGCGCACCGCCCAGATCGACCGCGGCGTTCGTCGAGACCGTCAGACGGCCGTCTTCGATCCGGTACTCGGCCTGCGCGTTGTGGGCATACGGCGACAGCTTGGCGCCCGGAATCGGCGCGGCCTCGCCCGCCACCACCCGCAGCAGGTACCGCAGATCGGCCACGGTCATCAGCACGCCGTCGGCGTTGACATCCGAGGCCGCCAACTGCAACTCACGCAGCGACGCATCCTCGGACAGCGCCGAGAACCCGTTGACCAGGTAGTTGGTCAGCACCACAATGTCGCCCACCTCATAGCCCATGCCGTTGAGGTTGATGTCGCCCGTCGTGCTCTGCGGCTTGGCCACATCGAGACGGAGGCCGTCAAACCGGACACCCGTCACCACCATGCCGGACAGCGACGACGCGCAACCCTCGACATCGGACTCGGCCATGACGATCGTCTTAGCCCCGCTGCGGGTCACCACGGTGTTGTCCGTGCAACCGTTGAGGCAGGGCTCCAGGTTGATCGAGCGGCCGATGTAGCTCGGATCGGCGTTGACACTGAGGCGGATGTTGGCGATCGCGCCCAACGGCATGTAGGCGGACAGCGGCGGATTGACGCCGTTGTTGAGATCCGCCATGCCGATCAGGCGGACGATACCTGAGCCGTCGGCTTCGCTGGTCTCGAGACGATAGCTGAAATACTCCCAGGCCGCCAGCGCCTCGCCGCGGTCCACACTCTGGACCGTGACCGCGCCCTTGTCATAACGCAGTGCCAGATCAAACGACGACACCTCGGTGGAGATCTCGTCGATGTTGACCGGCAGGGTCAGCGTCTGGCCGGCAAACGCGTTGACCACGCCGCTGCCGTCGCCGGCGCTGACCGCGAACGGACAGTCGGGACGCAGGACCGTGACGACGCGCTGGCAGGTCGCGCTGTTGCCGCAGACGTCGGTCGCCGTGTACGTGTAGTACACCAGCGCCGGGATGTCGCTGCAACCCACACCGCCCAGGCTCGAGCGCTCGCAGGTCACCGTGAGCGCTCCGCTGCAGTTGTCGGTCACCGTCACATCGCCCTCGTCGCACGGCGGCAGGTCAAGCAGACGCTGCACCGAGATGTCGGGCAGACAGGTGATGACCGGCGCTTGCGTGTCGATGACCGTGATGACCTGGTCGCAGGACGACGTGTTGCCGAACTGGTCGGTCGCAGTGTAGGTGCGGGTGAGCGTGCCGCCGCACGGATCGCCGGTGAACGCGCCGTCGGAGCAGGTAATCGTCACCGTGCCGCCGCAGGCGTCGGTCGCCGTCGCATCATTCGGATTGCAGGCCGGGATGTCGGCCTCACACTCCACCGAGAAGTCGGCCGGGCAGACAATCTCCGGACCGGTCAGGTCGCGGGTGAAGCACCACGTGAAGGTGCAGGCATCCGCGTTGCTGCGTCCGAAGTCGTCGACCACCATGAAGTACACGCAATGCTCGCCATCGGAGAGACCCGCATAACCCGGAATCTCCCACGCGGCGTTGTTGTACGCCGTGCCGGTCAAGCCGGTCGCGATCGGCAGCCAGGTGCCGCCGCAACCGTCGATCTGGTAGTAGACCACATCCAGATCGCAATCATCGGTCGCGGAGATATCCAACACCGGAGCCGGCCCATAGCAGGCGCCCGGAGCCGGGCTGTTGACCGTGATGCCCGACGGATCGGCGCAGTCGGAGGTTAACGCCACCGACGGGGCCAGCGACGCCGGAATCTGGATTGTGCGCCCCATGTCCTCGTAGAGTTTCCCGTAGGTCATATCGATCACGGAATTGATGCAGCTCTCCGAGCCGCTAAACGTGACCGTGAACAGCACCGCCGGACCGTCCAGCGTCGCGCTGGCGTTCTGCAGCGTGAAGTTGTGCTGCCCGCCGCCCGGCGTCGAGTAGAAGATCGACCACCCGGCATGCGGCGTTGTGAGCGACACCTTCGTGAGCGACGGCGGCAGCATCAATATGACATCGGCCAGTCTCATCCCCTTGACCGATTCGCCGATCGTGACATCGACGCTGAAGGTGCCTTCGCAGTCGTAGGCGATGGCGTCCGGGGTGAGGTCAAATCCGCAGCCGCTGGTCGCGGCGTTGTCGACGTTGGCGCCGGCGCCGCCGACCGTGTACGGCTGCACGCCGTTCCAGTCATCCCAGCAGTTGGCGTTGTAGTAGTTGCCCGCCGTGTTGTCGTCGGCGTTGGTGGTGTTGTAGCAGATCGAGTTGAACTGCGCATCCACCGTGCCGTCCCAGTTGTAGAGACCCAGCCCGTTGTAGAAGATCTTGTTGTAGGTCAGAGTCGAAGTCAGTGTCGCACCGGCGTCCTCATAGAGCTCCATGCCCACGCTGAACTCGGTGATGACGTTTTCATGGGCGCTGAAGTTGAGAGCTCCTTCGCCGCCGTTGGCCACCGACCAACAGTAGGCGCCAATGCCCACACCGTCGCCGTCACCATCGAGGACGTTGCCGGTCGCCGAGGTCGCAATGGCGTTGACGCCGGCGGCCATGTTGCCCAATGACGAGGCAACGACGGACTCCTCAAACGGCTGCGGCTTGCGGCCCTTGATCTCACCGGGATCAGCGATGATGCCCCAGTAGTAGGTCCCGGTGCCGGCCGAGGTGTTGGTCACGGTGTTGTTGTCGATGTTGCCGCCGATGTTCACGAAGTAGATGCCCGTCTGGCACTCATTGACCTCGTTGCCCAGGACCTGCACCGCCTCGTAGCTGACCGGATAGCCATAGACAAGGATGCCCGCCGACGACCAGTTCGGGCCCGTGTACGAGCAGCCGTAGACACGGTTGTTGTCGACGATGCCCGTCGCGTTCCATCCGACCTGGATGCCGTTCATGGCGATGAAGCTCGCCGGACCGTAGCCATCCACATCGTTATCGACCACGTTGGCGGTCAGGTAGTCACCGTTCATCACGATGCCGCCCTTTTGGAACCCGATCACGTGGCAGCCGGTGACATTCACGGTGCGCGCCGGTTCGGCAAAATTGAAGCCGTAAATCGCGTTCCCGCCCTGGACGCCGTCGATCGGCGTGTTGCGGATGTCCTTCACTTCGCAATCGGTCACACTGCCGCCCGATTCGAAGAACGCAATGCCGATGAACCGGTTGTTGATGTTGCCTAATCCCAAACCGTCAACGGTCAGGTCGGAGATGGCCACGTCATCGGAATTGACGATCGCAATCACCGCGCGGTTGTTTGACGGCGTGGTGTAGTTGTACGCCATCGTCGTGGCCGGCGGATTGATGATCGTCACCCCGACACCCGAACCGATGACATCGAGATCGGCAAACCCGTTGATCACCGTCTGCCCGACATAGGTGCCCGGCATCAGGTAGATCGTGCTGCCGCTCACCATGTTCACCGCTTCCTGGAAGTGGTGATCGGCGCCGGCGACCGGGCTGTCGTCATCGGCCCAGAGCACCGAGAAATCGCCCTGGAAGCCCATGGTGACGCCGTCGATGTCGTTGCCGTCCAGCCAGGGCGAGTAGTCGACCACGCCGCTGACTTCGCCGGCCACCGCGACCGGATCGGTGCTGCCCCACCAGTTGCCCGACCCGTCGGCGACGCTCGACCAATTCGAGCGCATGCCAAAGGTGTTTCCGGCCAGACTGTTCGAGTAGGCCTTCGCAGAGGTGAAAACACCAACGTCGCAGCCGGATTGGCACTGGTAGATTTCGACGCCGATTTCAAACCCGGTCACGATGTTCTCGGCCGCGTAGAAGGCCAGGTCATTGGGACCGTACCCGGCGTCGGCTTCGATCGCGTAGGTGGCGGTATTATCCATACCGCTGAAGGTCAGTTCGTTGCGCAGGACATCGACCGCAACCACCGCCGCGGCGGAAGCCGCCATGCGGTCACTAGAGGGCGCCGTGGTAAACGGCGTGATCTCGTCCACCGGCGAGGGGACCGCCTTGGGCGGATCGCTGGCGATGATGCCGAACGCGTACACGCCGATCTTCTCGATCGTGATGTCGTTTTCGGCGATCGTGGCATTCCCGTCGATGTTGTAGATGCCCATGTGCGCCTGCGAGATCGTGTTACCCACGATTTGCAGGTCGGTGTAGAAGTTCAGAATGCTGGTGGCCACCCACTTCGTGCTCGACAACGTGTTGTCGTAGGCGATCGCCGAGACGTTGTTGTTGGCGACGCTGCCGGAGCTGCCCGGCGTGTAGATCTGGATGCCGTTCTGCGCCGTCACCGTCGTCGCGCCGTTGCCCACGATCGTGTTGTCGTGAACGTTGGTGGTCAGCGACGTGCCCGCGGCGGCGTTGAGCGCCATCGCGTTCTTCTGGAAGTCGTGGATCGAGCAGTGTCCGACTTCGATGCTGCGAGCCACGCCGTCAACGTTATAGGCGTAGACGCCCACGCCGTGCTGCGCGCCGCTGAACGGGGTGTCGCGCACGTCGGTCACTTCGACATGATCGACCACGCCGCCGGCATTGCGGAAGCCCACGCCGATAAAGCGGTAGTGCGCGTTGCCGCGGCCGTAGCCGTCCACCGTCAAATCGCGGATCGCCATGGTCGCAACGTCGTGGATGTACACCACCGGGTAGTGGTTGTAGGGCGAGGAGAAGAAGAACTTGGTCAACGCGACCGGGCAGCGGATGATTGTCGAACCCATCCCGTCGCCCTGCACCGTGATGTTCTCCTTGATCTCGACCTGCTCTTCGTAGACACCCGAAGCCACGTAGCAGGTGCCGGTCGGCAGCGTGTTGAGCGCGCCGGTGGCGGCGGACTGATACGGATGACAGGAGTGGCCGTTGCCGCCGGGCACGGCGGCGATGTCGACGTAGCTGTAGGCGCGGCCGCTCTTGCCGCCGACGTACTGCGCCGAGATGTAGGCGTCATCGTTGCCCACCGACAGCGCGAACAGATCCGGATACCAGACCGGATTCACGCTTGCCAGCAGCGCGATGTCCGCGCCCTGGTTGCCCGGGCACGGCCAATCGTTGTTGGTAAACGTGATCTGTCCGCCGTCGTTGACCCAACCGCGCGTGCCGTACACGTGGTTGCCGGTCACCGTGCCCACCGTGCCCGGATTGATGTAGGCCGGCTGACGCAGCGTGTGGATCGTGTTATTCTGGATCAGCAACCCGCTGAGGCCGCCGGCGACTTCCATCGCCCGGCTGACCAGGCCGTTGACCGACCACGGCGAACCCGGATCGGGACCGAAGAACTCGTTGTTCTCGATCGTGACGTTGTTCGCGTTGATCAGCGAGAGGTTGTGCACGGACAGCAGGTCGGTCTTTTCCACCGTGAAGCCCCGGATCACCGATCCGGCGCCGGTCACGTTGAACGCGTAGCCGACCGCCTTGGAAACCTGGACGATCGTGCTGCCGGCGCCGGCGCCTTCGAGCACCAGGTTCGGCAGATTGACATTGATCGTGCTGGCCAGGACATACGTGCCGGCGGCGACATAGACCGTCGAGCCGCTCACGTTGTTGATGCCATCCTGGATGGTGGCAAAGGCGTTCCAGCCGAAGAACTTCCCGGGCTCGACTTCCACGCCCGGCGCCGTGCCCGCCCAGTCGTCATCGACATAGACCGGGTCGGTTTTCGCCTCGAGGTCGATCACGTAGCTGTCGCCCGTGGTCAGATTGATTTCGATCGCGTCGATGTAACCGGCGAACGCGGCCCAGCCGCTGCCCGTCGACCAGTTGAGGTACTTGACAGTCTTGGGACCGTAGTCGATCGGATTCGGATCGGCCGACCCTGCGGTGGGATTGCCGGGCCAGGTCGACCAGTTGATCGCGCCGGCCTGCAGGTCCGCCAGCGTCGGCTGGCCATAGAACCCGAAATTCCCGCCGTTGTTGTTGGCGTCGAAGAACGTGAGCTGGTTGGTCGGCGCATCCGTGGTCCAGGCGTTCCACACGCCCGCGGTCGGCGGCACGTACCCGTTGCTCAGGTACGGCTCGGCGTTCAGCCGCTTGTTGTACCAGGAGGCGTCGTTGTCGCTGCCTTCCAGCGCGGTGTAGACCACCATGTAGAAGTCGACGCCGCTCGGATTGGTGGCGTCATTGACCGTGTGGTAGACCACGCTCTGGATCTGGTCGATCGTGAACGACGCGCCGAACTGCGTCGCGGGATCGACGTAGATCTCGGTCTTGCCGCTGGGATACTGCTCATACCACGAGCCCGCTCCCAGGTATTGGGCGGCGGTGGACGGCGTGATGAACGAGGCCGCGGCGTAGGGCGCGCCGAAGGTCAAGTTGTACGTCGCCGCCTGCGACGACGTGCCGGCTACCGCGACGACCGCCACTGCCACCGCGAGAAACCACCACCACTTCACATTGCGCATATCTCCTCCTCCACTGACATGCTGGAACCGGACGCACGACAACGCCCGCTTCCGGTGAACGATGAAGTTGTGCCGAACTGTGAATTGCGCGCGTGTAACGGATCAGACCAACATCTACAGCAGAAAAACCATCAGGAAGGCAACACACTCATAGGCAGACTCCGTCCGCTTGGGGCGCCCGCTCGACCCTGAATACTGATCGTGGGCGCCGTCACTCGCTCCCCCGTCGACATCGGGGCAATAACGCCACCTTAGCAGTTGTCATCAACGTTCCAACCCTGCTGCGAACAGACACAACGGCACCGACGAGCGTCCCTGCTGACGGCGATGTCTACAACTAGCCGTATTAAACAACTCCCCGGCGAGATGTCAAGCCACTATCGCAGCAATCTTCGCAAATATGACGAAAACTATCTCGATATGTGACAGCGTACAACTCCACTGACCGAGAGAAAGCCGGACCATCACAGGGGGCGTTTAAGCCGAAGTTAGAAATCACCATGATACAGCGCGGGAAGCAACGACCAATCTCGTCGACCTATCCCATTGAGAAAAATAGCGACCGTCGCGCGATTCTGTGGGAAATGGCGTCGGCGCTTCCCCCGTTCATTAGTTCCGCCAGGCGACGCGTTGTTACGCACCCGTCGGCCCGGCCGTGCGGCGGATCAGCAGTCGTAGTACATCTCGAACTCGTACGGCGTGGGCCGGCTGCGGATTTCCTGCACGTCCGTCTGTTTCACGTTCATCCAACTCAGGAGCAGATCCTCGGTGAAGACGCCGCCCTGCAGCAGATAGGCATGGTCGTTGACGAGCGCCTGCAACGCCTTGTTGAGCGACGTGGGCAACTGGTGGATCCGCCGGCGCTCGCTCTCGGTCAAGCGCTCGATGTTCTTATCCAGCGGCGTGCCCGGATCGATCTTGCGTTTGATCCCATCCAGGCCCGCCATCAACATCGCCGCGTAGGCCAGATAGGCGTTCATCGTGCCATCAGGAGGACGGAACTCGACGCGCATCTTTTTCGGGTCGCGCTGATAGCCGGGGATGCGCACGCAGGCGGTGCGGTTGCCGGTGCCGTACGTGCCCGCCACCGGCGCCTCGAAGCCCGGCACCAGACGCTTGAACGAGTTGGTCGACGGGTTGGTGAAGGCCAGAAGCGAATCGGCGTGCGCCAATAGACCGCCAACGTAGTGCAGCCCCATCCGCGAGAGCCGTGACGGCGATTTGGCGTCGTAGAACAGCGATCCCTTCGCGTCGGCCAGATACTGATGCACGTGCAACCCGGAACCCGGCTCGTTGAACAGCGGCTTGGGCATGAACGTCGCCGACTTGTGCAGGCGGAAGCATTGGTTCTTGATGATGTATTTGACCAACAACGTCTGGTCGGCGGCCTTCAGCAGCGGCGAGAACTCGATTTCGATCTCGTGCTGACCCGCGCCGCCGACTTCGTGGTGGTGGTACTTCATGCCCACGCCGGCCGCCGCCATCAGCACCGCGATTTCCGAGCGGAGATTGAAGGTGCGGTCCAGCGGCGGCGCGACATGATAGCCGCGCTTGTAGGGAATCCGATAGGCCAGCGATTCCTCTTCCATGCCCGCGTTCCAAATCGCCTCGTTGGCATGCAGTTCGTAGAACGCATGCTCAGGCCGCTGCGAAAAATCGACCCGATCAAAGACGTAGAATTCGAACTCCGGCCCCAGGATGGCGTCGGCCCCCTTCACCGTCTTGCGCAGATACGCTTCGGCGTCGGATGCCACGCGCCGGGGATTGCGCGAGTATGGCGTGATCGCCGCGCCCGATTCCATGATGTCGCCGATGAGCGACAGCGTCGGCCGCTCAAAGAACGGATCCATGAATGCCGTGACGGGATCGGGCAGCAGAATCATATCGCCGCGCTCAATCGACGCGAATCCCGGCATCGATGACCCATCGATGCCCACGCCCGATTCGAACAGCCCCTTGCCCAACGACGCGATCGGCAGCGTGACATGATGCCAGCTTCCCCTCAGATCGCAAAATTTCAAGTCGAGGAATTCGGTCCGGTGGCGCTTGGCCAGCTCCTGTAAGGCGGCGAGTGTCATTGGCGGGCTCCCATCACAAGCCCGGGTGAACACCCGGGCATGATTTGCGGCAACTCGTTGGCGACCCCGACCGGACGCCCATGGCACAGACGGGGCCGGAACCACGGCCAAGATAGCAGGGCAGTAACGGCTCGAACTCTGCCGCAGACGGCGAGCCGCCAGATTTTGTCAGCGACCGTGCCCGAATCTTCGCACCATGCCGCGGGAATTTGTCACCCAATGAGACGATGCCGAGAAGTCGCCCGCGCCACGGAGGCCGATATGATCATCGCGACATACGCCGAGGATTCATCCCATCTGGCCGATGCCCGACGGATGATCGCAAGTCTCCGGCGGTTCGGCGGCCCCTTGCACGACCTATCAGTCTGGATCGTGACGCCGAATGAGTCGGTATATCGACTGGCAGAACGTGATTTCGCAGACTCCGTCACTGGCCCTGTCCGCTCCCTGGAAATCCAAATACCTGAGGCGATTGCGTGGCTCCCCTTGGCGGGGAAGGCCGTGGCGGCCGCCGCAGCGGAATCGCTGGCTGAACGTGAGACAGACGTCCTCGTGTGGGTGGACCCGACACGATCTTTCTCGATCCGCCGCGCGCGTTCGTGCTCGTACCGGATTGTGCGCTGGCCTGGTACCCGGTCATGCACAACCGCAGCGAATGCCTCCACGATGCGCCGCTCGACGAGTACTGGAGTCGGATATACGAACTGCTGCGACTGAACAATGAGACGCTCTTTCCGATGCTGACGCGGGCCGACCAACAGAGCATCCGTGCCTGCTTACATGCCGGACTGCTGGTGGCGCGTCCGTTGGGGCAAATCGTCAGGTGATGGGTCGACGCCCTCCACGCACTGGCCGTCGATTCTCCATTGGCCGCGCTCTGCCGTCAGGATCGCACCCGAAGTCTTTTCCTGCACCAGGCGGCCCTGACCGGCGCGATCCTGCATGCCGTCGCGCCCGACGAAATGCGGCCGCTGCCTCCCCAATACAACTATCCCCTCTTCTTTGACCGCCAGTATGGGGCGATACACGCCTACGACTGTCTTGACGATGTCATCACGGCGCGCATCGTGGTCGATGAGAGGCGGCTGGCCGCAGAGTGGATCCATGATCTAAAGGGTCCCGCGACAAAAGTCGAGTGGATCCGCACTCACCTGGACGCACATTAAGCAGCATTGATCAGCGTGGAATCGTCGATACGGCGTGGGACTTCGTCGTCGCGGTCGTCGTCTCCTCTCCCGGGGACCACAAGAGACACAACCACGCGAGGAGATAGCAGCCCGCGCCGACGATGACCACCATGCGGTACCCCCAGATCATCGCCAGGGCAATGGCGGCCACCGATCCCAGCACAGAGGCGGCTCCGTTGAGGCCCCACGCCCAGGGTACCATGTCGTGGCGGCGGCTCTCAACATGCTTCAGCCCGATCGGGAACGGCTGCCCAAGCAGGAACCCCAGAGGCGCCAGCAGCAAAACCGTCATTGCCACACGCGCGCCCAACGGCAATGCGAACGTCGCGCTCAACAGTGCGGGCAGCAGCGCCTGCGCCAGCAGGATCGCGCCGACGATCGCCGCCATATGCCCGCCGCGATACCGTCGGCAGCGTTCCACCGACAGCCGCCGGCTGTACAACGCCCCCGCGCCGGCGCTGACCAAAAGCGCGCTGAGGATTACCGTCAGCGCATGCACCGGATGGCCGAGAAAGAGGACGAAAGTCTGGATCAATCCAACTTCGACCAGGATGAACCCCAGCCCGACGGCAATGAAGTACGACATCATCGGCACGCCGCCGCGCATTTGCCAGAGGTCGCGTCCGCGACGCAATGTCAACAGCGGTCCCAGGAAGAACAACCCGACCAGGAGGACCGAAACCGCCGCGACCACAATCAGATTGAGAATACCGAGATTGTTCTTCCGCGACTCCAATTCGAGCGCGAAGAGACCGCGCAGATCGCCGGCGCGGATAATGTTGAAGAAGAACGGCCGATCATCGGTCGCCGGGGTCACGTTGTACTCATACTCGGCGATGAAGGCGGCGCGGTCGGCGGCACGGGCGAAATCGTCGTAGGCGTTCCACATGCGCTCGAAGGGGGAGTAGAGCAAGTGCCCACCGGTGGCCGTCAGACGATTCATCACCGTTTCGTGATCGGCGCGTGACATCGGCGCGCGCCGGAAGATGAAACTGGCCATCTCCAGTCCGGTGCCCGGCAGCGGAATCGACGCGATGATGATGTGCCGTGCCGGATCGGCGATCCCTTGACGCTCCGCGGCGGCAAACGCCGTCGTCATCAGCCGCAGCGTCTCGCGCGGCTTGGGAAAGGTCCAGCGCGTGATCGACAGAATGCCGTCGTCTTCGAGATGCGCGAGGTAGTCGGCAAAGGCCTCCACCGTGTAAAGATGGTTCTCGGTGAGACTGAAGGCCCCCGCCGCGGTCGCCGCCCAAGTATCGACCAGCGTCAATTGAATGTGATCATAGCGCGCGCGGCTTTGCCGCACAAACGAGCGACCTTCGGCCACCACCAAGTTAACCTCGGGGCGATCATAGAGGCGGCCGGAAAAGCCGGCGTAACGCCCGCGCATGATGTCGTCGGCAATGATGCCATTAAGCTCCACCGCGTCGATCCGCCGCGCTCCCCAGGATAGCGCGAAGACCACATCCAGCCCGCCGCCCGGTCCGATGATGAGCACCCGTCCGGTGTCGGCCAGTTCGTGCGGCAGCGACGAGGCCCAGGTGCGCGCCACCGACGCGCGGATCTGCTCCGGCGTCATCGTCGCAAACGGATCCTTGAGAATGAAGGTGGCGGCGTCGGCGTCGATTTCAATCCGCGCCAGATCGTCGCGGCCGGGCGGAATCTGCACCGTGATGTACGAGTACGCATTCCAGCGTTCGAAGGCGACCGGCTCCTTGGGACGGCCTTTGAGATATTTCAACGGGAAGACAGCGACCCATTGGTTGACCAGGGTCACCCCCACGACGATGACCAGCAGCGCCGCAGCCGTCAGCCGCAAGCGGCCGCTGCTCCAACCCGCCAAGAGCGCCGCCGCCGCCAGGACCCCCGCCGCGACCAGGCACGTGGCGATCGCTCCGAACGCATTCAGCAGCCCCACCGTCAGCACCGCCCCAATCGCCGCGCCGACCAGATCCCAGGAGTACAGCCGCGACACCTCCAGCGTGCGACGGAACAGGATGATCGCAATCGCCATCCCGGCGCAGAAGAAGGGCACCAGCAGCATGGCATAGATCAATAGCAGCCGCCCGACATTGGCGTTGGAGTACTCCAGCGTGATGGGAATGCGCAGAACGACTGCCAGCGCCGCCGCCGCACTCACCGCGGCCGCCATCGACCAGAAGGCCACGCTGCCGCGGAAGCGCCGCTCCGGATAGCGATCCTCGAAACCGAACAGCCACAGTCCCGACGCGCCCAGGCCGAACATCGCCAGCGAGATGGCCATGAAACCGAAGTGATAGTACATCAGGACCGAAAACAGCCGTGTGATCGCCACTTCCAGAATGAGCACGCCGGCGGCCACCAGCAGGATGACCCACTGGCAGACACGCAAGTCGTCATATGTCGCGCTCACCGGCGCCGTCGTGTCGCGTGTCATCGCAACCGATTGCCTCCCGAATGGGGCGTGGCCACGCCCGACAGGCCTCAACGCGGAGAACCGCGTGACCATGCAGGCACACACGCCTAGCAGGTTGCTGAAAAACCTCTCGTGATCGTCGCCTTGTCTTCATGTCTCTT
>CAZQIZ010000035.1:0-24808 GCA_964593585.1 uncultured Ignavibacteria bacterium
CGTAAGATCAACAACCCAGTCCAAATGCAACACCCATTTTGTTAGAAGGTCTTAATCTCTCCCCGTTTCTGTCGATAATCTCCTAAGAGTTCCGGACCCCAGGGATGGGGCCGGCGCGACATGGGATGCGTACACCCACGGCCTCATATCGTCCTGATGTTTCCGTCGTTGTGCCGATGCACAACGAACTGGACAACCTGCCCGCAACGGTCGACCGGATCGTAGCGGTACTATCGCGGGCGGGCCGGACCTTCGAGATCATCGCGGTCGACGACGGCTCCACCGACGCCACTGGCGAGCGTCTGCGCTCGATGGCGCAGTCGCAGCGCGCCTTGCGCGTGGTTTCGTACAGACCCAACCGCGGACGCGGCTATGCGATCCGTCAGGGATTTGCCGCCGCGCGCGGACGGATCATCGTCAGCATCGACGCCGATCTCAGTTACGATCCTGAACACATTCCCGGGCTGTTGTCGGTGCTCGACGAGCGGCCCGAGGTCGACTTCGTCGTGGGCTCGCCCTACTGCCGGGGGGGCCGCACGGAGAATGTCCCGGCCGGGCGACTTCTAATCTCGCGCTGGGGGAACCGGATTCTGGGCCTGGCGATGCCGGGGGGCCTCACGACCGTCACCGGCATCCTGCGCGCCTATCGCCGCGAGGTGCTCGAAGTCCTCGATCTGGAGTCCAACGACAAGGACTTGCACCTTGAAATCATCTCCAAGGCGATCGCGGCGGGGTTTGTCCCGGCGGAGATGCCGGCGACGCTCACCGGACGGAAACGCGGTCGCTCGAAGTTCTTCTTCAAGGCGACTGCGGCCTCGCATCTGATCTTTTCGTTCTACGAGAAACCGATCCTGCTATTCGGACTGATTGGCGCGTTGATCATGGGCCTGGGGCTGGGCGCGGGGCTGCATCTGGTCTATCTGTGGCAGACCGAGTCGCTCAATCCCGACCGTCCGTTGGTCTCCCTCACCGTGATTTTGCTGGTGGCGGGATTGCAGGTGCTGTTGTTCGGTTTTCTGGGATCGCAGATTGTACAGATCCGGCGTGAGCTATTCCGCACACAAAAGACGATCCGGGCGGCGACGTTGCAGATGAGGCCGACGGATCAGCCGGTCCCGGAGGAAACTCCGGCGCCGATGACGCGCGACACGGAGAATGAACTGGCGGCGCGATGAGACGGATCCTCGTCATTACCAACCGCTATCCCTGCGACGCCGACGATCCGGCATCGCCGTTTGTGCCGCACTTTGTCGAGGCGTTGCGTGGCTGCGGTGTGACGGTGGATGTGCTCACCCCGCGTTATACGCACCGTCCGGCCTGCCCCGAAGCGCCGTCGGTGCATCGCTTTGAGACTGGGGCATCATCGCCGGTCGGCTCCTGGAATCTGGCGTCGCCGGCCAGTTGGATCCGCCTGAAGCGCTTTGTCGCCGCCGGACACGAGTTGGGGCGCGCGCTCTGCCAGAGTCACCGTTACGATCATATTTTCGCGCTCTGGGCGCTGCCGTCGGGGGAGTTTGCGCGACGTCTGTCGCGCGAGTATGGCATCCCCTACTCGGTCTGGTGCCTGGGGTCGGACATTTACTCGTGGTCGCAGCGTCCCTTCATCGGCGTGCAGATTGCGAACGTGTTGCGCGATGCCGCGCAGGTCTTCGGCGACGGCGAGGATATCTGCGAGCGGGTGAAGAGTTGGCTGGGGCTGGGTTGCCGCTTCCTGCCGTCGTTTCGTCCCCTTTCGGGCGAGCTGCCGATGCAGGTCCCCGCGGCCACCGCGGCGCCGCGCTACCTGTATCTCGGGCGCATCCACCGGGCCAAGGGCACGCGTGAATTGCTGCTGGCCTTTGCCGAGGTGATCCGGTCGCTGCCGGCGGCCACGTTGCGGTTTGTGGGCGATGGCCCCGATCTGGCGTCGCTGCGGGAAGAGGCCGACGCGCTGGGGATTGCGCCGTCGGTTGCCTTCACCGGGCCGGTGGGCCGCACGGAAATTCTCGACGCGTATCGTCAGTGTGATTTTGTCGTCATCCCGACCAAGTCCGACAGCCTGCCATTGGTCTTCTCCGAGGCGGCGCAGGCATACCGTCCGGTGATCGGCACCGATGTCGGCGATCTGGGCGTGATGATTCGCCGCTTCCATCTGGGGATTGTCTGCGACTCGGCCGACCCGGCGCTGTTGGCGGCGGCGATGCGTCAGATGGCTGACTGCCCGGTCTTCAGCGCTCCGGGACGGGAGCGTCTGCTCAAATTGCTTGATCCGAGGGGCGCCGCGGTAGCATTTTGCCGCAGTGCCTTCGGGGCGGAGTTCACCCCCGCGCCCGAATCCGCATCATCCAGCGATCACAAAACGGCTCGACCTGATGTCGCGGTTCATCGCTGACGTCCTCCTGACTGGGGAGTGGCCTAGCGGTAAGGCAACCGGCTGTTAACCGGTCGATCGCAGGTTCGAATCCTGCCTCCCCAGCCAAGACAGAGAAGAATCACCCACAATCGAATCGGGATGGAAGGTCGTGGCCGCTATGGGCGCGGCCAGGTCGTCGGCGGGTACTTAAACCCGGAGCCCGTGTTGAAGAGCACGACACGGTCGCCGGCCTGCACCAGACCGCGATCGCGCAACTGCCGCAAGGCCGCCACGGTCGCGCCGCCTTCAGGGCAGGCGAAAATGCCCGTGTCAGCGGCCATCCAGTTCGATCCCTCCGCCCATTCAGCTTCGCTGATCGCCACGGCGGTCCCACCGGATTCACGAAGGGCGCGCAAGATGAGGAAGTCGCCGAAGGCCGACGGCACGCGCAATCCCAGCGCGGCGGTGTGTGGATCGGAGACGGGATCGGCGGTCTTCGCGCCGGCTGTGAAGGCGCGCACGATCGGGGCGCAACCCTCGGCTTGCACGGAGATCAGACGCGGACGGCGCGCATCGATCCAGCCGAGTTGCTCCATCTCCTCGAAGGCCTTCCACATGCCGATCAAGCCGGTGCCACCGCCGGTGGGATAGATGATGACATCGGGGAGGTCGCCGTCGAAATCCTCCCAGAGTTCATAGCCCATGGTTTTCTTCCCTTCCAGACGGAACGGTTCTTTCAGCGTGGAGAGATCGAACCATTCGGCGGGGTTGCATTCGGCGCGCATGCGCGCGCCGCAGTCGGCGATAGTGCCCTTGACGGCGCGCACGTCGGCGCCATAGGCGCGGCATTCGCCGAAGAAGGCCTCACCGGAATCGTCGGGCATGTAGACCCGCACGTGACATCCGGCCAGCGCGCCATAGGCGGCGGCCGCGCCGGCGGCGTTGCCCGCCGACGGCAGGCAAAATTGGCGCACTCCCAACTCGCAGGCGCGCGAGATGGCCACGGTCATGCCGCGCGCTTTGAACGATCCGGTCGGGTTCTGCGATTCGTCCTTGATCCAAAGGTGCGTCAAGCCCAGCCGTTGCGCCAACCGGGGCGCGGCGACCAGCGGCGCGTCGCCCTCACCGAGCGTAAGGATGTTCCGGCTATTGGCCACCGGCAGAAGGCGGCGGTAGCGCCAGACGCCGGGTCGTTCGTCGTTCAATTGGGCGCGTATACGATCACCGTCACCGACGGTCAGATGAAAGCGGGCGAGCAGGGGGCGGTTGCAGTCGGCGCAGAAGCGGGCGATCTGGTCACTGGGATAGGCGCGTCCGCACCAACCGCAGCGCAGATCGAAGCGCAGGGGCGTCTGGGGGTCGTCGTCCGGCATCCGGCACGGGCTACGCGGGCAACTCGGCCGGGGTCATGCCGATGTCGACGATCGAACAGGCTACGATCGGCTGCAACCCGAGTTCGGTGGCGCGGGCAATGACTTCGGGAGCATCGGAGCCGGGATTGAGAAACACCTCGCCGGGTTCGACGGCGGCGATGTCGGACAACACCGTCAGGCCGATTTTGGGCGGCAGGTAGACGGTGACACGGTCCACCGGGCGGGGCACATCGAGGATCGACTTGTAGGCGGTCACCCCTTCGATCTCGGCCTCATTGGGGTTGACCGGGTAGACCGTCCATCCCTGGCGGATGTAGGCGCGCACCGCCTTGTTGCCGAATTTGCCGCGGTCCTTCGAGGCGCCGAGCACGGCCACGGTTCCCTGTGACATGAGTATCTCCTCTCGGAAACGCACAGGGCGCCCGAGGCGCCCTGTGCGATGATTTCGTCAGCGACGGTCCAGGTACCGCTTCTTGTAGTCCTCGAACAGTCGTCCCCACGGGGTCTTGCTGTAGCCGCGGATGATCTTGCGGCCGACGGTGGGGTACCAGAGCCAGTCGTGGTAGACATTGGAGGCAAAGGGCGCCCAGGCCACCAGCGGCGAATGCAGAAGCGGCCGTTCGAGGAAACGCAGCGGTCCCTTGCGCAGCATCTGATCGCCCCAGATTACAAGCGACTTTTTCGTTTTGAAGCCGAGGTTGATCTGGCGGATATCATCGCCGATCAAATCGATCTGACCGATGTCGGCCACACCGAGACCGCGCTCGTGGCACATGCGCAGGTACGGAATCGAAAACGGATCGAAGCCCATGATTCGCGCGGCGACCGCGTCGATGGCGACCGAATCGAACGAGGCCAGCAGAACGTTGCCTTCGCGCGGGATCATCGTGCGCGGCCCGGCGCCGTCGCCGCAGACGGTCCCATCCATCACGGCGAAGACCTTTGGATGCAGTTCCTTCTGCATCAGCACCAGGTCGACCATCACTTCGTGTATGTGTTTGTGCGCGTAGTGACGGACTTCCTTGAGAAGCCCGCCAAACGCGTTCTTGATCGCGCCGGTGGTGATGGCGTGACCGTGGGTCTTCACCGTCGGGAAGTGCATGATCTGCCTGCCGGCGTACATCTTCGGGATCTCGATCCCCTTGGGGAAAATGTGATTGAGCGCCAGAAGCGGGGTCTCGAAGTGGTAGACCGACCATTCGACCGACGGCAGGGGCGTGAACGTCAGCCCGTACTTCTCGAGGATCGGCATCCAGATGTTGTTGGTCGCCCCCTTGATCGGGTCGGTGACCACGGTCTTGTTCTCGATGGGCCAGAGCCGTTCGCGCGGGAAACCATACTCCAGAAGCGCCTTGACCACGCCCTCCACCTGCCAAGGCTGGGAGGAACAGGCGGGGAAGTACTTGGTCCAGGACAGATTCAATTTCAGCAGCGTGTCGGCGTTGCGGTCGAGCCCATCGACGACGCCGGCCAGATCGAGCAGGCGACGGTAGTCGTCGAGCACGGTCGCCGGCGTGGTGCGCAAGGCGACCACCCGCGAGCGCAGGGCGGGACCGGCGGCGGCGGCGGTCTGGGGCTGGTGTGAGTGCATGCTCATGACAATATCGGGCATTTGTTGTGCCCGCTGAATATACGTCGGATTTGGTGGTTTTACAACGCGACGCCGCGCCGGTGGCGCGCCGGATCGGAGAGCACGAAGAGGTTGCCGCCCTGGCGTTTAGCCTCCAGGAGCGCCATGTCAGCGCACCAGAGGAGCCGTTCGGCGCGCTCGGCATGGAGCGGGAAACTCGCGCCCCCCACCGACAACTGCAGATTGAGCGCTTCACCGCCGGACTGGCCGCGGCCCAGTGTGAAGCCGCCGGCGGCCAACGCCTGACGCAGACGCTCCGCAAGGACGCGGCATTCATCCGCATCGGTGTCTGGCATGAGAATCGCAAACTCATCGCCCCCGAGACGGCAGACGATGTCGATCGCGCGCACGGTGCGACGCAGAGTCTGGGCGGTGTAGCGCAGGATCGCGTCGCCGACCTGGTGGCCGTGGGTGTCGTTAAGGGCCTTGAAACGGTCCAGATCGCAGATGGAAAGCGACAATGGCCGCGCAAAGCGCGTGGCGCGTGCCACCTCCTCTGACAGCCGCAGGTTGAAGTAACGTCGGTTGAAGATGTTGGTGAGCGTGTCGATGTGCGACAGCTCGCGCAATTGCTCCAGCCGAGCGAAATTGCAGAGCGCGACTTCCAAGTCGGACCAGGCGTCGCCCGTGCGCGGATCACAACGCATCGGCGACTCCGGGCTGAATCCCCAGTAGACATGGAAACAGAGGTGCCGTCGCGATGGCACCACCGCCATCCCATCGAACCCGACCGCGCGCGCCTGTTCCAGCAGAATGCCCGGCGCGGAATCGGCGGCGATCCGGTCGCGTCCGGCGATCAGCCGCGCTTCGGTCGCCTCGGACAGGTCGCGTGTCTCGGCCGAATGGGGGAAGATCGCCCACGGACCGAGCTGGTGCGCGTTCCAGCCGACGACGAACAGCCGGTCGATGCCGCATTCGGCCGACTCGGCGCAAGCGACACGGACCAAGTCATCGAGCGAATCGGCGTTGAGCAGGTCACAGAGACGCTGACGATCGCCGGCAGGGAGAAAACGGTGACGATTCGCCAGCCACTCCAGCGAGCGGAGACGTGCACGGTGCGACAGCCAGCGCATAAGTCTCAGCGTAACGCACGCGAACCGTGCATTTGACGGCGGTAGTAGCGGAATCGTTGGTGCCGCAGCGCCAACCCGGCCGACCAGAGGGCGCGAAAGATCGCCCAACGTCCGGCGCGAAACGATCCGGTTTCCGTCAGACGGGCGCGCAATTCGCCGGTGGAATAGAAGGGGTCTTCGAGGATCAACTGACGCAAGGCATCGATCAGTGTGTGTGGGGCGGGAGTCGCGGGGGCCGCGGGCGTCGCCGGCGCGCAAGGGGCCACCGGCACGGGAACCGGACGCGCCACGGCGGCGCGGCCGTGGCCATTGCCGCCTTGGAAATGCGCCTCGGCGGCATCGAGCCCGTCGAAGTGCAACAGCACGCCCTCCAGCTCAAGCAGATTGTAGACGTCGCGCACCGGGGGGGTCATCCGCGCCAGTTTCAAGTCGCCGCCGCCCTCGCGGGCTTCGCGCAGACGAGAGATGAATATCCCCCAACCGGCCGAGGAGATGTACTGCGCCCCGGCCAGATCGATGACCAAACGGGTGCGTTTCTGCCGCACCAGTGTGCCGATCACATTGTCCAATTCATCGGCGGTCAGCGTGTCGACCGTGCCGTCGACGCGCACGACAAAGACATCCTTTTGCGCCGCGCTGGGTGCCACCGACAGCCGCAGTCCGCCGGGAATGGATGTGGGAGTCTGATCGTTTATCGCCACCGCGGTCCGTGCCTCAACTGGGACCCCATTGGAGCGAGTCGGTGGGGGTCGCTTCCGGTTTGATCTGACGCAGGAACGTGCAGGTGATCGGGGCCATCGTAACCTTGATGGTCTTCTTCTCGACGCTGGTAATGTAGACGGTCGGCTCCAGCGGCTGGTCTTCCTCCAGATCGGGAGTGTAGAGCACCGCCATGTTGTTGCTGAAGGTGGTGCGGACCACGCCCAACTCGGTGTGGCGTTCGGAGGACAGCATCGGCAGCGAGCGGAGGCGCTGCTTCTTGATCGGGTCGTAGAAGACGACCGAATCGATGTTGAAGGAGTAGCCGATCAGTTTGCGCGGGATGGGACGCACCGACAGATCAAACCAGCACATGAGCGGGTGCTCTTTGCCCTTCGGACCGGAGATGAAGCTCTGAAGCACCTTGCCGGAGAGACGCAGCGTGAGACTGTCGAAGACATACTCGCCCTCGGGTCCGAGCGTCCACTCCATGACGGCGGGCCATTGGGCGCTGCGCGTGAGCCAGTAGGGCGTGCCCTCGTAGAACTGCGGGGCAGGCGGGACGGTGACGGTGGGCTTGACGGCGTGCTCGGTTTTGGCGGTCGACTCGGGCGCGGTCTTCTCCGAGCCGCAGGAGGCCAATAGCAGGGTCAAAAGCAGAATGCTTGCGCGTGTTTTCATGGCGGTTTGTCGCCGGCTCAGGCGCCGGGCAACGAAAGGTAGTACAAGGCCCCGCCCCGCGACAACAACAAGACGATGGAACCGCCCTCGTATTTCGCCAGCAGGCGCTTGAAATCCTCGACGCCGCCGACGGCTTCGCGGTTCATCTCGAGGATGACATCGCCGGTCCGCAATCCCGAGCGTTCGGCGGGAGAGCCGGAAAGGATGTCCTTGACGATCACGCCGGTCTGGGCGCGGAGGTTGAGCCGCTCGCTGGTGCGCCGGTCGAGCGCCTCGACGACGACACCCTGCAGGACGCTGCCCTGCGCGGATTGGCCGTCGGGACGGTAGGTGAATTCGGTTTCCATTTCGGCGACCGCGATGGTCATCGTGCGGCGTTCGCCGCCGCGCACAAAGCCGATCTCCACTTTGTTGCCGACCGGGGTCAGCGCCACCGAGCGGCGCAGTTCGAGGGCGTCGTTGATCGGCTTGCCGTCGTACTCGACGATCACGTCGCCATGGCGCAGACCCGCGCGCGCGGCCGGCGAGCCTTCAGCGACTTCGTTGACCAGGGCGCCGCGACGGTCGGCCAGGCCAAACGCCTCGGCCATGGCCGCATCGAGATCCTGCACCGACACGCCGATGGTGCCGCGCTGAATCTTTCCGGTGGCGAGAATCCCGCGCATCACACCCTGCGCGATGGTGATCGGCACCGCAAAGCCGATCCCTTGATAGCCGCCCGAGCGCGAGAAGATCGCCGTGTTGATGCCGATCAGACGCCCCTGCGCGTCAACCAATGCGCCGCCGGAATTGCCGGGATTGATCGCCGCGTCGGTCTGGATAAAGTTCTCGTAGTCGACCAGTCCCAGTTCCGAGCGTCCGACCGCAGAGATGATGCCCATGGTCACCGTCTGGCCGATCCCGAACGGATTGCCAAAGGCCAGCACCACCTGCCCGATGCGCACCCGGTCGGAGTTGCCAACCGGCACCGCCGGCAAATTCTCTCCGTCGACCTTGAGAACCGCCACATCCGTGGCCGGATCGGTGCCGAGCAAATGGGCATCAAAACGACGTCCATCGGAAAGGATTACCTGGATCTGGTCGGCGCCCTCGATGACGTGGTTGTTGGTCAGTACGATGCCGTCAGGGCTGACAATCACACCGGAGCCCAGCGAAGTCTCACGCCGCTGACGCGGGATCGAGAAGACCCGCGGCCCGAAAAAGTCGAAGAAGGGATCGCTCCCGAAGGGAGTATAGACACGGTCGCGGGTGACCACCACGCGCTCGGAAGACACGTTTACAACCGCCGGCGCCACCCGTTCGGCGACATCGGCGAAGCCATCGGGCGCAAAGACACCCGCGTTCAGTGAGTAGGCGCCGGTGTCCGCCTCCGCCTGGTACTCGTCGGCGGCGGCGCTGGTGGTGATGCTGTCGCCGCTCGAAGACGGCGTGTTGTCGCCGCTGGTGCTCAGGTGCAAGCCGACACCCAGCCCGACAAAGAAGAGAATGATTCCCAGGGTGATTCCGGTACTGCGGCCTGTCGACACGGTAGCCTCCGCCTCAGAGTACGACAACGGCCCCGCCATTGTCGTTACTCGCAGTGATTATACCGTGCCGGGATTCCGACGCAAATGGGGATAACGGCATGGCAACTCTCCGCCACGGCCGCACGGACTCGCCGCCGAAGCGCAGACATAAGACCTTACCTGCCAACTACTTAATAGTGATCGCACGCACGGCGGATGTGAAGCTGCCCATCGGAGTGCTGCCGCCAGGTGTGACCAATTCCAAGCGCAGGCGATGTTGGCCCGCAGGAAGATCGCTCAGAAGATACGGGACCACTTCGTACAGGATTGTCGCGGCGCTGTCGACGGTAAGTCGTACACGATGATCATCTGGCCCGATCACGCAACCGGATACGAGAAAGTCGAGAAGTATCGCACGACCATCCCGGCCCTCGAATTCCCCCTGCGGCCAGTTGAGCGTCAGCACGGGTCCGGGAGAAGGAGGCAGAGTATCGTCGACATGGATGGTGATCATCTGGAACGATCCCGGCGATTTGATGCTCTCATGCCAGCTGCGGCAGGCATAAACGCGCAGGTGATGCACACCCGGTGTGGCCAGTCCGGCGAAGACCGGCTTGCCCAGGCCGTGATGCGAAAGCGGCGGCAGGTCATCGAGGATGATGTGGGTGTGCTGTCCTTGTGGAGCGAGCATCAGGCCGCAACGGTCGGCATGCTGTGTGGGCGCGCCGATGGCGATGCCCGCCACTGAGACCGTGACGAAGATTGAATCGCCGGCTTGATACCGCTGGCCATCGGTTGGGGCAAGGATGGTGACCACCGCCGTGTCGGACTGAGCGGAGTGTCCCCAACGGTACAGCCCGGGGATGTGGCCCTCGACCGCGTGAGGTCGGGCGAAGTGCAGGGTGTCGATCGGCGGTTGGGCCACGACCGGCGCGGCCGCCAACAACATCCCCAGAGTGGAACGAACTATCGTGTTCATCGCTGCCCCCGCATCGGTTATCCTGCGTGGCCGGTGTCGGCGCGTCGCGAAGATAGACGCACGGCCCGCAGGCGGCAACAAATCATGCGCAACGGTGGATCCGACGAGACTCGGCTTTGGCTTTTCTGGGATGGCGACTGCGAATTCTGCCGTCGCAGTGTGGCTTGGGTCGAACGACGCGATCGGCAGGGTCGATTCCGCCCTCTTCCCTACCAGCAGGCGCCATCGCCGCCGATGACCGAGGAATTGCGGGCCGCCTGCCGCGACGCGGTGCAGGTGACCACGCCGGATGGCCGAGTTCTGGGTGGCGGCGCGGCGGTCGCGTTCATCCTCGGGGAGATCGGCTATCCTCGTTTGCGCTGGATCATGACTCGCCCGGTCCTTCACATCCTGGTCGAGTGGGGCTACCGGTTTGTCGCGCGCCACCGTCGCTGGATCGGGCGCCTGATCTTCGGCCAATCCTGCCAGACGTGACTGCCGCTACGCCGCCGGCGCTTCGCGCCAGCGTTCAAGTTGGCGGCGGTGGCGCAGGATGTGCACGATGGCGTGCTCGAGCATCTGCTCGATGTCGTAGGGCTGCTTCCAGCGCGTCACGAAGCGCAATTCGCCCTGCTGGTCATCCGACCAATCCTTGATTCGCCGCAACACCTCAACCATCTGATCGAAGGCGGCCCACACGCCGTTGATCGCGTCGGCGGGAGTGGCGACATCAATCGCGCGCCGGGGCGGGGGTTCCTCGTTGCGGTCAAGGGCGCGCTGGATGTGATCGGCGTAGGAATACGCCGCGCCGACCACATGCGCGGCGATGTCGCGCACGCAGGCGTAATGTTCATCGGATAACGCGGTGCGGGCGGTATAGCGATCACTCGGCAGACCGCGCAAAACGGTCTCATAGTCGCGGATGGCGCGAGCGTATTCATCGAGCACCGCGCGCAGTGAGCCGGAGTAGTCGGACCAACGTTGGGGGTCGGGCGCAGGGGTCATGGTGTTCTCCTGGGTACTCAAGATCGGAAAGCGGACAAATCCGGTTCAATCACTTTGTCGCCGGGGCGGCATCGAGGTCCGACCCACGCCAAGCAAACCAGATGGTGCCGATTATGCCAAACGCGGCGGCGGCCAGGAAGTTGGTTTGCGGGCTGACATTCCAGAGGAAGGCGCCGCCGAAGGCGGCCAGCGAGACGATCACATCACGGACCAGGTAATAGAGCCCGAACATCCCCGCCTTGCGTCCCTCGGGGGCCAGATCCATGATCAACGCCTTGCGGGTCGGCTCGCCGAATTCCTTCAGCCCGCGCACGATGAAGGCGCCCACCAGCGGCCAGAAGGAATGCGCAAACAGCAGGACCAGCGGAAAGGCGGTGAAGAAAAGAAAGGTCGCCACCACAAAGGGCTTTTTGTGGCTGCGGTCGGCGAAATGCGCCACCGGGATGTAGATCAGCATCGCCGTGGCCATCTCGATCGCGGTCAGGACGCCGAATTCGACGGCGCTGACCGGCGCGGCGATGGCCTTCATGCTCCAGACGACCACAAAGGCATACGGGATCTGCTCGCAGAAACGCACCAGGATATCGGCGACCAGCAAATTGCGCAGCTGCGGGGTCATCTGTGTCCACAGCCGCAAGGGATGCCCCTCGGCGCTGTGCGCGGACGGCGACGATGGCGCCTCCTCGATCAGACGCTGTTGCAGGGCCACCGACAGGAGCGCCATCAGGACGGCAAAGCCGAAGGCGACCCGGACGCCATCGGTTTCGCCCCAGATGCCGATGCACGCGCCTCCGGCAATCGGGCCCAGCGACATGGGAATGCGGCGCACGATCGAGTGCATCGACACGCCCATGGTGCGTTTCGATTTGGGCAGCGCCTTGGCGACGATGCCCATGGTCGCCGGCAGTGAAATCGCGCTCCACGAGAGGAAGAAAAAGGCGCCCACCAGCACGGCCTGCCAGGTCGGCACGAGGATGACGACGGCGTATCCGATGATCGCGATCAGATTGAAGACCAGAAGCGCGCGCTTTTCCCCGAGACGGTCGGCGAGGTAGCCGCCGGGAAAGGAGTAGAGCGCCGAGAGCAGATTGTCGAGACCGTTGAGCAACCCGATGGCGATGGTGCCGCCGCCCAGCGCCAGCAGGTAGATCGGCAGGAAGCGCTCGGCCATGTGCTCGCCCATGCCGACAAGGATGGCCATGCCGAGCACGCCGACGATGCTGCGACGCAAACCAAGGAATTCGCGGATGCCCGAAGACGTTGCCATCGGGGCCATCAACGGAAGGAGCGGACGCGCTCGAAGGCGATACCGCGTTTGGGGACGGTGATCGAGACTGGCAGACGGTCGACCTCGGCGCCGTTTTCGCCGCGCACCAGCACTTCGAACTGGTGATCGCCGGGGGGCAGCTCCAGTTGCACCATCCAGATGCCGTTGGGCAGAAAGAGGCAGGAGCGGGTGTCGGCGCGCTCGGTGACCACGTTGAAGATGTTGACCAACGCGCCGAGGGCCTTGTCTTCCTTTTTCGCCTGCGTGCGCGCCAGTTCCTTGACCAGGGCGCGGGCGACGGTCCTCAGCAGAATCTTCGGGATGCGCTCATTGAAGGACTTCTTCGCGATGGCGTTGATCGGCTCGGCCAGAATCGGCGGGAGCGCGTTGCCGACCGAGCAGCGCACACCGACCGACTTCGCCTCGCTGGGAAAGTCGACCATCCGCGGGAATGAGAAGTGCAGCACATGGTCGAGAGTGAGGTTGCTGCCCTGCCAGGCGTAGATGTCGTTGCCGTAACGGTCGACGATGATCGTGGCGTATTCGGTTTCGCAGCCCTTGCAGTCGCGGTACTTCGCGTCTTTTTCCTCGAAGATAGGCAGGGTGATGTTCACCGCTTCGAGGTAGGGCGTAAAGCCTGTCTCAACAAAGACGACCGCGTTGGCGCGCAGGCGCAGATCGAGTTGCTTTTCCAGTTCGGGATAGCGCTCCAGCAGCGTTCCGGCCTCATCGGCGGCGCCGATGCGCATCAGGGAGGAGTGCAGCTCGCTGGCCAGCCCCGGCGGGGATTTGACACCATAGAGACGGGCATAGTCGTCGTAGCCGCGATAGGCGTCGCGGTAGGCGACCGCCGCGTCGTTGTGTTCGCCGGCGGATTCATAGAGCATCGCGGTGAAATACTGCATGAAGGCGTCGTTCTTGTAGGTGCTCTTGCCTTCCTTGGCGTCCTGCAGTTCGGTGAGCCGCTGGTTGGCCTTGCGCGCCTCGACCAGGGCGCTTTCGAGTTGCCCGAGTTTGAGGTAATTGAAGGCGCGGTAATAGTGGATCAGGACCAGCTCATGCGGGTAGCCGCGGTATGGCAGCGTGTTGTCGCTGGTGACCAGCGCGGCCAGTTCGTTGGAGACGCTCTTGGTGTAGAGCTCTTCGTAGCGCAGTTCGGCGGCGTCGAAGGCGGCGTTGGAGGAATCGTACTCGCCGGCCTCGTGGGCGAGGTAGCCGCGCTCCAGCAGGTAGAGGAGATCGTCGGGCTTTTCCTTCTTCTTGCTGAACTCCCGCCAGGCGGCATCGGGCTGGCCGGAGAGCAGCGATTCGCGCACCTTGGTGAGCGATTCGGAATGGGTGGCGCAGCCAGCGAGGGCGAAGGCCGCGACCAGAGCGGCAAACGCGGTCGTGAGGGAAAAACAGCAGGCTCGGCGGTCCGCCGCGGCGAATCGCCCTCCCCCAATCGGCGGAGATGCGAAGCGGGCCGCGGGCTGGGGATCGTCCTGTCCCCTCACCCTCCCCGCGACGTGGCCGAGAATGACTCGCACATCGCGGCGGACAGGCCGGCTGGTGCGCGCTCGCATCATGCGACTGCTGCCGCTGGAATCACGGCTTGTACTCGGAGCGGCCGATGTACTTTTTGATCTTCTTCTGGCCCAGCCAGGCCTTGACGTTGGTCTCGATGTCGACGAGGGTCAGGTCGGCCTGGTAGTAGGAGACCTTCTCCCCTTTTTCGGAGTCGATGATCTGGTTGATCTCGCCGATCAGCATGTAGTCGGCGCCGACCTCGCGGCCCATCTCCTTGAGCGTCTCCTCGGTGGCGTTGATGCGCTGGTCGCGTTTTTCCGCGCGGAGATCGTCGCGCTCGACTGCCGAGGCGACGACTTGCACCTTGCCGGAGTTGACATAGGCGCGTTCGATGTCGCCGACGAATGTGCCGACCGGGATATGCTCCTGCGACTTGTTGCGGATGGCCCCGACGATCACCACCGGCTTTTTCGCCTTGGCGGTCATGTGCTCGGAGAGCCACGGGTGATTGAGGCAATCACGGATCATCTCTTCGGAGACCAGGCGCGAGTCGGTGTCGTTCCAGCGACCGGAGAGGTCGATTTGCTCTTCGGTATCGACACGGGTCACGACGGTCCGTGAGGAACAACCGGCGGCCACAAGGAGCGCCGTCGCGAGGATGACCGCCACAGTCGGTGTGCTGCTTGAACGTTTCATTGTTTCCCCCATCAATTGTGCGAATGGTCGAACCCTGGCTTCGGCCTAATCTCGCATCCGGGCTTCGGCGCCGACAAGCCAAAAGTGCTCAGGGCAGGGATTTAGGCCGCTTAACCCACGCCCGACCGCCGGAGAAAGTGATCAGAGCCGGAACACGGGACGCGTAGTTTGAAGCGTGGAGACCATCGATCCCCTGCGTTGGCTGTTTCTCGACTTGAACTCATATTTTGCGTCGGTCGAGCAGGAGTTAAACCCGCGTTTGCGCGGCAAGCCGGTCGGCATTCTGCCGATCATGGCCGAATCGTCCTGCTGCATCGCCGCCAGCCGTGAGGCCAAGAAGTTCGGGATCAAGGTGGGGACCTCGCCGGCGGAGGCGCGACGGCTGGCCCCGGATTGCGTCTTTGTCGAGTCGCGACCGCAACGCTATGTCGAGTACCACCACCGGATTATCGAGGCGGTGCAGACCTGCATCCCGGTCGACAAGGTGCACTCAATCGACGAGATGGCCTGCCGTCTGGACGCCTCGCAGCGCTCGGTCGAAGCGGCGGTCGATCTGGCGCGACGGATCAAGAGTGTGATGCGGGAGAGGGTCGGGACGGTGCTCACCTGCTCGATCGGGCTGGCGCCGAACAAATGGCTGGCCAAGGTCGCCACCGACATGCAGAAGCCGGATGGACTCACAGTGATCTGCCCCGATGATCTGCCCGACATCCTCTACCCGCTCGAACCGCAGGACCTGCCCGGCATCGGGCCGCGGATGAACAAACGTCTGTTGGCGCGGGGCATCACCACAGTGCGGCAGTTGTGCGCGATGAGCCGCGACGAGATGCGGCATCTGTGGGGCGGGATTGTCGGCGAGCGGTTCTGGTACTGGCTGCACGGCCATGACATCCCGGATGTGGTGACGCACAACAGCTCGCTGGGGCATTCGCATGTCCTGCCCCCGTCGATGCGCCATGAGGCGGGCGCCTATGCGATCGTGCAGAAGCTCCTGCACCGCGCGGCGTTGCGTCTGCGCTACAACCACTGGTGGTGCACCGGGCTTTATGTGCAGGTGTCGTTCTTCAACGAGCGCAGCTGGAGCGCCAAGGCGACCTTCGCCGAATGCCAGGACACGCTCACGCTGCTGCACACGCTCAAGCAGTTATGGCAGGGGCGTCCCGATTTCGCCCGCGACAAGGCGTTGTCGGTCGGGGTGACGCTCTTCGGGCTGGTGCCCGACCGTCTGCACAATTACTCCCTCTTCGAGGACACGCGCCGTCTGGCGCTCTCCGAGGCGATCGATCGGATCAATGCGCGCTGGGGGCGTGACACGACCTACTTTGCCGGCGTGTTGCCCGCCAAGGAGCATGCGCCGACGCGGGTGCCATTTTCCAGCATCCCGGCCGAGTGTGATTGGGCATAGGGATGGGAAACAAAGATTCCAAGCCGGTCGCGGCAAAGAGCGCCGCGACCGGCTTGGAATGACGGCCCTGCGCAGGAGGTCGGGCATTCCTGTCTGACCTGCCATCGCCAGTTGGGGGCGGCTTTATTGCCCGCGATTGGCGATGGCATTGCGCGGGAGGGCAGCCCTGCCGTGAGTCGGGCGAACACGAGGTTCGCCCCTACGGGGTGGGCGGTCGCTTCTGGAGACGGCGCCGATCAGCAGTGCGTGAGGGCACAGACATTACGGCCGGTTTCCAGCGTGTCGGCCTGGTCGGGATCGACTGTGATCAGCCCGGCGTTGACGCGCTTGATTTCGACGTAGGCGGGCATGGCCGGGGGCAGTGTACGGCGGATGTAGTCGACGAAGGCGGGCAGGTCGCCTGCGGCCAGCTGCAGACCGGTGTTGGTTTGCCGCAATTTGCCCAGCGCGCGCGCAAAGGCGCCGGCGCCATCGGACTCGGAAAATGCGCTGAAGTGTCCGGGCAGGACAATCGTCTCATCCGGCAGCGCCAGTAGACGGCGCAGAGAGCGGTAATGCAGTTCGGCCCAGGATTCGGGGTGGCCGCCGAGATCGGGACGGGCAATCGAGGCGATGAAGATGCTGTCGCCGGAAAGGAGAAAGCGGCCATCGACCAAAAGCGCCAGATTGCCGAGTGTGTGCCCGGGCACATGGAGGACCTCGATGCGGACATCGCCGCATCGCAGTGTCAGGCCATCCCACAGATATTCGAAGCTGAGATCGCCGATGAGCACATCGACCGGATGGATGGCATCGTACGGATGCAAGCAGTAGGGAGCGCCGGTCGCCTGCGCCAGCATCCGCCCGCCGCTGAGATGGTCGGCATGACCGTGTGTGTCGACAATGACTGTCGCGCGCAGACGTCGCGACTCAAGGAAACGCAGGTAGGGCGCCGCGTGTCGCAAGGGGTCCACGACGATCGCCTCGCCTTGCGCGGCGATTACATAGCCAAGGCAGCCGCGCGCCGGGCGCTGGCACTGGTAAAGACTGAAGGTGTCGGATTCGACAATCGGGCGGAAGTGGTAGTGCGCCGCCCAGGCGCTCATGCCGCCCTGGAGACCATACGCTTCCCACCCGGAGTCGCGCAGGGCCTCCGCCGCCAGCGACGAGGTGATGCCTTTGGCGCAGACCAGCGCGACCGGCACGGTACGATCCAGACTCTCCGGCAGACGCTGTCCCGCCCACAGCCGTAGCGCGGCACGCGGATCATCGCGGCCACCGGCATCGAGGATGGCGGTCATCGCGACATTCGTGGAAGAACCGGGCGTCGGTGCCTCGATGTGCCAGGCGGCATACTCTTCCGGCGCGCGCAGGTCAATCAACTGGAAGCGCTCGCGGGCCAGCAGGCGGCGATGGAGTTCCTCGACAGTCCAGACGCGTTGGTCGACGGTGGCGATGGTCATGGGACACTCGAGACAGGCTACAGACGCGGCAGATCGCCGGGCTCGATTGTGTAGGCGTGATCGAGATTGCCGGTGTTGCGGGTCGTGGCCGGTTCGAAGAGCAGCACGGACGCGACCTGCTCGGCCACCGGCTTGTGTTCGACCCCGCGCGGCACGATGCAAAACTCACCGGCGTCGAGCCCCACGACACGGTCGCGAAAATGGATGTCGATGTGCCCGTCGACGACAAGGAACAGTTCATCCTCGGCGGCGTGATGGTGCCAGACATACTCGCCGTGGAATTTGGCCAATTTCACATACTGGCCATTGAGCTCGCCGACCACGTGCGGCTGCCAGGGCCGGGCGATCGCGGCCAGTTTGCGCGCGAGATTGACCGGGTCGGGCATACCCCTCCTTACGCGGTCTTCGGGCGGTGCAGACGCAGGATCTCGTTGATCTCGGGAATCGAGAACCTGCACAACTGGATCACCCGGGCGCCTTTGCGATATTGCGGCGGCACTACCATGATCGCCTCTTCGCGCGAATCCGCCTCGAGCGCGAACCAGGCCTTGTGGATGTTGTCTTCGCAGCCGAAATCGGCGTTCGCCAGAAAGTGCGATCCGCTCTCAAGGAACAACTTGATCGCCTGCGCGCAGCCGTAGGTGTCTTCGGGGTGGTCGACTTCGATCAGGAACTTGGGCACGTTGCACCGCCTTTCCACAGATGCTCTCTCTACGAGCACGAACCGGAGAAGTTTCCTCGCCATTAGGGTAGGATTTGCCGAAGCGAAGATCAAGTGCCGTTCCCCGGGCCAGAAATTGACACGGGAGCGCGCCGGTTGCCTTGTCTGCGCCGCCGGCCGTGGCCATTCTACCGCCGACACGGCGCCGATGACCGGCGCCGCCTGACTGCGAGGTCACCCATGCGCAAGACTCTTATTGCCGCGCTGATCATGGCGCTGGGCGTCGCCGCCGGCGCCGCCGCCCAGACCGACACGGTGCAATACCTGCCCCGCTACTTTGATCCGATCCTCAAAGAGATGGAGGACGCCGCCGACTCGCTCAAGGCGACGCAGGACAGCGTGACCGGCGAGATCCGCAAGCGCCAGAAGGATCGGCGCGAAACCGAACGGAAGGAACGTCGGGAGCTGCGCTTCGACATGACCGCCATCCCCGCCCCCGATTCGCCGGGTGTGTTCACGTCGGTTTTCCACTTTGCGCCGGTGCGGCAGTACGCCACCGGCACGTGCTGGTCGTTTTCCTCGACATCGTTCATCGAGTCGGAGGTGGCGCGCAAGACGGGCAAGCAGATCAAGCTGTCGGAGATGCACACGGTCTACTACGAGTACATCGCCAAGGCGCGGCGCTATCTCCGGGAGCGGGGCGACAGTTGGAACGGCGAGGGGTCGGAAGCCAACGCCCTCTTGCGCATGATCCGCGCGCACGGCATGGTGCCGCTGGCGGTCTACAGCGGCCGTCCGCAGGGCGGGGACCGTCACGACCACGGCCCCTTATCGGAGGAGCTGACCGGATACCTGGAGCATGTCAAGTCGCGCGGCGACTGGGACGAAGAAGCGGCGATCGCGCATGTCCGGCTGATCCTCAACCGCCATCTCGGCGAGCCGCCGGCCCGCTTTCAGTACGAGGGCAAGACCTACACGCCGCTGGAATTCATGACCAGGGTACTGACGATCAACCCCGACGACTACGTGGACTTGATGTCCACCCTGTCGCTGCCCTTCTTCCAGCAGGGGCCGTTCGAGGTGCCCGACAACTGGTGGCACGACAGCACCTACTACAATGTCCCGCTCGATCAATGGTACAGTGCGCTGGCCGCGGCGATTCGAGCCGGCTACTCGGTGGAATTGGGCGGCGATGTCTCCGAACCGGGGTGGTACGGGAAGGAGAACCTGGCGGTGGTGCCCGATTTCGACATTCCGTCGGCCTACATCACGCCCGCCGCGCGTGAATTCCGCTTTTACAACCAGACCACGACCGACGATCATGGCGTGCATCTGGTCGGCCACACCACCGTTGATGGTCGCGACTGGTATCTGATCAAGGACTCGGGATCCAGCGCCCGCCGCGGGAAGTTCGGCGGCTACTTCTTCATGCGCGACGACTTCGTGCGGCTGAAGATGCTCAGTTTCACCGTGCACAAGGACGCGGTGGCCGGACTATTGAAATCCTTCTCGACGACACCGTAGCCGGAGACATCCGCCGGCCACGGTGTCCATCGAGAGACCGACTCCGAAAGTTCACGACTCCCGTCGGCTCGGCCAGGGCATCAGCATTGACACGCCCCCGCGGTATTCTTCGTACGCCTTGCCGTGGAACGTGACCAGGTCGCGCTCCTCCAGCTGGATGGCCACCAGGATGTAGCCAAGCGTCATCACCGCGAAGAACAAGTGATGGCTGGTCATCACCGGCGTGCTCCAGAACGCGATGATGAAGCCCAGATAGATCGGGTGGCGAACCATCCGATAGAATCCGGGCGAGCGAAACTGCGGCGGCTGGTAATTCTGCCCTTTGAAGTGCATCCACACTTGCTTCAACCCGAACAGATCGAAGTGATCAATCATGAAGGTGGCGACCAGAACGATCGACCATCCCACCCCGGACAGCGCCTGCAGCGCCGCCTTCGGCACGGCCCCGGTCACCTCCCAGATCACGCCGGGCAGGGGCTGCCAGGCGCGGAAGAGGATCCAGAGGGCCAGACTGGCGCAGAGAACGTAAGTGGACCGCTCGACCGGCCGCGGGATGATCCGGGTCCACTTGCGCTTGAATCCCTGCCGCGCCATCACGCTGTGCTGGAGCGCGAAGACCGACAGGACCAGCGCATCGATCACCAAGGCCCTGACCCAGGAACTGCCCGGTTCGGGGGTCAGTGAATCCATCGTGAAGACAAACCAGATGGCATACAGGAATGTGACCAGGAAGGTGGCGTAGCATACCACCCCATAGAGGAGCGCCAAGGTGCGTGTCATCCGTACCTCCTTCCGCTGATGCGTGGATGCAGAACGATCGCGCAAAGGCGAGCGATTAACTCCCGATTAAGCTAGGGACTAAGCCTGATGCGGGCCAGCCGAATTCAGCGCATCGGCAGAGGGTGCTGCGTTCGACAGGCAGGGCCGGCGAGGAAGAGCGCAAGCTCCTCAATCGGCGCCATAGACGGGAACCGCGGCGCCGTGTACCACACGTCCGGCGTCGCTGCAAAGAAACAGGATCACCCGCGCGATCTCGTCGGGTTTGGGCCACTTGGCGTGATTCGCCTGCGGCATGGCGCGGCGGTTGGCCTCGGTGTCGATCGTGCTGGGCAGGACCGAATTGACGCGCACTCCGGTGCCCCGCACCTCCTTGGCCAGCGCGTCCATCATCGCCAGCGCCGCCGCCTTGGAGGCGGCGTAGACCCCGCCCCTGGCAGCCGGATCGAGCGCCGCTTTGGCGGCGATGTTGACCAGCGCGCCGCGCCGTTGTTTGAGCATCACCGGCACTACCACCCGCGTCAGCACAAAGCCGGCGCGCAGGTTCAACGCCAGCATCTGTTCAAGGACATCCGGCGCGGTCTCCCAGAGCGTGACGCCGCCGGAGTAGCCGCCAACAGTGTTAACCAGCACATCGAGATGGCCGTAACGAGCGACGATGTCGGCCACCATCACGCCGACTTGTGCGACATCGGTCACGTCGACCCTCAGGCCGGCGAGCGCGGCCGGCGGAGGCGCGGCCCTCTGAAGCGCCGTGTATTCGGTCTCCGACCGATAGGTCACGATGACCCGGGCGCCGGCGGCAAGGAATGCCAGACTGACAGCGCGTCCCAGGCCGCCGGTGCCGCCGGCGACAAGAACGATCTGATTATTGAATTCAATGGTCACGATTCCCTCCCAGGCACCGGCCTCCTGGCGCCGTTGAGCGGCGACACGGCCGCTTGTGCGAGAGTCTACGGCCTCACGGACCATTTGTAAACCGGCCAGTCCGGCCCGCAGAGCGCGGCGATCCGGCTTGAACAGGGCGGAGGGAAAGCGCATGATTGCCGCATGCCCGAACTGCCCGACATCACGATCTACATCGAGGCCCTGACGGCGCGACTGGTAGGACAGACGGTCGAGACAATCGACATCCGCAATCCGTTTGTGCTGCGCTCAGTCACACCGCCGATTGCCGCGGCACAGGCGCAGACGGTGCGCGCGGTGAAGCGTCTCGGCAAACGGATCATCATCGTGTTGACCGGCGAGCTCTACCTCATCATTCACTTGATGATCGCCGGACGTCTGCGTTGGGGCGCTCCGGGCAGCAAGCCGCCGGGAGGCAAATTGACGTTGGCAGCACTGTATTTCGCCAACGGCGCTCTCTTTCTCACCGAGGCGGGCACCAAACGGCGGGCTTCGATACATCTGGTGATGGGCGACGGCGCCCTCCGCTCGTTCGACCGCGGCGGGTTGGAGGTCCTGAATGCCTCGCTCGAGGAGTTTGTCCGCCGGTTGCGTTCCGAGAATCACACGGTCAAGGGGGCGCTGACCGATCCGCGTCTGTTCAGCGGCATCGGCAACGCCTACTCGGATGAGATTCTCCACCGCGGCGGCCTCTCCCCCATGGCGCTGACCCACAGATTGAGCGATGAGGAGTGCGCGCGGCTCTACAATGCCGCGCGGGCGGTCTTGACCGAATGGATCGCGCGGCTGCGGAGGCAGACCGCCGGTGAGTTTCCGGAGAGTGTGACGGCCTTCCACCCGGAGATGTCGGTGCATGGCCGTTTTGGCCTCCCGTGTCCCGTGTGCGGATCGCCGGTGCAACGGATTCGCTATGCCGACAACGAGACCAACTACTGCGCCCGCTGCCAGACCGGGGGCAAGTTGCTGGCGGACCGGGCGCTCTCGCGGTTGTTGAAATCCGACTGGCCAAGGTCCATTGACGAGCTGGATCAATAGCCGGGCCGATCTGCCCCGTTGCCTCAGAACAACAAAAGCATAGGTGTCGCGCATCAGCGGCAGTAGTTTGCCGCGGTATGAACCGCGCCACGGGCCAAGGCCTGCTTGGGCGCCGTGTCGGTCTGATCCTCGGACCGGCCGGATTCATCATCCTCGCCTTTTTCATCGACCTTGTTCCCGACAGTCCACTTGTCAGTCGCACCGCCGGGGTAACTTGGCTTATGGCGGTCTGGTGGATGACCGAGCCGGTGCATTTAGCGGTGACCGCGTTGATCCCGCTGGTCCTCTTCCCGCTTCTCGGCATCGCGGAGGGGCGCGCGGTGGCCGGGCAGTACACCAACGACATCATCTTCCTGTTCGTCGGCGGATTCATGATGGCGCTGGCGATGGAGAAGTGGGGGCTGCTGCGCCGGGTGGCGTTGTGGATTGTGGGACTGGTCGGCGTGGGGCCGCGCCGAATCCTGCTGGCCTTCATGCTCGCCTCCGGGATCACCTCTATGTGGATCTCCAACACCGCCACCGCTATGATCATGGTCCCGATCGCGATGGCGGTGATCGCGCGGGCCCGTCAGGACTGGCCGGGTGAGGAGGGCTCGCGTTTTGCCACCGCGCTTTTGATCGGCATTGCCTATTCCGCCACCATCGGCGGGCTGGCGACGCTGATCGGCACCCCGCCCAACCTGGCCTTCAAACGGTTGTATTCGCTGCAATTCCCCAATGCGCCTGAGATCAGCTTCTTCCAGTGGATGCTGTTCGGCGTGCCGATGGCCACGGTGTTGATGGCCGCCTGTTGGACCCTTCTGGTCGCGATTTTTCTGCGCCGCCTGCCCAAAGTCGGCGATGCCGCCGCGGTCTTCCGCGAGGAGTATCGTCAACTGGGTAGGATGGGGTACGCCGAGCGTACGGTCGGGATCCTCTTCGTCGTGTTGGCGCTGCTGTGGATTTTCCGGCAGGACATCGTGCTGGGGGCCTTTACCATACCCGGCTGGAACAACCTTTTCCCATCACCCAAGATGATCGACGATGGCACCGTGGCGATGATTATAGCGCTGCTTTTGTTCCTGATCCCGTCGCGGGGCGAACCGGGGGAGCGTCTGCTGGACTGGCGCACGGCGGTGCGTCTGCAGTGGGGCGTGGTTCTGCTCTTCGGCGGCGGGTTCGCGCTGGCGCAGGGGATGGAAGATTCGGGTCTGTCGGCGTGGCTGGCCGGTCAGTTGCGCGCGCTGGAGGGAGTGCCACCGTTGGTCCTGGTGTTGAGCATCTGCGTGCTGGTGACCTTCCTGACCGAGCTGGTTTCAAACACCGCCTGCGTGCAGATGGTCCTGCCGCTTCTCGGGACGCTGTCGCTGGCGATCGGCGTGCATCCGTTGCTTCTCATGGTGCCTGCGACAATGGCCGCGTCCTGCGGCTTCATGCTGCCGGTGGGCACGCCCCCGAACGCAATTGTCTTCGGCACCGGCGAAGTGCGGGTGCGCGACATGATTCGTGCCGGGCTGGTGATGGACCTGCTGTCGGTGATGATCACCGCCCTGCTGGTGTTCGCGCTCGGGGGCGCGGTGTTCGGGATCCGCTGAACCTATCCCGCCACTTTCACCGTAAAGCCGCCGTAGGCCATCCGCTTGTAATCGAACGGCGGTTTCCCCGCCTTCATCATCCGGGCGATGCGAGGATCCTTCATGACCCGCGCGTTGACCGCATCGCGGTGCGCGCGCGATTTGTAGGTGATCCAGGAGAAGACCACCGTCTCTCCGGGCTTACAGCGCGCCGCCTTCAGGAAATTGTAGACCATGCCCTTCGGGTAAAGGTCATCGGCGACACACTCGCGGTACTCCAGCGCGCCGAGATCCATCCAGACCTTGCTGGCCTTGCGCGCCAGTTGCAGGTAGGCCTTCAGGTTCCGTTTGGCGACCGGGATCACGAACCCATCGACATAGCGAGCCATACCATCTCTCCCTTCGCGGCTGTTCGATCATGGACTAGCGGACTTCCTGCGGATCAACGCGTCGACACTCCATGGGCCGGCGCCGACCGCGGCAAGATACAGAAAGAGAAAACAATAGAGCACCGCCGGCGCGCCGCCGTTGACCACCGTCCAGAAACTCCGCGGCGCATGAAACTGGAAATAGGCGACCGCCATCATGCCGGAGAGGATGAACGCAACCGGACGGGTGCACAGGCCGATCAACAGCAGACCTCCGCCGAAGGCCTCCAGAACGCCCCCAAACCAGACCTGGCTGGGGAAGACCGCGACGCTGTCGTCGGGAGGCATGCCGATGGGGGCCTGTCAGGAATTTTGTGTGTCGGTCATTTCTGTTCATAATCACGCACCT
>CAZQIZ010000036.1:0-23839 GCA_964593585.1 uncultured Ignavibacteria bacterium
TAAGATCAACAACCCAGTCCAAATGCAACACCCATTTTGTTAGAAGGTCTTAGGAAGGAGTCAGGGATGCCATTGGGCACAACCTGAATCGAGGGGGCATGGGGCGCGCGCGGTTCACACAACGCCGCGGTGGTGACCAGGCAGAGGTCCGCCGCGGCGAGCGTGCGCAATTCAAGCTCCCAGATCCGGGGCAGGAACTCGCCGTCCGGCGTGTGCGCATATTCATCGTAGCACTCATACACCAGCGCCCGTCCCGCAAGCGACCGCGTGACCCACAGTTGAACCGGGTGGTAGATCCAATGAATCACGTGGGCGTCGGCGAAACCCAGGCGCCGCAGATGATGACGCAGTTGCCGTCCGAGAAGCCACGCGTTCAAGCCTGACAGTCCCGGGAATCGATCTAGGGCATAATCATGAAATGGTACTGTGGTCTGAATCAGATGCAGATTGCTACCTTCATCTCGGCAGCTGGAGCGCCAAACGTGACGGAGGAAGCGTCGGGGATGCCGCCACCAGCCCACATCCAAAGTGATCGGGCGGTCGACCACCAGGAGCGCGACGCCATCCGGCAAGGCCCCGGCCAGCGCCCGCAGCATGGACCGGCGGTGGAATGTCTGCCACTGCCCGGACAAGTGAACGAGGATCACGGTGTGGGTGCGCGCCGACATCAGTTCACCACGAAGACGGACGGCCTTTGGATGGCCACCCCGCAAGCAGATCGGACAGCGGCGCGATGCGCCAGCGGCCGGTGGCCAGAAGTGGCAGGAGAACTCCGCAGAGCACACCGGTCGCCGCCAACACCAGTCGAAGCATGCTCACCTCAGGGCTCAACCATCGGCCGATCAGAGCCGCCGCAACGGCCGGCACACCGGTCAGCAGTATTAACCTCAGAGTCAGCATCAGCCATTTCCCGGCCAGGTCGGAAATGAATGTTCGTTGGGCGATGGCGATCATGACGCCGGCGCTCACTTGCGCGGCCACGGTCGCCAGTGCCAGCCCGACAACCCCGAACAGCGAGACCCAGCAGGCGGCGGCGATCCATTTGATCACCAGCGCCACCAGCCCGGTCAACAGCAGAATCCGCCATAGACGCGCGGCATACAAAAGCCGCGACCAGACAGCCGCCAACGTCGCGGGCAAGATTCCGCCGGCAATTCCGGCGAGCGCGCCAGAGGTCAGATCGCGGGCGTGGTCACCGAAGGCGCCGCGTTGGAAGAGGACCGCGGTTACCTCCCCGCTGTAAACCGCCAACCAGATCGTCAGTGGAACGGCCATGATCAGCGACCACGAAGTGGCGCGGTCGAGTATGGAACGGGTTCGCCCGGCGTCTCCTGTGGCCATGGCTTCGCTGAGAAAAGGAAAGATCGCCGTGGAGAGCGCAACACCGATGATGGCCGAGGGGAACGTGGCCACCAGCGAAGCGTAATTGAGCGCCGCGAGCGCGCCGGGATCGAGGTAGGAACCGTAGTGACGGTCGATGACACCGTAGAGTTGCACCAGTGAATCGGTGAGAATGACGACGCCGATCCAGATCCAGACTGCAGCCGCCGGAACCACGGCAGGTGTCGTCTCTGTTGCCGCGGCGGGTTGGCGCGGCCGCACGAAGAGGATCGCCGCATTCCAGAGAGCGGAAACCGCCGAGCCGAGCACAAATCCCCACATCATCCCCATCGCGCCGGACTGCGGCCAACCGAGGACCGCAACGATTACTCCCATCCCCTGCCAGGCCGTTGAGAAATTCGGCCAGCCGAAGACTTTCCGGGCCAGCAGACGCCCGCGCAGCAGGGCTTCGATGACGCAGAACACGACGGCGGCGGACCCGATTTGCAGCAGATCGGCGGTCCTCTGCTGATCGGTCGGAGAAAACCCGCTCACCAGCAACGTGGAAAGCGGCATCGCCAGCACCGCGGTGCCGACTGCCAGCAGGGCGCCGGCGCCCGTGACGATCAGCGCGGCGCGAACCACCTGGCCGCGCGGCCGCGAGGGATCGGACCACAGCGGGATGAAGGCATTGGGGATGGCGTAGTAGACGGTGGCGATCAGAATGGCGGGAATGGTGAACGCCGCCAGGAAGAGATCGACCTCCTTCGTCGCCCCGTACGCGGCGGCGACAACCGCCTCGCGGAAGTACCCCATTAGGCGGGCGGCGATGGTCACCAGGATCATCACCAGGCCGGCGCGACGCAGGGAGATGGCGCTCATCGCGGCCAAGTTAAGCGCTGATCGGAAAGAATGCTTGCGTGATTACGACCGCGCCAGATCGCGGGCGAGAACGCGAACAATGAGCTGCGACGGGGCGCGATTGCGGAAGACACGATCGGTCACCGGTCGGCGGATCCAACGCCGGGCAATGGCCGCGCGCACTCGGCGTGCATCCAGCCCGACCAAGCGCGCCGCGCCGCAATCCAGCAACTCGACCCACTCGGTCACATCGCGCAGGATCAGGCAGGGCACGCCGGACCAATACGCTTCGCGTTGCACTCCGCCGGAGTCAGTCAGAACCATGCGCGCTCCGGCGGTGAGCGCCAGCGAGCGCGAGTGCGGCACCGGCGGCAGAAGCAGGAGATTCGGGCGTTTCCGCAGACGTCGCCACTGTCCCGCCGCGGTCAGCCGTTTGCGTGTGCGCGGGTGCACCGGCCAGACAGTCGGCGCATCGAGGCTCGCGAGAATGCGCACGAGCGATCGCAAGCGATCGGGAGCATCGACATTCTCGGCCCGATGCGTGGTGACATAGTAGTATCCGCCGGGCTGCAGGTCTGTCGGCGGCAGAACCGATGGCCGTTGACCAAGCCAATGCTCGTACATCAGATCGCCGACAGCGTGGAGTCCCTCGCGCATTCCCTCGCGTCGCAGGTTGGCCATAGCGGTCCGTGTGGGGCAGAACCGCCAGCGGGCGAGGTGGTCGGCGATGAGACGGTTTTTTTCTTCGGGGGCGGATCGGTCAAAAGAGCGCATGCCGGCTTCGATGTGCGCCACCGGGATGCCGCGATAGGCGGCGGCGATGGCGGCGCCGGCGGTGGTGCTGGTGTCGCCGAAGACGATCACGGTCTGGGGCCGCAGGCGGGCAAGCCGCGCATCGAGCGCGTCGGCCACCCGTCCAATCTGCGCTGCGGCGCTCGCCGATCCGACGCCCAGATGAAGATCGGGAAGCCGCAGTCCGGTGTCGGCATGCATGATGCCGGCCAGTTCCCAGTCGTAGTGCTGACCCGAATCGATCAGGACCGAGCGGAAGCGCGCTTCGAGCGGCCGCCAGAGGACGGCCAGTTTGATGAATTGGGGACGGGTGCCAAAGACGGTGACGACGAGAGGACGAGTCCGGCCGGCTGGTCGTGCTCCCATCGTCACCTTGGCTCGGCCCTCAGGCGAAGAACCGCTTGATGGTGTCGATCACTTCCGACTGTTCGCTTGCGGTCATCTCGGGGAAGATCGGAAGCGATAGGGCAGTCCTGGCGGCCTGCTCGGCGACCGGGCACAGCCCGGGCTTGCCGCCGAGATAGGCGTAACACTCCTGCAGATGCAGAGGCAACGGATAGTAGATCTCGGTACCGATCTTGGCAGCCTGCAGGTGCGCGCGCAGTTCGTCGCGGCGCGAGGTCGTGATCGTATACTGGTGGAAGATGTGATAAGCGTTCGGGCGGCGAATCGGAATCTTGATGTCGCCGACGCCGGCCAGCTCGCGATCGTACACATCGGCGTGGTGGCGGCGCTTCTCGGTCCAGCGATCCAGGTGCGGCAGTTTTGCCTGCAGGATGGCGGCCTGGAGCCCATCGAGGCGCGAGTTGTATCCGACCAGTTTGTGGTAGTACTTCGGGTGCGCACCATGCTGGCGGAGGATGCGGACGCGTTCGGCCAGTTCGGGGTCGTTGGTGGTCACCATCCCGCCATCACCGGCGGCGCCGAGGTTCTTGGTCGGGAAAAACGAGAAGCAGGCGGCGTCGCCGCAGGAACCGGCGGGCACGCCTTCGAAGGTCGAGCCGATCGATTGGGCGGCGTCCTCGATCAAGGCGATGCCGCGCTCGTAGGTGAGTTCGCGCAGCGCGGCCATGTCGGCCATTTGACCATAGAGTTCGACCACAATCGCGGCGCGAGTGCGCGGCGTGATGCGCCGGGCGGCGTCGGCGGGGTCGAGGTTGAAGTCCGCGCCGATGTCACAGAAGACCGGTTTGGCGCCCAGACGGCTCACGCAACTGGCGGTGGCGAAAAAGGTGAAGGTCGGAACCAGGACTTCGTCGCCGGGACCGATGCCGAGCGCGTGCATCGTTAAGAGCAGAGCGTCGGATCCGGAGGCCACGCCGATGGCATGGTCGGCGCCGCACTTCTGCGCCGCCATTTCCTCGAAGGCCTTCACTTCCCTGCCCAGGACGAACTGGCCGTGGTTCCAGACGCGCTGGACGGCGTCGTCGATTTCCGACTTGATGCTCTGATATTGACGGACCAGATCGATCAGCGGCACTGCCATACGAGTCTCCGTCTCCTACTTGGCCATGACGTCGGGCCAGTTTTGCGCTTCGAGCAGTTGATTGGCCGGCACGTCGCGGAAGGGTTTGGCGGGCACGCCGGCGACGATCTTGCGGGCGGGCGCGTCCTTGGTGAGCACTGAGCCGGCGGCAACCAATGCGTCCTCGCCGATCTTCTTGCCGGGGAGGATGACGGCGCCGACGCCGATGCGTCCGCCGCGTCCAACGGTGACTCCCTTGAAGTTCTTGAATCGTTCCTCGGTGCGCCCGATGAAATTGTCGTTGGAGGTGACCACGCCCGGCGCGACGAAGACACGATCGCCGACCTCGGAGTAGGCGGTGATGTAAACGTTGGTCTCCAGCTTGCAGTACTTGCCGATGGTGCAGAAATTCTCGATGGCGACACCGCGGCCGACGATGGTGCAATCGCCGACGGTGACGTTTTCGCGCACGGTGGACAGGTCGGCCACAAGCACCTTCTGGCCAAGCGCGGCGCCGCGGTAGATGACCACGTGCGTGCCGATGATGCAGTTGTCGCCGATCACCGTCGGCGGCAGGTCCTGCTCCTTGGTGACCGCGGTGTTGGCGGCGCGCATGGGACGTTTGCCGATCACGGCGCCATCGTCGATGCGCACGGCGGCGCCGATGCGGGTGCCGGCGTGCAGAACGACATGATGGCCGATCTCGCAGTTGGGCCCGATTTCCACATTCGGGCCGATGATGCAGTATTCACCCCACCGCGTGTTCGAGCCGATGTGGGCCGAGGGATCAATAGAGATACTCATGGGCGGTCAACTCCTCCTCCGCGTGGTCACGCGGGGTGGGGAATGTCGATGGGAACGCCGCCGGAATCCAGCGATTGTTGAGCGGCGTCGAGCACACGGAGCACGCGCAGGCCATCCTGCCCGTCGGAACGGGGCGTCTTGCGTTCGCGGACGCACTCGATGAAATGCCGGCACTCCAACGCCAGCGGCTGGGTATTGTCCACCAAGGGGATGTAGACCTCCCCCGTCCGCAGGGTCAGGTACTCGGCGTAGGTTTCAAAATTCAGCGACCGGTCAACGCCTTTGTCAAAAACTTTGATCTTCTCCAGCGGATCGGTGTCGGAGAAAACCGCCATGCGCTTCTGGCCGACGATGGTCAGCGATCGCACTTTGTGCGGATCCAGCCACGAGGTGTGGATATGGGCCATGCGGTTGCCGGCGAAGGCGAGGTTCATGAAGACGACATCTTCGATCCCTCTGCGGACATAGCAACTGCCGACGGCGCTGGCGCGGCGGGGGTAGTCATCCAGCAAGTAGGAAATCATCGAGATGTCGTGCGGCGCCAGCGACCACATCGCGTTTTCGTTTTCGCGGACCTGGCCGAGATTGACGCGTGTGGCATAGATGTAGTAGATGTCGCCCAGCCCCCCGTCGGCGATGTAGCGCTTGAGCCACTCGATGGCGGGGTTGTACTCCATGATGTGACCGACCATCAGGATGCGCTTGGCGGCGGCGGCCGCGGCGACCAGCTTCTCCCCTTCGGCCACATCCAGCACCAGCGGCTTTTCGACAAAGACATCCTTGCCGGCGGCGATCGCCTTCATCGCCATCTCGAAGTGCGAGATCGGCGGTGTGGCGATCACGACGGCGTCGATATCGGCGGCGAAGACGCCCTCGACCTGATCGGTGACAATGATGTCGGGGTGATTCTGTTGGGCGCGTTCACGCGCGGCGGGGGCGGGATCGCAGGCGATGGGGACACGCGCACCGGGCGTCCCGGCAAATTCACGCAGGAGGTTCTTGCCCCAGGCGCCCAACCCGATGCAACCCACGTTGATGAGACGGTCTGATGAAGAGGTCATGGCGGTGACAGCTCCTTGGCCTTGGTGCCCGCGCGGCGGAATATCGCCTGCCACAGCGAGGTGATTTCGTGATGCCGTTCGGGATCCACGACAGCAAGCCGGTCCAGCCAGGCGCGGACGACGATCACTCCGGCGACCAACAACAGGGCCGCCAGCAGCGTCGCCAGGCCGAGCAGGAGTCGCCGCGGCCGCACTTTTTCGCCGCCACCACCGGCCGGATCGAGGACCGAGAAGGTGGGCGTGTCGCGGCGTTCCTGAATGCGGGCATGTTCGTACTGTTGTGTGAGCAGTTCGTAGAGCGCTTCGGCCACCTTGACATCGCGCAGCCGGATGGCCAGCTCCTGCGCGAGGCGGGGCAGTTCGGCGAAACCGGAGCCGAGATAGGACCGCGCGGTGTCGTCCACCGGCGATTCCAAGGCGCTCAGCTTGAGGCGGGTCTGGCTGATGCGGGTTGAGAGTTCGCGGATGCGCGGGTGGTCATCGGAAAGCGATTCGCGCAGGACCGACAGTTCAATCTCGTCGGCGGTCTGTTGCGCGCGCAGGGTTGCCGCGCCCTCCACCATCGCCTTGACCTCGACATCGAGGGCGATGGTGCGATGCTGCTTCTGAAATTCCTCGAGCGCGGCGGCGGCGCTGTCCAATTGACGTCGAGTTTCCTCCAGCCGCCGCTCGACAAAAGCGCGGGTGCGCGAGGCCTTGGTGTTGACGATGGTTTGATTCAGCCGGTCGGCGATGCTCACCATGGTGTTGGCCAGCGTGTCGGCGAACCAGCGATTCCGGTATTCCGCCCAGAAGGTGACCACGCCCGACGGCGCGACCTTGGCTCCGGTCGATTGCTGCAATTCCTCGAGAACCTCCGAGGGTGTCATCTCCCAACGCGTGGGAAGATCAAGTCGCACGGCGGTGGATTCACGCACCGTGCGCGAGCGGAGGACGGCTTCGAGAATGTCCGACGGCGTGGCCATGACCGGCAGCGCCATCCCGCCGGCGAGGAAGGTTTTCAGGTCGCCGGTCGGCTGCGACATGCTCTGGAAGTCGCGCTCGGGCGGCAGAATCGTGACCGTCGAGCGGTAGATGTTGGGAAACAGGAACGATGCGCCCAGCACGAGGACCGTGATCGCCAGCGGATACTTCCACAGGAGCCCGCGGTTCTGCACCAGCAGACGCAGAAGCCCCAGCAGTCCGCCCTCGATCAGGGGTGGGGGATTCGACGCGGCGCGCGGCGTGGACTCGGGCGTCATTGCGTGACCTGGTCGATGACCAAGTAGAGGGTCGCCAGACTGGTCGTGACAGTGAGCGTTTCACGGAAGGCCGCCCACCAGCGACGCCCGCGTCGGGTCGGGATCACGATGGTGTCGCCGGCGGTGATCTCACGGATTCTCTTCTTCTTAATCGCAGAGCCGGTTCCGCCTTTGACGAGAAAGGTGCCGCCACGGTCGGCCCGCCATGAGTAGCCGCCGGCCCGTTCGATGTAGTAATTCAGGTCGGCGCCGGGCTTGACCGGCACCAAGCCCGGCTGGACCACGCGACCGATGATGTTGACACTTTCGGTCATGCGCGGCACGACGATTTCATCGCCATCAAAAAGCGGCACGTTGTGGCTCTCGTTGCCGTGGCCGAAGAGTTGGGCAAAATCGGCGGCGACCCGTCCGGGCACGGTCAGCGCGTCGGCCTGCAGCAGATCGGACTCGGCGTCGGAGCGCAGTTCCGAAGGGATCAAGGCCACGCGCTGGCGATTCTCCTCAACCCATTTGGGTTGCTGGTAGCGGATGATGAAGGCGTGATCGAGATCGGCTTCATCGGTGAAGCCTCCGGCCGAATCGATGATATCGCGCAGAAAGATACTCTCGCCGGCAAAGGGATAGTAACCGGGTCGGATGACTTCGCCGGTGACCCGCACCAACCGCTTTGTGCGGAAGCCTTCAATGGTTCGAATAAACAGCCGGTCATCGGGCTGCAGGGCGAATTTGCGCCATTGCGAATACGTGGTGCCCGTGGGCCACTCGAAACGGATGGCCTCGTTCTGTCCGACTGGAAACCGCCACAGATCAAGACGCAGCGTGTCGGCATCGGCGCGCAGACCGAAGGCGAGGTCGATCAGGTCGCCGACCAGATCGCCGGGTGAGAAGCCGAAGGTGCCGGGCAGGTTCACCGCCCCTTCGATGCGGACATTCCCCCAGCGGTTGTCCAGCGGCGGGGCGATCAGCACATCGCCTTCGGCGAGATAGGGATTGGCGTCACGGATGCCCAACCGCTCGAAGGCGGCCAAATCCACTAACATGGTGGTGTCGCGGCGCTCCAGACGGACCTGCCGTCGGGCGGCATCATCCTCCAGCCCGGCCATGTCGAGCACCTCCGAGGCGCGGGTGTTGGCGGTGACAATATGAAGGCCCGGCTTCTTCACCGCCCCGGTGACGGTGACGCGGAAGCGGCGCACGGCCGCCAGCGTCACGGAGATGGGTGTCTGTTCGTAATAACGGCGCAGGCGCGCGATCGCCGCCTCTTTCAATTGGGTGAGCGTGAGGCCTTCCACATTCAGTTCGCCGACCCCCGGAATGATGAAGGTGGCCTCCGGCGAGATCTCGATGCGGAATTGTTCGGGCCGGGAACTCCAGATGTTGATCAAGACAACGTCACCGGGGCCGACGTGGTAATCATCGGGGTCGATCACCTGATCGAGATAGGCCGGCGCGAGGAAATCCGGCGTGCCGGACTTGTCCGGGGCGCCCGGGGTCTGCGGCGCTGCGGTGGCGCCCGAGGCGGCAGTCGGCGGGCGGAGTTGTGCCGAGACAACCGAGGCCGTCAGACTGATGGCCAGCACCACGCACCATGTCAGTTGTCGCTTCATCCGTGATCAATCCGGGCTCAGGGAATCTTCCGTGAGTGTGGCCCGTTCGAGATCGCCGCGCCAGGCGGCCAAATGCGCGCCCCATTCGGCGAGGACTTCGCTCGCCTTTTCCTGCGTGGCGGCCTCGACCTGGACCCGAAATAGCGCACTTCGGCGGTCGGGCGCAACCCACAACCACGCCTCATCAAGCCGAATCCGCACGCCGTCGACCATCTGCCGGGGCAGGTCGGAGGTCTCTTCGAGGATGCGGCGCATGAGCGCCCCCTTGTGTCGCCATTGGCAAGGCACCGCCGCCTCGGCGAAGGCGCCGGGAACCGCTTCTTGCGCCACCAAGCCGAATTCGCTGTCAGAGCGGGCCAGCAGTTCAAGCAGGTTGGCCAGCGCCGAGGCGGCATCCGCCCCACGTTGCCAGCCTGGAAAGATGAAGCCGCCACGGGTCCCGGCCACCAGCACCGCCTGCCCGGCCGCGGCCGCCTGCATCATCGCCAGATGGTCGCTTTTGACCCGTTCGACCCGTCCGCCGCCCCGTTCCGCCAGTGTGTCGACCGCCGCGGTGGCGGTGACCGGAACGGCAATGGTGCCCTTGGGATGAACCCGCCAGACGAGATCGCACATGGCCAAAAGCAGATGCTGGGCGCCGAGGATCTGCCCGGTGCGTGTCACCAGCGTGATCTTCTCCCCGGCCGGATGGATATGGATGCCCAGATCGCATTCCATCGCCGGGACGATGCGGGACAACGAGCGGAATGCGGTGTCGTGCGCGTTTGGCCCCATCTCGATGTTGGCGCTGTTGAGCGCCACCGCCTCAACGCCCATCTCCTCAAGGAGCGGCGGCAGGACGTGCGACATGAGGCCGTTGGCGTAGTCGACGACGATCCGGAAGCCGCGGGCACGAATCTCCCCCACCCGCAGATGGGTGAGGAAGGCATCGCGATAACGGTGGAGAAAACGCTCGGAGTAGCGGATCGTGCCAATTTCATCAGGGTCAGCGCGGCGGAAATCCTCGCGGAAAAAGACACGCTCCACCGAACGGGCCGAGCCGCCGGACAGATCGAAGCCGGCCTTGTCGAAAAAGATGGCGTCGGTGATCTGCCGGTCGGTGGGTGAGCGGCGCACAAACAGGCCGCCGCTGATGCGCGGCTCACCGCGATTCTGCGACAATTCGAAGCGCAGAACAGGCACGACCGTGTCGCGCAGATCCCGCACGTGGATGCCAGAGGAAGTGATGCCGGATTTGAGCGCCTCGGTGACGGCACGGGCCTCCAGCGAGGGGTCGCGCGCGACCACCAACACCGACCCTTGCGGAAACTGCGAGGCGAAGGCCGCGCCCAGCCGTGCGGCAAATTCCGGGGTCATCTCGCGATTGGTCAGGCCGGACACCTTGGCGTCCGTAAACAGTTCGCGGCTGTATTGCTCGCCCCAGACGACGCTGGAGGAGACCCGCGCACCATCCTCCACACTTTTGTGCGGCCAGATCTTGCAGCCGGGCTGCACAGTGACGCGCTCGCCCAACTGGCAGAGTTCGGAGACAATCGAGCGTTCGCGCAGAATGCAGTCGCTGCCGATGCGGGTCCCGGATTGAACGATGGTCTCGTTCAGGTTGGAGCGAACCCCGATCCCGACCGCCGTCCAGATGACCGACCGGCGGATTTGCGCCGCCTGCCCGATCGCCGATCCGGAGCCGATAAACGAGTCGGTCAGGTGCGCGCGCGGGCCGATGGAGACACGGTCGCCCAGCACCACCGTGCCGGAAAGTTTGGCGGACGGATCGATCATGCAATCGGCGCCGCAGACCACACGGGCGCCGTCGCGTTCCTGCATCGGATTGGCCCAATGCACCTTGACGCGGTTGGAGATGAGGTCGATGTGCGCCTGCGCATAGTCATCGACATGGCCGACATCACGCCAGTATCCTTCGGCGATCGGGCCATAAAGCCCCTTGCCCTGCGCCAGCGCCTGCGGAAAGACATCCTGCGAAAAATCCACCGAACGCTCGGTGGTCCAGGAGGCCAAAAGCGATTTCTCCAGAAGGTAGATGCCGGTGTTGACCGTGTCGCTGAAGACCTCGCCCCAAGTCGGCTTCTCAAGGAAACGCGTGATGCGCGATTCGGGATCGGTCAATACGATGCCGTATGGCAGCGGGTTGGCGTGGCGGGTGAGCACAATGGTGGCGTCGGCGTTGCGGCTTTCATGGAACCGTCGCGCCGCCGACAGGTCGATGTCGGTGAGGACATCGCCGGCGATTACCAAGAAGCGGTCGGCCAGCAGGTCGAGGGCATGGCGAACGCTGCCGGCGGTGCCGAAGTCGCCGTTGGGACGCAGATATTGCATGCGCACGCCAAAGTGCGAACCGTTGCCGAAATGGCCGGTGATGCGCTCGGCCTGAAAGAAGAGCAGTACGAGGATGTCCTTGAACCCATGGTCGGCCAGAAGTCCAATGACATGCTCCATCAGCGGCCGGTTGCCGACGGGGACCATGGGTTTGGGCAGAGACGCGGTCAGCGGTTTGAGCCGGGTGCCGAAACCGCCGGCCAGCACGACCGCATCGCAGGGGCGTGGTGTGGGAGTCGTTGTCACTTTACAACCCAGAAGGATGAGAGGAACAGTGAGATGGCCACGGCGAACCAGCCGGTCCAATCCCGACGATTACGCCGAATCCAGACCGAGCCGCCGATGAGCAGCGCCAGAACCGGTACCGCCCACAGTCCGACCAGCGAAATATGAGAACCAAGTTCGATCGCGCGATTCCAAAACGGGTCCGCGCCGCCGGCGGACTGTCTGACCAGTCGCATCAGCAGGTAGACAAGCAACAGCGAGCCGATCAGGCGCGCACCCCAGTGATACAGCATGGCCATAATGCCATCGGAGGCGGGCGCGGAGGGACGAGGCGAGGGCATGGGCGGCTTTCTATCCGAAGGCGCGCATCAGCAGACGCGCGGACAATACGATCAGGATCATTGCAAACACACGGCGCAACAGGAGCGCGGGCAGCCGGTGCTGGATCGCCGAACCCAGCATCGCCCCGGCGAAGACTCCCCCCGCCAGCAGCGCGGCCGGTTCGGACGGCACATCGCCGTGCAGATAGTACACAATGCCGGCGGACGCGGCGTTCATGCCGACCATGAACACCGAGGTGCCGACCGCGCGACGCACGGGAAGATGCATCAATTCGGTGAGGATCGGAACAATGAACACGCCGCCGCCCAGCCCGAGAATGCCGGAGACCGCGCCGACCAGAAACATCGAAGGCAGAGCGAATGCGTACTGTTTTGTGGTCGGTTGCACGCTGGCCGCATGGGCGCCATCCTCGACCGTCGCACGTGGGTTCCACATTTTATAGGCGGAAAACACCGCCACCGCGGCAAATCCGATCGCGATGGCATCGACCGGGGCCCAGCGCGCCGGCAGGGCGCCGAAGGCCGCCCCAGCCACCGCCGCCACCTCCATGATGATCCCCAGCCGCCAGTCGATCAGCCCGGCGGCCGAGTAATTGCCGGTGGCAGAGGCCGAGACCGCCAGTCCGCAGAAGTGGCTGGTGGCCACCGCCGCCAGCATCGGCCAGCTCAGCCAGGAAAACAGGATCGGCACCAACAGGAAGCCACCGCCAACGCCCAGAGTCCCCCCGGCCAGTCCGACCACCAGCCCGACTCCCAGCAATGTCGATAATTCCACCATGCGGCGTTCCCGTCCCCGCGTTCCGACACGAAGAAGGAACTGAACCGCGGTGGCTCTGACAACAGCCAGACGCTGGGACAGTGGCAAGAATTAGCGCGCGGCGGGGAGGGCGGCCATCTGGCTGCGCCAGCGGCCGACATAGGCGTTGTAGCGCTCCGGCTGCTCCAGCAGGTCGCGGGCGGCGGCCAAATCTGGATCGGCCGACAGATATTCATCCAGTTCGGCCTCGTCGGGCCGCTCGACCGCAATCATCCGTTGCTCCCACAGCCGCATAGTTAACGCTTCAATCTCGCGCGCAAACAGAATGGTGCGATCACGCACCCAAGCCGAATCGAGCGAAAGCAGGAGCTGCTCCCGCTCGGCGCGGGTGGCCTCATTGAGCCGGCGCGCAGATGAAGAATTCCCGGCTGCGACAAGATGGGCGGCCAGTCCTTCCGGGATAATGCCGAGCGAATCGCACCAGAACCGCAGTTCGACCGCCAGATCGTCGCCGGGCCAGTCATCGGCATAGGCGATGGCGAAATCGGCAAACAGGCCGCGCCGGGCCAGCGCATCCTCCCAAGGGCCGACCTCCAGTTCTTCCACCATCGTGTCCGGCTCCAGACCGGAAGGGCCAAACCAGGCAGAGTCGCCTGCCACCGAATCGGCGGGGATACGGACGCGGGGATCGCCAAAGGTGCGTCCGGCGGGCGTGTAGTACCGGGCGGTGGACAAACGCAGTGCACTGCCGTCCTCGAATTCGAAGACATTCTGCACCCAGCCCTTGCCGTAACTGCGCCGTCCGACCACCACCGCCCGGCCCAGTTCCTGCAGCGCGGCGGCGATCACCTCGGAGGCCGAGGCCGAGTTTTCATCGAGGACGATTGCCAGAGGGCCGGTGAAGGTGGCGGGCGACTCGGCGGTTCGGTACTCCATGATGTTGCGTCCGCCACGATCCACCACCTTGCAGATCAATTGATCGGGAGGCAGAAAGATACCGGCGGCATTGACCGCCTCCTCGAGCAGACCGCCGGGGTTGCCACGCAGGTCGAGGATGATCCCGATCGGTTGTTCGACCCGGATGCCTTCGACCAATGCCGCCAGACGGTCGGCCGAGCCGACGGTGAAATCGGTCCAACGGATGTATGCGCAGCCGGAGAAGGAGATTCCATGAATCGGGAACGGCGATACCGACACCGCGCGCCGTTCGAGTGTGAGTTCGCGTTCCTCGCCATCCGGCGACGACAGGCGCACATCAACTAACGTCCCCTCTTCTCCGCGCATCAGTTCGATGGCGCGGCTCAGGGTCAGTCCCAGAGTCGGTGTGCCATCGATGGCAAGGATGGCATCGCCGGGTTGGATCAACGCCTCGGCAGCGGGAGTTTGGGGAAAAACCCGGACGATAATGATCCGGCCGGCCGTCACCTTGATTTCGACACCAATGCCGACATATTCGCCCTCCGTCTCTTCCTCAAAGTAACCCAGCTCCTCGGCGGGCATGTAACCGGAGAAGGGATCAAGCGGGGCGGTCAGACCATTGACCGCCGCTTCGAAGACCATCTCGGGGGTGGCATCGATCGCACCTTGGGTCAGGACATAGCGGAACGCCGAGGTCAGCTGCAGGGCGCCGGAGAAACGCGGGTCCTCGCGCAGCCAATTGACCGCCGAGTAGAGCAGAAACAGGATGGCCAGAAAGAAGACAAGACCGCGCGGCGACGGACCACGCGTATCGCGCGGGCCGGTTGCCAATTGTCGCCAGAAACGCCACATAAACATGCCTGCAGGTCGTTTTTCGAATTGCATCGCGCCACGACGCGTCACATCACATGGCCCGGTGTGAACACTGACATGCACGCGTTGCGCAAGATCCGACGGCATGTCTGACACTCCCCCGCTCCGCCGGAGGGGGAGAGAGGGCCGGGGTGAGGAGCTACATACAAGAGCCCCTCACCCTCACCCTCTCCCCTTGCATGGGAGGAGGGAAAGAGCGAACGCTATGAATGCGGTCGGAATCCAAACCGCGAGACAATCCCCCTCTCCCCCGGAGGGGGAGAGGGCCAGGGTGAGGGGATGTCTCGCGCACAACAGTTCTCCTCACCCTAACCCTTTCCCCTTGCAGGGGAGAGGGGAGCTGCTTCTCGCGACCTGCCGCTGCTGGAAACGCTAGCCATTGGTCCGATCTGTCCTCTCGACCAATAATCTGTATCCGCGTTTCCATTCCCTCGGGTCTTCTACCATCAGGTGGTGCGTTTGCTTCGGCGAAGTTTGCGCAGGACCAACTGCATCGCCTCTTCGAGCACCGCATCGGCGCCGCGGGCGGAGTCTATAATGTGGTAGCGGGGGCGCTTTTTGGCCCAAGTTTGGTAGAAACGGCGGACCCGACGGTGGAAGGGACGCGATTCCCTTTCGATCCGGTCGGGGACATTGCCCATGCGCTCCAGCCGCGCTTCGGAGTCGGCTTCGCTGACCGCCAGGACCAGGGTCAGATCGGGCTGGATGCCATCTCGGGCGAACTGGTCGGCTGCGACCACCGGCCCCAGCGGCAGACCGCGTCCACCGGACTGGTAGGCATAGGTCGAAAGACTGAACCGGTCGGCGATGACCACCTCGCCGCGTTGCAGCGCCGGACGGACGACCTCATCGATCAACTGCGCCCGTGAGGCCAGATAGAGATAAAGTTCGGCGCGCGGGGAGATGTTCTCCCGCGAATGAAGCAAGACTTGACGCACCCGCTCGGAGAGTCGGGTTCCCCCCGGCTCGCGCACCGCGCACACGGTGAATCCTTCGCGCTCCAGCGCAGCGCGCAGACGCCGGGCCAGTGTGCTCTTCCCCGACCCGTCGGAGCCCTCCACCACGAGGAAGAACCCCGGACGGTTGGATCGTGGTTGGGCGACGTGAGGCATGGTGACTCGGCGAATCAGGGCGGTAAGTATGGAAGGAGAGCCGGGATGATCAAGGACGATCCGCGACGATGGCATCACATTGTTTGTCGCGCAGCTCAGCGGCGAGGGCGAACGTAAGGTCAGCCTCAACGGGGCCCGTCACGATACCGACGCCGTAGAAGCGGCTCTTGAGCCGCGTCCCGGATCTGTCACAACGAAAACGGGGCGGAGATGTCTCTCCGCCCCGTGGGTCCATCTGGAGGATAAAGCGTTATGACTGCGCGCCGACCGTCACCGGTGTGGCGGTGGTGACGGGCGCGGTGCGCGGGGTGACACGGGGAGCATCGGGACGGCGGTACTTCTCGATGAACTCCTCGGTCAGACGGCGCGCTTCCTCGTCGGAGTATTGCACCGGCGGGGATTTCTTGAAATAGGCCGAAGGGCCGATCAGTGCGCCGGAGAGCTTGTGGTCCATCGCCAGTTTGCAGCAGCGGACGGCGTCGATCACCACTCCCGCCGAGTTGGGCGAGTCCCAGACTTCCATCTTCATTTCGATGTTGAGCGGCACGCCGCCGAAGGTCTCCCCTTCCATGCGGATGTAGGCCCACTTGCGGTCGGTCAGCCAGGCGACGTAGTCGGAGGGCCCGATGTGGATGTTCTCCTCGCCGAGGTCATAGTCCAGTTGCGAGGTGACCGCATTGGTCTTGGAGATCTTCTTGGATTCGAGACGGCGGCGTTCGAGCATGTTGTAGAAGTCGGTGTTGCCGCCGACGTTGAGCTGCGAGGTGCGCAGGAGCTTGACGCCGCGTTCGCGGAACAGACGGGTCATCACGCGGTGGGCGATGGTGGCGCCGACCTGCGATTTGATGTCATCGCCGATCACCGGCAGGTTCTTCTCCTCGAAGCGCTTCTGCCAGTACTTCTCGCGGGCGATGAAGACCGGGATGCAGTTGACGAAGCCGCAGCCGGCCATCAGGATCTGCTCGACATACCACTTGGTCGCCTCTTCGGAGCCGACGGGGAGGTAGTTGACGACCACGTCGGTGCCGGTGTCCTTGAGCAGCTTGACGATGTCGACGGTGTCGCCGGGGGCCTTCTCGATGATCTTGGAGAGGTACTCGCCCAGGCCATCGTGGGTCATACCGCGCTGGACGGTGACGCCGAGTTTGGGGACATCGCAGAATTTGAAGGTGTTGTTCGGCTTGGTGTAGATCGCCTCGCCGAGGTCCTTGCCGACTTTGTTCTTGTCAATGTCGATGGCGGCGGAGAACTCGATGTCGGAGATGTGATAGCCGCCGAGATTGACATGCATCAGCCCCGGCACGAATTCGTCGTCGCGGGCGTTTTTGTAGTAGTGCACGCCCTGCACGAACGACGAGGCGCAATTGCCGACGCCGATGATGGCCACACGCAGTTTGGACGCCATGGATGCTCCTTACCTATTCGTTATTGATGAGTGAATCATCGTTGACAGCGTTTCGGACATCACACGATTCATCGCGACGGGGGCGGCTCGGCAGGAGCCTCGCCCTCCCGGGCTATCAGCATGCGCTTACGTTCGCGGCTGATCGGACGGTCTGAAAGGGACGGATCCCGACGCCGGCAGCGCGTCGATGGGCGTCCTCGTAAGTGAGCACAAAATCCGGCCCGCAGTTGGAAATCATGGTCGACGAGCAGGCGGTGGCCAGTTGCGCGGCCTCGGCCCAGCCGCACCCCTGCGAGCGGGCATACATCAGACCGCCGGCGAAAGTGTCCCCGGCGCCGGTCGAGTCGATGGCATGGGTCGGGATCGCGTCGACGCGGTGCCAGCCCTCGTCGCTGACAATCAACGCGCCAAGTTCGGCCAGCGTGATCGCCACCGTGCGAATGCCCCACCCCTTGAGAATTCGCGCGGCGCCTTCCAGATCCACGCGCGGGTCGATGCCGGTCAGGATTTCGGTTTCCAGTTCATTCGGCTTGACCACGTCGCAGAGGGCGCAGATCTCCTCGATCCCCTCCGGCTTGAAATGCTCGATGCGTCCATGCGAGCCGATGCGGCGCAAGAGGCCCTGCGGATCGAGGAAGATCGGCGCTTCGGTGCGTTCGCGAATCTCGCGCACCAACGCCAGGGGCGTCTCCTGCATCACCGGACCGATGAAGACCATGTCGGCGGTTTCGATGGCGGCGGGGATGCGCGCGATCGGTTCGGCGCGTCCAAGGATGGTCAGTTCGCGCCGGCCGCGGTCATCGTAGTCGAGGCCGAATCCGCCGGTCTCCGGGCAGGGATCGGTGATCTCGCCGATGCCGTTGAGCGTCAGGTAGCCGCGGTAGTGATCGAGACGGTCGTGGCCGACACGCCCCACCACGGTCACGTCCCCGCCGAGACGGCGATAGACGAACGCGGCGTTGGTGGCGCAGCCGGAGAGCACGCGTCCGATGGTCGCCACCCACGGCGTGCGGATGTCATCGTAGACCGGATTGCCGAAGGCCAGCAGTTTCATGCGGTGCCGCCCGCCTTTCCGGTCAGTTCCCGATGCGCGAAGATCAGCCGTTGGATGGTGGTGATAAACGAGATCGCGCCGACGGCGATCATCGCAATTTGCAGGGATTTCATCGGGAAGTAAACTTCGAACACCGCGCCGGCGAGGATGATGATGAATTTCTCCAGCCGTCCGACGAACCCGACCGCGCAGGTCTTCATCTTGCCGATCGATTCGGCGGCGGCGCGGGCATAGGAGGCCGACCACATACCGAAGAGGGCGAACAGCCCCCAGCCGGGATGCACGTGGCCGGAGAGCACAATGCCAAGAATGATCAGGAACTCGCCGACGCGATCCACATTGTGATCGAGCACCGCGCCGAAGACGGTGCCGAGATTGCCGGCCCGTGCGGTGGCGCCATCGAGCATGTCCAGAAGCGAAGTCAGAAGCATCAGGAAGACGCCAAGCCAGAAGCGCTCCTGCCAGAACGACACCGCGGTGCCAGCGGCACTGAGAAGCCCCAGAGCGGTGAGGATGTTGGGCGTCAGGCCCAGCTTGACACACACCCGGCCGTACGGGATCGAGAACGCCTCATATGATGCGCGCCGTGTATGGTGCATGACCTGATCCCGGAAGAACCTCGGCCGACGCTTGTTGTTGTGCCACAATGCGTTCGCGTTCGGACCCGTACCCGCGGGAATGGGCGAATATACCCGTTACCCCAAAGAAGGGTCAAGCCGTTTTACCCGCCGATTCCGGCCAGCGGCGAACCAGAAAGAACACGCCGACCACGAACATGATCACGGCGGCGACGACGTTGTAGGTGATGTCAACGCCGGCCAGCGTAATCCACATGGCGTCCTCGTAGTAGCGCAGCGGTTCGATCGCCAAACGCGCCGCCGATTCGGCGACGAAGAACAATCCGGTGGCGCGTCCGACCCGATAGCGCCGCCGATTGATCCACAGCAGAAACAGAAACAGAAGCAGGCCATAGGCGGAGGAGTACAGTTGGGTCGGATGTACGGCGTTGTCGCCGAAGACGGCATACGGCGCGGAATGATCCGGGAAATGCACACCGAAGGGACCATCGGTGGGAGTGCCGAAACAGCAGCCGTTGAGGTAGCAACCGATCCGCGAAAGGAAAATCCCGAACCCTACCGCGGGAGCGACCGTATCCAGCGCCGCCACCCAGGGGAGTCTTTTCCAGCGCAGGTAGAGCAGGCCGGCGACAAAACCCCCGATCAGCCCGCCCTGCAAATTCAATCCGGAGATGCCGAATTGGCCGGCCCGGAACGGGTTGATGATGTCCAGCGGATTGTCGGCGTAATCGGACCAGTGATAGAGCACGAAGCCCAATCGCCCTCCGATCACGCCGAAGACGATCAGGACAAATCCGAGGTTGACGATCGCGTCGGGGTTGAGACCCAGCAGACGCGCTTCGCGGTCGATCAACCACAGGCCGATCAGAAACGACAACGCCAGCGCCAAGCCATAGGCGCGCACGGCAAAGTCGCCGATATGGAAGAGGTCAGGACACATGGTGTCTCACAGCGACTGCCGCAGCGTGCCCGATGGCGCCATGGCGCGCGCCGAGGCCACGAGCAATTCATGTTTGACGGCGGGCTTTCTCCGCCAGAACCCGGTGAGCGCCACCGCGGCCAGTCCCACCACGACGCCGACAACCGCGTCGGTAACGTAATGAAATCGACCCCACGCGGTGCCGATGGCGAGCAAGATGACAAACGGGACGAGCACGCGTCCCAAGCGCGGCATGGTGCGCAAGGCCCAGACCAGCGCAACCAGCGCGACCGCCACATGCGACGACGGCATGCAGCCGCCATGGATCGCACCGCCATCAATGATCATCCGCACCAGGGGAACAAACAGCCATCCCGCCAGCGGCGCATCAAACCGGTCGGCGAGAAAGTAGCGCGGCCCCTCGACCGGATAGACAACAAATCCGATGTAGGAGATCACGAAAGCCGTGGTGGCGCCGAGGAGCAATCCGCGCAGATCGTCGATTTTGCGCCGGAAGAACAGCGGCAAGGCCACAATCGGGATCAGCAGGTAATAACTGAAATACCCCAGCATCATCACTTCGTTGAGCCAGGGGGATTGCAGCGATGTGATCCAGATGTTGGGATCGATGCCGAAGATGGCGCGCTCGAAGGCCACCAGACGCGCATCGAGGAACTCGGGGAAGATCCAGAAATTGGCGACCGCCAACTCACTGTAGAAGAGTGGGTAGAGCATGGCGGGATACAGTTGACGGATGAAACCCGCGACGCCGATTGTGCGGTCATGCCAGAAATGAATGACGAGGGCGATCGCCGCGGCCAGCGCCAGATGGACCAGCAGGAGCGGTTCCCAGACGGCGTTGTCGCGTCCGAGAAAGAAGAGCGCGACGGCAAACGCGATGATATAGCCGACCGTCAGGCGGTCCAGCGCGGTGGAACGGGACCAGAGGCCGTTCCGGGATCGGGCGTTCGGTGACGACATCGCGCGCGAAGGTAACACTCTGGCGGGGGGGCGGCAACCGGGTTCAGCGCGCCGCGCCGCGCACGGCGATCACGAATTCGCCGCGCATTGACTTCGATTGCGCCCAATCGGCCAGTTCGGCCAGAGTGCCGCGGCGGATTTCCTCGAACTTCTTGGTGAGCTCGCGTCCGACGCAGGCGGAGCGTTCGCCCCAGGCATCGCGCATCTCGGTCAGCGTGCGCGCGATCCGATGCGGCGATTCAAACAACACGAGGGTCCGTGTCTCAGCGGCGAGCGCGGCGAGGCGCTGCGCCCTCTGGCCGCTTTTCACCGGCAGAAATCCTTCGAAGACAAACTGGTCGGCGGGGAAACCACAGACCGACAGGAGCGCGGTCACCGACGACGGGCCGGGGATCGGCACCACCGGGAATCCGGCGGCGACCACGGTGTCGACCAGACGCGCCCCGGGGTCGGAGATGCCGGGGGTTCCGGCGTCGCTGACATAGACCAGCGTCTCGCCGGCGGCAAGCCGTTCGAGCAGGCCGGCGGCGCGGGCGCGTTCGTTGTGCTCGCGCACCGACAGAAGTCGCGGCGACAGCCCCAAGTGCGAAAGCAGTGTGCGGGTGCGCCGTGTGTCCTCGCAGAGCACCAGATCGGCGGCGCCCAGGGTGGCCACCGCGCGAGCGGTGATATCGCCGAGATTGCCGATGGGAGTGGCAACGATAAAAAGAACGCCCGCGCTCATGAGGGCCATCCGCCCCACTCGCGGGTGAAGTGGAAATCGATGCCGATGGTCTTAGTCGAGAGCTTGGGGATGGTCGGCAACGAGCGCTTAAACTGCGACTGGGCGATTCGCTTCAGCACAGTCGTGATAAACCGCGGCGCGAATCCCAGATCGCGAAGCGAGTCGAGGGAGTAGTCGCGATCGACCAGCAGATAGAGGAAACGGTCGACCTCGTCGTAGGTGAAACCCAGCTCCCCCTCGTCGGTCTGGCCCTTCCAAAGGTCGGCCGAAGGGGCCTTGGCGATCACTCGTTCGGGCACACCCAGCCAGTCGGCCAGCGCCCAGACCTGTGACTTGTAGAGATCGCCGAGGGGATTGATGGCGCAGGCCAGATCGCCAAACCAGGTGCCATAGCCAAGCAACAGTTCGGTCTTGTTCGATGTGCCGATCACCAGGGCGCGATGCTCCTGCGAATAGTCGAACAACTGAATCATGCGCATGCGCGCCGCGACGTTGCCGAGACGGACCCTGTCGACTTGGCGTTGGCTGGCGAAGAAACGATCGACCAGTGCGCCGATGGGACGTTCGATCAACTCGATGCCAAAAGTTTCGGCGACGAGGCGGGCATCCCTGAGACTCTGCGGATCGGATTGGGTTGCCGGCATCGCCAGACCGGTGACATGCCCAGGCCCGAGCGCGGTGGCCAAAAGCGCGACACCCAGCGCCGAGTCGACCCCGCCGGAGACACCAAGGACGGCATCTTCGAAGCCCTTCTGGGCGAATTGGTCGCAAAGGAAGTTAACCAGCAGCCCGACTGTCAGCGGCGGATCAATAGTCAGATCGATGGCGGCCAGGCGCTGGTTCACGGCGTGGGCGCGGCGCCTTGGCGCAGACGCCACATCTCCTGCAGGATCAAGTCGGGACGGCTTTCCTTCAGGTGGGGGAACAACGTGCGCGCGCGGCTGACCGCCTCCATGTCGATTTCGCAGACGGCGCGCGCGGCCTCATACATCGGCAATTCGCAGAGCACCGCGCCGAAGGGGTCCATGACCTGCGAGCCGCCCCAGAAGGTGACCCCCTCCTCGACACCGACACGGTTGACGTAGACGGTCATCAGGCCGCAGAGACGCGCCGCCGCCTCCTGCGCGACGCGGAACACCTGCTCGCCGGCCATGTGGCCTTCGGCGCTGATGCCGCGTGCCGGCGAGGCGGAAATCGAGATCAGCAGGCGCGCCCCGGATTGCTCGAGCAGGTAGACCGTCGCCGGATGCAACAGATCAAAGCAGATGAGGATGCCGGCTTTCCCCCAAGGTGTGTCGAAACACTCCAGATGCGCCCCCGAGGCCATGAAGCGGCGTTCCTCGAACATGCCGTAGTTCGGCAGGAGCAATTTGCGCTGGATGGCCGCGACCCGACCATCGCGCAGGTAGCAGGCGACATTGAAGAATTGCCCATCGTCGGACCTCTCAACCATACCGAGCACAATCGACATCTGGCCGGCGGCGCCAGCCAGCGCCAGCAGACGCGGGTCATCGCGGGTGATGCCGACATGGTGGACCATGCCGCGAACCAGATAGCCGGAAAGCGAAAGTTCGGGGAAGACCAGGAGGTTGGCCTTCTGGGTTTTGGCCCAGACGATGGCGTCCTGATGCCGCTGGAAGTTGGCGTCGAGGTCGCCGAGCACGGGCGCCATCTGGTCGATGGCCAGTCGGAGTCGCTTCATTGCCGGGGAATCTCACCTAATTCGGGGAGCGCGTCAAGGGGTGTGGGGCGAAGAGCCCGCGCGGTCGAAACCGGGCGCCTGGCAACGACATAGGCCGCCGCAGTCAGGGCCGCGACCTCAGACCGAGCCTCTGTGGATAAGTTGACATGAAAGTGATTGACCCGAATTGTCCGAATTGTGGATGATAGCTGCGGACGTACTGGCAAGGACTGGCGCAACACATTCCCGCCGCGGGCGGGCAGGCTCAGGAGGCATTATGGCGTCGCTCAACAAAGTCATGCTGATCGGCAATCTCGGCAAGGACCCCGAACTGAAGTACACCCCGAGCGGACAGGCGGTGGCCACGTTCTCGCTGGCGACCACCCGCAAGTGGCGTGACAAGGACGGCAACGACAAGGAAGACACGCAGTGGCACAACATCAAGGTGTGGGGGCGCACCGCCGAAGTGGCCAATCAGTATCTGAAGAAAGGACGCCAGGTCTTCATCGAGGGCCGTCTGGAGACGCGTCAGTATGAACAGGATGGCCAGAAGAAGTATTTCACCGAAGTAGTCTGCGAGCAGATGGTGATGCTGGGCGGCAAGCGCGACGAGGGCGGACCGGAACCGTCGTTCGACAACGGCCAGCAGACAGCCAACCGCGGCTACTCCTCCGCGCCGAAGGGTTCGGTCGGCGGGGACGAGGAGGATTTGCCGTTTTAGGACGAATATCGCGCGCTCGGGGAGTGTAAGGATTTTTGTGTTTGTCGGTCGTACATTGAACCCAGAGT
>CAZQIZ010000037.1:0-20508 GCA_964593585.1 uncultured Ignavibacteria bacterium
GCATCCTGATCTGTCATCGTACATTGCAATCGTCATTATGTTAGAGGGTCTAAGGCAGGGACCCGCCGACTCACTGAACACGCCAGGCAACCGACGGCTCGCCGTGACCCTTGTCCTTTCGGAAAGGGAGGGCGAAGCTCCCGCCGAGCCGTCCCGGCGCGACTGCATCGATTCTTCCCGAGCGCGTAGATCAGAGTATCCAGAAGATCGCTGTGATCAGCCCCGCCCCGGCCAGCGAACGCCACATGATCGACCGCCCCCGACGGCGCAGCACCGCCGCCATCTCGGGATCGGCGATCGGCTCATCCTGACTGTCGAGATTGCGCGTCCCGCGCGCCGCGTGACGCACTCACGTGGCCTCGCGCGCCTGCAGGAGCCCGACCAGACCCAGGTACAGCAGGGGCAGAAGCGCCAACCGCCAGAACCGTCCCGCCGCCAGTAGCAGCAGGGCGACTCCTAACGCCGCGGATGCCCCGAGCGCCATCAGTCCGCTCAGACGGCGTCGGGTCCGTTCACGTGTGCCGATGTTGCAAATGCTTCCGGCCGACGGGTCAATCGCCATGCCGTAATCAAACTTTCCGCGCCGACGTGGTCCAGCCCGAAGCCGCTTGTGCCGATAACTCAGGGGAGGGGAATATGCACGAGTCCGACATCATCACCGAGCCCATCACCATCGAGTCGCCGGCGCCGGTTGTGCCGACCAGCGAGCGGCCGCGTCTGGTGACGCGCCCCGCGCCCGCCAATGACCGGCAACGCTATTTCGATCACTATTGGGAAACCCGGCAACTCACCAGCGTCGACAGCCGCACCCGTCTGCGCATCGGTCTGATCGACCGGATGTTGGAGCGCCGTGATGGACGGCTCCTCGACGTCGGTTGCGGCCGCGGCTCGGCCGCGGCCTATTTCGCCGAGTCGGGCTTCGATGTCGCCGCCATCGATCTCTCGCCGATGGCGGTCGAATGGACCCGCCGCCAGCACCATCGCATCCGTGCCGCTGTGGTCGATCTGGAGTCCGATCCGATCCATGGCCTGTTCGATGTCATCCTCTGCCTGGAAGTGCTGCAGCAGGTGCGCGAACCGGCCAAGGCGCTGGAAAAACTGGTCGCGGCGTTGGCGCCCGATGGCGAGCTGTACGTGAGCCTGCCGAATGAATTCCATCTGGCCCGACGACTCAACATCCTGCGCGGCAGGGTCGACTTCGGCGGCATCGACGATTCGCACATCAAACTCTACACCGTCGCCGAACACCGGCGCCTCCTCGCGGTCTGCGGACTGCGTATCACCGGCGTCCGGGTGCAGTCGGTCATTCCGCCCCGCTGGTGGGGCGGCCACCCCCACGCCTGGGGAAACCGTCTGGCGCGTCTCTGGCCTGGATTGCTCGCCTTGTCGGTGATCTACAAATGCCGCCGTCAGCCGGCCGTCTGATCCGCGCGAGGACGCATGCCGCAACCCATCGACATCACCCATCTCAACGACGCCGACGGCACCTTTTCCGAGCGTTTTCCCGTCCTCTTTGAGCCGGAGGGACGTCTCGAGAAAGCCGACAAGGTGATCGCGGTGCTCGGGGATTACTTTGGTGAACGCACGGCGCACGTGACCGTGGTCGACATCGGCTGCTCCACCGGCATCATGACCCGGCATTTCGCCGGCGCGTTTGGTCGCGTGATCGGGTTGGACAACGATCAGGTCGGCGTGATCCACGGCCGTCAATTGGCCGCCCAGGCGGGTATCCGGTCGGGCCGGCTGCAGTTCCTTGCCGGCGACGGCTGCCACATGCCGCTGGCCGCCGATTCGGTCGACGCGGTGATCTGCAATCAGGTCTATGAGCACGTCGACGACCAGGATGGGTTGATGCGCGAAATCCACCGCATCCTCAAGCCCGGCGGCGCCTGCTACTTCGGCATCGGCACCCGCCATGTCCTCATCGAAGGACACTACAAACTGCCGTTTCTCTCCTGGGTGCCGCATCCGGTCGCGCATGTCTATATGAAATTGGCAGGGAAGAACGCCAAGTACGATGTCCGCCTGCTGTCTTATCGCAATCTGAGGAAGCTGGTCCGTCGCTTCGGCGTCATCGATTACACCATCGATGTGATCAAGGACCCCGAGCACTACGCCGACCGTAGCCGCGGACGACTCCGCCGCTTCGTTGCCCGCTGGCCAATTTGGCTGTTGCGGGCCCTGCGGCCGGTGATACCGGTCCATGTCTGGGTGTTGGTCAAACCGAATGAACGCTGCGGATTGCAGGCGGGGCAGTTCGTCTGCCACCGCTGTTGGGAGAGAGTCTAGTGCTGCTGACGCCCGAAAGCCGGGTCATCCTCTGGGTCATGGTGGTCGTCGTCGGCCTCTGTGTTGGCAGTTTCGCCAACGTGCTCATCTGGCGTCTGCCGCGGAGGCAGTCGATCATCCGCCCACGCTCCCGTTGTCCGCAATGCGGCAACAGTCTCAAGTGGTACCACAACATCCCGGTGCTCTCGTGGCTGGTCCTGCGCGGCAAATGCGCCTTCTGCCGCGCCCCGATCGGCTGGATCTATCCGACGGTGGAGTTGCTCGCCGCGGCCCTGTTTGCCGCGTTCTATGCCCGCTATGGCGTGTCGTGGACGACGCTCGGCTTCTGGTACCTGGCGCTGACACTGGTGGCGGTCTTCTTCATCGATCTGGAACACCAGATCATCCCGAACGCGCTGACCTACCCGGGCATCGCGATCGGCCTGGCCACCGCGGCGCTCTCCGCGCATCTGCCCTGGCTGCAGTCCCTGCTCGGGGCGGCGGTCGGCGCTGGCGCCTTCGTCGGCGTCGCCGTGCTCGGACGCGTCCTTTTCCGCAAGGAGAGCATGGGCGGGGGAGATGTGAAACTGGCGGCGATGCTGGGGGCGTTTCTCGGTGTGGGACGGATCCTGCTGGTATTTGTGCTCTCCGCCGCGATCGGCCTGGTCATCTCACTGATCGCGATGGCCGTTTCCGAGAAACTCCGCCGCGAACGGGTGATCCCGTTCGGCCCGTTCATTGCCCTGGCGACGCTGCTGGCCGCCTTCTTCGGGGATCAAATCGTTGGGTTCTACGTCCGGCATTTCCTGCAGTAAAACACGCTGGCAACCCGGCCGCAACTGACGAGGCAGAGCTCGCGCACGACGCGCAGAACTCACCCTTGCCGTCATCGCGATCCGATGACGCGCTTCCCCCAGCCTGATGTCACGTCGCGGGGTGGTCCCCCCGAGGGTCAGTTGGTACCGCAGTCCGGCTCAGTGACCGTAGCCGCTACCGTTCCCGTTGTGGTCGCCGCGCTTGTGACGATTGTGGCAGGACTTGCACCGCTTGGGACGGTGCGCATACCCCTGCTCGATGAAGTACTCCTGGGCCGAGACGGGAAAGACGAACTCCTCGCCACAGTCCACACAGACCAGATACAGCGGCTCCAGCGGCTGCATCATGCTGCTTTCCCCCTTCATACTGCAACCTCCCCCTTACAGTAAGACAACACATGCACAGCCCCCGCCGCGTGCGGGAAATGGCCATGCCCGACCATCCGTGGCCGACGCTCCGCCGCCCTGCCGGCGGTACGCCCTGAGATTCGACGACTTACGACTGCGATCCGAAAGACCTTAAGGCGGACGGGCCGCCCCAACTCTCGAAGTCTGCCCCCCTCGTCGCCTCTGCGATGCGAGGTTTCGAGTCCCTAAGTGAAGGACAGCACAAGGTCTGTCAAGGGCAAACTTGGTCCTCGTTCCAAAATGTGCGTGGGATGTCCGGTTTCTCGACCGGAATGCCCGTGACGCCGCCGAATGTGGATAACATTCGGCGGCGAGACGGTAAGGTGTTTGTATCTAAGACGTTATCGCCCGTCTAATGACGGCCGTTTTCGATCTCGTAGCGTTTCAGTTTCTCAAAGAGCGTGGTGTAATCGATCTTCAGGATCTCGGCGGTCTTGCGCTTGTTGCCGCGGGTCTCGTTGAGCACTCGGATGATGGCGGCGCGTTCGGCCACCATTTGCGCATGCTGTCCGATCTCCTTTAGACCCGCGCCTTCGCGCAGACGAATCTCATGGTCGGTGCGCACACGGATCGCCAGGTGCTCGGGATTGATGTAACGTCCCTCGCAGAGAATGACCGCGCGCTCAACCGTGTTCTCCAGTTCGCGCACATTCCCCGGCCAGTGGTAACGGTCCATCAGCTTCAGCGCTTCCTGCGAGAACTTCTTCACCGGTTTGCTCATCTCGTTGCAGTACTTCTGCACGAAATACTCGGCCAGCCGCGTCACATCCTCGCGCCGCTCGCGCAGCGGCGGCACATGGATCGGGAAGACCGACAGACGATAGTACAGGTCTTCACGGAAACGCTTCTCGGCGATGGCTTCCTTCAAATCCACATTGGTGGCGGCGATGACGCGCACATTGACCGAAATCTGCTTCGTCCCGCCCAGTCGCTCGAAGGTCTTCTCCTGCAAAAAGCGCAGCAACTTCGCCTGCAGGGCCATGTCGAGATCGCCGATCTCGTCCAAGAAGACCGTCCCACCATCGGCGATCTCAAACTTGCCCAACTTCAGCCGGTGCGAGGAGGTAAACGCCCCCTGCTCCGAGCCGAAGAGCTCGTTTTCCAGAAGCTCGCGCGGGATCGCCGCGCAGTTGATCGTGATGTAGGGTTTCTCGCGGCGGCTGGAGAGCGAATGAACCCCGGCGGCGAACAGTTCCTTGCCGGTGCCGCTCTCGCCGAGGAAGAGGACGGTGGTGTCGGAACTCGCTACTTTCTTCACCAACTTCTCCACTTCCAGCATCGCCGGCGAGGCGCCGATGATCCGGTTGTAGCCGATCTTGTCGGCCAGCTCTTGGCGCAGAAGCGAGTTTTCCGCCAAGAGCCGCCGGTTCTCCAGCGCGCGGTCGATCAGCACATTGAGGTGATCGGGATCGAACGGTTTTGTCAGAAAATCATAGGCGCCCTTGCGCATCGCCTCGACCGCGGTCTCAACCGTGCCGTAGGCGGTCATCACGATCACCTGGGTCTCCGGATCGTTCTCCTTGACCGCTTCCAGCACCTGCAGGCCGTCCAGCTCGGGCAGCCGCAGATCGGTCAGCACCAGGTCAAAACGGCTCTCCTTGGCCTTCTCGATCGCCGAATTGCCGTTACGGGCCACTTCCACTTCATGCCCCTTGGCGGCCAACGCATCGGCCAGCATGCGGCGCAGTGAATCTTTGTCCTCCACCACCAGAATCGATGACATGCAATTCCCCCTGAGGTCGCTTCGGTTGACACGATTTATATCGGACGAATCCGATACTCCCTTACCCCGCAGTGGCGAAATTCCCATACTTTCCGGTATCGAACGGCCCGACGCGGGGATGTCTTTGACCGGCGCAACTTCCGGTTGTATACTCCGTTTAGCAACGCGACCTGTTGGCGCAGTTGGAGATAGGCACCCCAAGCAGGGGAGGGACAATGAAGGTCAGAACCTACAGCAAGGACGGCGTCGAAGTGCTGGAGCCCAAGGGCAAATTCCTCGGCGGCACCGACACCGGCGAACTGGATGAAAAGCTCTACTCGCTGCTCGGCAAGGGGGTCAAGGCGGTGGTGATCGACCTGGGGTCCACCGACTGGATGAACTCCTCGGGGATCGCGATTCTCATTCACCACTACAAGAAGTTCCGCGATCAAGGCGGCCAGTTGAAACTCGCCAACCTGACCAAGAACATCGAAAAGATCCTCGTGATCGCCAAGCTGACCTCGGTCTTTGAGACCTACGACTCCCTCGACGAGGCCGTTGCCAGCTTCAAAAGATAGGTCCGATAGGTCCGATTGGACCTATCCCTCGGAAAGGCCGTTGCCATGAGCGATCTGGCCGGAAAACGCGTCATCATCACCGGCGCCTCCAAGGGGATTGGACGCGCCATAGCCGAACGGTTGGCCGTCGAGAAGTGCGCGCTGGCGCTGATGGCCCGCAGCGGCGACCTGTTGGCCGAACGCGCCGCCGCCTGCGAAAAGAAGGGGGCGAAGGCGCGCGCCTTCGTTTGCGACGTCGGTCATGCCGAGCAGGTCGCCAACCAATTCAAGGCGGCGATCGACTGGCTGGGCGGGGTCGATTGCCTGGTCAACAACGCCGGGCTCGGCTACTTCGCCCGTTTCGACGAACTGGGACTGTCCCACTTCGATGAGATGCTGTCCACCAATCTGCGCGGACCGTTTCTCTGTGCCCAGGCAGTCCTGCCGGCGATGAAGAAGGCCGGTGACGGCCTCATCATCAACCTCGCCTCGATCGCCGGCAAATACGCCTCCGAACGCGGCGCCGGCTACTGCGCCTCCAAGTTCGGCTTGATGGGCATGAACGAGTGCATGGGACTCGACCTTCGCGGCCTGGGAATCAGGGTCTCCGCCATCTGTCCCGGCTCGGTCAACGCCCCCGATTTTCGTCAGGGGCGGGTCACCCGGATCAAGCCGGAAGACATGATCCAGGCCGAGGACATCGCCGAAGCGGTGGTCTACCTTCTGCGCCAACCTTCCCGCATCTTCATCCGCGAGATGGAAGTGCGCGTGACCAAGGCGTCCTGACCCCGCCGCCTGTTGCATGCCCATCGTCGCCTTCCTCACCGCCGGCTGCATGCTCCCCGGCCATCCCGATCTCCGCGAGGACTACTGGGAGCATGACCGCGAATTCCTCCCTCTGCAGGCCGCCTGCTCTGCCCGCGGCATCGATCTGCGCGCCGTGGTCTGGGATGATCCGTCGCTGACCCCATCCGATTATGACGCCCTCGTCCTGGGCACCACCTGGGACTACGCCGAGCAACCGCAGGCCTTTCTCGCGGCGTTGGAGACCATCACTCGCCAGCGGCCGCTTTTCAACCCGCTGCCGGTAGTGCGCTGGAACATGCGCAAGACCTACCTGCGCGACCTCGCCGAGCGCGGCTTGCCGGTGGTGCCGACCCTCTGGCGCGACCGCGCCGATGGACTCACGATCGCGCGCGCCTTCGATGAGCTGGGTGTCGACGAGATCGTCGTCAAGCCGGTGGTCGGCGCCTCCGCTTGGCGGCAGGCACGGCTCCGACGCGGCGATCCACTCCCGCCCGCCGACGCACTGCCCCCGTCCGAGACGATGATCCAACCCTTTCTGCACGCCGCGGTCAAGGAGGGGGAGTTCTCGTTTCTCTTCTTCGACCGAGTCTTCTCGCATTGCGCCCAGAAGATCCCGCAGGCGGGGGATTACCGGGTTCAGTCGATGTATGGCGGCCGTGAGGAGGCCTACCAGCCCAGTGCGGCCGAAAGCGCGCTGGCCCGACGTGTGCTCGATGCGGTCGATGGCCCGCTGCTTTATGCCCGCGTCGACATGATGCGCGGCCTGGATGGCCAGTTGGCGCTCATGGAGCTCGAGTTGATCGAGCCCTACCTCTATCCCGACCAAGGGCCGGACTTCGGCGTCTCCTACGCCGCTGCCCTGGAACGTCATTTGGGCCGCTGAACCCGTCAAGCTCCTGTTTCTCACCCGCTTGCGCCCCCGGCGGGCAGGCCGAATTTTCATCGCCTCCGGGGCGATTTTCTTGTTGCCGGGGTTGGAATCGGTGTCCACATTCTCTACTCAGGGGGTTGTAAAAGCGGGGGCGATTTACCGCGATGGCCAAAAAGGGCAAAGACGTCCAAGTTGTATCCACTGACGCCGCCACCGACGTGACCGGCGCCGGGCCGGCCTCCGCGCTGTCGTTTAAGCTCGACATCTTCGAGGGGCCGCTCGATCTGCTGTTGTTCCTCATCCGCAAAGACGAAATCGACATCACCGACATCCCGATCGCCCGCATCACCGACGAATACCTCAAGCTGCTGCGGCTGATGCAGTGGTGCGACCTGGAAATCGCCGGTGAGTTCATCGTGATGGCCGCCACCCTGTTGCGCATCAAGTCGGCGATGCTGCTGCCCCGCGACCCGGAGGAAGAGGACGAGGAAGACCCGCGCGAGGAACTGGTGGCGGCGCTTCTGGAGTACAAGAAATTCAAGGAGGGCGCGGCCATCCTCAACCGGCGCGAGGACGAGGAGCGTTTCATCTACGCCCGATCCGACTTTTCCGCCGGACCGATGCCGGCCAAGTCGCGTTTTGTCATGGATTCGACCCTCTACGATCTGCTGGCGGCGTTCCACGATGTGGTCTCGCGCATCGAGCATGAGACCGAGCACAAGGTGCTGATCGCCGAGAAGACCGTCGAGGAACGCATCGCCGAGCTGGATGACCTCTTGGATCGCCAGGAAAGTCTGGAATTCGCCGCGCTCTTTGCCGGACTGGCGGCGCGCTGGCTGGTGGTGGTGACCTTCCTGGCCATATTGGAAATGGTGCGTCTGCGCCGGATCACCGTGCGGCAGAACCGCGCCTTTGGCGAACTGATCCTGATCCGGGCCGCCGCGCCCGTGGAAGCCGACACATGGACACCCTAATCGAACCGACAAACCGGATCGCCGGCCAGGTGGCCGTCGTCGACCCCGACGCCGAGCGCTTTGTGCAGGCCGTGGAGGCGGTGCTCTTTGCCGCCCATGAACCGCTGGCGCCGTCCATGCTCCACTCTCTCAACGGCCACACCGGCTGGACGCTTGATGCGGTGGTCGATGAGATCAACCGCCGTTTGGCGCAGGGCGGTCATCCGATGCGGGTGCGCAAGGTCGCCGGCGGCTACCAGATGTACATACTGCCCGAGTTCGGCGCGATCGTTGAGGCCGCCCTGGTCAAGACCAAGACCCAACGTCTCTCCCGCGCCGGATTGGAAACGCTGGCCATCATCGCCTACCGTCAGCCCTGCTCGACGCCGGAGATCGAACGCATCCGCGGCGTGGCCGCCGATGCCCCGGTGCGCACCCTGCTGGAACGCAACCTGATCACCATCAAGGGACGGTCGGACGGTCCGGGGCGGCCGCTGCTTTATGGCACCACCGATGAGTTCCTCCGCTACTTCGGGCTCAACGCCATCGAGGATCTCCCGCGCGAGGAGGAACTCTCCGCTCTGCTGGCGGCGCGCACCGAAGAGCGCATGCGCGAGAAGGCCGCCGAGGGCGAGCATGCGCTCACCCTGCGGTTGCCGGAGGCCGACGGCGCCGAGACCGAAGCCGGCGAGTCCGCGCCGGTCGAGGATGTCCTCGCCGTCCCGCCGCAGAATCTCGACAATTAGCCATGGACAAATCCGGTCCCGAGACCGGTCGCGAACGCCTCAACCGCTATCTGGCGCGGTGCGGGGTCGGCTCGCGCCGTCGCGCCGATGAGATCATCGCCGCCGGTCGCGTCGCCATAAACGGCGTCACCGTCGACAAACTGGCGACCACCGTCGATCCGGCGGTCGATACCGTCACCGTCGATGGCCGGCCGGTCGCGCCGACTTCACCCGACAATGTCTGGATCCTCCTCCACAAACCCGCCGGGACACTGACCACCCGCCGGGATGTCCGGGGACGTCCGACCATCTTCGACCGCCTGCCGCCTATCTTCGCGCAACTGATCCCGGTGGGACGTCTCGATCAGGACACGGAAGGTGTTCTGCTCTTGACGTCCGACGGCGACGGCGCCAACCGGCTGATGCACCCGCGTTACGAGATCGAGCGCATCTACGAGGCCGAAGTGCAGGGTATCCCGGCCCCGTCGGTGCTGGCACAATTGCGGCAGGGGATCGACCTTGGCGACCGGACACTGGCACACGCCGATGCCACCGTGACCGGCCAACATGCCCGCGGCGCCGTCGTCCGGCTGGTGCTGCGCGAGGGGCGCAAGCGCGAGGTCAAGCGGATGATGCTGGCAATCGGCCACCGCGTGGTGCGCCTGCGTCGTGTTTCCTTCGCCGGATTGACCGTCCACGGCATGCAACCCGGCGACTGGCGGCGGCTGACGGACCAGGAAGTGGCGCGGCTGCTGGGATGACGGCGCACTCACCCCGATACCGTCGTTGCGCCGTGCCTTGCCGCCCCGTATTTTGGCGGTCTGTCGACGAGGCCCAATGACCGACCACATCCACGACACCAGCGCCGAGTTACTCGAACACCGCCGCCACAAGCTCGACCAGTGGCGCGCCGCCGGGATCAATCCCTACCCGCATGAGTTCGCGCGCACCCACCAGGCGGGCGCCATTCTCGAGGGGTTCGCGGCGCTGGAGGGCCAGATGGTGCGGGCCGCCGGACGGATCGTCTCGTGGCGCGCCCACGGCAAGAGCACCTTCTTCCACATCCTCGACGGCACCGCGCAGATTCAATGCTACGCCAAGGCCGATGTTCTGGGCGATCTCTATGCCCGTCTCGACTGGCTCGATCTCGGCGACTTCATCGGCGTCGAGGGAGAGGTCTTCAGGACCCGCACCGGCGAAATCACGATCAATCTCAAGATTTTCACGCTGCTGTCGAAATCGCTGCGTCCCCTGCCGGAAAAGTGGCATGGGTTGACCGACACCGAACTGCGCTACCGTCGCCGCTATCTCGATCTGATCTCCAATGAGGACGTGCGCGAACTGTTCCGCAAGCGCACCCGAATTGTCTCGGCGGTGCGCGCCTTCCTCGACCACCTCGGCTTCATGGAGGTGGAGACACCGGTCCTGCAACCGCTCTATGGCGGCGCGGCGGCGCGTCCCTTCATCACCCACCACAATGCGCTGGACACCGACTTGTATTTGCGCATCGCCGACGAACTGTACCTCAAGCGGCTGATTGTCGGCGGTTTTGAGCGTGTCTACGAGGTCTGCAAGGACTTCCGCAATGAGGGCATCGACCGCGACCACAATCCCGAGTTCACGATGGTGGAATGTTATGCGGCGTACTGGGATTATCGCGATGTCATGAAGATGCTGCGCGATCTCTACATCCAGGTCACCACAGAGGTCAATGGGACACCGGAGATCCAGTTCGACGGTCAGACCATCGATCTATCGCAGCCGTGGCCGGAGTATCCGTTGCTGGACATCATCCGCGAGCGCACCGGCGTCGATCTGACCGACACCGACCCCGCCCGTGCCCGCGCCGAGGCCAAGCGCATCCATGTCGAGATTCCCGACAACGCGTCGTACGGCAAGGTCGTCGACGAGATCTTCTCGCAGCGGGTGCAGGCCGATCTGACCGGCCCGACGTTTATCACCGACTATCCGGAAGAGATCTCGCCGCTGGCCAAGAAACACCGCGGCAAGCCGGGGCTGGTCGAGCGTTTCGAGTTGTTCATGTGCCGCAAGGAACTCGGCAACGCCTTCACCGAACTGAACGACCCGATCGACCAGCGCGCCCGTTTCATGGCGATGGCCGAGGCGGCGCGTCGCGGCGAGGAAGAGGCGCACCAGCTCGATGAGGACTTCCTGCTGGCGCTCGAGCACGGCATGCCGCCCACCGGCGGGCTGGGCTTCGGCATCGACCGCATGGTGATGGCCATTACCGGCGCGCCCTCCATCCGGGAAGTCATTCTCTTCCCGACTCTGCGCCCCGAACGGGCCGCGGACAAAGACTCCTGACCGGCGTATAAGCGACATGGCGTATGCCCCCTTCATCGCGCGACGTTACCTCCGCTCGCGGCAGCGCCATGGTTTTCTCTCCCTGATTACGCTCATTTCGATCCTCGGCGTCATCGTCGGCACTTCGGTCATGGTCTTCGCGCTGGCGATTATGAAGGGATTCGAACTCGAGGTGAAGCAGCGGATCGTCGGCACCACCGCCCACATCTCGGTCTTCCACCGCTTCGCCGACGGCATCGCCGACTGGGAGCCATTGGAAACGCAGATCGCCGCTGTCGACGAGGTGGTCGCCGTCGCGCCGTTTATCTACTACAAGGCGGCGATCTCCTCGGCCGACGCCAACGATGGCGTCATCGTGCGCGGCATTGTCCCGGAGAAGGAAGCCGAGGTCACCCGTCTGCGCGAATCGATGGTCAAGGGTGACTGGAATCTCAGACCCGACTCCGGACGCGGGATCATGCTGGGACGTGTCCTCGCCGACCGTCTGGGCTGCAAGCTCGGCGACGAGACGGTGCTCTACAGTCTGCGCGGCGAGGCGTTAAGCGAGGGCATGCCCCCCAGGATCATGAAGTTTGTCGTCACCGGCATCTTCGAGACCGGGATGTATGAATACGACGCCTCGCTCTGCTACATTCAGCTGGCCGACGCCCAGCGTCTCTTCCTCCTGCCCGGAAAGGTGACCGGTTTTCAGGCCAAAGTGGCCGACTGGAACCGCGCCGATCAGGTCGCCGTCGGTATCGAAGCGCGTCTCGATGGTGATCTCTACGCCACCGACTGGATGCAGATGCACCGCAATCTGTTCAGTTGGATGGAAATCGAGCGGGTCTGGGCGATCGTCGCGCTCTCGCTGATTGTCACCGTTGCCGCCTTCAACATCGTCTCGACGCTGATCATGGTGGTGATCGACAAGCGACGCGAGATCGCCGTGCTCAAGACCCTCGGCGTCCCCTCCAGCGGCGTGCGCGCCATCTTCATGTGGCAGGGCAGCATCATCGGCATCGTCGGCACCGTGCTGGGGCTGGCGCTCGGGCTGGCGATGTGCTGGGCGCAGAGCACCTTCAATCTGGTTTCGTTGCCGCCGGAGATCTACTTCATCGATTCTCTGCCGGTCATCGTCGATGCCGAAGACGTGATCGTCGTCGGCGTGCTGGCGATCCTCATTTCATTTTTGGCCACCATCTATCCCGCGCGCCGCGCCGCCCGGCTTTATCCGGTCGAGATTCTCCGCTACGAATGAACGCGCCCGCTGCCATCGCCCGTGCCGTCGCCATCACGCGTCACTTCGTCACGCCCGATGGCCGTCTCGATGTCCTCAACGGCATCGACCTGGAGATTCGTCCGGGACGCATCATCGCGATTGTCGGCGCCTCTGGGGTCGGGAAAAGCACCTTCCTGCACATCGTCGGCGGGCTCGATATTCCCTCCTCCGGCAAGGTCCTCTGGGGCGACCGGTCGCCGTATGACATGGGGGACGAGGAACGCGCGCACTACCGCAACCGCGCGGTCGGTTTTGTCTTCCAGTTCCACCATCTGCTTCCCGAGTTCAACGCCGAGGAAAACGTCGCGCTGCCCCTAATCATTGGCGGCGCCGACTACCGCACAGCCGTTTTGAAGGCGCATGAAACACTGGCGCAACTGGGTCTGGCCGAACGGGGTCGTCACATGCCCGGCGAACTGTCCGGCGGCGAGCAGCAGCGCGCGGCGCTGGCGCGCGCGCTGGCCACCGGCGCGCCTTTGATCATCGCCGATGAGCCCTCCGGCAACCTCGACCGGCTGACTGCGGAACAGTTGCATTCCCTGCTGGGTACAATCGTTGCAGAGGGCACACGATCGGTGTTGGTGGCGACCCACAATCCAGATTTGGCCGGGCGCGCCGATGAAGTCTATAGGATGCGTGACGGCCGTCTGGAGGCCGAGCGCCACGGCCGCTGAGACGGCCGTATCCGGGTGCGCCGATTGATGTTGCCGGAATTGCCAAGGCGGCGTTAATTCCCCATGAGAGGGGGACTGCGCCGCAATCCGGCGCAGGGGAGGGGAGTGTCCCGTGAAATGTGAAAACTGCGGCGAACGCGACGCCAGCGTGCACTTCACCCAGATTCGCAACAACCGCAAAAGCGAAATGCATCTCTGCAAGGAGTGCGCCAAGAGCAAGGGGTTCCACAACCCGCTCGACGATGTTCCGTTTCCGCTGGCCGAGTTTCTGACATCGATGGTCCAGCGCGGCGGCGCGCCCTCCGACCCGATCGCCCGGCTGGTGTGCCCAGAGTGCGGCATGCGCTTCATCGATTTCTCGCGCATCGGACGCTTCGGGTGCGGCCAATGCTACACCGCCTTCCGCGCCCCGCTGGAAGATCTCTTCCGCAAGGTCCACGGCGCGGTGCAGCACCGCGGACGCGGCCCGGAGACGCAGTTGCGCTCGCTCCCCTCGCCGGTCGAGGAGGAGGTCCGTCTCAAGGAAGATTTGAAACAGGCAATCGAACGCGAGGATTTCGAACTGGCCGCCGAATTGCGAGACCGTCTCAAGGCCGTCACCGCCTCGCTGCCGCGCGCCGGACGCTCGCGGCGGTCGACGTCGTAGGGGGAGTGCCATGTTCTCGTCTTTTGATGAACTGGTCAAACGCCCGGTGCGCTGGATGTCGGGCGATGGCGATCGTGCCGACGTGGTGGTCTCCAGCCGCGTGCGGCTGGCCCGCAATCTGACCAAGCACCGTTACCCGATGCGCGCCGAGCCAAACGAGGCCGCGGAGGTGGTGGAGTTGGTCCGCACCGCCATCGAGAAATGTGTCCCGCTGGCCGACGGCGGCTTTTTTGAATCGGCCACCCTCGACCGCGATGACCGCGATCTGCTCATCGAGCGCCACCTCATTTCCCCCGAATTCATGCGCGATGACCTCCCGCGCGGGTTGTATGTCGATGGCACTCTCGAATCGAGCCTGATGATCAACGAGGAGGACCACCTGCGCATCCAGGCGGTCCGTTCCGGTCTCGATCTCGGCGCGGCGATGGCCCGCGCCCGCGAAATCGACGTCGCCCTTGCCGAGGTGTTGCGCTTCGATTACGACACCCGCCTGGGCTACCTGACCGCCTGCCCCACCAACGTGGGAACCGGCCTGCGCGTTTCCGTGTTGATTCATTTGCCGGGACTGGTGCTCACCAAGGAAATGGATGTCGTGCTGCAGCAGATCAATAAGGTCGGTTTGAACGTGCGCGGCTTCTACGGCGAAGGATCGGATGTTCTGGGAAACATCTTCCAGGTTTCGAACCAAACCACGCTTGGCCGCACCGAGGAGGATTTGGTCGACTCGCTGGAAAAGGTGACCGAGCAACTGATGATGTACGAGGGCAACGCCCGCCGGACGCTGTTTACCGACGCTGGCGACCAGATCCGTGACAAGATCTGGCGCGCCTTTGGCATTTTGTCGAACGCGCGGGTGCTCACGTCCCAAGAAGTGATGAACCTGCTGTCGGCGGTGCGGCTGGGTGTCTCGATGGGCGAGCCGCTCGGATTGGACACCGCGCAGATCAACGAACTGATGCTGGCCACCCAGCCGGCGCACCTGGAGCGCGCCTATGGACGCGACATGACGCCCGAGGAACGGGATGTGGCGCGCGCCGAGCTGGTGCGCTCGCGGCTGGCGAAAAAACGGGCCCGGCGGCGGCCCAGCGGGGGCACAAAGGACTAGACTTGACCGTCTTTGTCGTATTCCCTGCAAACGAAACGGCGGCCCCGGCCGATAATAGGGGTTAGGGACTGAGGCCGCCGCCCGTGGGGGGCGCGGACCAAGCCCGCAGAGGACACCATGAACGACATGTTTTCCGAGGCCGCTCGCAAGGCGATCGAGTACGCGCGCGACGAAGCCGCCCGCCTGCGGCACGACTACATCGGCACCGAGCACCTGCTTCTGGGCTTGATCCGGCTCGGTGAGGGCATGGCCATCGACATTATCAGCAATATTGGCATCGATCTGGCGGAGCTGAAAACCTCCGTCGAGGAGGTCGTCCAGCCCTCCGGTGGCACCATGACCATGGGGCAGCTGCCGCTGACCGCCCGCGCCAAAAAGACGCTCGAGGTCGCCGGTCAGGAGGCGCGCGCGCTCAAGTCGAAGGAAATCGACACCGAGCACATCCTGCTGGCCCTGCTCAAGGATGAGGAAGGGGTCGCCGCTCAGGTGTTGTCGATGTACGATGTCGACTACAAGGACGCCTACGAGGAATTGAAGAACATCCGCGGCGGCAAGCCGTCGGCCTACGGCAAGAAGCGCAAGAAATCCAAGACGCCGGCGCTCGATCATTTCGGACGCGACCTCACCGAACTGGCGCGCAAGGGCAAGCTCGATCCGATCATCGGGCGCGACAACGAAATCGAGCGTGTGAGCCAGATCCTCTCGCGCCGCAAGAAGAACAATCCGGTTCTAATCGGCGAGCCGGGCGTCGGCAAGACCGCCATCGCCGAAGGGCTGGCCCAGCGCATCGTCGAGGGGAATGTCCCCGAGATGCTTGAAAACAAGCGGCTGGTCACGCTCGACATGACCTCGTTGGTGGCTGGCACCAAGTACCGCGGCCAGTTCGAGGAACGGCTCAAGGCGGTCATGAACGAGATTGTCAATTCCAACGATGTCATCATCTTCATTGATGAGCTGCACACGATCGTCGGCGCCGGCGGCGCCGAGGGCTCGCTGGATGCCTCCAACATCTTCAAGCCCTCGCTGGCCCGCGGCGAACTGCAGTGCATCGGCGCCACCACCTTAAACGAGTACCGCAAGTACATCGAGAAGGATGGCGCGCTCGACCGCCGCTTCCAGACAGTGATGATCGAGGAGCCGGTCTACGCCGACACGCTGGCCATCCTCAAGGGCCTGCGGCCCAAGTATGAGGAGCACCACAAGATCAAGATCTCCGAGGAGGCGATCATCGCCGCGGTCAAGTTGTCCGACCGCTACATCTCCGGGCGCTACCAGCCCGACAAGGCGATCGACGTCATCGACGAGGCTGGGTCGCGCGCGCACCTGAAATCCTGCACCAAGCCCAGCGAGTTCGCCGACCTGGAGCAGAAGATCATCGACATCCAGACCGCCAAGGAAAACGCGGTCAAAAACCAGGAGTTCGAGACCGCTGCGCGTCTGCGCGACGAGCTGAAGATCGCCCGCGAGGAGCTCGAGGCCCGCAAGAAGACCTGGCTGGAGGACCGCGAGAAGTCGATGTACACCCTCAACGCCGAGGACGTTGCCGAGGTCGTCTCGAAGATGACCGGCATCCCGGTCTTCCGGCTGGAGGAGAAGGAATCCAAGAAACTCCTGCGCATGGAAGAGGAGTTGAACAACCGCGTGATCGGGCAGGGGGAGGCGATTGCCGTTCTGACCAAGGCGATCCGCCGTGCCCGCGCCGGATTGTCCGACCCGCGCCGTCCGATCGGCTCGTTCATCTTCCTCGGTCCGACCGGCGTCGGCAAGACCGAGCTGGCCCGCGCCCTGGCGCAGTTCCTCTTTGAGGACGCCGACGCGCTCATCCGCATCGACATGTCCGAGTACATGGAGAAGTTCTCGGTCTCGCGCCTGATCGGCGCGCCCCCGGGCTACGTTGGTTACGAAGAGGGTGGCCAGCTGACCGAGAAGGTCCGGCGCAAGCCCTACTCCGTGGTCCTGCTCGATGAGATCGAAAAGGCCCATCCGGAGGTCTTCAATATCCTGCTGCAACTGCTTGATGACGGCCAGCTCACCGACTCGTTCGGACGCAAGGTCGACTTCAAGAACACCGTCGTCATCATGACCTCCAACATCGGCACCCGCCAGTTGCAGGACGAAAAGGCGATGGGTTTCCAGAAGGAGCAGGTGCAGGGCTCCTACGAGCACATGAAGAGCAAGGTGCTGGCCGAGTTGAAGAAGATGTTCAATCCCGAACTGCTCAACCGCATCGACGACACCATCATCTTCCACTCGCTGGGCACCGGCGAGATCTCCCGTATCGTCGACATCGTGCTGGAGGACGTTGCCAAGCGTCTGGCCGAGCGGGGCATCTCGTTCCAGTTGACCCAGCAGGCGCGCGAATTCCTGGCGCAGCGCGGCTACGATCCGAATCTGGGCGCGCGGCCGTTGCGTCGGGCGGTCCAGCGGTATCTGGAGGATCCGCTGGCCGAGGAGATTCTGCGAGGCCAGTTTGCCGGCGATTGCGCCGTCAACATCGACCTTGATGCCTCGGGCGAGAAACTGGTGTTCTCCCTTGCGGTTATGGCCGATCCACCCAAGCCCACCCCGGCCCCGGCGTAGGCAAAAGACGCTTGCGCCGCAAGGCGCAGGCCGTTATACTTGGAGTCTATGGTGGGGCGCTTGTCGAGCGCCCCGCTTTATTGAAAGGGTAGAAGCAATGGCCCATAAAAAAGGTGTCGGTTCCTCCCGCAACGGCCGCGATTCGCACGGCCAACGGTTGGGTGTCAAGGCCTACGGCGGCAACTTCGTCACCGCCGGCTCGATCATCATCCGCCAGCGCGGGACGCAGATTCATCCCGGACGCAACATCGGCATCGGCAAGGACTGGACGTTGTTTGCCATGGTCGATGGAGTCGTGCGTTTTGTCGGCGGCAAGGGCGACAAGCGCATCGTGCACATCGACAAGGTTTGAGTCTGTCCTCCATAAGGACCACCGGGCCGCCCCACACGGGCGGCCTTTTTGTTGCGATACCGCAGGCAGCCCCCTCACCCCGGCCCTCTCCCCCTGCGGGGGAGAGGGGGAATTTTTGTGGTGATGTGGCGGTGTTGCTTGAATGCGCGGACATGTCGTAATGCAACTGTTCTTGTCCTCTGTCCCCTGCAAGGGGAGAGGGTTAGGGTGAGGGGCTACAGCGCACGGGAGGGCAGCCCCTCACCCCGGCCCTCTCCCCCTGCGGGGGAGAGGGGGAATTTTTGTGGTGATGTGGCGGTGTTGCTTGAATGCGCGGACATGTCGTAATGCAACTGTTCTTGTCCTCTGTCCCCTGCAAGGGGAGAGGGTTAGGGTGAGGGGCTACAGCGCACGGGAGGGCAGCCCCTCACCCCGGCCCTCTCCCCCTGCGGGGGAGAGGGGGAATTTTTGTGGTGATGTGGCGGTGTTGCTTGAATGCGCGGACATGTCGTAATGCAACTGTTCTTGTCCTCTGTCCCCTGCAAGGGGAGAGGGTTAGGGTGAGGGGGCTACCCGCATGCAGCGACCCCGATTTCCCCTCGTTTTTGACAGACTTCTCCCTCTTTGCCACGGCGGCAATTGAATCTGGACTTTGACTGGCGTATTCTCATGGCAACCGTCAATCCGGAGGCACGCATGAGCACACGAGTCGAAACCGATACCATGGGACCGGTCAATGTTCCGTCGGACCGTTACTGGGGCGCGCAGACCGAGCGGTCGCGTCAGAATTTCAAGATCGGCGGGGACCGTTTTCCCCGCGAACTGATCCGCGCGCTCGGCGTGCTCAAGAAAGCCGCGGCGCTCACCAACAAGGAACTGGGGTTGCTCACCGCCGAGAAGGCCGACCTGATTGTGCGCGCCGCCGACGAGGTGATCGATGGCAAGCTCGACGATCACTTTCCGCTGGTGGTCTGGCAGACCGGATCGGGCACACAGACCAACATGAACGCCAACGAGGTCATTTCCAATCGCGCCATCGAGCTGGCCGGCGGGCAGATTGGCTCGAAAAAGCCGATCCATCCCAACGACGACGTCAATAAGGCGCAGTCCTCCAACGACACTTTCCCGACCGCGATGCACATCGCCGCCGCCGAGCAGATCAAAAAGCGCCTGATCCCGCAGGTGAAACGTCTGCGCGACACGCTCGACAAGAAGGCGCGCGAGTTCAAGGACATCATCAAAATCGGACGCACCCACCTGATGGATGCGGTCCCGCTCACGCTCGGGCAGGAATTCTCCGGTTATGTCCAGCAGTTGGACAATGACATCGCCCGCCTGGAAGCGTCGTTGCCCGAACTGTACGAGCTGGCCCTGGGTGGCACCGCGGTCGGCACCGGTCTCAACACCCACCCCGACTTCGCCGTCAAGGGCGCGCGGAAGATCGCCGAGATCACCGGGCTGCCGTTTGTCACCGCGCCCAACAAGTTCGAGGCGCTGGCGGCGCATGACGCGCTGGTGCATGCCCACGGCGCGCTCAAGACCCTGGCCTGCTCGCTCATGAAGATCGCCAACGACATCCGCTGGCTGGCCTCCGGTCCGCGCTGCGGCCTCGGCGAATTGCACATACCCGAAAACGAACCGGGATCCTCAATCATGCCCGGCAAGGTCAATCCGACCCAGCCGGAAGCGATGACCATGGTCTGCTGTCAGGTGCTCGGCAACGATGTCGCGGTCAACTGCGGCGGCGCGATGGGCAACTTCGAACTGAACGTCTTCAAGCCGGTGATTATTCATAACGTCCTGCATTCGATCCGCCTTTTGGCCGACGCCTGCGAATCGTTCGATGAACATTGCGCCGTCGGCATCGAGGCCAACAAGGCAAACATCGACCGCTTCCTGCACAACTCGCTCATGCTGGTCACCGCGCTCAACCCGCACATCGGCTACGACAACGCCGCCAAGGTCGCCAAGAAGGCCCACGCCGAAAACATCACGTTGCGCGAGGCGGCGATCATGCTCGGCGTCCTCACCGGTGAGAAGTTCGACGAGGTCGTCCGTCCCGAGAAGATGATCGGCCCGGGAATGTAAGGTCACGCCGCAATCCAGATCGGCCGGGGCGCACGTCTGTGCGCCCCTTTTTCATGGACGCTGTCGAAGGGTTGAAAGCCCCTTGGCCCGCGAGAACCATTCGGCACAAATGAGAATCCGGGAGGGCGAAGCTTCGGCTGGGCCTGCTTTTCCGGTCGGCTGGCGAAGAGCAGGCTCAGCCGAAGCCTCGCCCTCCCGTTCCTGTTGTCCCTGATGTGCAAACCCGGCTCAAAGGACTTTCACCCGCTCGGTCAACGACTCATCCACACGATTCCGTCATCCCAGGCCGCCCTCGCGCTCTTTGCGGGGGCGGCTTGGGAGCTTTGTTTGCTACAACTCCGGTGACCTTCCCCCCATAATCTGGGCCAGTTGAAGCTTGAAAGCTGGTTTCGTAT
>CAZQIZ010000038.1:0-20489 GCA_964593585.1 uncultured Ignavibacteria bacterium
AGGTGCGTGATTATGAACAGAAATGACCGACACACAAAATTCCTGACAGGCCCACAGAACCAGAGCAGTTCACACTATCAGAATCATACCCGCGAGAAAATCCCCCTCTCCCCCGAAGGGGGAGAGGGCCGGGGTGAGGGGCGACATGCGCGCCAATAACCACCCATTCTCGCGCCGCCAACCACTCTCGTCATTGCAATTCCCCGCCCGCGGCCGCATAGTGCGGTAACACACACCACCAAAGGACCCGCCCATGCCCTGGATTCAACTCCTGATCGCCGCCCTCTTCGAAATCGTCTGGGCGGTCGGCCTCAAGTACACCCACGGCTTCTCGCGCACGATCCCCTCCATGATCACCGTCGGCGGCATGCTCGGCTCGTTCTGTTTTCTCTCCCTCGCGGTGCGCGCCCTCCCGATCGGCACCGCCTACGCCGTCTGGACCGGCATCGGCGCCCTCGGTACCGCCATCTTCGGCATGATCTTCTACCATGAATCCCGCGACCTGATCCGACTGGCCAGCATCGGCCTGATTCTGCTTGGCGTGGTTGGTCTGCGGTTGTCCACACGCTGAGCATTAGGCCCGCCGGCAAGGGGCGGCTGTCATAACCCCGGTTGTTCGCGTATACTTACAGAGACGCCCTCGACGGCCGATCTAAGGAATAATGAAGCCCGACTCGACCATCCCCAAACCCGACAGCGGCGCCGCGATGCCGCGTCCGTTGGAGAACCGGCCGCCCGATCTGAATCTGGCCGAGTTCATCATCCGGGTGGAGGCCGAAAACGCCAACGTCGACATCCCGCTTTTGCGTCGCGCCTATGAGTTTTCCGAAATGGTCCACGCCGGCCAGAAGCGCGAATCGGGCGAGCCCTACATCAACCATTGCCTTGCCGTGGCGATGATCCTCGCCGAGCAGCACCTCGACACCGCCACCATCACCGCCGGCCTGATTCATGACGTGGTCGAAGACACGCCCTACGGCATCGACGCGGTCCGCGAACGCTTCGGCGAGGAAATCGCCCACCTGGTCGATGGCGTCACCAAGATTTCCGGCGTCAAATACCAGAGCCACGCCGAGCAGCAGGTCGAGTACTTCCGCAAGATGCTGATCTCGATGGCGCGCGACATCCGCGTCATCATCATCAAACTCGCCGACCGACTGCACAACATGCGCACCCTGGAATACCTGCCGCCGGCCAAACGCGAACGCATTGCCCTCGAAACCCGCGAGGTCTATGCCCCGCTCGCCCACCGCTTCGGCATGGCCAAGATCAAATGGGAGCTGGAAGACCTCTCGCTGAAGTACCTCCATCCCGACGCCTACCGCGACATCGCCGAGAAAGTCGAACTCAAGCGCGAGGAACGCGAGGCCTACATCCAGGAAGTCATCACCCCGCTGAAGGCCGGGCTGGACAAGGAAGGCATCGAGACCGAGATCTCCGGACGCGCCAAGCACCTTGACTCGATCTACCGCAAGATGGTCAAACGGCGCAAGGCCTTCGAGGAAATCTACGACCTGTTGGCCATCCGCGTGATCGTCCCCTACGAGCGCGACTGCTACCATGCCCTGGGCGTGATCCACACCCTCTGGACCCCGGTGGTCGACCGCTTCCATGACTACATCGCCACCCCCAAGACCAACATGTACCAGTCGCTGCACACCACCGTGATCGGCCCGCGCGGGCGCATGGTCGAAATCCAGATCCGCACCCGCGAGATGCACTACACCGCCGAATTCGGAATCGCCTCCCACTGGCTCTACAAGGAAGGGAAAAGGGAGTTCGATCGCTCCGACCGCCAGATGTCCTGGCTGCGCGAGGTCCTCGAATGGCAGAAGGACACCCGCGACCCCAAGGAATTCCTCGAGCTGTTCAAGACCGATCTCTTCCACGAGGAGATCTATGTCTTCACGCCCAACGGCGACCTGAAGCCGCTGCCGGCGGGCGCGACCCCCGTTGATTTCGCCTACGCCGTCCACACCGCCGTCGGCCACCGCTGCGTCGGCGCCAAGGTCAACGGACACATCGTCCCGCTGACCTACCAGTTGCATTCCGGCGACGAGGTCGAGATCATCACCAGCAACCAGATCCGTCCCTCGCGCGACTGGCTCTCCTTCGTGGTCACCTCGCGCGCCCGGTCCAAGATCCGCCAGCACTTCAACAAGGTTGAATTCGACCACTCGGTCGAACTCGGACGCGACCTTCTGGCCCGCGAGGCCAAGCGGACCCGTCTGCCGATGCCCAACGAGTCCACCCTCCATCAGTGGGCGCTCGAACTGAACCACTCCGGCGTCGACAGTCTTCTGGCCGCGCTCGGCTCCGGCATCATGGCCGCCAGCACCCTGTTCAATCGGTTCTATCCTCGGCCCGCCGGGCCCGAAGTCCCCGCCGCCGCCGAGACCGTCGAACGGCCCCATCCCGTGCGCGGCGTCCGCATCCAAAACCTCGACAACATGATGTTCCGCTTCGCCAACTGCTGCCAGCCGGTCCCCGGCGAGGCGGTGGTCGGCTATATCACCCGCGGACGCGGGGTCACCGTGCACCGCGCCAACTGCGTCAATGTCCTCGCCCTGCACGACCGCGCCGAACGCCGAATCGAGGTCGAGTGGGATGTCTCCCCCGACCAGTCCTTCCTGGTCCGCCTTAACCTGACCATGGAAAACCGCAAACACCTGCTGCGCGACATCACCCAGGCCATCGCCGACGCCGAAACCGATATCCAGGGGGTCTCGCTTTCGGCCGACCGCGCCACGGGCATGGGCTCCATCGATATCCAGGTCCGCAACCTTCAGCACCTCTCCGATATCATGCGACGCATCCGCGGGGTCGCCGGGGTCCTGGGGGTCGAACGCGCCTCCGGCAAAGACGGTCAACGGAACCCCCGCCGCCCCCGTGATGTAGATTAGGATGCGCCCCGCTCGCGGACAGGGAATGTCCGGCGCCCTCATCGGTAATCAACCCGGCAGCGGAGACCCCCGACGACTCGACTTGTCCCCGTCACGGACTGCACACGCTGAGCCAATCTGACGACAATCTGAAGTAGACCGCATGCGCCGCCTCCACCACCAGATTCCGTCCCGGTTGGGCCGCCTGATCGCGGCCGTCCTCCTGGTGGCCGTCTGTGCCGCCCCGGTCGACGCGCAGTACTACTTTGGCAAGAACAAGGTCCAATACACCGACTTTGAATGGCAGGTCCTCGCCACCGACAAGTTCGACATCTACTTCTATGACGCCGAGCGCGAGCTGGCCGAAATCGCCGCCGAGGCGGCCCATGACTCCTACGATTACCTGGCCGACCGCTTCAACCACGAGTGCAACGACCGGATCCCGCTCATCATTTACTCGTCGCCGCGCTTCTTCACCCAGACCAACGTGATCTCGTCGCTTCTGCCCGAGAACGTTGCCGGCTTCACCGAATTTTTCAAGGGACGGGTCGTGCTGCCGTTCAACGGCTCCTACGAGGACTTCCGCCGCGTCCTGCAGCATGAACTGGTCCATGTCTTCACCTATTCGAAGCTGTCGTCGGTCGCTTCGAAGTACAAGAAGATGAACATCGCCGCGCCCCCGCTCTGGTTCACTGAGGGGATCGCCGAGTACTTCTCGCGGCCGTGGGAGTCCGACGCCGAGATGATCTTAAGCGATCTTGTCCTGACCGGCCGCTTCTTCAACCTCGAGCGCATCGACGCCATCGCCGGCACCTATCTCATGTACAAGGAGGGGGAATCGTTCTGCCACTTCGTCGCCGAGACCTACGGCGCCGAGTACCTGATCTATCTGCTCGACAACTGCTGGCGCGCCTCCGACTTCTACGGCGTCGCGCAGTACACCTTCGGCAAGAGTCTCGAAGAAATCGGCCGCGAGTGGGAATACTGGCTGAAGAAGAAATACTACCCGACCATCCAGTCCCGCGAGCTTCCCGACCGGGTCTATGATCCGCTCACCAAGCCCGGCTACAGCGTCAAACCGGTCCCGGTACGCACCATCGACGGCGCCGACACCGTCGACCAGATCATCTTCAAGGCCAACCGTCTTGGCTACGCCGGCATTTACCGCACCGATGCCGCCCCCGGCGGCGCGGAACGCGACGTCGAGGTCCTGCTGAAAGGGGAGCGCTCGCCGCGGTTCGAGTCGCTGCACCTGCTGGGCTCCTCGCTGGATGTCTGCGATGGACGGGTGGTATTCTCCGGCCAACGGCATGAGCGCGATGTCCTCTATGAACTCGACGCCGCCACCAAAAAGATCGTCGGCGAGCATCGCTGGGATTCGCTCTACAACATCAACTCGCCGCACTACTCGGCCGATGGACGGCGCGTTATCTTCGCCGGCTCCGGCAAGGATGGCGTCTATGATCTCTACCACCTCGATCTGGCCTCCGGCGCGCTCGACCGCCTGACCGACGACTGGTTTTTCGACATCGATCCGGTCTTCACCCCCGATGGGTCGGCGGTCCTCTTTGCCTCCGATCGCGGCGAGCATGGCGCCCGGGGGTTTCTCAATCTCTTCCTCTATGACTTCAAGACCGGCCGCATCAGCCCCTATCTGACCGGCGCGCACAACCTGCGCGGCCCTTCCTATGCCCCCGACGGCGGGTCGATGGTCTACACCTCCGACGAGGAAGGGGTGCAGGACATCTACCGTCACTTCGCCGATGGCCGCCGCCAGAAATTCACCCATCTGGCCACCGGCGCCTTCGATCCGCACCTGATGCCCGATGGCCAAAGCATCGTCTTCACCGCCTACCAGAACAGCGGCTTCCAGATCTACCGCATGGAGCTGCCCGACACGCTGCCCGTCGAGTTGCTGGCCGCCGGCAACGGTCCCTGGGAACCCACCTGGCAGCCCGAAGCCGGCAGCGACGAAATGACCAACAGCGCGGTGAAATACGAACGCGATTTCTCCTTCGACATCGCCCAGTCGGCGGTCTCCTACGATGCCTTCTATGGTACCGTCGGCGGTTTCCAGACCGCGCTCACCGATGTCCTCGGCGACCACCAGTACTTCTTCCTCCTGGCCAACAACGCCGACACCAAGGATGAATTCCTCCAGAGTTTCAACGTCGCGGTGTCGTACTTCAATCGCGAGAACCGTCTCAATTACGGCTACGGCGCCTACCATCTGTTCTATGACTACAACGATCCGGTCGAGGGGCCGATCGAGGAACGCCAGATCGGCGTCGCCGGCTACCTCGCCTACCCGCTTTCGAAATTCCGCCGCGTCGAGGGCTCGCTCTACCTGCGCCACTCCGACCGTGAATCGATCCTGACCGACTCGCGCCAGGCGGTGCTGGCCACGCAATTCCTCTCGCTGGTGCATGACAACTCGCTGTGGGATATCTCCGGGCCGATCGATGGCTGGCGCTTCATGCTCACCGCCGGTTACACCGCCGATTTGTCGAACTTCCGCAGTTTCAACCGGCTGGTGATCGCCGACGCCCGCAAGTACTTCCGGCTCGGACGCTACTCCGCCTTCGCCATGCGCCTGATGGGGCATTTCTCCTCCGGCCATGAACCGCAACGGCGCTACTTCGGTGGCAGCTGGGACCTGCGCGGTTATGACCGGCGGGATGTCTATGCCCGCAATGTCGTGCTCGCCTCCAACGAGCTGCGCTTCCCGCTCATCGATGCGCTCTTCGTCGGATTCCCCGTCGCCGATCTCGGCTTCCAGGCGATTCGCGGCGCGCTGTTCTTCGATGCCGGCAACGCCTGGGAAGAGGAGTTCGGACGCATGGAGGGTTCGCTGGGTGCCGGCGCGCGCGTCGCGCTCGGCTACCTGGTCGTGCTGCGCTTCGACTGGGCACGGCGCACCGACTTCCGCACCATCGACAAGAAGACCCGTTTCGAGTTCTTCTTTGGATGGAATTTCTGATGCGACGTTTCCTGCCTGCTTGTGCGCTTGTGGCCCTTGTGCTGGCCGCCTGTTCCAGTGGACGACCCAAGTTGTGGTATCCGGCACCCGGCACCGCCGACTGGCCGACACCGCGCGGCGATCAGGCCAACTCAGGACGCGCCCCGCAAGCGCTGCCCGATGTGCCATACACCGTCGCCTGGTCGGTTAAGACCGGCGGCGTTGCCGCCTCCGAACCGGTGGTGCGCGATGGCCTGATCTTCTTTTCCGGGCTGGACCGGCGTATCGAAGTCTATGACCTGGCCAGCGGGGAGCGGCGCTTCCGCAAACGCCTCGATGGCCCGGTGCTGGGCGTGCTGGCCTTCGATGCCGACTTCGCCGTCCTCACCGATCAGCAGGACCGACGGCTTGTGCGCTTCGACATGAAGAAGGGCAAGGAACGCGCCGAGTTCCGCGTGCAGGCGGCCAGCGCCCCGCCGCGGTTGCTCAATGATTCCACGATCCTGATTTCGACCTGGAACGCCCAGGTGCGCACGCTGACACCGCAAGGCGAAATTCTCTGGGAAACCGAGTGCGAAGGGCCGATACGCACCACGCCGGCGGTGACCGATTCGGTTGTCTATGCCGCCAGCGGACGCTCCCTCTTTGCGCTCGCTGCCGACGATGGATCTATCCTCTGGCAGCATGGGGTTGCAGGCGCGATCGAAGGCGTGGCGGTCGATGGCGGCCAGCTGTTCTTCGGGAGCGCCGATTCGTTTGTCACCGCGCTGGATTGCCACGATGGCCGTCTGCTCTGGACAGCTCCCCTCGGCGCCGGCATTTTCGCCACACCCGCTATCGGTTCCGATCTGGTCTATGTCGCCGCTAACAATGGCCGCCTCACAGCGCTGGACCGTGAGAGTGGCGAGATACGCTGGGATTACGCTCTCGATGCGATCGCCAATCTCTCACCCACCCTCAGCGACGATCGGCTCCTGGTCACCGCCCGTAACGCTTTGGTGACCGCCTTGTCCGCCGCTACCGGCGAGGTCGTCTGGGCTGATACCACGCTCTCCGGACAAGCCGTCATCGCCCCGATCATCGTCGGCGACCGTATCCTCTTGGCCGACTCAAAGCGCAATCTGATCTGCCTCGCCCCTGCCACAACGACAGCCAACTGACTTATAGATATGCCATTTCGGCACCACTTTCTGCCAATATGTTATATTATGCCGACAGGCAAAATCGCGCTATTTCATATTCTATTGCTCCCCAACGAATTACGCCATTTGGCACGCCTCCTGCTATGACAATGCTCGGTCGCGGCTTAAGGCCGCATGGACAAGTTGACTCAGTTAGGAGGAGGTAATGCGTATGACGCTCGTCAAGTATGAACCCACTCGCAACGCGGTTCCGCTCTCGCGGGCCATCTCCAGCATCTTCGATGAGTTCTTCAGCAACTCGCCGCTGGCCAACCTCGATTTGCCGGTCATGAACATCCGCCCCTCGGTGGACATTGTCGAGGAGGAGGACAAGGTTCTGCTGAAGGCCGACATGCCCGGCATGGACAAGAACAACATCAAGGTGATCGTCCAGGACGGAATGTTGTCGATCGAGGGCGAGCGCAACGAGTCACGTGAGGAGAAGCGCAAGGGCTACACCCGCACCGAGCGCTTCATGGGCACATTCTCGCGCTCCTTCAATCTCCCGGTTTGGGCCGATGAGTCCCGTGTCACCGCCGACTACACCAACGGCGTGCTGACCGTCACCATCCCCAAGACCGAGAAGGCGCTGCCCAAGCAGATCGAAGTCAAGGTGGGTTGACACCCCCTGTCATGCGAAGGTCCCGCGGGAGCGCCTCGCTTCCGCGGGACCGCTTGCATCGGGGGAAAGCGAGTGATGCCGATTGAATTCGACCCGAAATTCCGATAACTTGATTGTCTGTCGCGCCCGCCGGCGCGGGGGAGATGATCGCTATGCCGACCTACGACTATCGCTGCCGCGCCTGCGGACACCGCTTCGAGGCTTTACAGACCATGACCGAAAAGCCCCTGGAGATCTGCCCCAACTGCGGCAAGCCGGATGTCGAACGGCTCATCTCGCCCGGCGGCGGCCTGTTGTTCAAGGGCTCGGGCTTCTACATCACCGACTACCGCAAGCCATCCTACAAGAACGATTCGAAGAAAGACTCCGGCGACGCGGGCGCGTCGAAATCCCCCGACACCAAGCCCAAAGCCGCCGCTTAATCAGCATTGTAAAATCACAGAGACCGCATGCGGTGGCACGGCCCCCAAGGGCCGTGCAGCCGGAGGCTCAGCCGCCGCTGCCCACGGCCAACACTGCCGCGAAGCTCCGCCGCACGGGGTCTGAAGCCCGTGCCACCGCCGGAATGCGATGTCATGTCTTGATGACGGCGAAAGGAACCGACCATGATCTCATTGGACCGCTGGACCGATAACGCCAAACTCATCCTGCAGTCGATGCTGCAGTCCGCGCAATCGGCCGGACACTCCGAGCTGACCCCGGCGCATCTGCTGTCCGCCTTGATCGGCGAAGGCGGCATGGCCCGCGCCATCCTGCAGAAGGAAGGCGCCGACCCCGACCGTCTGGCCGGCGAGTTAAGCGTCGCGCTGTCCCGTCTGCCACGCGTCGAAGGCGCCACACAGCCCCCCGGCACTTCCGGCGCGTTGGCCGCGATCTTCTCGGCCGCGCAGAATCGCGCCGGCAAGTCGGGACACCAGTTTGTCAACGCCGCCCATCTGCTTTGGGCGGTCTTCGACAAGCCCGACCGCGCCATCCGCGATGCTCTCGCCGCGCTTGGCGCCGATGCCAATCGTCTGCGCGACGCCATCGATGATATGCTCAACCGCAAAGGAGCGGGGGAGGAGGGGGCCGAAAACCGCATGATGGCTCTCGACCGCTTCGGTCGCGACCTCACCGCGATGGCCCGCGAGGGGAAACTCGACCCGGTGATCGGACGCGACGAGGAAATCCGCCGCGTGATGAAAGTTCTCTCCCGCCGCACCAAGAACAATCCGGTTCTGATTGGCGAGCCGGGCGTCGGCAAGACCGCCATTGCCGAGGGACTGGCGCGCAAGATCGCCGCCGGCGATGTCCCCGAGCCGCTCAAGGACCGGCGCGTCATCGCCCTCGACCTCGGCGCCATGGTCGCCGGGGCCAAGTTTCGCGGCGAATTTGAGGAACGGTTGAAAGGCGTGCTCGCCGAAGTCGAGGAAGCGGCCGGCGGCATCATCCTTTTCATCGATGAACTGCACACCGTTGTCGGCGCCGGCGCCGCCGAAGGCAGCGTCGATGCCTCCAACCTGCTGAAACCCGCGCTCGCCCGCGGCCAGTTGCGCTGCATCGGCGCGACCACCATCACCGAGTACCGCAAGCACATCGAAAAGGACGCCGCCCTCGAGCGCCGCTTCCAGCCCATCCTCGTGGCCGAACCAACCGTGCCCGAGACCATCTCGATCCTGCGCGGACTGAAGGAACGCTACGAGCTGCACCATGGCGTCCGCATCCAGGACGCCGCGTTGGTCGCCGCCGCCACGCTCTCGGAACGCTACATCGCCGACCGCCAACTCCCGGACAAGGCGATCGACTTAATCGATGAGGCCGCCGCTGATCTGCGCATCCAGATCGACTCCCGTCCCGAGGAACTCGACCGTCTCGACCACCAGATCATGCAACTGGAAATCGAACGCGAGGCGGTGCGCCGCGAACGCGACGCCGCCGCGCGCCTCCGGCCGATCGAGGAGCAATTGGAGAAACTCAACGCCCAGCGCGTCGAGCTGGAAAGCCGCTGGGCCGCCGAAAAGCAGTCGGTGCAGATCATCCGCGAGGCAAAGGAGAAAATCGAACGCCTCAAGCTCGATATGGAACTGGCCTCACGTCAGGGCCGATACGAAGACGCCGCCCGCATCCGTTACCAGGACATCCCCGACCAGGAACGCCTGGTCAAAATCGAAACCGCCAAACTCCACGGGATGCCGGGTGCTCCGGTGGATGGCGAGGCTCCGGCCGGGACTGTTGCCCGAGGCCGTCTCCTCAAGGAAGAGGTCGACGCCGACGACATCGCAGAAATCGTCTCCAAGTGGACCGGCATTCCCGTCGAACGTCTCTCCACCAGCGAAATCCAGCGTCTGATCCATCTGGAGGATGAACTCTCAGCCCGCGTGATCGGCCAGCCCGAGGCGGTCGCCGCCGTGGCCGGCGTCGTGCGCGCCTCGCGCGCCGGCCTCAACGAGCCCCACCGTCCGCGCGGCTCCTTCATCTTCCTCGGCCCGACCGGCGTCGGCAAGACCGAACTGGCCAAGACCCTCGCCGCGACCCTCTTCGGCTCGGTCGAGGCGATGATCCGCATCGACATGTCGGAGTATTCCGAGAAACACTCGGTCTCGCGCCTGGTCGGCGCCCCTCCGGGGTATGTCGGTTACGATGAGGGAGGGCAATTGACCGAGGCGGTCCGTCGCCGTCCCTATTCGGTCATCCTTTTCGATGAGCTGGAGAAGGCCCACTCGGAGGTCTTCAATATACTCCTACAGGTCCTCGATGATGGCCGTCTGACCGACAACAAGGGGCGTACCGTTTCGTTCGAGAACGCGATCCTGATTATGACCTCTAACCTCGGCGCGCCCGAGATCGCCCGCGCCGCGCAGGATTCCCTCACCGAATCGTCGCGCCGCGAGGCCATTCGCGAGGGCGCGTTGGAGGCGCTGCGACGCGCCGTGCGGCCAGAGTTCCTCAACCGTATTGATGAGATCGTGGTCTTCAATCCGCTCTCGCCCGAATCGATCGAGCAGATCGCCGAACTGCAATTCGCTGCCTTGCAGTCGCGCCTGGCCGAGCAGGGGATCAGCGCCGAGCTCTCGGGCGCCGCACGCGCCGCGCTGGCCGCGCGCGGCTACGATGCCGTCTATGGCGCGCGTCCGCTCCGTCGACTGGTGCAAAAGGATGTCGCCCAGAAGATCGCCGCCGCGCTGTTGCGCAACGAGTTCGGCCCCGGCGATCAACTGACCGTCGATTTCGAGGACGGCGACTTCACCATCCGCAAGTCGTCCCGCCCCGAATCCGACGTCATCGACGCCGAAGTGATCGGCTGACCCATATACTGCACACGAACAGGGGCAGGTCGTCGACCTGCCCCTGGCTTCCAATACATCCGTCTCACCCTCCGTCGCCCCCGCGTCCCTCGACTTCGCTCGGGATCTTCGAAGAGCGGGGGCCCAGACCGTAACAGCAAGAGCCTGGATTCCCGCGTACGCGGGAATGACAATCTGGATCTCGAAGAAGACCTCGGACACTCCTTGCTCACGGACACGAATTGCAGAACTCCACCGCCGCATTCGCGTTCCGGAACGCCACATTCACCAGATGCGTGACATCGAAGATGTCGGTCACCCCGCTGCAATCGACATCGGTGGTGGTGTACGGACACAGCAGATTCGAATCGCCGATCGGCGCCGCGTTGCGAAACGCCACATTGACCGCGTGCGTCACGTCAAACACATCGGTCACCCCGTCGCAGGCCGGATCGGCGGCGCAATTGCATGGACACGACGACGGCGACGCCTCGTTGGAGGGCGTCCCCTCGTTGCCGGAGAAATCGACCGCGCTCACCCGGTAGTAGACCGCCGTCGCCGACGGCGCGTTGCTATCCACAAAGCTGGTGTCCGAGGTCTCGCCGATGACCTTGTTCGGATCCAACGCGAATCCGGGAATGGTGTCGCGGTAGACGCGGTAGTAATCGAAGTCGGCGGCTGCGGTCGACTTCCAGTCCAGATCAACATCGGGTCCGCTGAAGGCCGCGATCAGGTCGGCCGGCGGCCCCGGCGCGAGATTGTCCAGCGAATATCCTGAATCCACCGGCGAATCGAAGTGGTCAAGCGGGTTCTCCCCGATGCCGCTGACAAAGAATGCCGTCCACCACATTCCGTCGGCGATCGTCGAATCGCGCAGCGTCGGCACCACCGCGCTGTACGAACTGTCCCCACGCGCCGGCACCGACATCACAAAGTCCCACTCGCCGGGCGGCATCGACTTGCGCGCATAGGGATCAACCGACTTCGACGACAGATTGCCGTCCACACGGCGATAGATGGCAAACTCCTGAATGAACCCGTCATTGGCCGGAATGTTCGACCACTGAATGCGCATCTGTTTGCCCTGGTCGTTGGGCACGTCGGCCAGCATCGTGATCTCCTCGAACGCTCCCCACATCCGGGCATAGGCCGATCCGGCAAGCAGGTGCGTATTGACCATGGCCGCCGGCTCGCCGATCAGGAACTCGTCGCGGCCATCCCCGTTGATGTCTCCCATCCTCGCGACGTCGAAGCCGTAGATCCCGCCCAACTGGGTTCCCAGGCTTTGGTGCAGAACGGCGCCGTCCTTCAGCGAGAAGATCATCGTCGCGCCCGCCAGCGTCAGGCCCCCGACTTCGGTTCCGGGCGCCGCGACAACGGCATCATTGAAGCCGTCGCCACCGACCTCAGACCCGGCAGCAGGGGCAGCAACGGTCCGGTGTCCGCACCCGCGTCCGCGACGATGATCGAGACAAGCACTCCAATCAGGGTCAACGTCACCGCTGCCTTCAAACCAGTTCGCCTGTTCATGACGCACTCCTTTCCAGGCACATGTGGTGAGGTTACCTGGACCTATTGACCTGTTCCGTTGTCATAGCACGAGTAAAGCGCGATTACCGGGATGACTGTTCGACCGTAAAGCGGACCAAATCTGTCATACTTATGGTAAACCCCCGCCACAGGGCCAAGCAAGGAGAATTCTGGCCACCGTCCGTCTCACCGGACGCCAGCTTTCGCGGCGCGGAAATCTGCGAGTGTGGGGGTATTCCCATAGTCCGGCCCGCGTTCGCCCCCCGCAACTTGACCGCATTACGTGCTAAATTCCCCCGCCAATCCTCCGATACCAGTCTAAGAACCCCCGCCACTCGCGGGAGTCCTGTTCCATGCGGCCCAAGGGCGGGCCGTGATTACGAATTCATGGGGTATTGAGGGGATTTGATGCAAACAAGGAGCGGCGAGATGCCACGGAGCGACTGGGCGTGCGCGGGACGGATCGAACGCGCGCTATGGATCGGAGTGCTTGCCTTCGGGTTGGGCGCCTGTTCGGGCGTCAACAAGACCGACACCACCGCGACACTGCAGGGTGTCGATGTCACCCCCGCCATCCTGGCCGAGGGGGAAACCGCGGTCGTTGAGGTGCTGGTCACCAACGCCAACAGCGAACCGCTCGCCGACGCGACCGTCTACCTGTTCGCCAATCCGAACACCGGCGGCGTGTTCAACTCCAGCGTCGTGGTCACCAACGACGAGGGAATGGCCTCGACCATCTTCACCGCCACCGTCGCGGGCAGCGTCCGCATCAGCGCCCGTGTCGAAGGTGACCAGACCACGCTCTATAAGGATATCATCGTCGAAGACGACATCGGCGGCGGCGGCAACACCGACGGCCACATCGTGCTGACCGTCACCCCGGCGCTGGTGCAGGCCGATGGCCTCTCCACCGCGACCATCAACGCGCTGGTCTCCGATGGCAGCGGCAATCCCGTCAGCGACGGCACCGTCATCAAGTTCGTCGCCGGCGAAAAATTCATGGATGTCAACGGCGACGGCATCTGGACCAATAACGTTGACACGCTGATCTACGATCTGGATTCCGATGGCCTCTGGGATCCGATCGGCGCCATCGAGCCGACCGTGACCACCACCGGCGGCCAGGCTGTGACAACCTACACCGCCGGCTCGACCGCGGGCGTGGTTTACATCAAGGCCACCGCCGGCCAGCCCGGCAACCACTTCTCGGCGGAAGTCTCGCTCTCGCTGACCTCCGATGACTCGGTGCATTCAATCGTTCTCACTCCCGGATGGCAGAATGTCCAGGTGCGCGGCACCGGCGGCATCGAGTTCGCCCCGCTGACCGCGGCCACCTTCGACGCCAAGGGCAATCCGGCGCCGCAGGGGCGCGAGGTCGAGTTCCTCATCACCGCCGGCCCCGGCGGCGGCGAGGCGATCAACGGCGACCCGGTCGGCCCGGTCAAGGCGATCACCGACGCCAATGGCGTGGCGACCGTCACCCTCAACGCCGGCAGCGCCTCGGGCACCGTGCGCGTGCTGGCCCGCTCGGGCGCGGTGGTCTCCGCGGCCACCCATCTGACCATTCGTTCCGGCCCGCCGGCCTACATTTCTCTCGGCGCCGCTGATTGCAACGTCCCTTCGTGGGAAGTCGTTAATGCCACCAATGACATCGTCGCCGTGGTCGTCGACCAGTGGGGCAATGAAGTCCCCGACTCGACCGCCGTCTGGTTTGGCTGCGAACAGGGCCTGATTGAGGGCGCCGACGTCACCAATCCAACGCTCACGCAGCGCGGCACCGCCGGATCGACCTGGCATTCCGGCGCGCCGAAAAACGACGGCTATGTCTGGTACTGGGCGCAGACCGCCGGCGGCCAAGTGGCCGACACCAGCGTCTTCATCGAATCAGGCCCGCCCGCCTACGGTCAGTTCCTCGCCTACCCCGACACGCTTCTGGCCGACAACCGCGACAAGGGCGAGGTGGTCATCGACATCCGCGACGGCAACGGCGTCTTCGTTGATGACAACACCACCGTCGAAGTTGAAGCCGACATCGGCACCATCGCCGATGGCGTCGCTCGCGACGGCTGCCATTCGTCTGTCTACGTCGGCGATTACGTTGCCGGCGTCCTCGATCGCGACTACGTCGTCACCGTCCCCGACTCGGGTGTCGGCGCCATCGCCACCATCCGCGTACGGTCCGGCGGCGTCTTCGGTTATAACGATCAGGTGCAGGTGGTCCTCTTGACCGGCACCGCCTACTCGAAGACCTCAATCGTCGATGTCCCGTCGAGCATGGTCTATGGCACCAGCGCCCCGATCGAAATCCAGATCAAGGACCGCTGGGGCAACCCGCTGGGCGGCCATTTGGTCGAAGTGAGCTGCAATTCCGGCGGCACCATCACCGGCTCGCCGCAGTACACCAACGAGTATGGCGTCGCCGGCGGTTATGAGTTCTTCGCCAGCAACAACCAGAGTTTCTCCGAAGCGCTGATCGTGGTCCGCGACCTCGATCCCAACTTCGGCGGCATCACCATCACCAAGAAGGTCACGCTCGAAGAATAGCCAGTGTTCATGGTGGGGGGGCAAGGACGCTCCAAAACGGCAAAAGGCCGGGTTCTTGGATAAGACCCCGGCCTTCGCCGTTAAGCGACCAGGGCAGGGCTCAGACCTGCCCCTACAGACCCAATCCAAGTCGTGGAGGCGGGTCTGGGACCCGCCCTTCGTGCATCCTTGAATTTCAGTCAATCGCTCTTGTGGAGGGCGAGGCTCCCGCCGAGCCTGCTCTTTGGCTGTAGCCACAAGGGGCAGGTCTCGGACCTGCCCCTACAACTCTGAGTTGCAATCCAAGCCCTACATTGTCATCCCGATCCGCCGCAGGCGGAGAGGGATCTGCTTTTCCCACCAACGGGCAAAAGGCAGATGCTTCGCTGCGCTCAGCATGACAAAGTCTATTCTATGCCGCGTCTGACCAATGCGACTTCTAAATCGTAGAGACGGGTCTGAGACCCGCCCTTCACCATGCCAAATTCCGTCATCCCAAGACCCGGCGCTCTTTGCCGGGTCTTGGGATCTTTGTTGCTCTTGGAGCGGGATACGTGTTCAAGCGACCAGGGCAGGGCTCAGACCTGCCCCTACAGACCCAATCCAAGTCGTGGAGGCGGGTCTGAGACCCGCCTTCTTGCATGTTCGCATCAGATAATCCTTCGGATGAACTCACGGACAGACCCCTCCCGGCAGGGGCACATCCCCGGTCACATGATCGATCAGGTAGACCAGATCCCGAATATCCACCACACAATCCCCATTCACATCCGCCGCCGACTCATAGATCAGGTACCCATCCCGGTACAAGTAATCGATGAGAAAGACCACATCGGCGGACGTCACCGCCCCGTCGTTGTCGGCATCGCCTCGCGCCGATGGCGCCCCGTATCCCATCCGCCCGAGAATGGCCGTCAGCGCCGCCCGCGCATCATGTTCATCCATGTACGACAGGGGAAAGGCGAAGACGACCAGCGTCCGTTGGGGATCACGTGCCCGCACCGCCACCGGTCGCCCCTGCAGCGGCGAATTCGCGCTGTCCCTGGACACGAATGTATAGAGAACTTCCGCCTGCGCGGTGTCGATTTCGAAGAAGCCCACAAATGGCACCGCGTTCCCCGGATGCGGCAGCGCCGGATTCAGCCCCCACCCGGTGCGGGAGGAATCGACGGCGAGGCGCGGCAGACGCGGGTCGGCCGGCGCCGCCGCGACAAACTCGGCATTCATCCGTGTGGGCCCCGCCAGTAACGACGCTGGATAGTACACTCGCCGTATCCCGGACAATGCCCCCAGCGACCCCGGCGGCACCGCCACCGTCTCCGCCTGAACACCCCCGTAGTTGAACAGATCGCGTCCCGATAGAACCGTCACACCCCGCGCGTTCGAATACAGCGCGAGTAATTCTTCCTCGCCGCGCCCGATCCCCCCGCGCCCATCGGCGGTCACCACTGTCAGCGGATGTGGATCGAAATCCATCAGCGTCAATGGGGGGGCGCCGGTGGCGAAGTCGCGATGGAGACTTCCCGGCAGCAGACGTCCCCAGGTCGCGCGGGTTGAATCACGGTCGGTCAGCGAAAATGCGTCGGCAAGCGTATAGTCGAAGATCTGCGGCGGCCCATCGAAGTCAAACGCCACACCCACCGTCGCCGGCGAGGGATAACTCTCGTTGGCCAGCGACGAGAGCGCCGTCACCCGGTACTCATAAAGCGTTGCGCCGATGACGTCCTGATCGGTGAAGCGCGTGGCCGTGTCGGTGGCCGCGATCAGTTCCCAGTCGCCCTCCGGCGCGCGGCGGTAGACACGGTACCCGCTGATGTCATCCTCGGCATTCGGCGGCCAGTGCAGATGGATTTCATGCCGCTCCGCCAGCGCGATCGGACGCGCCGGCGATTTCGGGCGGTCAGGCAGGAGACTGTCGTAAATCGTCTCCGGTCCGATGATCCCCGGACGGCCCATGCAGGCGACGGTGTAGTAATACGTCTTCGAACGATCCAGCCCGACATCCACGAACGAGGTGTCAAGTCCGGCGCTGAATGTCTGCCGTTCGCTCCCGTCGCCGGCGCGGCGCTGCACACGGTAATACGTCAACCGATCGGTGTGCCGCGCGCTCCAGGTCAGCACGCCCGAAGTGTCATCCCATCCCGCCACGGCGAATGTCCGCGGCGGCGCAATCGGCAGAAACGAAAAGGCGCTGTCCCAGGCGTGGCGCTGGTCGAGCGCGTAATATTCCAACTGATCGATGCCCAGCCCGTGCAGGTACAGGGCCGGGTCGCGTGGATCAAACAGGGTCTCGAAGTTCAACGGCTGAGTGTGCCCATACGGCGCCACCATCCACACCCAGTGCACCACCAGCGAGTCGCCCGGCAGAAGCGTCGCCGCACCCACCGTGTGCAAAAACCGGATGTCGAATCCGTCGGCGAAATCGACCGCGATCGAGTCATGAGTTGGCGCAATCCAGCCCTCGGCGGTTCGGTCCACCGCCGCGTACGGCTGCGCGTAGTCCAACTCGCGGTTGGCCATGCGCCGGTAACGGTAGGCGTCAGTCACCTCGTAGCCGTGCCCGCCGAAGATGTTGGTGTCACCCGGCGCGCGCTGAGGTCCCCAGTCATAGGGGTCGCGCAATGACGGCACCCACCAGTTGAACGATTCCCCGGTCAGACGGGGAAAGCCGCCCAGGTACATCGAGCCAAACATCCGTCGCGGCGACCGGGCGTCGAAATGGTCGGTCGAATCCGGGTCGCCATCGTTGTCCGCCGCCCAGGCCACCGACACCTCGGTGCTCTGGTCCCCCTGCACGATGCTGCGGCGCGTGTGCCCGACAACATCATCCATCCAATAGTCTTCGGTCTCGGCATGCCCGATGTCGGGATCGCACATCCAGCCCACCCACAGACTCTCGATGGGCGCAGCGCCAATGTTGGTGATCACCAGCTCCTGGAAGAGCGCGCCATCGTGCCCTTGCGCCCCGAAAGTGTAAGTCTTCTGACGCACCCGCACCGGCAGGGGACGGTGTGGGCCATCATAGGGATCATCACGCACCGTCTCCGGGTCGGTGGTCGTGTCGCCAAAGATGAAGCTCCACTCATCATCACCGAGTCGATCGGTGTAAACCGGAGGGTCATAGTTATCGGCGTACAGTTCATGCGCCTGTCCGAATCCCAGCGATCCACTGGAAACCAGCGTGTCGCCGCCGACGATTCCGCCGATCCACAGCCCCGCCTCGTACATGTACTCGATTTGCGAATGCGCCGGCGATTCGAGCACCGGCACCAGCGTGCCGGATGAGTCGCGCAACCGGTCGCGCACGGTGCCGAAGTACCCGTAGTTGGTAACGGTCGTGCGCAGGAAATCGGTGTCGTGGATACGCCAGACGATGTTGGTGTCAAACCCCGCCGTCCCCGCCGCCAGCGGCAGGGGAGGGGCGGGACTTGGCGGCGTACGCCCCCATCCCGCCGCGCTCCATCCCGGCACCAGCACCAGCAGTGTCAGTAAGATTCGCTGCACAGCCATACGTCTCAGGAGTTGCGCTTCAACCCAGCCTTGTGATGCTGAGCGCAGCGAAGCATTTGCATTTTCCCGTCCGGCGGGAGAAGCAGAACCTCCCGCCTCCGGCGATTCGGAATGACAGTTCAGTGTTCAGATGAAGCATGATCTCACAACCGGCCCGCCCGACCTATTACCCCCGACGACAATCTATCATCCCGCCGCATCTTATCCAACTCCTGCAATCCCGCGCTCCTTGCCGGACGGCTTGGAATCTTTGTCCGCTCCCCTCACAAAGTGATTGCCTCCCCACCCCCGCCGCCGATAATTCAACCCAAACCCGGAGCGTCGCCCATGTATTCCCACAGCCGCCTGTCCACTTACGAAAACTGCCCGCGCAAATTCGCCTTCCGCTATGTCGAACAGGTGAAAGTCGCGCAGGAGACCACCGCCGAGGCCTTCATGGGTTCGATGGTCCATGACACCCTCGAACATCTCTACAAACTCGTCGAAATGGAGCGCACCCCCAAGTGGGAGGAGCTCAATGCCTTCTACGAGGACGCCTGGACGAAGGGGTGGAACGACAACATCCTGATCGTGCGCGAGCACCTGACCGGCGAGGATTACAAGAACGTCGGCCGACGCTGTGTCCTGGACTACTTCAAGAAGTTCTATCCTTTCCGCGATGCCCGTGTGCTCGGCCTCGAGGAACGGCTGGTCTTCGACCTGGACCCCTCCGGCCACTATAAGATCCAGGGCTTCATCGACCGTCTGGCCGAAGCCGAGGATGGCGCGATCGAAATCCACGACTACAAGACCAACCAGCGCATGCGCACCCAGGAGGAGGTCGACCGCGACCGTCAACTGGCGCTCTACCAGATCGGCATCCAGCGCCGCCTCAACGACGTGAAAAACGTCCGCCTGATCTGGCACTACCTGCGCGCCAACCGCTCGCTGGTCTCGACCCGCACCCCGGACCAACTCGAGGAACTGCGCTTCGACACCATCCGTCTGATCGACACCATCGAGGAGGCGAAAGTCAAAAACGATTTCCCGCCCCACGAGTCCATGCTCTGCGACTGGTGCGAGTTCCGCGAGTTGTGCCCCGCCAAACGCCACGCCGTGGTGGTCGCCGCCATGTCTCCGCAGGAGTTCGCCGCCGACGATGGCGTCAAGCTGGCCGACCAGTACGCGCAGGCCCGACGCCGTCTCGATCAGGCCGAACAAAGGGTCGAGGAACTCAAGCAGCAGATCGTCGACTTCTCCGACCGCATGAACTTCACCAAGCTCCAGGGGCATGGCGTGCAGGTCTCGGTCACCCGCTCGCCCATCTGGAAGATGCCCGCCACCGATGACCCCCAGCGCAAGGTCCTCGAAGGCCTGGTGCGCGATTCCGGCCTCTGGGACAAAGTCTCCGACCTCTCCAAATCCAAACTGACCAAGACCATCGACTCCAAGTCCTTCGATCCCGTCTTCCGCGATCAAATCCAGCGCTTCCTCACCCGCGACATCCAGACCACCGTCCGACTCTCCATCAAAGAAGGCAACACCGTCGAAGACGGCCCCGACCCGGGATGATTGGCGATTGACGATTGGAGGAGTGAGGAGAGGCGTGTATGAATGCGGAAGTATTCAAGGCGCGAACTCTGGAATTCGCTTTGGCGGTTGTCCGGCTGTGCGAAGCGCTGCCGAAGTCGCGTACGGGCGATACCATCGCACGGCAGCTGCTGCGCTGCGGGACATCCGTCGGCGCAAACTACCGCGCCGCATGCCGGGCCTGGTCGCGCGCCGATTTCATCGCAAAATTGGGCATCGTAGAGGAAGAATGCGACGACTACCTGTACTGGATGGAATTGTTGGTCCGGACGGGGCTTGTGGAACAACGCCAGCTCGAAGTCCTCATTCTGGAAGCCAACGAGATTCTCTCCATGGTGATCGCCTCGAAGAAAACCGCGCGCTCGCACACCCAGAAATGGGCCTGTCAGGAATTTTGTGGGGCCTGTCAGGAATTTTGTGTGTCGGTCATTTCTGTTCATAATCACGCAC
>CAZQIZ010000039.1:0-19622 GCA_964593585.1 uncultured Ignavibacteria bacterium
AAAACCATTAACTTTTACAGGCTAATTCCGTCCGAATTGAGCTGAAACAGGACATCAGGCACAGCGTTTCCGTAATGGGGCTTATGACAAGAGCCAAGGAGACCAGGAGATGAGTCAAGTGGACACGAGGCTTCGTATCTATCGCATCGTCACGATCTTGGTCAACGTTGTGGTGTTGATCGTCCTGTCCTTGTGGGCTTTTGGCGGAATCAAACCCATGGCTACGGAGCCTTCATGGATTAGCGCCTTGCGAGGTGCCTTGGGTCTTGCTGGGATGACCGGCATGGCGATGTTCGTTGGATCAACCTTCTTCAGAACGCCGGAAGCCCCGCCCATAGCTGGATTTAGTATGCGTCAATGGCTTCCGATCTGGAGACAGCGCAGTTGGTTCCGCCCCCCCGGATTCCTGTTGGCGATCGTTGGATATGAGCTTTTCACCCTCTGCGGTATCGCCTTGGCCATCATCAGCCTGCTCACGTGAGGTCCATTCGATCGTCGCTTGCCTCGGGAGCGCTTCGTTACTCGGGTCATCCCCCAATGGCGTACTGCGTGACCCCGATGCGAATTTCGCATCGGGGTCCGTCGCTTTATGCCGGGGCCCGCTTGTAACGACGGTTGACGCATGCGGCAAGTGGGAGCACCAAAAGAAGAACGCCGGCCTCTTGGGGGAGACCGGCGCGTGTGACACGGGGAAGCCGTCCCGACGGTTGGCGGGACGGGGCAAGAGTTAGGCGATTTCAACCTCGCGGAGGTCCTGATGGAAGGCCTCCGCGACGCGTTTCTCCTGCCGCGTCGGTTCACGATGAATCTGCCTCTCGTGCAACGATTCATCGACCGACGTTACGGCCTGCAACTGACGCAGTTCCTTACGGCGGAGAGATGCGAGACGGCGGCGGAAGCGCCGGAATGACCGGCGGGTCTTTTCGAAATACATCACTGCGCTCCTTACGGTCCCGGGGCAGTCTCCTTACTGCCCACACCTATTCCTACGGGAAATCCCGCCGCAGGTTCGTCGAATCGACGATTTCCGCAGGGAAAAACAGACGCGCGGGGGCGGGGGGAAACGGCTCAGGCGACGGTGCCGATGTATATGTAGGCGATCTTTCCAGTTACGGGACGGGAGACAATCGCGCTAAAAACTCCGGCGGCGCGCATCAACTCGACGAATTTTTCCGCCGCGGGAAAGGCGGCCGAACTATCGGTCAGGTATCGGTACGAGGATGGCTTGCCGGTGATCCAGCCGCCCACTTTGGGGATTACCCGGTTGCTGTACCAGCGGAAGAACCGTCCGAACAGCGCCCCATCCGGCTGGCCGAATTCCAGCACCGCGACACGTCCTCCGGGACGTACCACCCGCGCCATCTCACGCAGTCCCGCCACCGGGTCATCGACATTGCGAATCCCGAAGGCAATCGAACTGATGTCGAAGGCGTCGTCGGGAAACGGCAGCGCCAGGACATCGCCGACGGTGAACACGACCGGCAGATGACGATGGGCGCGTTTGCGCTCGGCCAGCGCGATCATCTGCGGCGCGAAATCCAGGCCGGTCACCTGTCCGGTGGGCCCGACCGCGCGCTGGAAGGCGAAGGCCAGATCGCCGGTGCCGGTGGCGCAGTCCAGGACCCGCATCCCCGCTCCCGCCCCCGCCAGCCGCACCAGCCGTCGGCGCCAGCGATGATGGATGCCCAACGACAGCACCTGGTTGGCGCGGTCATATCCCGGCGCGACCGCGTCGAACATCTCCTGGATTTGCACATTGGCGAACACTTTGGCAATTCCCGCGTTATCCGCTTCCAAGACCCTCCGCCCGCGCCGAAATCGGCTGGAATGGGGCCGGAACGGTTGCGTATGTTAGGGAACTGTTCCCTGCGATACTCAGGCAAAATTTGCCTCCGGCGGGAACGGCGCCCCGGCGGCTGACCATGGCCTCACTTTCCACCATGACCCCTCCCGCGCCCACGGTTGGCGCGCCTGCCCTCTCGGCTTGGGACTTGGCGCGCGCCGCCATCGAGCAGGCCCGCTGTCAGGACACCAAGACCGTGCTTGTGCTCGGCTTCACCGCCCCGGTCGGTGATCCAGTGATCTGGTTGTCGCGACATCATGGCATTCCCGCGATGTACTGGCGCGGGCGCGACGGCTGGGAGTATGCCGGGTTGGGCGCCGCCCATGTCATCGGCGGCCATGGCGAATCCGCCATGCGCGCCGCCGCCGATGAGGCCGCCGCGTTTGTCCGCGATCATGTCATCGCCGAACCGGCACCGGCGGGACGTCGCCCGCGGTTCTTCGGCGGATTCGCCTTCGACCCGCAGCAGACCGACCGCGGCCCTTGGCACGACAGCGGCTTCGGCGATGCCGCGCTGATTCTTCCCGAAGCGCTCTATGTCCGTCGCGACACGCAGTCGTACATGTTCTTCGCCTTCGAGGTGACCCCGCGCACCACCTCCGAGACGCTGGTTGACCGGCTCGCGCTGTTCAATCAACGGTACTGGGGTGGATTCGCCGGCGAATGCCCCGCCGGTCCGCGAATCACCGTCGACGAGGGAGGGACGGACGCGGCGCGTGATGCCTGGTTGGCATCGGTGCGTGATGTGCTGCGGCGTATTGACGCCGGCGATTTCGTCAAGACGGTGATTGCCCATTGCCAGACCGTCGCCGTCCAAACTCCCAATTCCGGTGCGCTGGACCCCTGGCCGGTGGTCCGTCGCTTGCGCGATTTCGACGCCTCCTGCTATCACTTCGGTTTTCAATACGATGAGCGCTTCGCCTTCCTCGGCGCCTCGCCGGAGCGTTTGTTGCGCTGGAGCGGCGGCCGTCTCGAAAGCGAGGCGATCGCCGGCACAGCGGTGCGCGGCGTCGATCCCGCCAGTGATCAGGCGCGAGCCGAGCAGCTGTTGGCCAGCGCCAAGGATCAGCAAGAGCATCGTGTCGTGGTCGATGCAGTGCGCGACGCGCTGCGCCGTTTGGCGGCGTCCGATTCTCCCGATCCGGTCGCGCAGTTGGAACTGTCCCGTCTGCGCACGCTCACTCATCTGCGTTCGGCGATGGCCGTCGATCTGCGGTCCGGCGTCACCCCCGGGCAGATGCTGGAGGCCCTGCATCCGACGCCGGCGGTGGCGGGCACGCCGCGCGCGGCCGCGTTGGCCATCATCCGCGCCGTGGAGGCGATTCCGCGCGGTTGGTATGCGGCCCCGGTGGGCTGGATCGGCGCCGACAGCGCCGAGTTCGCGGTGGCGATTCGTTCCGCGCTGCTGGGGGTCGAGCGTGGATGGCTCTATGCCGGCGCCGGGCTAGTGCGCGGCTCCGTCCCCGACAACGAATGGTGCGAAATACAGGACAAACTGAGCGCCTTCCACAGCGCGGTCCATCCGGCGGAGCCGCAGCCGTAGGCGCCGCCGCCGACAATCTGCGTTGCGCCCACGCGCTGCTTGCGACGTTGGCGCGCGCCGGATTGCGGCATGTCGTGATCTCCTCGGGCTCGCGCTGCGCGCCGCTGGTGCTGGCCGCCGGACATGGCCGCGCGTTGCGGATTTGGACCAATCCCGATGAACGATCGGCGGGATTCTTGGCGCTGGGCATCGGCAAGGGAACCGGACAGCCGGCCGCGCTCGTCTGCACCTCCGGCACCGCCGCCGCCAACTACTTTCCCGCCGTCATCGAAGCCCGCGCATCCGGCACGCCGCTTATCGTCATCACCGCCGACCGTCCTCCGCGTTTGCGCGGCGTGGGCGCGTCGCAGACCATCGACCAGATTCATCTGTATGGCAACTACCCGCTCCACTTCGTTGATCTCCCGGTTCCCGATGCCCGCCCCGCGACGTTTACGCGCTGGATAGACGCGGGTGTGGAATCATTCCGTCGGTCAGGCCACGGCCCGGTTCATCTGAATGCGCCGTTCGATGAGCCGTTGATTCCGACGCCCGCTGAGGCCGCGGGCATCATTGACGGCGCCGAAGCCGCATTGCCGGAGTTGATCACCAATGACCGGCACGTCGATCTGGAGCCATCGGGGCAGGGCGAACTTGCCATAGTCGTGGAATTGCTGCGGCAGAGCCGACGCCCGCTGATCGTCTGCGGTCCGCTACCGGCGGTTGAAACAATCTCCCAACGGATTGGTCAGCTGGGCGATGCGTTAGGCGCGCCGATTTTGTCCGACATTGCATCGCCGACACGCGCGCTGCCCGGCACGGTTGCGCATGCGGATGTCATTCTACGCGATTCGCAGGTGTCCGAGGCATTGTCGCCCGATCTGGTTCTGCGGCTGGGCGGCTTGCCGACCTCGAAGGCGTTGAGTGAGTGGATCGCCGGGTTGCGCGATGTCCCGAAGATCGGCATCCATGACCTCCAGGTCCCCGATCCGCATCGCTGTTTGACCCATGCGCTGACTTTGCCGCTTGCGGCGGCGCTGGCACGACTTCATCAGGCCGGTCTCCAAGTCGCCGTCGAATCAGACGTCTACCGCCGGCGCTGGCAGGCGGCGGACACGGCGGTTTCGCAGTCGCTGCGTGAATCCATTGCCCTGTCGGCGGCCCCAACGGAGGCGGCCGCCATCGCCGAACTCATCGCGCAACTGCCGACAGCGACCCCGATATTTCTCTCCAACAGCATGCCCATTCGCTGGGCCGAGATGTATGCCGCGGCGCGGGCCGGGCATCCGCGGGTGATCGTCAACCGCGGGGTCAACGGCATCGATGGAATCATCTCCACCGCGGCCGGTGTCGCGGCCGGCATCGGGATGCCGACAATCTGCGTGCTCGGCGATCTGACATTCCTGCATGACCAGAACGGCCTCTGGGGTCTGGTCCGGCAGGGGATACCGCTCAAACTGGTCGTCTTCCACAACGACGGTGGCGGCGTGTTTCACTACCTGCCGATCGCCGCGCACACCCCGGTGTTTGAGCCGTTGGTGGCAATGCCGCATGGTGTCGATCTCGAAAAACTGGCGCAGGCGCACGGCGTTCCATGCCAGCGGCTAACCGTCGGTGACCACATTCGCGCACGAGTCGTCGATTCGCTGGCGCAGCCCGGTCCATCCGTGTTTATCCTGCGCAGTGATCGTGCCGACAATCACCGCCGGCATCAGGCGACGTTGATACGTGCCGCGGCGGCGGCGCGTGCCGCGCTGGGGCTGAACTGACGATGCCATCCCCGCTCTGGTTGCTCCACGGTTTCACCGGCTGCGCCGCGGTCTGGGATGATGTCCGCGCCGCGCTTGATTCGTCTCTGCAAACCCACGCCATCGACCTTCCCGGTCATGGCACACTCACCGATCTGGACGATCCACAGCGCTACACTTTCGCGTCGGTTATCGCGGAGATTGCCGGGCATTTGGATCATGCCGGCCACACGGCGGTGACGCTGTGGGGATATTCGATGGGAGGGCGCATCGCGCTGCAATTCGCGCTGGCCCATCCGCACCGTGTCCGTCGGCTGGTTCTTGAAAGCGCCTCGCTGGGTATCGCCGATGACGGCGAACGTGCCCAGCGACGTCATGCCGACGATCAGCTGGCCAGTGAGATTGAAAGCCGGGGAATTGACTGGTTTGTTGAGCGCTGGCTCGATCAGCCGCTTTTTGCCTCGCAGAAGTCGCTGCCGGCGGAGCGGTTTGAGCGTGGGCAGGCGTTGCGTCGGCAAAGTCACGCGGCGGGCCTGGCCCGGGCGCTGCGCGGCTTCAGCGTCGGCCGTCAGACCCCGCTGCACAACCGCTTGCCGGAATTGACGATGCCGACGTTGGTGCTGGCGGGCGCGCAGGATGCCAAATACCGCGCGATCGGCGAGGCGATGGCCCGCTCGATCCTCAACGCGCAATTGTGTATCATCCCCGAGGCGGGGCATTCCCCGCATTGGGAGCGTCCGCAGGCGACGGCGGCGGCGGTGTCCGCCTTCCTGACGACCTCCGCCAGCGAAAGTTGAGACGACCATGATCCAGTGGCAAAAAGCCGGCGAGTACACCGATATCAAGTACGACAAGGCCGAGGGGATCGCCAAGATCACCATCAACCGGCCGCAGGTTCGCAACGCGTTCCGGCCGCAGACCATCTTCGAAATGTCGCAGGCCTTCAATGACGCCCGCGACGACTCCGCCATCGGTGTGGTCATCCTCACCGGCGAAGGGCCGGAGGCCTTCTGCTCCGGCGGCGACCAGAGCATCCGCGGCGATGCCGGCTATATCGATCATCAGGGTGTGGCGCGTCTGAATGTCCTCGATCTGCAACGTCAGATCCGCACCCTGCCCAAACCGGTGATCGCCATGGTGGCCGGATACGCCATTGGCGGCGGACATGTCCTGCATGTAATCTGCGATCTGACCATCGCCGCCGACAACGCCCGCTTCGGGCAGACCGGGCCGCGGGTCGGCAGTTTCGACGGCGGCTATGGCGCGTCGTATTTGGCCCGCATCATCGGACAGAAAAAGGCGCGGGAGATTTGGTACCTCTGCCGGCAGTACGATGCGCAACAGGCGCTCGAAATGGGGCTGGTCAATGCCGTGGTGCCGTTGGAACGGCTGGAGGAAGAGACCGTCGCCTGGTGCAAACGCATTCTCGAACACAGCCCGCTGGCGCTGCGCTGCCTGAAGGCGGCGCTCAACGCCGACTGCGACGGCCAAGCCGGGTTGCAGGAGCTGGCCGGCAACGCCACGCTGCTATTCTACATGACCGAGGAAGCGCAGGAAGGGAAGAAGGCCTTCCTCGAAAAGCGCCGTCCGGATTTCAGCAAGTTTCCGCGGTTTCCCTGACACTGTCCCGCCATGACCAGTGAGCTGTCTGTTTCGCGTTGGCAAGTGTGGGTGCTGGCGGCCCGTCCCAAGACCCTCTGGGCTTCGGTGGCGCCGGTGATTGTCGGCGCCGCGGTGGCGGTGCGCGACGATCAGTTTCATTGGCCGGCGGCGTTGGCGGCGCTGGCCGGCGCGGTGCTGATTCAGATCGGCACCAATCTCGCCAACGACCTCTTCGATCATCTGCGTGGCACCGATACGCCCGACCGCCAGGGCCCGCTGCGCGTCACGCAGGCGGGCTTGGTCACCCCGGCGCAGATACGCCACGCCATGGTCCTGGTCTTCGGCGTTGCGTTCCTGATCGGCATCTATCTGGTTGTGCGCGGCGGATGGCCGGTTGTCTGGATCGGTCTGTGTTCGATTGCCGCGGCAATCCTTTATACTGGAGGGCCCTATCCCTTCGGCTATTATGGCTGGGGCGATCTGTTTGTCTTCCTCTTCTTCGGTCCGGTGGCGGTGGTCGGCACTTACTATGTGCAGGCATTGTCGATCGTGCCGGCGGTCTGGTGGGCCAGCATCCCGATGGGAGCGCTGGCAACCGCCATTTTGGTGGTCAATAATTTGCGCGACATCGACACCGACCGTCGCGCCGGCAAGAAGACCCTGGCGGTGCGTCTGGGGCGGTTCGGCAGCATCGGCGAATATGTGCTCATGCTTCTGCTCTCGGCGCTGGTACCCTTGGCGATGCTCCTGACCGACACCGCAGGTGCCTGGACATTGCTCTCGTCGCTGGTCATCGCCATCTTCATCCCGTTGAACATGAAATCGCTGCGCTCCCAGTCGGAGCCGATGAAGTCGGGGGCGATTCTCAACGACTTTCTGGCGCGCACCGCGCGGTTGAAGCTGATCTACGCCCTCGTTTTTGCCGTGGGGATCAACTTGTGAGCATCGAATCGGTCCGGGTCATCCCCTACCGTCGAACGCTGCCGCGTCCGATCACCACCGCCCACGGGCAATATCGCGAGCGCGAAGGGATCGTGTTGATCCTGCGCGATGCGGCGGGTCGGATCGGGATCGGCGAGGCGGCCCCGCTGGCCGGCGTATCGACGGATACTTTTGCGGAGTGCGTCGCGGCGTTGTCCGGCCTGATTACAGCGGGCCGCTCACGCCTTGATCCCGTGCACTGGTTCTCGGATTTCTCACATCCGATCATCTCGATGCCGCCCGCGGCGCGGTTTGCCGTCGCCTGCGCCCTCGGCGATCTGAAGGCCAAGTCGGCCGGTCTCAATCTGTGTCGGGCATTGTCGGGAGACGAAACGTGCAGTCGAGTTCCGATCAACGGTCTGCTGGGCGGCACTTCGATCGAGGAAACCCAGACGCGGGCGGCGGAGCTGGCCGCCGCGGGATACCGTGTCTTCAAGATCAAAGTCGGTTATGACTCGCCGTCCGATGATATCCGGCGGATCATTGCCGCGTGTGAGGCCGCCCCTGACGTCCACTTGCGTCTGGATGCCAACGCCGGCTGGACCGCCGCCTGGGCCGAGGACGTTCTGTCCCGGATTCCGCGGGAGCGGATCGATTTCATTGAGCAACCCTTCGCCCGCGGCCAGTGGCAGGTGGCGCGCGATCTGGCGCGCCGCTTCGGCATCCGTCTGGCCCTCGATGAAGAAATCCAGACCATCGCCGAGGTTGATCACCTGATTGCGCAACGTGCCTGCGATGTCCTCGTGCTCAAGCCGATGGTGCTCGGGCAACTGTATCAATGCTTTGAAACAGCCCGGCGCGCGCAGCAGGCGGGCATGCAGGTGATCTACACATCGTCATGGGAATCCGACATCGGTGTCGCGGCGACGCTTCACCTGGCGGCGGCCCTTGGTCCTCATCCTCCGGCGATGGGACTGTCGACGGCCGGCATGATCGCTGACGGGATTATGCGGACTCCGCTTGCCATCGACAGTGGTTATCTCGCAGTCCCCGACGGCCCGGGGTTGGGAGTCGAGCCGGCGGAAGAACTGCTGGCAGACTGACAGGTCGCTCGTGACCACCATCGAATATCCGACCATACGCTGGGCGCGCGCGATCCCCGATCATCCCGCGGTGATCACCGCGGGCGTCGTCGTCACTTACCGCCGGCTGGAGGAGATGATCGGCTCTGCCGTGGGAAGGCTGCGGCAGCATGGCATCGGACCCGGCGACCGGGTGGTGGTCTGCGGCGTCAACTCCCTCGATTGGATTGTGACGGCGCATGCGCTGATCCGACTGGGCGCGACCCTGATCGCGGCGCGCACACAACTGCTTCCGGCCGAGGCACGCACTCTGACGGAATGCTTCCATCCACGACTCGCGCTCTGCGACCCGTCGCTTCAGGATCTCTGGCCATCGGCGCTGCCGCTGACGATCGTGTCGCAACCGTCGTCGGTGAGCGATCCGACCGTGGAGTTCGATCCCGATGCCTGTTGCACCATCGTCTTCACATCCGGCTCGGAGGGCGAGCCGAAGGGTATCGGCCTGACATTCCGCAATCATCTGGCCGGAGCGCTGGCCTCGGCGCTCAACCTCGGTGTGCATCCTGATGACCGCTGGCTGCTGAATCTGCCCGCGTTCCACATCGGTGGCCTGGCGATCATCCTGCGCGCCGCCATCTATGGGACAACCGCGGTGGTGCATGACCGTTTCGATCCCGCCGCGACTTGGCGCGCCATCCGCGACGACCGTGTGACACAACTGTCGCTGGTGGCCACCACCCTGCGGCGGTTGCTCGATGCGGAGCCGGACTCTCGCTGTCCTGACTGGGTGCGTTCAGTGCTGGTGGGCGGCGGTCCGGCGCCTTCAGCGCTTCTGACGTTCGCGCGCGACCGTGGTTTCCCGATCCTGCCGACCTACGGCATGACGGAGACCGCTTCGCAGATCGCCACACTGGCGCCGTGGGCGCCGCCGGCCAAACGCCATACCGCCGGGATGGCCTTGCCGCTGGCGGAGATCGCGATTCGCGACGAACACGGGCAGGCCGTCGCAGCCGGATGCGAGGGACAGATTTATCTGCGCGGGCCGATGGTGGCATCGGCGTACTTCGACCGAGCCGGCGCGGCGCGCCCGCTGGCCGACGCCGACGGATGGATGCCGACGCGCGATGTCGGTTCGCTCGACCAGGATGGCTATCTGACCGTGCATGGACGCATCGATCAGGTCATCATTTCCGGCGGCGAGAAGATTCATGCCGAGGAGATCGAGAATGCGCTAACGGAGATGGCGACGGTGACGCGGGCGGCGGTGGTGGGCGTGCCCGATGCCGAATGGGGGGAAGCCCCGGCCGCGATGATCGAACGCGCCCCCGGGAGCGCCGATTCCGTGGAGGATGTGCGCGCTTTCCTCACCGCACGGCTGCCGCGCTTCAAACTGCCGCGGTTGATCGAGTTCGTGGATGCCGTGCCAACTCTGCCCTCCGGCAAACCCGACCGTCGGGCGTTACGCGAGCATTATCGCGCGCGATAGACCAGTCGAGTCGAACCCACCTGTTCGAAGTTGTGCAAATTCAAGTACACCTGCCCATCGGGTCCATACATCTGCGCATACAGCCGTCCGATCGGCGCCAGATCGAACACCAGCGAGTCGCGCACGATCGCGTCGCAGGGATCGTCATGGGCGTCATGCCACAGATACAGATTCGCCTGCACCGGATACGATTCCATGAACACCGCCGGCGTCATGAACAATTCGTAATCATGCTCGCGGCATCCGCCGCCGGAGATGACAATCAGATGCAGACGCGCTCCGTGGAGCTCCGCCTGTTCAATGGTGAAGGCGTCATGACGCAGATCATCGGGCGAGCGGTTGGTGATGACCACCGCCGTGTCTCCCGCGGGACGGGCGTTGATCGCGTGGTCGCAGGCGGCGGTCATCACCACGAAGGCCAGCAGCAACGCGGTCCGTTGTTGCGGCTCAGTCAAAGTTGCTGACACTCCCCATGAACAGTATAAGCCCCGATTCGCGGTCGGCGATTGCGCAGAAGAACGGACGATCCACCAGCATCCGGAAGTGGCCGACCGGCTGGATATCCGATGTGATACCGACCTCGACGGCGGTGACCGCGGCCGCCACCGTTCCTTCCTCGTTGACCTCCATGATTGTTTTGTGCAGCACCTTGCTGATGAAGGCATTGGCGTCCGGCAGGTCGATCATGCGTGTGAACTCGGCCCGATTCGGCTCGAACGCCGAAGGCATGCCCATTGTGCGCAACGGGTCGACCAGGTCATTCTTCCATTCGAGCTTGAATCGCGGCAGATGGATTTCCCCCTCACGGTCGGCCAACCGGCCGGTCAACTGGCGCCAGCGCTCGGCCGTCAGGGTATCGAGAAACGCGGCAAGCCCGCTGTCGGCGCGCGGCAGCACGATATACATTCCAAACCGCTGCGACTTGCCGTAGGGCAGACGAGCCATCTGAATGGTCTCATCCTCGTAGTAGTCGAACTCCCCCTCCTGCCACATGAACCGCCGCTCCCGGGCGCCGGTGGGGAAGTGGAATTCGCGTTGATAACTCTTGGTGGAATCGAAAATGTAAGTCCAGGTCCCCTTGAAGTAGATGGCATTGATGAGATAGAGGATGGTGCCGCGATCGATCCCTTCGATGATCTTGTCAATCTTGCCGCGGGTCTTGCGTTCAACCCAGCCATTGATCGAGTCCGCCGCCGCCGGCTGGTCGAAATCCAGCTCGCTGAAGTCGGCGTTAAATGCCTCGGTATTCAATGCGAGGAAAACCGAGTCGAACGGAATGCCCAGCCGCGCCCACAGCGAATTGGCGATGTCGAGCGTGACGTCGGAATTCGGGTCGGTCAGAAACTCGCGCAACGCCTGGTGCGCGGCGCTCAGTTCCTCGCGGGTCATGCCGGCCACCTGGAGGACGTCAGCCATCTCGATGGCGGTCGTGCCGTCGGCGCCATTGTAGGTCATGGCCAGTGCCATGGCGATGCTGGCCGGCGAGATCAGCGTCTGGTCGGCCCCGCCGGCGCGCAAGGTCGAGAGCAACTCGAAACCAAAGCGATTGGTGGCGTCGGCCAGACGGGGGTCAATCTGGCGAGCCGAGACGGGGGGATTGTCCCCGTTAGAAGATGTGCTGGCGATGCGCTCCTGGCCGCAGGCGGCCAAGAGACAGACGGACAAGAGGATGACGATCAGCTGTCTCATGACTCCCTCCTTTGCTTCGTGTGGTTCTACCAACGAAAATCACACTTATTCCCGCGATTTTTTCCGGGCATCGCGACCTTCGGCATCGGCATCAAAAACGTGGACTCATCCGGCGGGACGTTGCACCTTGCGGCGCAATCAACCGGAGGATGGCATGGCGCAGACCTATTCGTTTGACATCACTTCCAAAGTCAAAATGGACGAGGTCCACAACGCGGTCAATCAGACGCTTAAGGAGTTGTCCCAGCGATTCGACTTCAAGGGAACGAAGAGCGAGGTCAACCTGAACCAGAAGGATCACACGATCACAATCGTGGCCGACGACGATCTCAAATTGAAGAATATCATCGAGATTCTCAAGCTCCGTCTCGCCAAACGCGAGATTTCCCCCAAGGCGCTGGCATTCGGCAAGGTCACCGCCTCGTTTGAAGGAACGGTGACGCAGGTGGTGACCGTGCAGTCGGGACTGTCGAGTGATCAGTGCAAGGAAATCGTCAAGATCATCAAGGAACAGAAACTGAAGGTCCAGGCCACGATCCAGGAGTCGCAGGTGCGCGTCACTGGCCCCAAGAAAGACGATTTGCAGTCGGTGATTCAGACTCTGCGCGACAAGGATTTACCCTACCACATCGAATTCGCCAACTACCGCTGACGGCGCCGCGCGAAGCGGTCCGGCGACAGGAGGGGGCTGGCCAGGGGCGACGTTTCGCCCGCCAGCACCTCGGCGATGAGTCGTCCGGTAATCGGGCCGAGGCTGAACCCCATCATTGAATGCCCGGCGGCCACCGCGAGGTTGTCGTACTTCCCGGATCGTCCGACATACGGCAGTCCATCCGGAGTCACCGGGCGCAGTCCCCGCCATGGCGCCACGCCCGCGAAATCCGCCGGCGCAAAATCGGTCAGATGCTGGCAGGCGGCGCGGATGATGCGATCGACCCGCCGTTTTGTGATCGACTCATCCAGCCCGGCGATTTCCATCGTGCCGCCGAAACGCAACGCCTCGCCGATCGGCGTGATCGCCACCCGCGCCTCGGAGAGGATCGCCGCGATCTTCGGACGTCGCGGCGGATGGGGCAGCGTGACGCTGTACCCCTTGCCCGCCTGAATCGGAATTTCCAGATCGAGTCCGCGCGCCACCCGCGGCGACCACGATCCGGCGCAGATCACGAATTGATCCGCGTCACGTTCGCCGCGCGCGGTCAAGGCGGCGCTCACCCGCCGGCCGTCGGCCCGCCATCCGGTCAGTTCGGTCTCCCATTCGATGCGCACGCCCTGTCGCTCGACCAGACGGCGCAGTCCGGCCATGAAGCGATTCGGCGACAGGAAATAGTCCTGCGGGTAATAGACACCGCCAACGACATTGAGGCACAGATCGCCGTACAGTTCCCGCGCACGGCGGGCATCGACCACTTCGGCGGTCAGCCCCACCCGACGCGCCAATTCGGCGGTCTGCGCTTCGTGCGCAAGTCCGCCCTCGGTGCGGCACAGATTGATGACGCCGTCGCGTTTCAAGGCGCAGTCGTCGCCGATCTCGGCGAGCAATTCCTCGTAGCAATCGCGGCTGGCCAGATTCAAGTCGCGGATCAACGGCGCAGAACGCAACACATGCTCTGTGGTGGCCGAACGCCAGAAACGCCAGACCCAGGATCACAGCTCGGCGCGGGGTCGCGGCTTGATGTGGAAGGGTCCTTCCGGATCGAAGAGGTACTTGATGCCGAGTTTCACCATGCCGGGGGACGCCAACGGCACAATGTGGCTGGGCGTGATCAAGCCAGCGTTGCCAAAGGAACAACCCTCATAATCGGCGGCCCCGCGCTCGATCACCGTCACGGAGAATCCGCGCCGCGCGCAGTAACAGGCCGTCGACAATCCGACCACACCGGCACCGATGATCAGAACCCGCTGGCTCATGGCGATAAGCTGGCGCCGACGATCCATGCGGGCAATGGAAAGCTGTCAACAAACGCGGGAGTTGAAAACATCCGTCGCCGAGTCAGTCACTCGCCGTCGTTGGCGCGCATGAAACGATCGCGGCTTAAGACCCGCGCCGGGCCGCAAGCCGCGGGTGGCGATGCTGTCGTTTTCCAACTTCGGCAGCGTTGATCATCCGTATGCGCGCAAGGTGCGCCAGGCGACCGAGATCGCCCGCGAACGCGCCCCCGGGTTGCGCATCGACGGCGAAATGCAGATGGCCACCGCGCTGGATGCCGCCATGCGCCGCGAGCATTTTCCGTTCTCCGAGCTGGAGGAAAACGCCAACGTCCTGATCTTCCCCGACCTGCAATCGGGCAACGTTGCCCTGCAACTCTTGCAGTACATCGCCGAGGCGGTCGCTGTCGGTCCGCTTCTGATGGGCACACGCCTCCCAGCGCATCTTCTGCAGTATGGCGCCACGGTGGAGCACCTGGTCAACCTGACCGCCATCGGCGTGGTCGAAGCCGCAGCGCTCCGCCACGCGGGCGATACACTCAGCTTCGGGACGGGGAGGTAGTCCGTCGCCGTCCCTCTATTGGCATGCGGGATAATGAGTTGCAGCTACGGAGAGGGAGGGATTCGAACCCTCGAACCTCGTGAAAGGTTAACGGTTTTCGAGACCGCCCCGTTCAACCGCTCCGGCACCTCTCCGGGGCGAATATACACGGTTTCGCTCCCCCAAGTCAAAAGGGGCGCGTGATTTTCTCGCGGGTGGCCGCGACGGGATCGGGCGCGGTCAGTTGAGACGGTGGCGGACTTTTTCCCAGGCCTCGCGGGTGTCGACATTGATCAGCACTTCATCGGATGCGATGGGGACCTCGCGGACATCATTGGGGTTGGACTCAAGCACCGGCGTGGCGCCGACATCGCCGCGCAGACTGACCAGCGACTCCAGATGCTTCAAATCCAGCAGCACCGGGTAGCCGCGCTGTCCCTCGTGCACCGGCACGACAATCCCCTTCTTGCCCTTGCGGTACTCGGCGACCAGTCGCTCGATCGTGGCACTTTGGACCAACGGCATGTTGCCGCGGCCGATCAGCACCGCCTGGAAGCGCGAGGAGATGTGCGCCAGCCCGCGTTGAATCGACGACGACAGCCCGGTACGATGCTCGTTGTTGATGATGATCTTGATGCCGTTGAGGGAAATGCGCTGCACGATCTGCCGGGCATCCTGCCCCAGCACCACAATCAGATCATCCAGCGGTGCGGCGCGGAATTGCCGCACCACTATCTCGAGCAGAAACGCATGATCGGCCGCCAACAGCGGCTTGGCCTGGCCTGAGTATTTCACCTGGCCGGCGGCCAGGATCAACCCGGCAATCACTTCCGATTCCCCCGGTGAGGGTCAACACCCTCCAATCAGCAGACCCCGTTAGTTTGCAGACCGGGGCCCCGGCGGGCAAGAGGAAAAATCGGATGACTGGGAAGCGGTATCGCGAAAACCGGCGGCGGAGGATGCTTATGCCTCGAAGAAGGCGCGCGCCTCGGCGGGCAGCTGGGTGCACAACTGCAAGCGGCAGGACAACTCTTCCAGCTTCCCTTGCAGGGATTTCAGCATCGCCCAGAGATCTTCATGCGGACGGCCGTGCAGGTCGGGCGAGACCACGCAGACCAGCTTGCCGGCGCGCAGATGCTGGATGATCAGCCGCTCATCGAACCAATCGCGCTCGAAGGAATCCAGCCAGACCCCCTCGGCCAGCTCATAGAACGCCGGCTGCGGTTCATGCTCGCTTTGACGGACAAACAGCGGGATCTGCCCATCGAGATACCCGGCGGTGTCGGCCACCGACATGCCGAAGATATAGGGCACGATTCCGTCCAGATTGGCCAGCGACCGGTGGACCATCCGTGCCAGCCCATCGGCGCAGATGCGCACCGCCATGATCGGAGGATGCCCCGGCCAGACCGGACGCTCGGCAATGAAGTCATCGAACCGGGGGGAGTCATCGCTTGCCGGACCGGCCGAGATCACCAGACGGCCGTTGTGGTCGCGCACTGGCACGACAATCCCCATGCCGGCCTCCAGCGCGCGGTAATACGCCGACGGCAGTTCCCGTTCGCCTGGCATGACAAACCAGCCCCCGCAGGCCAGAATCCCCACCCCGCGCGGGTGACTTTCCGCATGTCTTGGATGCGGGCTCACGATGGATATTGATACACGATCGTCGGGAGAGGGTGGCATGAATTCTGTCGGTCAACCCGGAGATACAACTGGCGGGGACAACGCCCCACTCACCGGAAGTATCGACCCGGGATGATCCCGCCTTTAGGTCCGCCGCCCGCAGTCCGGGACATCGCCCGAACCGCCACAGGTGCGGCCTTGGCCCTCCATGGGCTGTTTACCGATCACCCCCCTGTCCGTTCAATGGTCGGAGAGAGTGATGGCGATGCTTGTTCCCGAACCCGAAAGGATCCGCGCGATGACCGATACCCAGGCGGTGCTGCTGCATGAGGCGATCACCTTCATCGGCCTGTTTGCCCTGGCCGGGTTTGTGCTCTGGCTGCTGTACAAGCGCTACCAGGTCCGCACCCAGGTGAACGCCCGCAAACTGGAAACCTTTGGCAAGCTGGTCGACAAGTTCGGCGACGCGAAGGAGTTTGTGGACTTTGTCAAGAGCGAGGAGGGACGCAGTCTCCTGCGCGAGTCGGGGGTCAACGGGATCAACCCCCGGCAGACCGCGCTGCGCATGTTCGTGGTCGCGGCCTTGCTCTTCGCCGTCGGATATGGTTTCATCAGCGGGACATCCGCCTACGACAACTCGACCGATCCGAACTTCATCAACAAGGTGGCGGAACTGCGCTATTGGGGGAGGATGGCCTTCGGGCTGGCGGTGGGATTTATTGCCGCCGGGATTATGACACACCTTCTCGGCGGCGAGTCGGGCAAATCCGGCAAGGCCTGATCTCCGCCGCCGCCATGGACCGGGAATGACGACCACCGGAGCCGGGCGACATGATGGATGAGACCCGGTTCCGGGCATTCTACCAGGAGATGTATCCGCGGCTGTGGAGCTATGTGCATCGCATGATTGCCGATCGCGCCGAGTGCGACGATGCCGTGCAGGAGTCCTTCTTGCGCTTCCTGCGCGCCGCGCCATCGCATCTCAGCGAGGCCGACCAGCGATCATACCTGTACCGTATCGCGACCAACCTGGTCAGGGACACCTGGCGTGCGCGGAAGACGCAGAGCGACTGGCTGGCCGAGCAGGAGGAGAGCGAACCGTCCGCCGGACCGGAAGAGACTCTCGCCGCCGGACTGGACCTGCGGCGGGCATTGGAAGTGCTCTCGCCTGGTCAGCGTTCGTTGGTCTGGCTGGCTTATGTCGAGGGATACGAACACAAGGAGATCGCCGAGATTGTCGGGGTCGAATCCGCCAGTGTGCGTGTGCTGCTGATGCGGGCGCGGCGCCGTCTGGCCGCCTTTCTGGCGGCCGAACCCAGCGAGAGACGCGATGACTGAGTCAGGTTGCATCCACGAATCGGCTGTGCTGCTCGCGGCGCACACGGGGCAGTGGCAGCCCGAACTGCGCCGTCACACGCAGACCTGTGCTGCGTGCGCGGAGGCGCTGCGCCTCCATGCGCAGTTGACCCGCTTGCGGGAAAGCGATCAGCCCACACCGGCTCCCGATCCCAATCGTCTCTGGCTTAAGGCGCAGTTTGCCGAGCGTCAGCGTCGCAGTCTGCACGTCACACGGATCTCCGGCGCCGCCTATGCGACGCTCGTTGCCTGCCTCGGTGTCGGGCTGTATTCTCTTGTCGGACGCAGACTGGCCGAATCCGGTGGCTCGCTGCCCGGCGCGTTCGGGTGGCTTGTCACGGACAACCCGACACTGACGATTCTGGCGGCGCTGGTTCTCCTCTGGTATGCGCTGGCGGCGCACCCGCATCGCGCCCATTGAACCCGGCGATTCCTGTTGCCAATTGCGACTGTGGGCGGCTACTTTTCGCTCGACGGGGCTGATGCGAATGGCCGCTGAGCCAAAGCGTCAGTCTTGCCCCCGTCGCTCCGACCGAACATCGTGACATAGATCCACCGAGAGGCACCTCTTGATGGGCACATCTCGATCGCGTTTGGCGTCTGGGCTTACCACCGCGATGCTGGTCTTCGCCGGCGCCGCGGTCGTCATCGCGGCGATCAATCTGGTCTGCTACCTGCCCTGGCAGGACAATGTCGCCCGCTATTGGGACGAGGCCGCGCTCATCCAGGGGACCGAAAAGGCGGGATTTCCCACCGGCGAAGATGTGATCAAGGGCGAATACGCGGTGCTCAAGTATGGCTATGCCCTGCCATATTGGTGCCTGCGACACTGGACCAACGCCGACCCGGCGCTGGTGTTGGGGATGGCGTGGTTTGTCGTGATGCTGGCCGCGCCCTTTGTCACACCTCTCTTCCGGATTCAGGGGCGAATCTCCGTGATCGGCGCGCTGACATGGATCGGCGCGATGCTGTCGCTGCCGATCGTGAACAAGTACATCGGGATGGCCAACCCGACGATTCAGTCGATGGGACTGTGGCTTCTGCTGGTGTTGTTCTATGTCGCGCCCAATACCGGCCGGAGCCGTTGGATGATTGTGCCGGGGCTGTTAAGCGGGCTTTTGGTCCTGACCGATTACAAATGGCTCTCTTTCTGCGCCGCCGGAATTCTGGCCATCGAACTCTGGGAGCAGTGGCGGATCGATCGGCAGACAGGGCGGTTTTTGGCGCGCGAGACAATCATGGACCTCGGCCGTCGTCTCGGGTTGACCGCGCTCTGGGGGGCGGCGGTGGTGGCCATCGCGGCCTTCGTCAATCCGTTGTATCTCCCCTCGATCATTTACTATGTTACCGCCCCGATCCACATCGACGCTTTTCGGCCGTCGCTGTCCTGGAATCTGCTGATCTTCCTCTGGGTGCTGGGGGGATTCTGGGCCTTTGGCTGGACTCTCTGGCGGCAGTGGATGCGCCGGCGGGAAGACTTTCTCGATGATGACCCCTCGGCCCGCATCATCCGGCGCGCGGTAATCGTTGGCGCGGTCATCTGCCTTGGCTTCAGCGTGATCTTCTGGCCCCGCTCGGCGCGGATGTTCGCGCCGGCGGTCGTTGTTGGACTGCTGGTTTTTGCCCGTCTGGCGGGACTGGCGGCGGTTGAGTTGGAAACCGGGAGTCGCGGTGCGCGGTTTGCCGCCATCTTGCTCACGCTCATTCTGGCGGGGATCTCCGTGCGCGCCCTGCAGGCCGGAGACTATTACAGAAGTGAAGACGGCATCCGCAAACTCTCGGATTTCATCCAGAAACACCCCGACCAGTTCCCGCCGCAGCAGATGGGCTGCTATGCTCCGCCGATCTTCCGGGTGAATGTCAGCGACGCGCACGAGTGGCTCTTTCTGCCCGCCACTGTTCCATCGACGCTCAACTGGGTGGTCACCTCCGAGGTGTTTGACCGCGTGATCATCGATGAGCAGTACCTGTTCGGGAACCGTCCCTGGGACTGGCGCTCGAAATCGCTGGAGATTCGCGAGAAACTCGCCGCCGCCGGCCCGGCGATGATCAGCTTCCCCTGCGACTTCTATGCGTCGCCCTATTACCTCTGTGAATCGAACTACTCCGACGGCGAGTTGACCTTCATGCTCGATGAAGCCGGGGATGTCGACAAGCCCACATGGGACTTGCGTTACATCGGATCCTTGTTCGGCCGCAAGGTGCCAGGTGTATCCGCGCCTTAGCAGGTTGCTGAAAAACCCTTGCTGATGCTGATCGAATTGTTCTATGTGGCAC
>CAZQIZ010000040.1:0-18216 GCA_964593585.1 uncultured Ignavibacteria bacterium
CGTAAGATCAACAACCCAGTCCAAATGCAACACCCATTTTGTTAGAAGGTCTTAAATTCCTGTCGCCGTCGCTGACCAAGAGCCCCGAGGCGCGTCAGCGGCTTCTGCGCGAGGCCAAGGCGGCCTCCAAGCTCAATCATCCGAATATTCTCACGATCTACGCCGTCGAGTCGGTTGATGACCGCGATTTCATCGTGATGGAGTATGTCGAGGGACGCGATCTGGCCGAGTACCTGAAATCGCGCGCGTTGACGCTGGAAGAGAAGCTGGCGCTGGGCATGCAGATCGCCGAGGGGCTGGGCCGGGCGCATTCCGCCGGCGTGATCCACCGCGATGTCAAGCCCTCCAACATCCTGGTGGACAGCGACGGCCGTCCGAAGTTGCTCGACTTCGGTCTGGCGACTTTCGAGGGCGCGGCGCGGCTGACCCAGACCGGATCGACCGTCGGCACCGCCGCCTACATGTCCCCCGAGCAGGCCAGCGGCCGCGAGTGCGACCATCGGTCGGATCTTTTCTCCCTCGGCGTGGTCCTCTACGAAATGATCGCTGACCGTCTGCCGTTTCAGGGCGCGCACAACGCCGCGCTGATGTACGCGATCGTCAACGACGAACCCCAGCCGCTGGCGCGGTTTGTCAGCAACGTACCCGACGATCTGCAGCGGGTGATCACCAAGTGCCTCTCGAAGCATCCGGCGGAGCGCCATCAATCGGCAGCCGACCTGGTCTCCGACCTGCGACGGTTGGTGCGGCTCGGCAGTTCGGGCGGGGAGAAGTCGACCGCCCCGCGGCGGAAGATGCTGGCGGTCCTGCCGTTTGAGAATCTCGGCCCGGCCGATGATGAGTATTTCGCCGACGGCATCACTGAGGAGATCATCAGCCGTCTGGCCGCGGTCAAGGACATCGGCGTCATCTCGCGCACCAGCGTGATGCAGTACAAGGGGCGCAAGAAGGCGATCCGCGAGATCGGCGGCGAACTGGAGGTCGATTTCATCCTCGAAGGCACCGTCCGCTGGGGCAAGGCGGCGCAGGGGTCCAGCCGCGTGCGCATCACCCCGCAGTTGATCCGGGTCAACGACGACACCCACATGTGGTCGGACCGCTATGACCGCGTGATCGAGGACATCTTCGACGTGCAATCGGACATCGCCGAGAAGGTGATCGAGCAGTTGAACATCACCCTCGGCGAAGGGGAGCGGCGCGCCATCGAAGCCAAGCCGACCGAGAACATGGACGCCTACCATGCCTACCGGCGCGGCTATGAGTATGTCTACAGCCCCGATCCGACCGCGGAGAATTTCCAGATCGCCGTCGCCATGTTCGAGCAGGCGGTGGCATTGGATTCCGGATACGCGCAGGCGCACGCCTACCTGTGCATCGCGCATACCAGCATGTACTGGTACGGCTTCGACCACACGCCGGGTCGGGTCGCGCGCGCCAAGACCGCCCTTGATCGGGCGCTGGCGCTGGGCAAGAACGATGCCGAAACCCCGCTGGCCAGCGCGCTGTACCGCTACCGCTGCCTGCTGGACTTCGAGGGGGCATTGGTGGAGTGCCGCCGGGCCGTGGAACGTCAGCCGAACTTCGCCGTGCCGCTGTTCATGTCGGCCATGATCATGCGTCGCCAGGGCAAATTCCGCGAGGCGCTGGAGACCTGTCAGCGGGTCCTGAAACTCGATCCGCTGCGTCCGCTGCTCAACCTCGAAACCGGTGTCACCGCCGGCGCCATGCGCCGCTACGATGAGGCCGACGCCTATCTCGATCGCGCCATTTCGCTGTCGCCGGAACGATCACAGGCACGTTCCTGGCGGGCGATCATCGCCCTGCGCGGACGCGGCGATCTGGCGGCGTCCCGACGCGACCTGGAGACCCTCAAGCACCGCGGGCCGGTCGATGCGTTTGTGGAGTGGTGCGATTTGCTCTTTGCGGAGCGCAGCTTGTCCGCGTCGCTCGCCTTCATCGAGCGTCACGCCGCCGAGGTCTATGAAGATCAGTCGTGGTACGCGCCCAAGTCGTTTTTCCTCGCTGAGGCGCACCGGCTTCTGGGTAAGGCGGCGGACGCCAGGCCGCACTACGAAGACGCCATTGAATATCTGGAAAGCCAATATCAGGCCAATCCGCAGGATGACCGTCTGGCGACGGCGCTGGCGATCTCCTGCGCCGGAATCGGACGCACTGACGACGCCGCGCGTCTGATTGGCGGCGTCGTCGAAGGCACACCGATCTCGCGCGATGTCATCAATGGCGGTGTCCACCTGACCAATCAGGCCATTGTGCACGCCGCTTTCGGCGACACCGACACGGCCATTCGCGCGCTCGCGGAAGTACTGAACTCCCCGTCGGAAATCGCGCCAGCCTATTTGCGGATCAGTCCCTATTGGGACAATCTGCGCCAACACCCGGAATTTGAACGGCTCGCCAACCTCCCACCAAAGGTGATTGAGTGATCGGACAAACCATTGCGCACTACACCATCATCGAGCACCTCGGCGCCGGGGGCATGGGCGACGTGTACCTGGCCGTCGATTCGAAACTCGACCGCAAGGTGGCGCTCAAGTTCCTGCCGGCGCAGATGACGGCCCAGCCCGACGCGCGGGCGCGCTTCCTGCAGGAGGCGCGCGCCGCCTCGGCGTTGAACCACCCCAACATCTGCACCATCCACGACATCCAGGAACACGACGGCCAGCTGTTCATCGTGATGGAGCATGTCGACGGGCAGACGCTGCGCGACAAGCGCGCGACATTGTCGCCCAAGCAGGTGCTGGAGATCGGCGCGCAGATCGCCGATGGGCTGGCCGCCGCCCACGAGCACGGCATCGTGCACCGCGACATCAAGCCCGAGAACATCATGATCCGCAAGGACGGGATCGTACAGATCATGGACTTCGGGCTGGCCAAACTGCACGGCGCCACGCGGTTGACCAAGGAAGGCAGCACCATCGGCACTGCGGGGTACATGTCGCCCGAACAGGTCCAGGGGCTCGACACCGATCATCGCTCCGACATCTTTTCGCTGGGCGTCGTCCTCTACGAATTGCTGACTGACCAGATGCCGTTTCGCGGCATGCACGACACGGCAATCATGTACGAGATCGTCAACATCGACGCGGCGCCGCCCTCGGCGATCCGTCCGGAGATCGAGCCGGAGCTGGATCGCATTCTGCTGGAGTGCCTTGACAAGGATCGCGACGAGCGCTACCAGTCGGCGAAGGAATTGGCCAAGGACCTGCGGCGCTTCCGGCGGGCCTCCGATCGTTCGAAGATCAGCCGTGTCAGCACGGTGCGCCCGGCGCTCTCCGGTCCCGCGCCACGGCCGGCGGCCGCGGCCGCTCCCGCGGTTTCCTCCGCGCCCAAAAGAGGAGCAATTTTGCCGTGGTCGCTGGTCGGCATCCTGATGTTGGCCGCCGGATGGCTCGGGTGGCTTCAAGTGGGACGGGCGCCGGCCACGGTCGCGACCGTCCGATTTGCCGTCCCCGCCCCCGATCGTCTGAATCTGGCCGTGGAAGGCGCGGGCAATTTGGCGCTCTCCCCCGATGGCCATCGCCTCGCCTTTGTCGGGGCCGATTCGCTCGGGACCACGTCGCTGTGGGTTCGTTCGATCAACAACTTCACGTCGGAGCGACTGCCCGGCACCGATGGCGCTTTGTATCCTTTCTGGTCGCCCGACAGCCGCTTCCTCTGCTTTTTTGCGGAAGCCAAACTGAAGAAGATCGATGTCACCGGCGGGCCGGCGGTGACGTTGTGCGATGCTCCCAGCGGCCGCGGGGGTAGTTGGAGCGGCGACGGTGTGATCATCTTCGCGCCGCGGCCGGGCGGCGGTCTTGTGCGCGTGTCCGCCGCCGGCGGTGTGCCGGGCGTGCTCACGTCCCTGGACACCACTCGCGGCGAATCGACGCACCGTTGGCCATGGTTTCTGCCTAACGGCAATCACTACATCTACTACTCGCGGATGGGACCCGGATCGGGCGATGTCCGCGATGATTCGGTGCGGTTTGCCGCCCTGGACGGTTCGGTGGACCGTGCCGTGATGCAATGCGCCGCCAACGCGGCGTACGCCAGCGGCCACCTGATCTTCCTGCGCGAGCGCACGCTGATGGCGCAGGCCTTCGACGTGTCGGACGGCACGCTCAGCGGCGAACCGGTGCCGTTGGCGGAAGATGTCTACGCCGACCTCGGGTTCAGCAATGTCTCGCTGGGGGTCTCGACCGACGGCACGCTGGCCTACCAGTCGGGCGCCAGCGCACTGGGGGCGCACATCATCGCGTTTGACCGTGAAGGCACGGCGCTGGACACACTCGGCGAGGCGGGATCATACTACGACTGCGATCTGTCGCCGGATGACCGCTACTTCGCCGTCGAGGCGGTCGATCCCATCACGAGCAACGCGGACATCTGGGTGCACGACATCACGCGACAAATCCGCACGCGGTTGACATTCGCGGCGGGTGAGGACGGTTATCCGGCCTGGACTCCCGACGGCGCCCACATTCTGTATTCGGCGGTCCGGCAGTCGGCGCTCGATTTATACCGCAAGGCCGCCACCGGCGCCGGCACCGAGGAGCTTTTGTTCTCTTCCTCAGCCACCAAATGGCTGATGGATTGCTCTCCCGATGGCCGCCACCTGGTCTACATCGCGCCGACCACAACCAGTGTCGGCGATGACCTCTGGATCCTGCCCTTGGGTCCGGACGGGAAAGCCGCCGGCGAGCCATACGCTTTCCAGCAGACCGAGTTCGACGAGGACGACGCCAGTTTCTCACCCGACGGACGCTGGCTGGCCTATGCCAGCGCCGAATCGGGAGAGTATGAAGTCTATGTCCGGCCGTTTCCCGGTCCGGGAGGCAAGTGGCAGGTGTCGTCGAAGGGGGGGGATTTCCCGCGCTGGCGCCGTGACAGCCGCGAGCTCTACTACATCTCCGGCGGCAATATGATGACGGCGGTGGAAATCGACGGCCGCGCCGAATCGATCACCGTCGGCCAGCCGCGGACGCTGTTCACCGTGCGCACGCCGCAAGCCAACAAGCCCTATGACGTCTCCGCCGATGGCCGGACCTTTTACATCGTGACGCGTGAGGCCGGATTCGCCGCCTCGTGGATCAACGTGGTCATCAACTGGAATTCGGAGATCGCCGCGAAATGATCGGCCAGACCATTGCCCATTACCGCATCATCGAGAAGCTCGGGCAGGGCGGGATGGGCGTGGTCTATCGCGCCGAGGACACAAGACTGGGACGCGACGTTGCGCTCAAATTCCCGCCGCCGCAGACCAAGCAGTCGGCCGAGGAGTACCAGCGCCTCATCCACGAAGCCAAGGCCGCGGCGTCGCTGGATCATCCCAATATCTGCACAATTCACGAGATCGGCGAAGTTGACGGGCAGCCCTATATCGCGATGTCGTTTGTCGACGGCATGACCTTGCGCGACCGCCTGGCCAACGGCCCCCTGCCGGCGGCCGAGGCGGTCAAGATCGCGATGCAGATGGCCGACGGGCTGTCGGTGGCCCACGACAAGGGAATTATCCACCGCGACATCAAACCCGAGAACATCATGATCAACGCCCGCGGCCAGGTGAAGATCATGGACTTTGGGCTGGCCAAATCGACGCGTTTCAATGCCAAGATTACGCAGGATGGGATCACCCCCGGCACCGCCGCCTACATGTCCCCCGAACAGGCCAAGGGCGAGGGTGTCGATGCCCGCTCCGACCTCTGGTCGCTGGGTGTGGTGCTCTATGAATGCCTGACCGTGCATCTGCCGTTCGAGGGCAGCCATCCGGCGGCGCTCATGTATGCGGTTCTGCATGAGCCGCACCGGGCGATGGATACCTACCGCGGCAACCTGCCGTCAGAACTGACCTCGCTCATCGACCGGCTGTTGCGCAAGGATCCGATTCAGCGCCCCGTCGACACGCGGGCGGTGGCGCAGGAGCTGTCGCAGATTCGCGATCTTCTCGACGGCAAGGTCAGTTCGCATCCGGGTGTGCGCGATCCGGCCCAACCTTCGCTGGCGGTGTTGCCCTTCACGAACATGAGCGCCGACGCCGAAAACGAGTTCTTCGCCGACGGCTTAACCGAGGACCTGATTACCGCGTTTTCGCGGATGAACAACCTGCGCGTGGTGGCGCGGACCTCGGCCTTCCAATTCAAGGGCAAGACCACCGACATTCGGCGCGTCGGCGAGCAATTGAATGTCGGCACCGTGCTCGAGGGCAGCGTGCGCAAGTCGGGCAACCGCCTGCGCGTCACCGCGCAGTTGATCAATGTCGCCGACGGCTTCCATATCTGGTCGGAGAAGTACGACCGCGAGATGGCCGATGTCTTCGAGATTCAGGACGATATCGCCCGCGCCATTGTGGACGCCCTGAAGGTCAAACTCACCGGGCAGCCGGATGCGTCGCTGGTGCGGGGCGGAACGGCAAATCTGGAGGCCTACAACCTCGTCCTGCAGGGCCGCCACCACTGGAACCGTCGCACCGGCGCCGATCTGCTTAAGGCCGAGGATTGCTTCCGGCGGGCGATCGCGCTGGATCCGCAGTACGCCCTGGCGCACGGCGTGTTGGCGATGACTTATGTCACCATGCTCGATCATACCGACGCGCCCCGAGAGGAGCTGTCGGCGAACGCCGCCCGCGCCGCCGCGGAGGCGCTGCGATTGGACTCGGAGTGCGCGGAGGCCTACGCCACCATCGGGCTGTTGGAAATGGACGCCAACCGCTGGGGAAAGTCGGAGGTGGCCTTTCGCCGGGCGATCGCCATCAATCCCGGGTTTGTCACCGGGCATCAGTGGTACGCCACCCTGCTGTCGGTGCTCGGCCGCTTCGAGGAGGTCATGCGCGAACTGCGCATCGCCCTCAGCCACGATCCGCTCTCGCTCATCGTGCACACCAATCTCGCCCACGCCTACCGCATCCTCGGTCGGATGGACGATTACCGACGTGAACTCGAGTACGCTACCGAGATCGACCCGAATTTTGCGCCGGTGCACATGGACTGGATCATGTACCACGAAGTGATCGGCGACTATGACCGCGCCATCCTGCATGGGGAGCGGTTGCTGGCCATCAACCCCTCCTATCAGCGCGTCAATCTCTGGATCGCCCGTTTGCGGATACTGTCAGGCGACAGCGGCGCGGCGCGCGACGCCTTCGCCCGCTGGCTGGAGTCGTTGAATGATCCGGAGCGCCTGGCGCGCTTCCAGCGGGCCGCCGCGTCCGGCACATTGGCGTCATTCAAGGCGGCCGTGCTGGCCGAATTCCGCGCGCCCATTCCGACGCTCCTGCGGTTTATCGACCCGCTCAGCGCCTTGTTGATGGAACTGGAAGAGTGGGACGCCGTATTTGACTGGTTGGAGGCGGCAGCGAAGGTCTCCGTGTACGATGTCTCGGTAGTGTTGGTGGATCCCATGTGGGAGCGCGCGCGCAAGCATCCCCGCTATCCCGCGTTCCACCGCTCGCTTGCCCTGCCTCAAAGCGTATGATTGGCCAGACCGTCGGTCACTACCGCATTTGCGCGTCGCTGGGCCAGGGCGGCATGGGGATCGTCTACCAGGCCGAGGATACGCGGCTGCAGCGGGTGGTGGCGCTCAAGTTTCTGCCCGAGGCGGCGCGCGCCGACGCGTCGGCACGCGCCCAGTTCCTGCGCGAAGCACGCGCGGCCTCCCGTCTGAGCCACCCGCACATCCTGACTGTGCACACGGTCGAAGAATCGCCCGACGGCGATTTCATCGTCATGGAGTTCGCCGAGGGCGGCGCGTTGCGCGCCCGTGTCGGACGGCTCCCCTTTGCCGAGGCCGTGGACCTCATGATCCAGGCCGCCGAGGGGCTGCAGGCGGCGCACGAACACGGCATCATTCATCGCGACATCAAGCCCGACAACCTGCTTCTGGACTCCGGAGGACGTCTCCGCATTTCCGATTTCGGCCTGGCCCGTGTCGCTTCCGACAGTGTCGGCTGGTCGAATCAGGAACTGGCCGTGGGCACCGCCCACTACATGTCCCCGGAACAGGTGAGCGGTGCGTGGCTCGATGCCCGCTCGGATATCTTCGCGCTGGGCGTGACGTTCTTCGAATTAATCGCCGGACGTCGCCCGTTCGAGGCCGACTATGTCATGTCGGTGCTCTATGCCATCGCCAACGAGCCCGCGCCGCGGCTGAGCGAATTCGAGCCATCCGTCGAACCCGGGCTGGAAGCGATCATCGACCGCTGTCTGGCGAAGTCGCCGGAAGACCGCTTCTCCTCCTGCCGCGAATTGGCCGAGGAGTTGAGGTCGTTGCGTCGGGCGACGGCCGCCGTCGTCGCCGGGCCCGGCCACCCCGTGCAACCGCGGCGCGCGGCGCAGGCCGCCGACGTGCCGCCCTTTGTCGGCCGTCAGCGCGAACAGGCGAAATTCGACCAATGGATGGGAAGCGCCGCAAACGGCCGTGGATTCACGGTCTTTGTCACCGGCGAATCCGGGGTCGGCAAATCGCGGCTGATCGAAACCGTGCTGACGCGCGGACGCGACAATGGCATGGGCGTGCTGATGGGACGCTGCATTCCGCAGGGTGGCGGGTTGCCGTTCCACCCCTATGCCAGCGCGCTGCGCAGCGGCCTGCCGCGGCTGGACGATTCCACGATCAATCCGCTGGAGCGACGCGCGGCGGCGTTGGGCGTTGACTTGCGCAACCGGCTGCCGGTCTTGCGCTCTTTCCTCAACATGTCCGGCCCGGCCGCCACGGTCCTCAACCAGGAGCACCTGTGGGATTCGCTGCTGGTGCTGATCCGGGTGGTGACGGCGGAACGTCCCACGATCCTCTTTCTCGACGACCTGCAGTGGGCTGATGACGACACGTTGAAGTTCTTCGGCTATATCGCGCGCAATGCCGGCGATTTGCCGCTTTTGCAGGTGGCGACTTATCGCACCGCCGAAGGGGACGCGCCGTCCGCGCCCGCGGCCCAGGTGGATGGACTGGTCCGCCGGCTCCACGGCGAGGGCTGTGCCGAGGTCTTGGAGCTGCCGCGACTCTCCAGCGAGGAGACACTCGAACTGGCGGCGCAACTGTTCGGCGGCCGTCTGGACGATCGCGAGATGGCGGAGCAGGTGATGCGTCGCGCCGACGGCAATCCGTTGTTCGTGCGGGAGTTCGTCGAACTGCTCAAGGGCGCCGACGACGCACGACGGGCCGGCGAAATCACGATCCCCGGCCGCATACGCGACCTGATCGCGCAGCGGATCGACCGTCTGGCCGCCGCCGAACGCGAATTGCTCGAACTGGCCGCCTGCGAGGCGGACTTCTTCGATTCGGAGGTGCTGTTGGTCTGCCTGGGCGGGGAGCGCATCCCGCTTTTGCGGCGGCTGCAGCGCCTGGAGACCGAGCAGCGAATCATCCGGCATGAGGGCACGCGCTACCGATTCGATCATCCGCTGATCCGCGAAGTGATCTATGAGGGCCTTCTGCCTGAACTGCGGCAGGAGTACCATCGGCTCATCGGCGCCGCGTTGATTGCCCGGCATGCCGGAGCGGTCGAGCAGGCGGCGCGCATCGCCCACCATCTGCTCTCGTCGCGTCAGGAGGGGGCGGCGCTGAGGTATCTGCTGCGCGCCGCCGAGCATGCGCGCGATCTGTGCGCCAACAGCGAAGCGTTGCGTCTCTACCAGCAACTCGAGGGAATCCTCGTCACCGCGGGACGCGTGGAGCCTGACTTGGCCTTGCGAGTGAAGGCCGGACGCGGCGATGTGTTGCTGGCCAGGGGCATGACCGCGCAGGCATTGTCGGCCTATGAGGCGGCGTTGGCGCTGGCGCAGTCGCATGATTTGTCCGGCTGGACAATCGACATCCTGCGAAGGATGGCCCAGCCGCTGCGCATGCTGGGGGATCTGGACCCGGCGCGTCGCGTGGCCGGCGAAGCGGCCGAACGCGCCGCGCGTCAGGAGGATGCGGCCCGGCGCGCCGAGTCGCTCCTGAGCCTGGCGGCTGTGCTGGTGCCGCGCGCGGAGTACGAGGCGGCGCTGGATGCCGCCGGCGAGGCATTGGTCTTGGCGCAGCGTGAGGGGCGACTGTCGCAACAGTCCGCGGCGCTGGCGCTGGCGGGGGCCACGCACCTGCACCGCGGGCAGTATCGCGCCGCCGCCGACGCGCTCGAGCAGGCCATTGCCATCCAGCGCTCCATCGGCGACCAACGCGGACTGGCGTCGTCGTTGAATTTCTCCGGATTGGCCTACCACCGGCTGACCCAGTTCTCACGGTCGCTGGCGCATCACGAAGAATCGCTGCGCATCAAGCGAGCCATCGATGACGTCTCCGCGATTCCTGGCGGGCTCAATGGCATGGGCGATGTCCTGCGTGACATGGGGCAACTGGAGCGGGCGCGGGAATGCCACGAGCAATCGCTGCAACTGGCACGGCAGAATCAGAACCGCGGCGCCGAGTGCGACAATCTGCGCGATTTGGGAGTCGACGACATGCTTCTGGGACGCTTCGATGACGCGGAGCGGCGCTTCGGGGAGGTCCTCCATCTGGCGCGCGAACACAAGTACCCGTGGTATGAGACGCGCACTCTGAGCGCGTTGTCGGAGCTGAATCTGCTGGCGGGACATGCCGGGGCCGCCGATGAGACCTCGAAGGCCGCGCTCAATCTGGCCCGGCAGGTCGGGGCGACGGAACTGCTCTGCGAGGCCCTCTGGGTGCGGGCGCGATCTTTGGTCAATAGCGGCGTTCCCGATGCCGACATGAATTCAATGCGGATGCTGGAAGAGGCCATCGCGCGGGCCGAGGCCGCCGATCTGCTGTTGCCGCTGGCGGCCATGCATCTGGACCGGGCCCGATGGCTGGACCAGCGGGGCGATCGCCCCGCCGCCGAACAGGCGCGTGAGGATGCGCGCCGTTACTTCGACGAAGCCGCCGCCGGGATCACCGACCCGTCGATGCGCTCGGAGTTTCTCAGTTCCCCGCTGGCGCGGGAATTGCGATCATAATCGCTGGATTTCCGCCTCGTCGTTCCCGGTGCCCGGACCGGGAAATGGCGGCTTGATACCCTTGTCGAATGCTCGGGAATCTGGTATCGTGGCTTGTCTTGCACGTCCACAAACGGGCTAAACCTTATGATTGGCACAACGGTCAACCAATACAAGATCCTCGAGCGCCTCGGCGCCGGCGGCATGGGCATTGTCTACAAGGCGGAAGACACCCGTCTGGGACGGATCGTGGCATTGAAATTCCTGCCCCCCTATGCCCTCGATTCGGCGGAGGACCGCACCCGGTTTCTGATCGAGGCGCAGTCGGCCGCGGCGCTGGATCACCCGAATATCTGCACCATCCACGAAATCGGCGATTCCGGGGACCATCCGTTTATCGTCATGGCCTATGTCGATGGCCCCAGCCTCAAGGAGCGTCTCAAGGATGGGCCGATGGATCCGGCGGAGGCGGTTAGCATCGCCGGACAGGTGGCCTCCGGGCTGGTGAAGGCGCACGAGAAGGGGATCATCCACCGCGATATCAAGCCCGCCAATATCCTGCTGTCCAAGGACGGGCTCTGCAAAATCTGCGACTTCGGGCTGGCCAAGTCGAGCATCTCCAAAAAGGTCACGCGCACCGGCAGCACGATCGGCACCGCGGCCTACATGTCTCCCGAGCAGGCGCGCTCGGAAGTAGTCGACCAGCGCACCGACATCTGGTCGCTGGGTGTCATCCTCTACGAGATGCTGGCGGGCAAGCCGCCGTTTGTGGCCGACCATGAAGCGGTCGTGATCTACTCAATCCTTAATGACGAATGTCCGCCGCTGGAAGAGAGGCGCCCCGGACTGCCCGCCGAACTCTACCGGATCGTCAAGAAGTCGCTGGCGCACAAGGCGGCCGACCGCTACGCTACGATCGAGGAGATGCGCCGGGACCTGAAGGCCGTGGCCTCGCAACTGAAGGGTCCGGGGACAGTTTCGGGCACCTTTGCCGCGGTGCAGCCCAAGGCCGCCGCCGGCAAGTCGGCGGAACCGGCGCCCAAGCCTACTGCGGCGCCCCCTCCCAAGCCGACAACTCCGCCTCCCGCCCCGACGCCGGAGCCAAAAAAGAAGTCCTCGTCGGTGCTCTATATCGTGATCGGCGCGTTGACCGTTGCGGCGGTGGCGGCGGTGCTCTGGTTCAACATGAAGCCGCAGGTGACCGGCACAACGGAGGAAACCACCGGGGTCGAGGCGCCGCTGATTGCGCCGCCCGAAGCCGCTGGCGACGCTGAAACCGCGGCCAAGAGCGCCGCGCCCACCGGCGAGAAGGCGCTGCCGACGGTGGCAGTTCTGCCCTTGGAGAATCAAAGCAGAGATCGCGACGAGGCCTATTTCGCCGCCGGCATGACGCAGGCGCTGACCGAGGCGCTCGGCCGCTTCAAAAAGGTGAAGGCGGTCTCCCGTCACGACGCCGCCGCATTGCGCGGCATGCCGCTGGCGGTGGAGGATTTCGGCAAACGGCTCGGCGCCGATTACCTCATCGAGGGTTCGGTCCGCAAGGACAAGAAAAACATCCAGCTGACCACGCATCTGCACCGTGTCTCCGATCGCGACCTGGTCTGGTCGCTCAAACGCGACATCCCGCTGGCGCAACTGTTCGCCGTGGAGGGGGAAATCGCCGATTCGCTGGCGGTGACATTGGGTCTGCCCCTGACCCCCGAGGAGAAACGCGCCATCGTGACGGTCGGGACCGACAATCCCGAGGCCTATGACCAGTATCTCAAGGGTCAGCAGGCCTTCGAACAGCGCACCGAGGATGACAACGAGGTGGCCGAGAAGGCATTCCGCCGGGCGATCTCGCTGGACAAGGACTATGCCGCGGCGCAGATCGCGCTGGCCCGCACGCTCATGGAGCAGATCTACTGGGGTTGGGACGACAACGAGAAGATTGTGACGGAGGCGGCCGGGCTGTTGCAGAAGTCGGCGGCGCGCGATTCCGTCTCGGCGGAGTACCACGCCGGCATCGGTGAACTGGCGGCGATGCGTCATGACCTGACCGCGGCGACCCGCTCCCTCCGGCGCGCCGTCCAACTGGCGCCGCAGGATCCGGACATGCACTACCGTCTCGGCGTCGAGCTGGCCAATGCCGCCCAGACCGATGAGGCGGTCCGTTCGCTGCGCAAGGCGATCGATCTGAAGTCCAATTTCACCGATGCCTATCGCGCGCTGGCGCGGGTGTTGGCCCTCACCGGCAAACCCGGAGATGCCGGCAAGACCATCGCCACCGCGCTGGATGTGTCGCCCAATCTGGCGCGGGTCCGGGTCACCGCCGGACAGTTGGCGCTCTGGCGCGGGCAATTCGCCGCCGCCGATTCGCAATTGCAGAAGGCCATCGCTCTGCGTCCGAAGCTCTACCGCCAGCGCGGCGTCGCCGGCACGATTGCCCTCTTCCAGCGGCGGTTGCCCGAGGCGCTGTCGCAATTAAAGGACGCCTGCGACAAGGCCGGCGACTGGCGCGACTGTCTGCGTCTGGGATTCGCATATGAATTGACGGACAAGTCCTCGCAGGCCAACAAGGCCTGGAAGGACGGCGCCGCCAAGGCCGCGGCCGAGTTGGCGTCGCGCCCGGGCGATCTCGAATTGGAATATGGCCTGCTTTACCTGCGCTGCCTCCTCGGCGAAGTGAAGGACCCCGAGCCCGAACTGAAACGGCTGGGAGCCAACACGCAGAAGACCCTGGATCCGACGCTGCGCTACTACTTCACCGCCGCGATCGACGCCCACGTCGGTATGAGCGACCGCGCCGTGGAAAACATCAGCCGCGTGTTGAAGATGAATGTCTACTCCGCCGCGTATCTTGCCGCGGATCCAGTCTTCGTAAAATTGAAGAACGATTCCAAGTTTCAGAAGCTCGTCGGCGCCACAACCTCCAGTTGACGGGCGGCAGGCGGTGGTCGGACGATGATCGGACGTACCGTCGCACATTACGAGATTCAATCGCGGCTGGGGTCGGGCGCCATGGGCGAGGTGTATTTGGCCCGCGACACCCAGTTGCGCCGACAGGTGGCGCTGAAGTTTCTCCCCGAAACGCTCTCCGATGACGCCGACGCGCGCGCGCGGCTGCTGCACGAGGCGCAAAACGCCTCGCTTTTGAATCACCCGAATGTCGTCACGATCCACGCCATCGAACACGCCGATGGCCGCGATTTCATCGTGATGGAGTACATCGAAGGGCAGACGCTCTCCGCGATGCTGGCGGAGGGCCCGCTGCCGGCCGAGCGCATCGTCGAGATCGGACGGGCAATCTGCGCCGGGCTGGAGGCGGCGCATGCCCATGGAATCATTCACCGCGACATCAAACCCGACAACATCTTCGTCACGTCGCACGGGCATGTGAAGATCGCCGACTTCGGCATTGCGCGGTCGCAGGAGAGCGCCGGGCTGACCAAGACCGGCATGACGCCGGGCACCGCCTACTACATGTCCCCCGAGCAGGCGCGCGGCGAAAAAACGCTGGATGGCCGTTCCGATCTGTTTTCGACCGGGGCGGTCCTCTACGAAATGGCGACCGGACGGCGCCCGTTCGAAGGCGAGCACCTGACGGCGGTGCTCTTTGAGCTGCTATCCGAAACGCCGCCCAAGCCGTCGACCTTGCGGGCCGATCTGCCGGCCGGCTTCGACGAATTCATCGATGTGGCGCTGGCCAAAAGCCCCGACGCGCGCTATCCGGATGCCGCCCACATGGCGCAGGCGTTGCAGGCGCTGGTCGGCGGCGCGCCGCCGCTGGTCCGGCCCGCTCCCGCGCGATTCACCAAGCGCATGAGATTCGGCATCGCGCTGACTCTTCTGGCCATCATCGCGATCGTCACGGTCGGCTACATCACCTTTAGCAAGTACTTCGCCGTGGTCGAAAAGGGAGCCAGGGTCAAGCGCAAGACCCTGGCCGTTCTGCCGTTCGAGAACATCGGCCCGGCCGACCAGGAGTATTTCGCCGACGGGCTCACCGACGAGATTATTGCGAAACTAAACACCGTCGGTGGTCTGGGCGTGATTTCGCGCACCAGCGTCTTGAAGTACAAGGATGCGCGCAAAAGCAACCGGGAGATCGGCGATGATCTGGGTGTCGAGTATGTAATCGAAGGCGCGGTGCGCTGGGATCCGACATCGCCCGACAAGCGCGTGCGCGTCACCACCCGACTGGTGGTGGCGCGGGATGATGTGCCGCTATGGAACCAGACCTACGACACGCTGCTGTCGGATATCCTCGCCATTCAGGCCGACATTGCCGAGCGCGTCTCCGGGGCGTTGCACATCACGCTGCTGGAATCGGAGCGGCAGAATCTGGCCCGCGGCGGCACGCGCAATGTCGACGCGCTCTTGGCCTACTACCGTGGCTTGGAGCACTTCCACGCCGGCAACAACATCGAGGACATTCGGGAGGCGATCCGCCTCTACACGGAGGCGGTGGAGCACGATTCGACCTACCTGCAGGCGTGGGCGCGCCTGTCGCGCTCGCACAGCAAGATGGTGTGGTACGGACCGGACCCGCTGAAGCACCACGCCGACTCCGCCCGGAAGGCGGCCGAATGGGCGGCGCGGCTGGATCCCTCGTCGCCGGATGCGAAACTGGCGCGCGGCTACGTCGACTACTGGGTCGCCAAAGACAACGCCCGGGCGCTGGCCACCTTCACCGAGTTGGAACAGAGCGGCATCAAGAGTAGCGAGCTCTATGATGTCTACACCTTCATCGCCTATGTGCAAAGGCGGCGCGGCGAGTTTGAGCGGGCGATTGACTATCTGCAAATCGCCCTGACCGAAGATCCCGATCGCCCCGTGAAGGATCTGGCGCCCCGGTTCGCCGAACGCGCCTGGGAGATCGGCAACACCTACCTGCGCATGCGCCGCTGGAGTGAGGCGGAGCCGTTCCTGCGGCTGGCGGTACAGTTGGCCCCGGCGGAGGCCACACCATATCGTCTGCTTGCGCGCATGTTTGTCCATGGCCAGGGCAATCTGGACAGCGCCCTGGCGGTGCTTCTCAACGTGCCCAGCGCCGTGAATCCCGAGCAGCTTGCCGAGGAGCGGGTCACGGTCTGCCTGTTGCGGCGTGATCCGGTGTGTGCCCGAAGGTATCTGCAGATCGCCGACGACGACACGGCCTTCTACAACATCCTGCGCGCGCAGACCGCGGCGCTGGAGGGCAACAATGCGGAGGAACGCGACGCGTTTGCCGCGGCGGCGGCCGATCTTCGTCGACAAGTCGACAACGAGCCGAACTTCGCGCCGCTGCGGCGGTACCTCGGCATCGCGCTGGCCGGCGCGGGACGGCGCGACGAAGCGTTGCGCGAAGGACGGCGGGCGCTCGAATCGCAGCCGCCGGAAAAGGATGCGTTCTACCACGGCCCCGAGAATGTCCTGGGGTTAGCGCGCATCCATTGCCGGTTGGGGGATGCGGAGGAAGCGATCACGCTCCTCGATTCGGTCCTGCATCTGCCCGCCGGGCTGATCACTCCCGACTGCCTGAAGCTCAGCCCCGAATTCGATCCGCTGCGCGGCCATCCGAGTTTCGAGGCGTTGTTGTCAGCAGGACAGCCAACCGCGCACCGTGAGCCATCCGAACAGGACCCACGGCGCTATACCGTCGTCACGCCATGACGAGACAGCGGCGGCTCCTCGCGGAGCCACCGCCGTCGTCTGCCCGCCCTCTTAACTGGGGTGATGGGGAATTCGCTATAGTCGGAAACGCAGACCGAACTGGATGCGCCCGGACGTCATGTCGATATCATCGAGCAGTTCGTATTCCTCGTCGTCGATGACGCGCTTGTCGAACTGGCCGGTGGTGAGGCCGATCTCGCCGAAGAGCGCGGCGCGGCGGCTGATGAAGTGATCGATCCCCAGCGCGATGCCCACCGCCGGACCGGCGTATCCGTTGTCGTCGTCGTAGCGGTTGCGCACCTTGTAGGGCGATTCATCCTCATACAGGAAGACCCCGCCGAGCGCGAACTTGCCATAGGGCTGCCATTGGTGCCGGTAGCCGGAATTGGGGGCGTATTTGATGCCGATCATCCCGGTCCCGAAGACCACATCGCCCAGCGGCGTCGGATGCTCCGAGCCGGTGCCTTCGAAGAAGAGCGCGACGCCGCGGTCAAGGCCGATGCTGGCGCCGAAGAAGATCAAGGCGCCGTCGTCGAGCTGCTCCAGTTCGCCGTAGTCGGCGTCCTCGATTTCATAGTCCTGCGCGCCGAAGCCCAGGTAGAGCTGGAAGCCGCGCTGGGTGTAATCCTTGTGCGGGTCGACCAGCTCACTTTTGCGAATGCGTCCCTCGGATGTGGCCGCCATCGCCAGGCAGAATCCGACGACCGCGGCGGCGATTTTGATCCAACGGGTGTTGCTCATGCCATCCTCCCATGTGCCTGTTCTGCGCCGGGCGGCGCGAATCGCTGCGCTGTCACCCGGCGAAGGGGAGAAAAGCAAAGCACATGCCCGCGCATCTAAGTCATTGTTCTGCAATGCCCTGATGCGTCATCTGATTTGCGAACGCACATTCGCTGTGCGATCGGATCAGAATTTGGTCAGACGGAGCTGGAGCCGGTAATGGCGGGTCTCCGATCCGCTGCTACCACACGCGGAATGTGAGTCCCACGTGTACTGACAACGTGGTAAGACGGAGATTGTCAGCGAGTGGGTCGCCATCGTTGGTCCGGTTCAGATTGGCGGTTGAGGCGTTAATTTCGCCATAGAGCGCGACGCGACGGCCGACGTAGTGGTCGATGCCAAGCGCGGCTTGCCAACAGGCGAACCCCGCGGAGCGGTAGCTCTTGAGCCACATTGTGCCGATGCCGAGTTTGGCGTACGGCTGAGTGTGATACCGCGCACCCTGCCACGGCGTGACCCGGAATCCCAATGTGCCCTCACCGCGCCAGAACACGTCCTCGCTACTGCCGACTTCAACGAAGTGAGCCGAGATCACTCCTTGCGCATAGAGCGACATCCCGCGATAGACCCGCACGCCAACGCCGGTGACGTAGGAGTAGAGATTCTCTGATTCATCATCGAGAACATCGAAATCGCGGTCGTCGATGGAGTAGTAAGATCCGCCGTAGCCGGTGTAGATTTGCAGCCGTCCCTGGCGATAATCCGGTCCGATACTGCCGGGGCTATTCTGTGCGCCGGCCGTGCCGGACAAGAGAACCAGCAGGCCGAGTGTCGCCACACGGCCTGGCGCACGGACCGTTCGCATGGGAAGCATGGATCCTTAGACCTTCTAACAAAATGGGTGTTGCATTTGGACTGGGTTGTTGATCTTACG
>CAZQIZ010000041.1:0-17072 GCA_964593585.1 uncultured Ignavibacteria bacterium
GTCCGGTATGAGTACTACGCCCTGATGTTTCTGGCCTTCCTCCATGTCGCCTGTCAGGTCATCACACTCAGGAGGTTATGAAACCGATTCTAGATAAGCCCATCGACCGACACAGACAGTGACCGACAGTGCAACGGGCCGCATCCGGACATCATCCCCGACCGCCGGGAATCCGGCCAATTCAGTCGCCGTTTGCCACAGCATGCTACGGCGCGTCTCCGTGATCCCAGAATGAAGACTGCTGCCATTGGCCCGCTCTTCCTGTCGCGCCCGGCGCCTGACACTTTCTTCCCGCCCGCCCCTTTTTTCATGCAAGGCCCGTCGATCGTCGCCTGATACTTCCGGACATCACGACCGGGGAGGTCCCCTTCCCTCCAGAACGAAAGGCGGATGAGATCATGAGACAGATCCTGGCGGTGTGTATCGTCGCGGCGATCGGCGCATGCCTGTGCTGCCCCGAGGCGAATTCCTGCACAAGTCTGCTGGTCACCCGGGCGGCCTCGCAGGACAACGCGGTGATGATTACCTACACCTGCGACGGCGAATTTCACCCGCGATTACGCTACTCCCCGCCCGCCGACTATGCGCCGGGCGATTCCCTGGCGATCACGGACTGGGGCGGAAGTGTGCGCGGCTGGGTCCATCAGGTCCCGCACACCTATGGCGTGATTGGCGAGATGAACGAACACCAGGTGGCCATCGGCGAGACCACCTTCGATGGCCGTCTCGAACTGGCGGATTCCACCGGCCTGCTGGAATACTGGGACCTCATGCACCTGGCGCTGCAGCGATCCCGGACCGCGCGTGAGGCGATTTCGGTCATGACCGAACTGGTGGCCAGGTACGGCTACCGGTCCACCGGGGAGTCTTTCTCCATTGCCGATCCCACCGAGGCCTGGATCATGGAAATGATCGGCCGGGGTCCGGGCGGCGCGGGCGCCGAATGGGTCGCGGTACGTGTCCCCGATGGTTGCATCGCCTGCCACGCCAACAAGGCCCGCATCGGCGAATTCCCGCTCGACGATCCGCAAGACTGCCTCTACTCCGCCGGCGTGATCGCGTTTGCCACTGCGCGCGGCTATTACGACCCCAACGCCGGCAAGCCGTTTCGATTCTGCGACGCCTACTGCCCGCCGTTGCCCAAGGACTATCGCTACGCCGACACCCGGGTCTGGAGCATCTTCCGACGCGCCGCCCCTTCGCAGGAGTTCTCGACCGACTATCACCGCGCCATCCCCGGCGCCCAACCCTACCCGCTGTGGATCAAGCCGGACAAGAGACTGTCGCTGCAGGATGTCTTCGCGCTTATGCGGGATCATTACGAAGGCACGCCGTTTGACATGACGCAGGGGGTCGACTCCGGTCCCTTCGGATCGCCCGACCGCTGCCGTCCGATGACCTGGACGGTGGACAGTGTCGACTATGGCTGGGAACGCTGCATCTCGACGCCCCAGACCGCCTACTCCTTCGTGTCGCAATCGCGCGCCGGGCTCCCGGATGCGGTCGGCGGAGTCTTCTGGTACGGATTGGACAACACGTACACCTCCTGTTACGTCCCACTGTATTGCGGCATCAACGCCGTCCCGCCATCGTACGCAGTCGGGACGCTGTCGAAGTTCTCCTGGGAATCGGCCTGGTGGGTCTTCAACTTTGTCGCCAATTTCGCCAATCTCAAGTACTCGTACATGCTGCCCGAGATTCAGGCGGTGCAGGCGGAGCTGGAGGGCAACTGTATCGCGCTGCAGCCGGTGATCGAAAATACCGCAATCGAACTCGGCAAGCGGGACTCAGCGCTGATGATCCGCTACCTGACCGACTACTCGCTCTCCCACGCCGAAACGGTCGTGGCGCGCTGGAAGGCCCTCGGCGAGCATCTCATCACGCGCTACAATGATGGCTACGTGAAAAACGAGAAGGGCCGCCCGGAAGAGCGGGGCTATCCGGAGGGCTGGCTGCGTCAGGTGCTCGATGTGCGGCCGGACCGCTTCCGACTGCAACCGAAGTGAGTGAACAAGTCACGGGACTGCGTGATCGCAAGTCCCGAACCTCAATCGACTGGGCACTGGAACTCCGTACCGTAGGGCCAGAGTCCGACTCTGGCCCGCGGTCGAGATGTGTGCCGCCTGCTCAATCCGCTGCCGGGTCGCCGCGCGATTAGACCGCGGTCCGGTTTGTCCGGAATGGCTCGCACGGGTATCTTGGCGGGGACGCGGCAAGACCAACAACAGGAAGCAGGCGTGATCGGGCAGACCATCAGTCACTACAGGATTCTCTCGCACCTCGGCACCGGGGGCATGGGCGAAGTCTATCTCGCCGAGGATACCCGGCTGGACCGTCAGGTCGCCCTGAAATTCCTGCCGCAGACGCTCTGGCATGACCCCGATGCCCGCGAGCGTCTCATCCGCGAGGCCCGGGCCGCCTCCAAACTCGATCACCCCAACATCGTCACGATCCATGGAATTGATGACGCCGAGGGCCGCCCGTTCATCGTCATGACCTACGTCGCGGGCCTCACACTCGACAGGTACCTGGCGCTGAATCCGCGGCCGATCGACGAGTTGATCGACCTGGCGTTGCAGATCACCGACGGGCTGCAGCACGCACATGAGTTGGGTGTGATCCACCGTGATCTCAAACCCGGCAACATCATCGTCGACGACAAGGGGCGTGTGCGGATCCTCGATTTCGGCATCGCGCGCATCCGCGGCGCCGCGCGACTGACCCAGCCGGGGAGGACCGTGGGCACGCTGGCGTATCTGCCGCCGGAAGTCATCGAGGGGCACGACGCCGATGCCGTCTCCGACATCTATTCACTGGGAGTTGTCCTCTACGAGATGCTGACCGGGCATCTCCCCTTCAGCGCCGACCATGAGGCGGCGTTGATGTATGCCATCCTCACCGAAGCGCCCCAGCCGCCGGCCACCTACAATCCCGCGATTCCCGGCAACCTTCAGGCGGTGGTCGCCCGTTGCCTGGAGAAGCCGCGGGCGTTGCGCTATCCCGACTGTGCAGCACTGACAGCCGATCTGAAAGCGTGCCACAGGGATGATGTCCAGCCCCTCCCGCCGTCGCCCAGGCCCCGGCGGCCTTCGATCGCCGTGCTCTCGTTTGTCAATCACAGCGCCAGCGTCGAGGACGAGTATTTCTCCGATGGGTTGGCCGATGAGCTGCTGGTCACGCTGGCCAAGATTCACGGTTTGCAGGTGGCGGCGCGCTCGTCATCGTTTCAGTTCAAGGGGAAAAACGAGAGCATCACCGCCATCGGCCGGCGGCTGAACGTCGCGACCGTGCTGGATGGCAGCGTGCGCAAGTCGGGCAACCGCATCCGCATTGCGGTGCAGCTGGTCCGCACCGCCGATGGCGCGCCGCTGTGGTCGGAGACCTACGACCGCACGCTCGATGACATCTTCGCCGTGCAGGATGACATCGTGCATGCGGTGGTCGGCCAACTGCGCCGGACGCTCCTGGGCGAAGTGCAGGACTCGCAGAAGAGCCGGGCCCTGAAGGACGAACTGGCGCGCGCGGCGCGCGGACGCGCCCATGACCCCGAGGCCTATCGCCTCTACCTGCTCGCCCGCCACCTCCTCGGGCAGCACACGCCCGAGACCGCGTTGAAACCGATTGAATACCTCAAGCAGGCGCTGGCGCGCGAGCCGCAATTTGCCCAGGCGTGGGCGGAACTCAGCCGCGCCTGCTGGCGGACGGCCGCCTACGGCTGGGCATCGCCGGACGAGATGTACGGCAACGCCCGCGACGCCGCCGAGCGCGCGCTGGCGCTGGAGCCGGACTTGGCGGAAGGCCATGCCGCGCTCGGCCGCATCCAGATGGTCCTCGATTGGAACTGGCGCGCCGCGGAAGCATCATTTTCGCGGGCGATCGAACTGGCCCCCGGCGACGCGGCCGCCCTGCGCGGCGCCGGTCTGCTGGCCTGGGCCCTCGGCGACCTCGACAAAGCCATCGACCTCCTCGAGCAGGCGGCGCTACAAGATCCGCTGAATGCGTCCAATTACTACAATGCCGCGCAGGTGCGTCTCGCCGCCGACCAGTTGGAGCAGGCGGAAGCGGCGGCCCGCCACGCGTTGGAACTCTCCCCGCAGATGAGCGCCGCGCATGCCACCCTCGCCGTGATCCTGCTGGCACAGGGCCGGGGCGACGAAGCGTTGCACGAAGCGAGGCAGGATTCCGATGAGGTCTTTCGCCTGTGGGGGCTCACAATTGTCCACCAATCCCTCGGGCACAAGACGGACTCGGATGCCGTGCTGCAGGAATTGATTGAGAAGTTCGCCGGCAACTCGGCGTTCCAGATCGCCGAAGTCCATGGAGCCCGCGGCGAGACCGAACGGGCCTTCGGATGGCTGGAGCGGGCCTTTGCGGAGCGCGACTTCGGATTGACCACCGTGAAGACCACCCCGTTTCTCCGCCCCCTGCACGGCGATCCGCGCTGGCCGGCCTTCTTGAAGAAGTTGGGGCTGGCTGAGTAACGCCGAAGACCCCTCGTGCAACAGCCACCGACCCGAATGCTTAACTCCATGTCCGACAGGGGCGACAGCTTGCGCCGGCACCGGCCCCTCTCTCCGTCTTGTGATTTTGACTTCGCCGCCGACTGAGCGCTACTTCCGGATATACTTTCTGCGCTATCGTGCGCCGGATTTTGCCCCGGGAGGAGGGGAACCAATTGCAGGGCATGCCTTCCATCATCGACTACCAGGAGCTCGGCCTCCGCGCCGGACTGGAAGTCCACCAGCAACTGCTGACCGACAACAAGATGTTTTGCCACTGCCCCGCCGGTCGCTACACCGAGACCCATGACGGCGAGGTGCTCCGGCACATGCGTCCGACCCTCTCCGAACTCGGTGAATACGACGGCACCGCGTTGATGGAGTTCCGGACCAAGAAGAACATCATCTACCTGTTGCACAAAGAGAATGTCTGCACCTACGAGATGGACGACACCCCGCCCTTCCTCGTCAACCAGCAGGCGATCGACATTGCCATCGAGCAATGCCTGATGCTGGGCTGTGACATCGTCGATGAGGTGCACATCGCCCGCAAGCAGTACCTGGACGGCTCGATCCCGACCGGGTTCCAGCGCACGGCGATTGTCGGGGTCAACGGCCGTCTCCCCTTCCGCGGACGCGAGATCTCGATCACGCAGGTCAGCGTGGAGGAGGATTCCTGCCGCGAGGTGTCCGACCGCGGCCATCTGATCGTCTGGCGCACCGACCGCCTGGGAATGCCGTTGATCGAGACGGTGACCGGACCCGACCTGCGCACGCCCGAGGAGGTGGCCGAGGCCATCCTGCTGGTGGGCCGGGTCTGCCGCAGCACCGGCCATGTCCGTGTGGGCATCGGCGCCAGCCGTCAGGATGTCAATGTCTCGGTGCGCGGCGGACGGCGCGTCGAGATCAAGGGTGTGCCGCAGGCGCATTGGGCAGTACGGCTGGTGCATGGCGAAGCGGTCCGGCAGATGAACCTGCTGCGGCTGCGCGATGAATTGCATAGCCGCGGATTCCGCCGTCCCGAGGACCTCAAGATCGACAGCATCAATGTGACCGACCTGTTTTCCACCTGCGCGTTCAAGCCGTTTCGCATCGAGTCGTGGGAGAAGTGGGTGGCATCCACCGGACGGCGCCCCGGATTCGAACTGGGCGCGGGTCCCTTCTGCGTGCGCGCGGTGTGTTTGAAGGGATTGACCGGGACGCTCAACTGGCCGACCCAACCCGACTTGACCTTCGCCTCGGAACTGGCCGGACGCATCCGCGTCATCGCCGGGCTCGATCAGATCCCGATCCTCTTCCACGATGAGAAATGGCCCGATTATGAAGGTTCGGTGGCCGACCTGCGCCGCCTCCGCGCCCGCCTGCGCTGCGACCCCGGCGACGCTGTGGTCATTGTCTGGGGGTCCGAAGCCGACACGGTGACAGCCACAGAGGAGATTCAGAAACGCTACGCCGACGCCATCGATGGTGTCCCCAATGAGACGCGCCAACCGTTCCGTGACGGGCACACCGACTTTGAGCGCATCCTGCCCGGACCGGACCGCATGTATCCCGACACCGACAGCCCGCCGACACCCGTCACACGCGAGCGGGTCGAACGATTGCGTCGCCAATTGGCGCCGCGTCCCTGGGATCGCGAGGAGCGCTACCGCGCCGCCGGCGTGCCGACACCGACCATTCACTATCTGATCCGCCGCAACGGCGCCCATCTGGTCGATCTGGTCACGCTGGCCGGCGGCGATCTGCGCGATGCCTGCTTCCTCTTCGGCGAGCGTCTCAAAGGTTTGCAGCGCGCCCGCGTTCCTGTCGATGCCATCCCCGAAACCCGCTGGTGTGAATTGTTCGCGGCCATGAAAAACCAAACCGCGCTCCGTGAGGCCTGGGAGTTGATCGTGCGCAAGCTGGCCCTCAGCCCAACGACACCTCTCACGGAGCTTCTCGCCGTCGACGGCCTCGGCACCGCGCCCGCCGACTGGCAGTCGACCGTTCGTCTGCAAATCGAGGCCTCACGCCGCGATCTCAGACCCGGCGGCGATCCGACGCGGTTGCGACGGCTGGCCATGGGACGGTGCATGGCATCACTGCGCGGCAAAGTCCCGGCTCAGAAGGTCGCCGCTGAAATCGAGCACAACTTATCCGCCGAGGCCCGCCATGGCTGATGATGATCTGAAAGGATACAAGGGCCGCTCTCGTGCCCGGCTCTCCGAACTCGGCGTACGGGTCTGGAGCGATGTGCGTCTGGTCAACGACACTGGCAGCGTCTTCGAAGGCGTAATCCTGCCGCGCAGCGAGACGCTCGATGACGCGCACATCGTGATCAAATTGAAAAACGGCTACAACGTCGGTGTGCACGTCGATCGCATTGCCACGGTAACCGAAGTCGGCTACAAGGTTGCCGTCTACAAGATTCCGGAGAAGGAATTCCCCCGGCGGCCTGATCTGCCCGCGGTGACGCTGCTGGGCACCGGCGGTACCATCGCCTCGCGTCTGGATTATCGCACCGGAGCAGTCATACCGGCGTTCACTCCCGGCGAACTCTACGGCGCGGTTCCGGAGCTGGCCGACATCTGCAATCTGACCACCAAAAAGATCTTCGGCGTCTTCTCCGAGAACATGGCGAAGGACCAGTACATCGAACTGGCCCAGGCGATCGGGGCTGAGATCGAGGCGGGCGCCGATGGCATCGTGATCGGGCACGGCACCGACACCATGGGCCACACCGCCGCGATCCTCTCGTTCATGGTGCAGAATTCGCCGGTGCCGATTGTGCTGGTCGGCTCCCAGCGCTCCAGCGACCGTCCCTCCAGCGACGCCGCGCTCAATCTGATTCACTCAGTGCGTTCGGCGGCCTACGGCGACATCGCCGAGGTGGTCATCTGCATGTTCGGGCCGACGTCCGACCGCTACGGCCTGCTGCACCGCGGGACCCGCTGCCGCAAGATGCACAGCTCCTACCGCAGCACCTTCCGCACCGTGGGCGACACGCCGCTGGCCACGGTCAGCCGTGACGAGTTCTCGTATCTGACCGACGATTTCCGTCGCCGCGACCGGTCGCGCAAGGTGGTCATCGACGCCGTCTACGACGACCGCGCCACGATTCTCTACTACTACCCCGGCATGCGCGCCGACCTCGTCGACGCGCTGGTCGAGAAGGGTTATCGTGGGATAGTGATCGCCGGCACCGGCCTGGGCCATGTCAACAAGCCGCTATACCCGGCGCTAAAACGCGCCGTCGCCGCCGGCGTGCACATCGTCATGACCGTGCAGACTCTGTGGGGTTACGCCCAAATGTACGTCTATGACACCGGACGCGACCTGATGGACCTCGGGGTGGTCCCGCTCGACAACATGCTGCCCGAAACCGCGCTGATGAAGCTCTCCTGGGTGCTGGCGCACACCGACGATCACGATGAGGTGATGCGGATGATGCGAACATCCATCAACCACGAGACCACCCTGCGCGAGCCGCACAACGGCTACTTGATTCTGCAGGGTGGCCTGCCTGACACCGACGCGTTCATCGCCGCGCATTGGAAGTGAGCGGACCGACAACCCGGGCAAACGGTGCGACGGTGCGCCGAATGAATCCCCGAAATCCTCAGTGCCGGCATAAAACAAACCCCGGGTGAATCGCTCCACCCGGGGCAACATCTGGCATCAATTATCAGGCCTTCTTGACGTTCTCGGCCTGCGGGCCCTTGGGGCCCTGGACCACTTCGTAGGTCACCTTGTCGCCTTCCTTCAGACTGCGGAATCCCTCGGCCTGAATCGCCTGGTGATGCACGAACACATCTTTGCCGCCGTCATCAGGCGTGATGAAACCGTAGCCCTTGGCGTCGTTGAACCACTTCACGGTGCCTGTTGCCATCTTGCACGTCCTTTGCTTGCTGGGAGCGACACGGCGCTCCCATCCGTTGGCCCCGACGGCCGCGAAACCGGTTACGCTCTTCCGTGAATGCCGTCGGTCCTTGCCTGTGCGGTCAGTCCGAGAAAAGTCGGCGGTTTCGGTTCTCGCCGCCAGTATAGGGGGGCCGCCGCCAAAAGTCGAGGAACAAGATAAAATCCGGCCCCGTGGAAGGGGATTTTGACGCGTTGCCGGTTGCCGGAATGGCCGCCGGACCCATTCATTCCCGCAGGATGTCCGACTTCCAGACCGCCGTTTTGGGCGGCACCGGATTGACCGTCCGCCGGATGGGCCTGTCGGCCAGCTATTGGCCGGGCAGGCAGACGGTCCATTACGCCGTCGACCGGGGAGTCACCGTCTTCTTCTGCTACGGCTTCGACCGACAGATGGTCACGTCGCTGCGGGAGCTGTTCCGCCACGGGCGCGACCGCTTCATCGTGATCACAGGCGCCTACAACCTGCTGTTCACCCATACGAATATCCGCCGGTCGCTGGAAAAACGCCTCCGTCAGCTCGGGACCGATTACCTGGATTTCTTCCTGCTTCTGGGCGTGACCAAGCCAAGACACTTCCCCGAATCGGTGCAGGAGGAGTTGATGCGCCTGCGCGAGGAAGGCAAAGTCCGTGGGATTGGAATGTCATGCCACGATCGGTCGTTCGCCGGGGAGACTATGGCGGCCGGGGCGATGGACACGCTCATGGTGCGTTATAACGCCGCCCACCGGGGCGCGGAATCCGACATATTCACACGTCTGGCCCACAAACCGACCGTGATCAGCTACACCGCCACCCGCTGGAGCTACCTGCTACGGCGCCCAAAAGGATATCCGACCTCCGAGCCGGTGCCCACCGCGCCTTTGTGCTACCGGTTTGTGTTGAGTAACCCCCACGTCGATGTTGTCCTGACAGCCCCCAGCAATCTGGCTCAGCTGAAGGAGAACCTCACCGCGCTGGAGGCCGGTCCCCTCGCCGACGATGAGATGGCGTTTATGCGCCGCTTCGGCGACATCGTTCACGCGCAGAAGCGGTGGTTCATGTAAATGCGACCCGCCGACTGAGAGGTCGGCTGGCCCGGAGCCGGAGAGCGATCCGGCAGACGTTCAACACAAGCGAGGTATCCATGCGCCGGCAACCAACCCGTCTATTTGTCCTGGTCGCGACGTTCCTTCTGAGCGGCCTGTCCGCCCAGTCGGCCCCGCCGTCAGAAGGCGGCTGCTTTTCCATCGTCGTCGGCAAGGATGTCTCAACCACCGGCTTTGTCACCATGGCTCACAATGAGGACGATGGCAACCCGCAGGTGGTCAATCACCACTATGTGCCCCGGCAGGCACACGCCCCCGGCACGATGGTGAAACTCGACAGCGCCCTGACCCTCGAACAGGTGCCCGAAACCTGGGCCTATCTCTGGTCGGAAATTCCCGGCTTGCTGTACTCCGACAGTTACTTAAATGAATGGGGCGTCTGCGTCTGCTCCGACGCCTGCCGTTCGCGCGAGGATCAGCCCTCCCTGGATGGCGACGGCATCAACTGGTGGCTGCGCCGCCTGGTTGCCGAACGCGCCCGGAGCGCGCGCGAAGGCGTGCGTCTGGCCGGCCAGTTGATTGAGCGATTCGGTTATTCCGGTTCGGGACGGACCTACGTGATCAGCGACCCGCAGGAGGGCTGGCTTCTGGCTGCGGTGCAAGGCCGTCACTGGGTGGCGCAACGGGTGCCGGATAACCAGGTCGCGCTGATAGCCAACACCTACACAATCGGCGCCATCGACTTAAGCGACACCGTCAACTTCCTCGGCGCGCCTGATGTTGTGACCTATGCGACCGAACGGGGTTGGTACAACCCCGCCTCCGATGGCCCCTTCCATTTCGCGCGCGCCTATGCGCACCCGGATGCGGCCTCGCACATCTCAAACATCGGCCGCCAATGGGATGGCCTCCGTCGGGTGGCGGCCAACCCGCCGGGCCATGGATCGCCGCTGCCGTTTTCCGTGACGCCCGCCCGAAAGGTCGATGCGGCCGTGCTCATGAGCATCCTGCGCGGCCACTTCGAGGAGACGCCGCTGGACAGCCGCGACTCGCTCTCCGGCTGTCCGCACACCAACCCGACCGGCCCGATCTGTGGCGACGATACCCAAACCAGCTTCGTCGCCGAACTGCGCGGCGACATGCCGAAGGAAATCGGATTGACCTAACAAGGAGTCACGCCATGAGCCCCATTCAGTCCGACGCGACAGTCGGCGGCATTGTCACCGCGGAACCGCAACTGTCGCGTGTCTTTGAAGAGTACGGGATCGACTACTGCTGCGGCGGCAAGGTGCCGCTGGCGGAGGCTTGCCGTCGACGCAATCTCGACACCGATGAAGTGATCGCGCGTCTGGAGTCGGAGCGCGGACGCGCCGCCGCCGGCGCGGCGGCCATTGACGCCGCGGCGATGTCCCTGACCGCGCTGGCCGACCATATCGAACAGACCCACCACACCTACCTGCGCGCCGAACTGCCGCGTCTGCAGGCGATGGCGCAGAAAGTGGCGTCGGTGCACGGCGAACGCGACCCGCACCTGGCCGCGGTGCGCGACACCGTCGGCGCACTGGCCGCCGAACTCTCCAGCCACATGATGAAGGAAGAACGCATCCTCTTCCCGATGATCCGGCAGATGGAGGAGCACCCCTCGCGTGCCGCCGACTCGGCGATCATGATCGCCGGGCCGATCCGCCAGATGGAATCCGAGCACGATGATGCCGGCGCCAACCTCGAGCGGCTGACCACCCTCACCGACGGATACAACCCGCCGGAATGGGCCTGCAACACCTACCGCGCACTGCTGAACGGATTGCAGCAGTTCGAATCCGACTTGCACCAGCACATTCACAAGGAAAACAACATCCTCTTCCCACGGGCGCTCAACGGCGCGACGATGTCATTCAGCAACTGACCACGCCCGGAATCGGTGCAGAAACGCGGCGGAGCCGGGATTCGGCTCCGCCGCGTTGGTCAATGGGACGATCCGTCGGAAATGATTCGGGAATTGTGAGGCGCGGTCACTCCGCCGACGCGTCCGCCGTCTTGCCCTCCGGCTTGAGCCACTGATCGAGCCAGCCGATGACCGTCTGGTGCCACAGGACCGAATTCTGCGGCTTGAGCACCCAGTGATTCTCATCCGGGAAGTAAAGGAACCTGCTGGGAATGCCCAGACGCTGCAACGCGGTGAAGGTGCCGATCCCCTGCGGGTACGGGATGCGAAAGTCCAGCGCGCCATGGATCACCAGCATCGGCGTCCTCCAGTTCTGGACAAAGTTGACGGGATTGTGTTCCTCGTACCCCGTCGGATTCTCCCACGGCTTGCCCATGTGATCCCATTCGGGAAACCAGAGTTCATCCGTGTCGTAGTAGGCCATGCGCTCATCGAGGTTGCCGTCGTGGCTGACGAGGCACTTAAAACGATCTGGCCAGTTGCCGGCGATCCAGTTGATCATGTAGGCGCCATACGATGCCCCCAGCGCCCCGACACGTTCCCCATCCATCCACGGGTTGCGCGCCAGCGCCGCTTCCAGCCCCTTCTGCACATCGACAAACGGCTTGCCCCCCCAATCGCCGCGGATGGCATCGCAGAAATCCTGTCCGTATCCCGTTGACCCGTGAAAATCCACCGTCACCACCGCGTAGCCGGCGCCGGCGTAAGTCTGCGCGTTCCAGCGGTAGTGGAAGCTGTTGTCCCAGCTCCCTTGCGGGCCGCCATGGATCAGAAGCGCCACCGGATAGGTGCGTAGCGAATCGAAATCGACCGGCTTGACGATGTAGCCGTAGACCGTCTCATCATTCCAGCCCTTGAAATTGAATTGCTCGTAATCACCCATGCGGATGTTGGCGACCTTCTCGGCATTGACGCGCGTGATCGGACGCAGGTCGCCGCCGTCCGGACGCACGGAATACAGTTCCAGCGGCGATTTGAAGTTGCTCATGCCGCAGACGATGCGGTTGCCCGCCGGCGACGGCGCGCTGAACGAGCCCTTGCCCTGCAGCAGCCTCGCCTGTCCGGACTTTGCGTCAATGGCGAAAAGCGCGGTGTTGCCGATGTTGTTGGCGGTGGTGTAAATCGTGCGGCCATCGCGCGACCAGACGATCGACCCGGGGGAACGATCCCAGCTGGCGGTCAAGGGACGCGCCTCGCCATTCGGCCAGCCGCGTAGCATGATCACATAGCGGTCGCTTTCATACCCCGGACGCGCCATCGCGAGGTAGGCGAGTGTCTTGCCGTCGGGTGAAAAGACCGGATTGGTGTCCCAGGCCTCGTTGGCTTCGGTCAGATCGCGCGGCGGCGCCGAACCATCGATCGGGACATAGTACAGATCAAAGTCGGTCGACCAGGCCTCATCGCGTCCGACATTGCGCGCCGAGATCACCACGCCGCGGCTGTCGGGCGTGAAGGTGTACTCGTCCGTGCCGCCGGCCGGCGCATCGGCGTCCATCCCGAGCACCACATCCTTCGCCTCGCCCCCTTCGGTCGGCATGACGAACAGATGCGCGCGCCGTCCATCCTCCCAAGTATCCCAATGGCGGATGAAGAGCCGATCATAGATACGACCGCTGGATTTGCGCGCCTCCTCGGCATCCAGCATCCGTTTTGTGGCCGCCATGGAGGAATCGGGAAAGACTTCGGCGGTGAAGGCCAGATAGCGCCCATCGGGCGAGATCGACAGGCCGGAAAGATCCAGCGGCAGATCGGTCATCTGTTGCGGCTCGCCGCCGTCCAGCGTCAGACGCCACACCTGCGAGGAACCGGAACGGGTCGACAGGAACCAGATGTGCTGGCCATCCGGCGACCAGCGCGGGTTGAAATCGTTGGCGATGTTGGTGGTCAGACGCCGCAGGTTTTGGCCATCGACATCGATCAGCCAGAGGTCGGTGCGCGACTTGTTGGCCTCCAAGTCCACCTGACTTTGCACAAAGACAATCCGCCGGCCATCGGGCGAGACATTCGGATCCGAGATTCGCTGCATGGCCATCATGTCCATGACCGAGAACGCGTGCGTTTCGGCCCAGGCCTCCGCCCCGCCGAAGGCCAAACCCGCGCCGAGCGCTAACACGAAGAAGGCACGTCGCATGGTATCATCCTCCCGTACTTGTGATGAATTTCACTACATGAATGGATGCACCCCGACATCGATCCCGGTCAACGCGTATCTGGCCGCCGGGCATGGGCGCGGCGAAACATTGTCACCGGCGAAGGTTACCTATGGCAAGCCGTTGCGACACAGCCCACAGCGGATCCCACGACACTCGCCGCCTGAAAGCCGAACGAGCGGGATAAAACTTGGATCAGTTTAGTCGCGTTAAGAGCGGTTAGATTTTGTGTTCTTTTGCACAACTTCCCTTGGTCGGTTGCGTATGATTGGCCCATCACACGCCATCGGCGCGCCGATGGATCGCACACTCGGAAACGAAAGAATTCGGCGCTCTGGCGCCGCGTTGCATGCAATCCACGATGTCCGTGCCCGGTCACCGACAACCCAAGGAGGTCCGATGAAGACATTGGCACGACAATTGGCTTCCGCCGCCGCTTTGGCGGTCGTTCTGGTCACCAGTCACGCCGCGGGGCAGAGCGCTCCCGCGCTGCCGGCGGCGCTCGACAGCCTCTATCCCCCCGCCGCGCCGGGGCCGCTCTACCTGATGAAGATGCACGAGATGGCGATGCCGATGTCAGGCATCGCGTCGGATGCAATGGAGGGTGATCTCGACGGCGCCCGCGCCAATTTCCAGGCGTTCCGTCAGAAGTACAGCGAAGTCGCCGCGCTCATTCCCGCGTGGCAGAACCGTTTCCCGATGGAGCCGGTCGAAGCGCTCGGCGCGGCGCTCGAGTCGGGTCAACCCGAAAGTGTCATGCCGGCGATGGGCGCGCTGGGCGGCGTCTGCGCCGACTGCCACCATGCCTTCATGCCGCAGGCGCAGCACCGTTATCATTGGGATGATTTCAAGCGCATCAATGTCAGCGATCCGCTCTCCGGGCAGGATCTCCCCTTCGCGCAGTTCATGCATGCGCTGGAAGGCGACATGACCGGGATTGCCAACGACGCCCGCCAGGGTCAGCTGGAGCAGGCGCAGAAGCACATCCAGGGATTCCGCGCGCGCATGACCGCCTTCAAGGAATCATGCATGACCTGCCACGAGACCGAGCGTCACTACTACGTCGACGCGTCCATCTTCGCCGCCATCGATACGGTCAGCGCCGCGCTGACGGCGCAACCGCCGCGCATGGAGACAGTCCAGGCGCAGCTTATGACCATCGGCCAGGAGAGCTGTTTCAAATGCCACCTGGTACACATCCCGGCGGCGTACTCCAGGCATTGATCAACGAGCTTTCTGATAGCAAAACACCGCCCGGCGCGTCCAACGCGCCGGGCGGTTTTGCCGCGACCGACCACTTCACCGCGCAGTTTTGACAGGCGGCCCGGCACCGGGTGGCATATTCCCCTCAGCGCACTTCATCGCCGGAGGAGCCAAGCATGCCGATCCGTTATGTCCGTTATGCCCTGCTCACAATCATCGTGGGACTGGTGGTCTGGCTGGCGCGGGGATATGGCGCGCGTTCGTTTGAGGCCTTCTGCCCCTTCGGCGGCGCCGAAAGTCTCTGGGGGCTTCTCACCGCCGGGCAATTCAGTTGCGCGCTCGGGCCGCTGAATCTCTCGCTTTTCATCGGCGTGATCGTGCTGGCGCTGATCGCCAAGAAGGCCTTCTGCAGTTGGGCCTGTCCGATCGGCTTTTTCGGCGAGCTGTTGGGCAAACTCGGCGCGAAACTGACCAAGGGGAAAGTGGTCCCCGGCGACCGTCTCGATCGGGCGCTGCGGCTTTTGCGCTATTTCGTGCTGGTGGTCTCGCTGTACTACACCTACAAACTCGGCGAACTGGTCCTGCGCGGCTACGACCCCTTCTACCTCATCTTCTCCGGCTTTGGCCACGGCACGGTGGGTTGGATCTCCTACACCGTGCTGGCGATCCTCATGCTAGGCGGCCTGGCCATCCCGATGTTCTTTTGCCGCTATCTCTGCCCGCTGGGCGCGGTCTTCGATCCGTTTAGCCGCCTGGGGTTGATCAAGCTGCAGCGCAACACCGAGACCTGCACCGCTTGCGGCCACTGCCAACGGGCTTGCCCACACAACATCCCGGTCCATGCCCTCGCGCAGATCCGCAACCGCGATTGCACCAATTGCCTCGAATGTGCCGAGATCTGCCCGGAGAAAGATGTCCTGACCCTCCGCGCCGGCGTTTAGGAGACGATGTGCGTATCCCGAAACTGACTCTGCCCATCCTCGTGATTGTCACATTAGTCGGCGGCTATTTCCTGCGCTATGCCTTCACCCAGCCCTCGACCGCGGTGGTGCTCGGCGACGGCGGCGGCGCCCGGATCGAGTGCATCGTCGACGGCGTCAAGTGCAAGGGGACCGCCTCGTTGTTTACCACCCACATGCAGACCACGCCCGGCATCCACGGCATCGAGACCTTCGCCGCCGACCACCGGGTGGTCATGACCTACGACCCCGCCGTCATCTCCCCGGAGCAGATCCGCGCCAAGATCGACGCGCCGGTTGCACTTGATGACGGCACCCATGTCGCGTTTTTTAAGTGCGTTTCGATGGATGAGCCATCGGACGCAACCGAAACGCCGACGACCCCGTGAAGCAAATCGACGATCTGTTGGCCGGCTTTGCGCGCTTTCGCGCCAATTACTTCGAGAAGAACCCGTCCCTGTTTGAGGGCCTCAAACGCGGGCAGGATCCGCGTTTCCTCGTGATCGCCTGCAGCGACTCGCGCACCGATCCGGCCATCCTGTTTGATGCCGCCCCCGGCGATCTGTTTGTGGTGCGCAATGTCGCCAACCTCGTGCCGCCCTATGTCCCCGACGGCGGCTTGCATGGCGTCAGTTCGGCGCTCGAGTTCGGCGTGCGGGTCCTCAAGGTTCGCCACATCATCGTGCTTGGCCATGCCCGTTGTGCCGGCATTCGCGCGCTGGTCACCGACGCGTCCGGTGAGTTTGTCCCGCAGTGGATGAAGATCGCCGAACCCGCCAGGCAACGGACACTGGCGGCAGTGGGATCACCCGACCCCGATCGCCTGGCCCATGCCTGCGAGAAAGAGGCGATCAAGGTCTCGCTGGACAACCTGAAGACATTCCCCTGGATTGCCACGCAGGTCGGGACCAACGATCTGTTCCTGCACGGGTGGTTTTTCGATCTCGAGCAGGGCCTGCTCTCGGCTTACGATCGCACCGCAGACAGCTTCATCCCCCACCCGGCGCGCTGAGCGCGCACGGCCTCCAACCCGGTCCGATCGGCTTGACTTTGGCCGTCTGAAAGCGTATTAAGGACGTCTGACAACCGGGGCGGCCCCGCCCTCCCGGCAAGCGCATGCGCCCATAGCTCAATTGGATAGAGCGTCTGACTACGGATCAGAAGGTTGGGGGTTCAAATCCTCCTGGGCGTACTTTCATTGCGCAGTCTGCCTGTGCCATTCATCCCCGCTTGAAAAGACACCCTCTTCCGTGCCAGGCATAATTGCGGTTTCCGAGCGCTGTTGGCCGAAGACCGGTCAGCCGCGTCGAGTGCTTTGACAATCAGTCGTGTGAGATTGACCTTCCCCCGTTTTTCGGCCAGTCATAACCTCATCGTTTCGGCCTGTGAT
>CAZQIZ010000042.1:0-16837 GCA_964593585.1 uncultured Ignavibacteria bacterium
CATCCTGATCTGTCATCGTACATTGCAATCGTCATTATGTTAGAGGGTCTAAGGAAGAACGATGCGCTCTCCGGCGGAGCAGGGTCCGCTCCGGCTACCATCTCCCCGCAGTACCGGCCTTCAGCCCAAAGAAAGTGACCGTCAGGACTCACGAACGGCGGCGTTCCGTCACCCGCCGCCGAGCCGTAGCTGCTTGAAGCGGGTCCGCTACAGTCGTTGGTCATTTCAGGAGCAGGAAAGAAGAATCTCCAAGGATTGGCGAACGGGAAAGGCCAGCACCCGGAGACATCATCACTTAAGGGGCTATTGTAGACTCTCCCGGTCGGGTTTTCCGACAATGACTGCCAGCCCTGCACGAAGGCTCCTGATGGAGATCCACGTAACTCGAGCGGGAGAAGGATCCCCTTAATCGGCACAGCATTGTTGACCCAGATCGCGACTCTCACGCTGTCGGTGCCCGGGAGAACCGTCTTGGACTCGACCACGACTGAGTTCTCCAGGGCGATCGCTGTGGAAGCACCCATCAGGGCGAACAAAGCAGTGATGCCAACCGCATAGGCGGCAAAAGGGAGCTTGATTCGCATGGGCTCACCTGACCTGAATCTCGCTGCTGAATTCCAGTATACTCGAGCGAATCAGCTTGTCAATCGGGCATTAGTCTCCGGAGTAATCCTGCATCCTGCTCTCTACCAAGAGGTCCTGATGGTGTTTGGGGTGCGTCCTTCTCGCATCTCCCGTTGCTCGCTTGGCCGCAACTGCTTCGATGTCAGAGAGTTGCGCTGCACAAGGAGAATTGGGGCGCGGTTGACAATCTTATCGCATTGTTCTTTGCACCGATTCCAGATTCCGGGTTTATTACATGCACCGTTGAAAGTCATATTGGGCCCGAGCCGCATTCGTAACCAACATCAACTGTACAGGTGACACATGTTTCCCCAAGACCCTTGGAAGATCACTGACTGCAAAATCGATCCATCCGCCAAGATCTTCTCGCCGGTCAACCTCTATGGTTGCACCATCGGCAAGGACTGCATGATCGGACCGTTCACCGAGATCCAACGCGGCGCGGTGATCGGTGACCGCACGCGCGTGCAGTCGCACGCGTTTATCTGCGAACTGGTGACGATTGAAGAAGACTGCTTCATCTCGCACGGGGTGATGTTCACCAATGACCGGATGCCGCCGTTGCCGCGGGAGAAGTGGGAAAAGACGGTGGTCAAGCGCAAGGCGATGATCGGGACCGGCGCGGTGCTGTTGCCGGTGACGATCGGCGAGGGGGCGGTGGTCGGCGCCGGCGCGGTGGTGACCAAGGATGTCCCCGACTGGGCAGTGGTGGTGGGCAATCCGGCGCGGGTGCTGAAGATGTTGCCGAAGGGGAGTCGGTAGTCCGAGGGTGATGGGTCCCCTCACCCGAATCGCCGGAGGCGATTCGGCCTCTCCCAGAGGGAGAGGCGAACCTCCCTTCCAGGAAACACGTCAGTTTTCTGAGCTCGTGGGGGCCTTAGAGCGTACGAAGCCAGCGGAGGACCTTGCCGCAGACTTGGTATCCCACTCAATCGGTTTACCTCTCCCAGAGGGAGAGGCGAACCTCCTTACCAGAAAACACGTCGGCTTTCTGAGCTCGTGGGGGCCTTAGAGCGTGAGAAGGCGACTGATTACCTCCCCGCGATATTGGTGACTTCACCCAAGCAGTTCACCTCTCCCGTTGGGAGAGGTCGTCGCGTGCCTCCGGGCGCGGGACGGGTGAGGGCGCTTGGGGGCGAAGCGGTCTCCTCTTGGCGCCTGTTGCCCTGGCGGTGGTGGCCGATGTATATTGGTGACGGCGTTATGATGATACCGGCGACCATCATCCGAATTATCGGGACCTGAATCCCGCTCGGTCGCCATTTGTGAGACTTGGACACGACGCCGGCGACCCGCCGGCGTCGTTTTGTTTGCAATAACAGCCGTGACATTCCGCGCCCGACAGTGTAAATAGGCGCGTTTCAAGGCCGGTCAACGATGAATCAGAAAACCGACATGCTCGATCCCGAGACCGAATTGGCCTCGACACGCACCTCCTACGCCGAACTGGAAGAGCGGATTCTGGCCTTCTGGGACCAGGAGAAGATCTTCGAACAGTCGATCGCGATCCGTCGCGACGCCCCCGCTTTTGTCTTCTTCGAGGGGCCGCCGACCGCCAACGGCAAACCGGGCATTCACCATGTGATTGCCCGCACGATCAAGGACCTGGTCTGCCGCTACCGGACGATGAAGGGGTTCCGTGTTGATCGCAAGGGGGGCTGGGACACCCACGGGCTGCCGGTCGAGATCGAAGTGGAGCGGAAGCTGGGTCTGGAATCCAAGCAGAAGATCATCGAGTACGGCGTCGACAAGTTCAATGCCCAGTGCCGCGAGTCGGTCTTCACCTACAAGCGCGACTGGGACCGTCTGACCCGCCGCATCGCCTTCTGGCTGGATCTCGAGCACCCGTATGTGACCTTTGAGAACAACTATATCGAGACGGTCTGGTGGATTCTGGCGCAGTTTTTCCAGCGCGACCTGCTCTATGAAGGGCACAAGATTGTCCCGTACTGTCCGCGCTGCGGCACCGGGCTTTCAAGCCACGAGGTGGCGCAGGGATACGACACCGTCAAGGATCCTTCGATCACCGTGATCATGCCGTTGCGCGACGATCCGGACACGGCGCTGCTGGTCTGGACGACCACGCCATGGACGCTGGTTTCCAATGCCGCGGTGGCGGTCGGAGAGGGGATCGACTACATCCGGGCGCGCAAGGACGGGAAGACTTACATCCTCGCCGAGGCGCGGGCGCAGGCGGTGCTCAAGGGCGAGTATGAAGTCCTCGAGCGGATGAAGGGACGTGATCTGGTTGGGCGCAATTATATCCCGCTCTTCGACTACTTCGCGCACACGCCGGAGCCGGCGGCCTTCAGCGTGTTGCCCGCCGACTTTGTCAGCACCGAAGACGGCACCGGAATTGTGCACATCGCCCCGGCTTTCGGCGCCGACGACTATGAACTGGGCCGCGCGCAGGGACTGCCGGTGCTGCAACCGGTGCGTCCCGACGGCACCTTCGAGGAGAGGATCGCGCCGTATGCCGGGCAGTTTGTCAAGGATGCCGACAAGACAATCATCCGCGATCTTAAGGGAATGGGCCGTCTCTACGACGCCGGGCAAATCGAGCACACCTATCCGTTCTGCTGGCGGTGCGACACGCCGCTTCTGTACTATGCGCGTCGGTCCTGGTACATCCGCACCTCGCAATTCCGCGACCGTCTGCAGGAGCTGAACAACACGATCCACTGGTATCCACCGGAGATCGGCGCGGGGCGGTTCGGGGAGTGGCTGTCCAACAACGTCGACTGGGCGTTGTCGCGCGAGCGGTTCTGGGGGACGCCATTGCCGATCTGGGTCTGCGCCTGTGGCGAGAAAACCGCGGTCGAATCGGTGGCCGACCTGAAGGCGCGCGGTTCGCATCTGCCCGAGCCGCTGGATCTGCACAAGCCGTATGTCGACGCGATCACCATCGACTGCCCGAAGTGCGGCCGGCCGATGCGGCGTGTGCCCGAGGTCATCGATGTCTGGTTTGACTCGGGGGCGATGCCGTTTGCGCAGTGGCATTACCCGTTTGAGAACAAGGATCGTTTCGACGCGCTGTTTCCGGCCGACTTCATCTCCGAGGCGGTCGACCAGACGCGCGGCTGGTTCTATTCCCTGCACGCCATCTCGACGCTTCTGATGGACCGGGTCTGCTTCAAAAACTGCCTGGTGATGGAGTTCATCGTCGACAAGCAGGGGCGGAAGATGTCGAAGTCGCGCGGGAATGTGGTGGACCCGTGGGAGGTGATCAAAGCCGACGGCGCCGACGCGCTGCGCTGGTACCTTTTGGCGGTGTCGCAGCCCTGGTTGCCGACGCGGTTTGACACCGCGGCGGTGACCGAAGTGCGAAATCGCTTCTTCGACACCTGGGAGAACACGCTGTCGTTCTATCACCTCTACGCCGGCATCGACAAGGTCGACACGGTGTCGATCCTCGCGCGCCGCGCCTCGTCGCAGGAATTCGACCGCTGGATCACCTCACGCGCGGCCAGTGTCTGCGCTCAGGTCGACAAGGCGTATGATGAGTACGATCTCACCCGGGCGGTGCGCACGATCGCCGATTTCGTGGTCGATGATCTCTCGAACTGGTATGTCCGTCTCAACCGCCGCCGGTTCTGGGGCGCCGAGAACGATGATGACAAGCTGGATGCCTACGCGACGTTGGCGCGGACGCTTATGATGGTGTCGCAGTTGGCGGCGCCGGCGGCGCCGTTCTTCGCCGACTACGCGTATCGCGAACTGCTCGGCGGCGCCGCCGTCTCCGGCGCATTTCCGGCGTCGGTGCATCTGACCGATTTCCCGGTCTCCGACCGGGCGGCGATTGATCCGGAGCTGGAAGCGCGGATGGCGGCGGCGCAGGAGGTGGTGTCGCTGGGACGGGCGGCGCGGGCCAAGACCCGGCTGAAGACCCGTCAACCGCTGGCGGAGGCGATCATTATTCGTCCGGCGGATTGGAACTCCGGCTTGCTGGAACCGGTTACCGCGTTGATTGCGGCGGAACTCAATGTGAAACGGGTGAGTATGCGCGAATCGTTGGAAGGTGTCGGGAAACTGGCGTTGAAGCCGAACTTCGCGGTGCTGGGAGGCCGGATCGGCGCGCGCATGAAGGAGTTGCAGCAGGCGGTGGCCGCCTGGGACATGAAAACCGCCGAGCAGTATTGCCGCACGCAGAGCGCCGAAGTCCCGTTGAGCGGGGGGCCGGTGAAGCTGGGAGCGGGCGATTTGGTGATAGACATCACCCCCCTGCCCGGGTATCATTGCGAGTCCGATGGGCGGCTGATTGTGGCCATCGACACCCGTTTGACCGAAGAGTTAGAGGCCGAGGGTTTTGCGCGGGAACTGGTCAACCGTGTCCAGAACATGCGCAAGAAGCTGGGTCTGGCGGTGACCGACCGGATCATTCTGACGGTCCGGACGACGCCGGCGGCGCTCTCAGGAATTCGCCGGCATGCCGATAAGATCAAGGACGAAACGCTGGCGGTCGAATTCCATCTGGCGGACCGTCCGGCCGATGACCTGGAGGGCGAAAAAGTTGATCTGAACGGGGAGCCGGCCACCATCGCCATCGCCCCCCGGCGCGTATAAGAGCAGCCCAGGAGAAGCCGAGTGAACAAGAAAGACCTGAAAAAGTTTGAAGAGATGCTCTTGGCCAAGCGCGCGGAACTGGTCGCCGATATCGGCCACCTGCGCAAGAACGCCATGGACTCGACCCCGACCGAGGCGGCCGGCGATCTGTCGACGCACGCCTACCACATGGCTGACCAGGGGACCGACGCCGAGGAGCGCGAGAAATCGTTCTATTTCGCGTCGAAGTCCGGACGGTTTCTCTACCACATCGATGAGGCGTTGCGGCGCATCAAGGAAGGCACCTACGGCAAGTGCGAGGTGTGCGGCAACGACATCTCGGTGGCGCGGCTGGAGGCCGTGCCGCACGCCCGTCTCTGCATCTCCTGCAAGGAGAAAGACGAGCAGCAGAAGGCGCGCGGCATTTCCGACGCCGCGGTGTAATCCCTGCCTTTTTCCCGCCCGAATCCATTGTCCGAGACGCTACCACTGGCTTCCACACACCCGCGACGGGTGATGTGGATGCTTGTGCTGGCGTTGGTGGTGCTTGACCAGATCTCGAAGTTCCTGGTCGTCTCGACCATGGACCTCTATGAGAGCATCCCGCTTCTGGGCGATTGGCTGCGCATCACCTACATTCGCAATCCCGGCGGGGCCTTTGGGCTGCGCTGGGGGCATGTGGCGGTGTACTATGTGGCGGCGGCGCTGGTGATCGCCTGGATTGTATGGCACCTCTGGCGTGAGGGATCGACCGGCCGTCTTTCGATGTGGGCGTTGGCGCTCATCCTCGCCGGGGCGCTGGGCAATCTTGTCGACCGCGTGTTGCAGGGTGAGGTTGTGGACTTCATCGACTGTGAGTTCTTCGATCTGGCGGTGCCGGCCTTCAACCTCGGCATCTTGCATCATCCGGGGCTGGAACTGGATCGCTGGCCGACCTTCAATGTTGCCGACTCGGCGGTGACGATCGGCGTGGTCGCCCTGCTAGTCTCGCTAATCCGCGACCCCGTACTCTTCGGCTATCCAGTCGCGCCGGAGCCGCTGGAACCAGCCGGCAGAGGAGATGTTCAGCAGACCGGCCATACCCCGCCCGCCTCGCGCACGTCAGTGTAAGGGCGGCGACAGACCTCAGCGAATCGGACGGACGACCCTATGAGCAATGGAACCCCCATCCCGAAGGAAATCGGCCGTGCCAATCAGTGGGACATCAAGATCCGCTGGAACAACGGCCATGAGCACATCTTCCCGGCGCGCTTCCTGCGTCTGGCCTGCCCCTGCGCGGCCTGTGTGGAGGAGATGACCGGCGAGAAGCTCGTGACCGAGGAGATGGTGCCGGCCGATGTCCATCCTCTGTCCATCCACCCGGTCGGCCGATACGCGATCCAGATTATCTGGAGCGACGGCCATCAGACGGGCATCTACACGTGGGAACGTCTGTGGCAGTTGGCCGAAGCGCTGCCACGCTAGGCGGACTGTCCTAATTCGATTCGACGGAAGCGGCGGCGGTCACCGGCGCGACGGCGTGCCGGTGGGTGATGTAGCGCGGCAGTCCATTCCCCAGACGGCAGGTGATTTCATAGGCGATCGTGCCGGCGCGTTTGGCCAGCTCGAGCGCGGTGATCGTCTCATGGCCGTCGTGGCCGATCACGGTCACCGGATCGCCAATGGCCGCATGATCGAGGTGGGAGACATCGACCATGGTCAGGTCCATGCCGACCACGCCCACGATCGGACAGCGTGTGCCGTGGATCAGCATTTCGCCGTTGTTGGACAGATGCCGGGTGTACCCCATCCCGTAGCCGATCGGGATGACGGCGATTGTCATGGCGCGCGGCGCCTGGAAACCGTCGCCATAATGCACCCACTCGCCGGCCTGAATGCGGCGCTGGTGAAGGATGCGCGAGCGCACCGACATCACCGGGCGGATGCCGGAAAGCGGGCCGGGGGGCGGATCCATAGCGCCGTAGGCGACAATCCCTACGCGGATGCCGTCGAAGGCGGTCACCGGATGATAGGCGACGGGATACGAACTGGCGGCATGACGGAAGCCGGGAGCAATGCCCCGCTGCTTTAATCCGTCGAGGACATGACGGAAACGATCGGTCTGCTCCTGGATGGCGTCGCCGGAGGCGCCGTAGTGAGCACGGTAATGCGTGTAAAGACCGGCGATGCGGATATTCGGCAGGGCCGCAATGCGGGCGATGCGGTCGGCGGCGCTCTCCCAATCCAGTCCCAGTCGGGAGAGCCCGGTGTTGATCTCGATATGCAGCTTCAGGACGCGTGATCCGGCCAGCCGCGAGTACGCCAGCGCGCTCTCCTCGCTGCTGATCGACGGGGTGAGGTTCCACTCGGTCACGGCGGGGAAGTCGGTGTCCGCCGGCGGGTGTAGGAGCACGATTTCGCCGTCGACATCGGCGCGGCGCAGAGCCACCCCTTCGTCGACGGAGACCACCGCAAAACGGGAGATGCCGAATTCGGCGGCCACGGCGGCGACGGTGCCGGCGCCATGGCCGTAGGCGTCGGATTTCACCACCAGCAGGATGTCGCGTTGGGGACCGATCGCCGACTTCAGCAGCCCGAAGTTCGAGCGCAGAGCCGACAGATCAATCTCGCAGTAGGTGCGGTGTCGGACGGTTGCTTGGGATGTCATCGCGGTGTGCCTGCCTGTCGCCGGAGCCGGCGATGGCGTATCGAATCTACCGGCATCTCTCCGGCCTCACAAGGGCATTCATGGTCCATGTCTTGTATGTCGGCAGGGGGATGGCGGATTCATGAGCGGGGAAATTTCCCGCGCGCGTGGCGCTTTCCCGCCGGGGTGCCGGAGCGTATATTAATGGCAACCGATTTTGTCCGGTCGCGAAGGAGCGTGTCGGCATGGCTCAAAATCCTGCGGAATCCCCGGAAGCGAAGACGCCACGGCGTCCCTGGGAAATCCTGATCGTTGGCCTGCTCGGGCTTTTGACCCTGGCGGCGGTGCTGCTCATCCTCACCGACCTGCAGGGATGGGTCTGATCGCTCGGTGAGGCGGCAGGCAGCCTGTGGGAGCCATCTTTCTCATCGTCGGGGTCTCCGGTCTGCTCTTCTTCGTGCTGGCGTTGGCGATGAAGAGGACGACGCCGGAGGCATCCCTGGCGGCGCTGGAGGACCGGCTGCGTGCCTGCGCCATTTGCCAGGATGAGTTCGCCGAGTCGGAGATGGTGACGCGCAAGGTGGGGGAGGCGGGGTACCTGCGTTACTTCTGCGACCGGTGCGTGATCGAGCTGTACGAGGAGTCGCGCCTGTTGCACGATCCGCGGTCGAAGGATTAGCTTCCGGTCCGATGCCGCGCGAATCCAAGTCGCAGAAGGCCGCGCGCGCCCGGCGGATTGCCGATGGCCTGCGCCGTCTGTATCCCGCCCGCTGTGCGCTGACCCACGACAATCCTTTTCAATTGCTGGTGGCGACCATCCTGTCGGCGCAATGCACCGACGAACGGGTCAACATGGTGACACCGGCACTGTTCGCGCGGTATCCGGATGCGGCGGCGTTCGCGTCGGCGCGTCAAGGGGAGATCGAGAAAATCATTCACTCGACCGGATTCTTCCGCGCCAAGGCGAAGAATATCCTCGGCGCCAGTCGTCTCATCCTTGAACACCATGGCGGCACAGTGCCCCGGACGATGGCGGAACTTGTCGCTCTCCCCGGAATTGGACGTAAGACCGCCAACGTGGTTCTGGGGACCGCGTTTGGAATGGCGGAAGGCGTGGTGGTCGACACCCATGTCGGACGTTTGGCGCGGCGGATGGGGCTTACAGCGCAGGCAGACCCGGAGAAAGTCGAACGGGATCTGATGGACCTGTTGCCGCAGGCGGAATGGATCGAGTTTTCGCACCGCATGATCTGGCATGGGCGCCGTATCTGTATGGCCCGCAAGCCGTTATGTGACGAGTGCCCGATTGCCCCCGATTGCCGAAAAATCGGAGTGTAACAAATCCCTTTCCGCGAATGTTATGGCGATATCACCGCCTGCCACATGTGGCGGGTCTGCCGATTGCCATTTCAGGAGAAGTGCGATGCGTCGTTATCTGCTGAAGGTTGTAATGGTGTTGGGAATCTGGGTGGCGGGCTCGGTGGCGCTAGCCGCGCCGTATGTGCTTGATCCCGCGGCGAAGAACCGGGTCGAATTTCATTCCAAGGCAACACTGGAGTCATTCACCGGCAAGGCGAAGACGATTGCGGCCGAATTCGAGCTTGATCCGACGCAGTTGCGGCGCACACGCGGCAAGGTGACCGTCGATCTGCGCTCACTGGACACCGGAATCGATCTGCGCAACAAGCACATGCGCGAAAATCACCTGCACACCGATTCGTTTCCCAATGCCGAGTATACCATCGACAGTGTCGCTACCGCCGCCGACGGAGCCACCGTCACGACTGTCTATGGCCGTATGACCATTCATGGCCAGACCCGCGCAGTATCCGTCCCGGCATCGGTGATCAAGACCGGCGACGGGATAGGGTACCGACTGCAGAGCGAATTTCCCCTCAAGATCACCGATTTCGGGATACCGCGCCCGGAATTCCTTTTTCTCAAGCTGGCGGAGGACGTGCGGATCGTGGTGGATCTGGTGATCGTGCCTCACCGGCCATAGGATCGCCGGGCATCTTCCGGTGTAAGAAGGGCATCCGGGCGGCGGCGACCGCCTTGATCGTTGGCGCCGTTCGGCTTATCCTGCCAGTCTGCCCGCGGGGAGCGGCGGGCATCGCCCATGACCGATTCATCCGCGCACGAGGAGACACCCTACGAGTTTGGACGCCGCCTCTTTGCGGCGGGGGTGGCGGAATTCCAACAGGGCGGGTACTTCGAAGCGCATGACCTTTGGGAGGAATTTTGGCAGGAGCTGCGCGGCGGCGACCGTCTCTTTCTCCAAGGGTTGATTCACCTGGCGGTGGGGACCTATCACTTCCAGAACGGCAACCTGAAGGGCGCGCGCAGCCAACTGGGAAAAGCGACGCAGAAACTGGGGCGGTATCCCGAGGGACACTGGGGTGTGGACATCGCACCCTGGCGGGCATGGGCGGCGGCGGTGGCCGGCGGCGCGACGGTGCCCCCGCCGGAGGCGGCGGTGTTGTTCGACCCGCGCCGTTTTCCCGAGCACCTGGCCATGGCGCCGCGATGATTTGGAAATCAAGGGAGGAGTGAGTTGATGAAATTCCGCGTGTGGTGGGGATGCCTTCTGATGGCCGTGATCGCCGGCGGCTGCGGCGGGGGCGGCAATGTCGCCGAGAAGATCGCGCAGATCCGAGTTTGGGAGGATCAATCCTGGACCGCCAACGGCCGGCTGGTATCGATGCTGGCCGATCGCGACGAAACGGTGCGTGAGCGCGCGGCGTACGCGCTGGGGCGGGTCGACGACACGCTGACACTGGATACGCTGCGTGAGGTTCTGCTGACCGACAAATCCCCCAAGGTGCGCGCGGCCGCGGCCTTTGCGCTGGGAGTCTGGACGTGGAAGGTCGGCAAGAACGCGTTGGTGGAAGCCCTGCCGAAGGAGACCGACCCCGATGTGCTGATCGCCATTCTGCAGGCGGCCGCACGCGTGTATGCACGCGAAGAGTACGCGGTGTTCTTTCCCTACCTGCATCATTCCGACCCGCGTGTGCGCGCGCAGACAGCCCAGACGCTCGACATGCTTAATCGTCGCGAGGCCACGGATTCGATCATACCGCTGTTGGACGATCCAGAGCCGTCGGTGCGCAAGACGGCGCTTTTGTCCCTGATCCGTATCGGTGTGGAGCAGGCGGCGCGTCAGGGCGCGCGTTTTGTCAATGATCCCGATCCGGAGATCCGCGCACTGGCTTACAAGTTGGCCGGATCGGCGCGTTTCCCGGAGCGCAACGCGCTTTTGATCGCGGGTTTTCGCGATCCGGAGCCCCAGGTGCGGTGCGCCGTCGCCGATGCCTGCATCGTGATGCGCGACACCGGAGTGCTCAACCCGATTTTGCAAATGTTGCCGTCGGAGCCGCGAGTCGATGTCATCCAGCGGGTCCTGCGGGCGGCGGCCGAGCACATTCACGCGCATCTGGGCGAATGGGTGCTGCCGCTCTTGTCGCATCCCGATCCGACGGTACGAGCGCAGGCGGTCAACGCGCTGTGCAACCGCCGCGACACGCCCTGCTGGGCGGAGATCGCCCGCGCTGAGACGGATCCGGATTGGCGCGTGCGGGTCGCCATTTTCGATGCTATTGCCAAGACCGCCCGTTTTGTGCCGGTGGATACCCAGATCATCTTTCCCATGGCGAGGCGATTGATGGAAGACCCTTCGCCACGGGTGCGGGCGAAAGCGTTGCAGACCTACATTGACTACGGCGGCGGCGATGGAGACCGATATCTCGCCCGGCTGTACCACGATTCCAGCGACTATGTTGTGGCCATGGCGGTGCAGTTGATCGGAACTTACCACATCAACCTTTATACCGACTCGTTGCATCAGCTCTACCAGAAGTACGCCAGTGATCCAAATCCCGATGTGAAGTGGGCAATTCTGGCGGCGTCAGCGAACATGCTGCCGACCGTGCAGATCGATTCCATTCGCCAGGACATCATCAACTGGGGAATGGCCGACCCCAACCGTCTGGTGCGCTGGTACACGATTGCGGTGGCCTTCAAGTTCCGGCAGGACCGTCGCCATGAGCTGGGTGTCTTCGAGACCGACCTGACGGTCGCCAATGTCGACAGTCTGCTGCCGGAGTATGCGTCCCCGCCGCTGGCGCGGATCGAGACCACGCGCGGCGCCATCACGGTGGAGCTGGACACGCGGTGGGCGCCCCGCGCGGTACGCCAATTCATGGAGAATGCCCGAATGGGCGCCTACGACAACACGCCCATCAACGAACTGCAGGGCGGGCAGTTGGTCACACTGGGCGATCGCTACGGCGATGAGGCGAACTTGCCGCCGGCGGATGTGCGCGATGAGTATTCGCCGCAACGGGTGGAGCCCGGCACGCTCATGTGGTCCATCATTGCCCGCCACGCCGGGCGCGGCACTTTTATGATCGCGCTCAACCGACTGCCGTATCAGGATTGGCGGTACCCGGTGTTCGGACGCGTGCGCGAGGGGTTGGATGTCGCGCGCAATCTGACGCTGGCCGACACGGTGCGCACGATTCAGATTCTGCCGGCGGGCGCTTCGTGAGAATATGCCCGCTGTGGGCGGCGCTAGCGGTGTTGCTCGCCGCGGAGTCTGCGCGAGCGCAGGCCACGTCGCCGGTGGATTCGATTGTCGCGCAGGCGCGCGCGGCGCTGGCCGCCTGCGATTCGCTGGTCGAAGATGCCACCTTCACCTCGACGCTCTACGAGCGCGAATTGCACGGCGACGGCACCCTCAAGTCCGAGAAGATCTACCAATCCCGCCAGTATGTGCGCGGCGACGACAGCCGTGAGATTCTGGTCGCGATGTGGGAGGACGGCAAGCCGGTCAAATCATCGAAGCTGGCCGACGAGCAGAAAAAACGCGACGAGGAGCGCAAGAAACGGCACGAACGACGCGGGAAGGGCGAGGATGACGAGGGCGGTTCGCAGGAGATGATGGCGCCGCTGTTGCCCCGTTACAGCGACGACTACCAATTTCCCGCCGCTACCGCCGACACCGTCGACGGCATCCCCTGCTGGAAGATCACCGTCGAGCCGTTGCGCGCCGATGAGAAGCGGGTCAAGGGGTTCATTTGGGTGGCGCAGGCCGACAGCCGTCCGGTGGCCGAGGAGTACGAAATGGCCAAGCGTCCGGGGGCGCTCAAGGAGTTCGGGATTCGGCTGGATCATTCCTCCACGCTGGGCGCCTGCGCCTTTCCGCGGCGGTTTTTCCTCAAGGGGCGGGGCAAGGCGCTTGTCTTCATCAAGTTCAACTTCGAAGTCGAGATGTTGACCGATTCGCTGCAAGTCAATGTCGGCCTGCCCGATTCGCTCTTTGCCCTGCCGGGGTCGAAGTAATCCGCCAACTGACGGGCGGTCGACGACGTTGTACTCTCGCTGGTTGGATTGACGCGCCATGAGCACAATGACCGACAGCGCACTGGTCCTGGCCCTGCGCAAGGAGGCCGATCTGACCGAGGACGTCCGCGCGCTCGGGTCGGTGATTGTTGCCTACTCGGGAGGGGTCGATTCGACGTACCTGGCCGCAGTGGCGCATGAAGCGCTCGGGACACGCGCGGTCATCGCGACCGCGCAGTCGCCCTCGATGGCCGATGGGGAGTTTGTCTTCGCCTCCACACTGGCCGCCGAACGCGGCTGGCACTTCCAAGTGGTGAAAACCGGCGAAGCGGAGGACCCGCGCTGGCTGGCCAACGATGCCAATCGCTGCTACTTCTGCAAGACGGAACTCTTCACCGTTCTGGGGCAACTCGCGGCGGCAAGCGGCATCGGACACATTCTTTATGGCGCCATTCCCGAGGACTTCGGCGATGTGCGTCCCGGACTGCGCGCCGCCGCCGAGCAACGCGCGCGGGCGCCGTTGGTCGATGCCGGCTTGACCAAGCCGGAGATTCGCGCGCTGTCGCAGCGGCGCGGGTTGCCCACCTGGGACAAACCGCAGGCCGCCTGTCTGGCGTCACGCTTTCCCACCGGCACAGCGATCACGCAGCCGGAATTGCGCCGGGTCGACCGCGCTGAAGCGGCGTTGCAGGCGCTGGGATTCCGTGGGCACCGCGTGCGGCACCATGGCGAACTGGCGCGCATCGAACTCCAGAACGGCGATTGGGGAAGAATCGCCGACGATGGATTGCGTGCGCGGGTGGTCGAATTGGTGAAGACTGCGGGATACAAGTACGTGACAATCGACCTGGGCGGATATCGACCGGCGGGATTGAACACTTAACGGCCCAGCATGGTCGATGGAGTGCGTGTCGAGCCGATGCGCCCGCTTGGAGAATGCAGGGCTGTTCCTTTAGTGTGCAAGTCCCCTCTCCCCTGAAAGGGGAGAGGGTTAGGGTGAGGGGACATGGCACGCGATGGCAGCCGCCCCTCACCCCGGCCCTCTCCCCCTGCGGGGGAGAGGGGGAACTTCGGGCGAGTTCTCCGTCGAATGCGGGATGAGCCAGGCCGGGCTCCGATCTGGGGTATGCGTATCATGAATGTCCCCTCTCCCCTGAAAGGGGAGAGAGTGAGGGTGAGGGGATAAAATGCGCGATGGAAGCGGCCCCTCAGCCCGGCCCTCTCCCCCTGCGGGGGAGAGGGGGAACTTCGGGCGAGTTCTCCGTCGAATGCGGGATGAGCCAGGCCGGACTCTGATCTGGGGTATGCGTCTTATGCAAGTCCCCTCTCCCCTGAAAGGGGAGAGGGTTAGGTGAGGGGCTAAGGGCGCGCGATGGGAGCAGCCCCTCACCCCGGCCCTCTCCCCCTGCGGGGGAGAGGGGGATTCCCGTCGAGTGGTTTGTCGACTCATCGAGGCAAGCGATGATGGACATCATAACACTCTTGCAGGATGTGGCCTCCGGGCGGCTCTCGGTCGGCGAGGCGGCGAAGCGGCTGACCGACTGGCCGGCCTCCGATCTGGGGTTTGCGCACCTGGACAATCACCGCGACCATCGCACCGGCTTTGTGGAGGTTGTCTACTGCGCCTCCAAGTCGCCTGAGCAGGTGGCGGCGATCCTCAAGAAGCAGTCGGAACATCAGCGTGTGCTTCTGGGCACACGCGCCGAGCCGCTCCACGCCGAGGCCGCGCGCGAGGCGGTGCCCGACATCGAGTACTTCCCCGAGGCGCGCATTCTGCGGCGTCTGGATCCGACGCGCAAGATTGCGGCGGCGCCGATCGCGGTCATCTCCGCCGGGACCTCCGATCTGACAGTGGCGGAGGAGGCGGCGCTGACGGTGGAAACTGTCGGACAGACACCGTGGCGCAAATACGATGTCGGGGTGGCGGGATTGCACCGGGTGGCCGGCATTCGCGAGGAACTGGAACGCTGCGGCTGTGTGATTGTTGTAGCCGGAATGGAGGGCGCGTTGCCGTCGGTGGTCAGCGGACTGATCTCGCGTCCGGTGGTGGCGGTGCCGACTTCGATCGGATACGGGGCCTCGTTCGGCGGGCTGGCGGCACTTTTGGGCATGCTGGCCGGATGCGCCCCGGGTGTGACGGTGGTCAATATCGACAACGGTTTCGGCGCCGCGGTGGCGGCCTGCCGGATCAACACGAAGGTGGCACGATGAGCGGACTGGCGGCGCGAACCTGTGTGCCCTGCCGCGGCGGCGTGCCGCCGCTGCGCGGGCGTGAACTGACCGACCTGCTGCATCAGGTGCAGGGCTGGACGGTGGTCGGCGAACATCATCTGCGCAAGGAATACACCTTTCCCGATTTCGCCGCCGCTCTGGCGTTTGTGAACCGGGTCGGCGCGCTCGCCGAAGAGCAGGGGCATCATCCCGATATCTATCTGGCCTGGGGCAAAGTCGAAGTGAAACTGTGGACGCATAAAATCGACGGATTGACCGAATCAGATTTCATCATGGCCGCCAAGATCGACGCTCTGCCGCGGGGATGACACTTCGGGTGTCGTGCTTCGCGTAGTCTCGGCGGCAAAGGGAACACAATCCCTTTCTTAACTAAGCAGGGCGACGACTCGAAGCGGCGGGCAGACATTATCGGAAGGGCAGAGGGAAACGACATGGCCAAATCCATCCATCACTATCGCGGGCGCGACATCGACGTGTCGTGGGACAAATTGCGTTGTCTGCATGTGGCGGAGTGTGTGCTCGGGTTGCGCACCGTCTTCGACACCGACAAGACCCCCTGGGTTCAGCCCGACAACGCGTCGGCCAACCAGGTCGCGTCGGTGATTCACCGTTGCCCGACCGGGGCGTTGCAGTATGCGCGCAAGGACGGCGGTCCGGCGGAGAGGCCGGATGCGCAGAACGCGGTGCGGGTCGCGGCCGCCGGGCCCCTCTATGTGCGGGGCGACATCCATCTGGTGGTGGGCGGCGAGACGGTGCATGAGACGCGCGTGGCGCTCTGCCGCTGCGGCAAGTCGGCGAACAAGCCGTACTGCGACGGCACCCACACGCGGGTGGGGTTCGAAGACGATGGCCACGGCACGCAGAAGGCGGTTGTCGAGACCCTGCCGTCGGGGCCGGTGACCATCACGCCGCGTCCCAACGGCCCGGACTTCTGCGAGGGGCCGCTGGAGGTCCACTCATCGGACGGGCGCATCCTCTGCCGCGGCGAGAAGGTCTCGCTGTGCCGCTGCGGCGGCTCGCAGACCAAGCCCTTCTGCAACGGCAGCCACAAGAGCAACGGGTTTGCGGCGCCCTGAATAGCGACCAAAAGATCCATCGGGTGGAGGGTCGTGAGACGGCACCGCTGACTCTGGTCGCTATTCTTGCCACCTCAACCCGTTGAACACCTGTCGATTTCGCCGTAACTCCATGACTTGTCTGCGGTTGTGGGTCTCTCGGGAGTTATCGATAGTCGTTGGGGGGCCATCTACTCTCACTCTGACGCTTCAATTTGTTTCCAACATCAACTTTTGTGACCCCCGAATGTTGCATCAGACAGTCACATTTTCGGGATTAAATCCTACTGCGAGCGGTAATCGTGTGCAAAGTAATGAACGGACGCATGCCAGAAGCGAAGTACTTTGAAGGTGGTCGGCGATTCCGTGACCTTCCCCCCATAATCTGGGCCAGTTGAAGCTTGAAAGCTGGTTTCGT
>CAZQIZ010000043.1:0-16524 GCA_964593585.1 uncultured Ignavibacteria bacterium
CAACTCTGGGTTCAATGTACGACCGACAAACACAAAAATCCTTACACTCCCGTCGACTTCCAAGTCCGGAAGTGAAAGCACAACCGTCGACTTTCCCCCACATCCGATCAGCCGCGACGGATCCGACGTGAAAGTGACGCTGCTCCCCGCCAACTGCACAGACCCCAAGATGAACTCCGTCTGCAAGTCAAACAGCGTAATCAACCCGTACGTGGATGCGGTGGCGAGGTAGCGGCCATCAGGGGACGTGGCGACAAAATCGGACACTGCCGAACCGGCGCTGGGGATTTGTCTCAGGACCGTGTCGGCCTCCATGTCGATGATGTCAATGGCGGCGCCCCCCGGTACCTGTACGATGGCGTAAGCATTGTAGAGTGTGGGTTCGGGAGAAACGGGTCGTTCATCTGCACAACTGCTGAAGTAGAATGCAGACAGCAGAGCCGCCGCAACAACTCCGATCCTGCCAGGGTCGCAAGCGCTGCATGGAGGCACCAACCTCCGGCGCCTGGTCGGACGGCCACAGCCAGCTTCAAGGTTGAGATGCACTTCGCCTGCTCGGTCAACGGCTCTGTAGCTGCCCCTCTTCTCGATCAGATCACTCAGACGCCGTGCAGCCTGTCGAAGGCTTCGCGCTATGATTAGTGGTCGCGTCTCTGACCAAGACTTCATTTTCGCCTCTAAGACCTGTTACCATTCACGGGCGCGTCTATTCCCACGCTTGTGCCCTCGCACTTTGGAACGCAGCCCTTGGACAAGGTTTGCTGTCTTCAAGCCATAGCCAATGTCCTGCGCCAGTCTGGCGGACCCGGCGTCAGAGTTCTGAAATTCTCAGGATGATCGGACCCTACAACGCTAGAATCAGTTTCATAACTCTAATTTCATCTTGCCAAATCGGTTGGAGGGTGTGATGCTGGTCCCGATGAGGGGAGCCTCATGCCACGAACCGAACGGATGTTGACCGAGAAGCAATGGCGCAGGATTGCGCCGTTGCTGCCGCGATTGCAGGGTGGGCCGAAAGGTGGCCGTCCCTGGGCCGATGATCGCGCCGCCCTGGAGGGGATTCTCTGGGTGCTGAAGACGGGTGCGCGGTGGCGGGATTTGCCGCCGGAGTACCCCAGTCCCGCCACCTGTTGGCGCCGGCTGGCGTTGTATGAGCATCTGGGTGTCTGGGATGGAATCTGGCGCACGTTGTTGCACCGGCTGAACCGCCGCAAACGGCTGAAGGTCACGGAGCGCTTCGTGGATGCGACCTTCGCCTCCGCGAAAGGGGGGGCGACAGGATCGGCCCCACCCGTCGGGGCAAAGGCTCGAAGGTGATGCTGGTCACCGACGGCAAGGGGACGCCGTTGGGACTGCATGTCGACAGCGCCTCGCCCGGTGAGACCTCGCTTTTGGAAACCGTTCTCGATGATGTCCGTGTCCCGCGGACGCGTCTTCCCCGATTGATTGCCGATCGGGGTTACGACAGTGATCCGCTGCGCCGGATCCTCGCACGGCGTGGGACACGGCTGATCGCGCCACATAGAACCTCGCGGACTCGCTCCCAACCGCAGGACGGACGGCCGCTGCGTCGCTACCGCCGACGCTGGATTATCGAACGCACTTTCGCATGGCTGCATCGCTTCCGCCGTTTGGTTGTCCGGTATGAGTACTACGCCCTGATGTTTCTGGCCTTCCTCCATGTCGCCTGTCTGGTCATCACACTCAGGAGGTTATGAAACCGATTCTAGATTCTCCCTCGCGGCATCTCCGATCGGTGATTGATCTTCGCCGTGGCGGCGCGTATGTTGTCCGGACACCCGCGCTGATGCGGCTGCTTGGATACTTGCGACGTGACCTTCTCCTCTTCTGGAACACCCAATCTGTTGGCCGATCTGAATCCGCCCCAGCGGGAGGCGGTCTCACACGGCGACGGGCCGATGCTCATCTTGGCGGGGGCCGGATCGGGCAAGACGCGCGTCATCACCTATCGGATCGCGCATCTGCTGGCGCGCGGAGTCTCGCCGTGGCGCATTCTAGCGGTGACCTTCACCAACAAGGCCGCCGGCGAGATGAAGGAGCGGGTGCGGCAACTGATCGGCGAGGCCGCCGGGCAGGTGTGGGTGTCGACCTTTCATTCGTTTGCGGCGCGGTTTCTCCGCTCGGAGCACAGCGCCGCGGGACTGCCGGCCGACTTTTCGATCTATGACGAGGATGATTCGAACCGGCTTCTGAAACGCATCATCGCCGAACTCAATCTGCCGTCGCGCACCTTCGCGCCGGGGGTGGTGAAATCGCGCATCTCGTCGGCCAAGGACAAACTGCAGGATGCCGCCGCCTTTGCGAATCTCGCCAAGGACGATTTCGAGCGGCAGGTGGCGGTCGTGTACGGCAACTATCAGCGGCAACTGGCCGAGGCGGGCGCGGTCGATTTCGATGATCTGATCATCCGCACGGTCCGTCTGTTGCTTGACAACGAGGCGGTGCGGGTCCGCTGGCAGGGACGGTTTGCGCATGTGCTGGTGGACGAGTACCAGGACACAAACATGGCGCAGGCGCGCCTGGTGCAGTTGCTGGCCGAGCCGGAACGCAACATCTGCGTGGTGGGGGACGATGACCAGTCGATCTACGCCTGGCGCGGGGCCGACATCCGCAACATCCTCGAATTCGAGCGGCATTTCCCCGAAGCGCGGGTGATCCGTCTGGAGCAGAACTATCGCTCGCGCCCCAACATTCTCGAGGCGGCGCACGCGGTGGTCTCGGCCAACCAGAACCGCCATCCAAAGAAACTCTGGACCGAGAAACACCCCGGGCCGAAGATCACGCTCATCCTGACGCCGGATGATTGGACCGAGGCGGAGATGGTCGTCAGCCGCATTCGGATGCTCTGCAAGACCGAGGAGCACACCGGCAGCGACTTTGTCATCCTGTACCGCACCAACGCGCAGTCGCGCGCCTTTGAGGAGGCCTGCCGCCGTTACACGATCCCCTATGTGCTCGTCGGCGGAGTCAAGTTTTACCAGCGCGCCGAGATCAAGGATGTGCTGGCGTACATGCAACTGACGATCAATCCCAATGATTCGGTCGCGTTGTTTCGCATCATGAACAAGCCGCGGCGCGGAATCGGCGAGGCGTCGCAGGAGAAACTGGCGGCGGCGCGCCGTCTTGATCGGCGGCCATGGCTGGAATTCCTGCGCGATCAACAGACGGTGGCCAGTGTGATCGGGCCGAAGGCGGCGCAGGCGATCGGCGGGCTGATCGGACTGCTGGATGAATTGAAGGCACAGTACACGCAGATGCCGCTGGGGGAATGGTGCGCCTGGCTGGTCGAGCGGACGAATCTCAAGACGGCCTGGGACGACGATGATCCCAACATCGCGCAAACCCGCGAGGAGAACGTCGCCGAATTGGTCGCCGCGCTCTCGGAGTATGAGCTTGCCACCGACACGCCGAGTCTCGCTGGATTTCTCGAGCAGGCGGCGCTGGTGACCGACATCGACACCTGGGAGCCCTCAATGGAGCGGGTGACGATGATGACCTTGCACGCGGCCAAGGGGCTGGAGTTTCCGGTGGTGTTTATCACCGGACTGGAGGAGGGGCTCTTCCCGCTGTCGCGTTCGATGGAGAAGCCGGAGACGCTCGAAGAGGAGCGGCGGCTTTTCTATGTCGGCGCGACACGGGCCAAGGAGCGGCTGTTTTTGACCCACGCGCGCACACGGCGTCGCCTGGGGCCGATGGCGTCGCTGAAGTCGCGCTTCATTGAGGAGATTCCGCGCGAGTATCTCGACGTCGAGAATCTCATCCCCGCGACCGAACTGGAGCCGGGCGGGCTGGGGTATGACGCGCCGGGACGGTCGTGGCGGGCGGGGGCGTCGATGTATGGCGAGCATCGCGCCGGACGGACGGTGGCGCGCAAGGAAGCGCCATCGGAGCCGCGTCGCAGCGGAATTGCCGCGTTGATTCAGGCCGGCACGATCGTGCGCCACCCGAAATTCGGCGAAGGCGAAGTGATCGCCATCCGCGGGATGGGGGATGGCGCCACCTGCGATGTCACCTTTCGCAGCGTCGGGACCAAGACGCTGATGCTGCGGTTTGCGCCGCTGGAGATTCTGCGGAATTGAACTGCGGCACAATCAGTTGGCAATCTGCTTGCCAACAGTCAGATTCTCTGCGTATATAGGTTTGACAACTCCGAGTCCCGTTGGCCCTCTGGGTCGGCGGGAACGCTACGGCCCGATGGGCAACTGTCCGGCCAGCCCGTGTTTGGCAAAGGAGCACAGAGACTCACACACCGACCGATGCGTTTGCCTGTTCTTGCGCGGTCGGATTTTTGTTTATGTGGACCGACACTCCCGACATCGACTGCCGTGATGCCCTGGGGCGGCGTCCGCGCTATCTGCGCATCGCGGTGACTGCGCGCTGCAACCAGCGCTGCCTTTACTGCGCGCCCGAAGGCGATGATCCACACCGCCCTGAAGCGGCGGCGCTTTCCGATGACGAGTTGTTGCGGGTGGTGCGACTCGGCGCGCGTATCGGTGTTCGCAAGGTGCGCTTCACCGGCGGCGAGCCGCTTTTGCGACACGGGTTGCCGTCGCTGATGAAGGCCATCCGGGCCATGCCCGGTGTTGCGGAGATCTGCCTGTCGACGAACGGATACCTGCTGGAACAGCATTTGGAATCGCTGGTTGAGGCGGGTTTGTCGACCGTCAACATCTCGCTGGACACGATGCGCGCCGACCGCTTTGCCCAGATCACGCGTCAGCGCGGTGTGGAGCGTGTGCGCCGGGCGCTGGAGGCGGCGATCGCGCATCCGGCGATGCGGCGGGTGAAGGTCAACATGGTGGTCATGCGCGGGATCAACGATGATGAGATTCCCGCGTTCATCGATCTGTGCGCCGACCCGAAGATCGATGTCCGGTTCATCGAATTCATGCCGACCGCCGAGGTCGACTACTCGCGCGACATGCTGGTGCCCGAGGCGGAGGTGCGCCAGCGAATCGGACGGCGGCTCTCGCCCATTCTCTCCGATGACCCCACCGCGCCGGCGCGGCTGTGGAAAGTGGAGGGGTTGCCCGGACGGGTCGGGTTCATCTCGACCATGACCCACAAGTTCTGCGCCAACTGCACACGGTTGCGGGTGACCGCCGATGGCCGCATCGCCAACTGCCTGTTCTCCGAGACTCTGCTGGATCTCAAGCGAATGATGCGCGGGGGCGCAAGCGACGATGAGATCATCCAGGCGCTGGTCGCCTACTGGAAGACCAAGGCCCCGGCGCACCGGCTCGACGATCCGGCGTTTCTTGGACGTCCGACGATGATTGCGGTGGGCGGATAGCGAAACCGTCAATGGACGAAGCGGGGCTGTCTCAATTGATCGAGACAGCCCTCCGTGTTTGTCGGTGACTACAGACCGCAGGGATCGCAGAAAGAGATGTTGGGATCATCGCCGCGGAAGGCCGCGCCGACCATCAGCACCACATCGATCACGTCGGTCGTGCCGGAACAGTTGACGTCGCCGCGGCCGTCGTGGACACAGGCGGGATCCAGCGTGTCGCTGTTGCCGCGAAAGGCGACCGCGACGATGCTCACCACATCCTGGATGTTGGGGTTACTGTCGCAAATTGGGTCGGCATGGCAGGCGCAATCGCAGGGCGGGCCGATGATGGCGGCTCCGCCGTTGACTTTCGGAACGAAGTTGGTGGCGTTGGCGACGGCGAAGTAGGGATGGAAGCCGATCTGCCCGACGGCGAATCTCACTGTGTCGCCCGGAGTGGCGTCGTTGGGAATGGTCAGGTGCAGCCGCGCGACCGGACCGTTGCCCGGCGGCAGATCGGGGGCGCCGCCGCCGGCGTCGGCGCGTAACAGGACCACAATCTGGCCGGCGGGCCGTGAGTCATCGAGTATCTGCCGCGTCTCGAAATAGGACGTCCGGCAGCCGACAAAACTGATCGAGTCGAAAGTTGCCAGCTCCGGCACGCCGGACAATGTGATCGGCAAGCGCAGTTCGGCGATCGGCACCTGATTGTGCAGATTCAGATCCCAGACCACGCTGGTGTTGCGGTCAAACCCGGTGTCGGCGACATGGAGCGTTTCGGCCAGCGCGAGCACATAGGCCGGTTCGAAAACGGTATCGACGCCGCCCGGGCCGGCGACCGAAAGCGAGACATCGTAGATGCCGGGTGTTGTGTAGGCATGCGTCGGGTTGGCGACCGTCGCCTGTCCGCCATCGCCGAAATCCCATGCCCAGGTGTCCAGATCCATGCCGGAGGATGTAAACGCGGCATCGAAGGGGACTTCGCCGACCCGCGGCGCGCCGGCAAAGGCGGCGCTGGCGGCATACGGATGCACCGTGAACTGGAAGATGAACAGTCGGCCATCGATGTTGGAGGCATAGACCCAGCCGCTGCCGTTGGTGTGGGGATAAACGCCCCAGCAGCCCTCGTAGTCGGCGTTGTCGTTGGCGAGGTAGGTGTCGAAGACCGACTTTACCACCAGGCATTCGGGATAGTTGAAGTCGAGAACCGACACGCCGGAGGTGTAGTGCGAGATGAAGAGGTAATCGCCTTCGATGTGGGCGTTGTGGGGGATATGGCCCGGCCCGATGTACTGATCGACCAGCGTGATGTTGCCCAGGTCCTCCATGTTCCAGACTTTCATGGTGCGTCCGGCGGGGACCTCCTCGGTGGAGGCGAGATACCGCCGGTCGGGCGAAGGCCAGACGTTGTGGACATACCCGCCGCCGGGGATGGTGACGCGCGCCAGCATGACCGGCGCGGCCTTGTTCGCGCAGTTCCAGATTGAGAATGAACTGTTGTAGGCTTCGGCGGCGTAGACGGTGTCGTTAAAGGCGGTCATGTCGTGGAGATCGCCGGTGGTGACGCCGCCCACCTCCACCGGGGCCTCGGGATTGGCCAGCGACACGATGCGGAAGCCGCTGTAATTCTGCCGCACCAGATAGCAATAGCCGCGCGCGGTGTCGATCGAGATGCAGTGGCTGCGGACGTTGCTGCCGAAGACATAACTGCCGACATAGCGCACGCTGTCGGGCAGGTAGCGCATGTCGATGATCATCATGCCCTGCTTGTCGCCGGTGCATTCGGAGACGGCGTAGCAATAGTTGCGATAGGTCTTCAGCTCGCGCCACTGGCAGAACTGCGTCGGTACGGTGTCGACCACGGTCATGGTCTGGACATCGACAAAGCCGATGCTGCGCTGACCGCCCATGATGGCGTAGTGGCGGCCATCGGGCGCCTCCCAACCCCAGCAACTGGCGCCGCCCGATTGGAATTGGAAAACCGCGACGCTGTCGAAGTCGATGTCACGGCGGGAGGGCAAGGTGTCGCACTGGGCGGCGAGCAGGGTCGGGGTGGCGCCGATGAGCGTGGCGGCCACCAACGGGAGGAGCAACAGGCGCAGCGATATCATCTCAGATGTTCATCCGAAGGAGCCGATGTCCAGGCCCCGGTTACGGGTTGCAGGGATCGCAGAATGTCGTGTTTGGATCCGCGCCGCGGAAGACCACATTGACCATCAGCACCACATCCACCACACCGATGCTGCCCGAGCAGTCGACATCGGGCCGTCCGACATGCGGGCAGGTGGGATCGACATCCGGCTCCAGACCGCGGAAGGCGGTGTTGACCGTCTCGACAATGTCCAGCACGTCGGGCTGGCCATCGCAGACCGGGTCGGCGAGGCAGAAGCAGTCGCAGACGCCGACGATCGTGGTGGTGCGTCCGGCCAACTCCGGCACAAAGTCGGTCGTGGTCGTATAGGCGCGCAGCGAGTGCTGGGAGAATCCCATCGGGGGATTGGTCATCACGATGGTGTCGCCGGGCATCGCCGTGTTCTTCACGGTGAAATGGACTCTGAGAATGGGGCCGGAACCGGGCGGGAGAGGCGGACTGCCCTGGCCATTGTCGGCCTTCAGTTTGATCGCCAGTTGGCCGATGCCGCGGGCGTCATAGACCACCAGTTTCTGCTCGAAGTAGTCGGTGCGGCAGCCAATGGTGCTTACCGAGTCGAAGGTGGCGATGGCGGGCACATTCGACAACTGCACGGGAATTTTGATCTCGGTCAGCGGCACATGGTTGTTGTAGCGGATCTCCCAGATGATGCTGGAGACCGGGATGGCGGTGGTGTCAGGGACCACCAAGGTCTCGGCCAGCGCGGTGATGTAGTTGTATCGGGTGCGCGATCCCTCGCCGGCGGGGGTGTCGATGTTCAATTGCACGTTGTACAGCCCGGCGGGATAGAGATGCGAGGGGTTCTGCGTCGATGACGAGTCACCGTCGCCAAAGTACCACTTCCAGGCGGTGGCCAAAGGCGAGGTATCGGTGAAATCCACCGACAGCGGCGCGCTGCCGAGGGTTGGCGTCGCGGTGAAGTCGGTATTGACCACGTTGGTCTGGAAGATGAAGAAGCGGCCGTCCATGTTGGAGGCGTAGACCGTCTGCCGCCCGGCGGTGTGCGGATAGACCCCCCAGCAGCCGTCGAAGATCGGCGAGTTGTTGGGCTCGTAGGTGTCGAAGAGCGCCACCTCGCGCGGGCATTCGGGTATTGAGATGTCCAGCACGCTCACACCCGACGAGTAATGCGACAGGTAGAGGTAATTGCCCTCGATGTGGGCGTTGTGCGGAATGCCGCCGGGGCCGAGGTACTCGCCGACCATGAAGATGCCGGCCATGTTCTCCATGTTCCAGATCTTCATCGTGCGGAAGTCGGGCAGTTCCTCGGTGGAGGCCAGGAAGCGCCGGTCGGCGGTCGGCCAGAGATTGTGCACGTACCCGTTGCCGGGGATGGTGACACGCGCCAGCATCACCGGCGCGGCCTTGTTGGTGCAATCCCAGATCGAGAAGGAGCTGTTGTTGCCTTCGGCGGCGTAGACGGTGTCGTTGAAGGCGGTCATGTCGTGCAGATCGCCGGTGGTCACGCCGCCGATATCGACCGGCGCCTCGGGGTCGGCCAGCGACACGATGCGGAAACCGCTGTAGTTCTGGCGGACCAGGTAGGCAAAGCCGCGGGCGGTGTCGATCGAAATGCAATGGCTGCGGATGTTGCTGCCGGAGACATAGGCGCCGACCACGTGCACGCTGTCGGGCAGGTACTTCAGGTCGACGATCATCATACCGGGGTTGGGCGTGCCGGTGCATTCGGAGACGACGTAGCAATAATTGCGATAGGTCTTCAGTTCGCGCCAGCCGCAGGATTGCATCGGCGCGTGGGCGACATGGGTCATCGTGCCGACATGCACGATGTCGATGCCATTGCCGGTGCCCATGATGGCGTACTCCTCGCCGTCGGGCGCAATCCAGCCCCAGCAGTTGGCGCCGCCGGAAAACTGGAAGGTGGCAAGACTGTCAAACTGGATGGGAGGCAGGGGCGGGAGGGTGTCGCAGTCCACCACGGCGGCGGACGGGGTGACGAACGTGACGGTCAGACAGAAGCCAAGCGCGCACAACAGGGCAGTGACCCGATTCATGAAACCTCGCTTAACGACGCAGACTCTGGGATTTGTGATCCAACTGGGCAGTAACGTGGTTGGCCCCACCCCGGCCAAACATGACGAATATACCCCCGATTTCCGCCCCTGTCAAGGTGATTGTCGCCCTTGAGCTTCGCGGGAACCACCCGGAGGAATTTCCGGTTCTGGTCCGGATCGGGCGTTGCGCCGCGGATTGACTTGCCGACCATTCTGGTCGATTATCCGGACGCACTGACCAGGGTGAATTCAACGGTTGTTAAGAGCAGAAGACTGAGAGGAGTCGAACATGGCAGCAAAAGGTAAAGACAACAAGGCTCTTGTCGCCGAATTGAACAAGGCGTTGGGCTGGGAGTTGCGGGCGCAGGCGATGTATGCGCATTACGCCGCCTATGTGAAGGGGCTGGAAAGCATGACGCTGCAGGGGCATTTCGAGGAAGAGGCCAAGGAGTCCTTCGGCCATGCCGCCAAGGTGCGCAACATTATCGCCGAATTGGGCGCCGAGGCCACGACCAATCGCGACGCCACCCCCATCGCGCACACCACTTCGACCAAGCGCATGCTGGAAGAGGCGCTGAAGACCGAAAAGGCGGCGGCGGCGCAGTACGAAAAGATCCTTGCGCTCAGCGAGCACCCGGTCCACCGTCACGATCTGGTCCACATCATGATGGACGAACTGCGCGCGGTGGTGGAGGTGGAGACGCTGCTGGGGCGTTAGTTAACGGCTGGCCTGGCGAGCTCAGGGAGTCTGAAACAGCGGGATCTCGTAGCGGGTCAGGCCGGTGGGGGTGGCGATCCAGAGGACTTCGTCGGCAGTGAGGGCCAGGTCGGTTATGGTGTAGTTGGCCAGGGGATGGGTCTCGGGCGTGAAGATCGTCATGACGTTGGTCAGATGGACGAGACCGAGACTGGTGCCGATCCAGGGTTGGCTGTCCCGATTAGCCAGAATCACATAGACCCAGTTGGCGGGCCAGCCGGTGGATTTGCCATGCACCAGCCAGTGGAGGCCGTCGAAGCTGCTGGCGGCGGCGAACTTGCTTTGATGTCCGCACCAGACATTGCCGTTGGCGGCCACTTCGATGTCGAACACCTGCTGCGCGCCCAAATCACCCCCGGCGCTGGTGTAGACTGTCCAGACGCCATCGTCCAGATGCGCCGCGCCATTGCCGGTGCCGAACCAGAGACTGCCATCCGGGGCGGCGTCGATGTCCCAGACCACATTGTGTGGCAGCCTGGAGTTGGCGGCGGTGAGAAGCGTCCATGCTTCACCGTCCCAGCGGGCAACACCGCTTGCCCCATCGCTGGCCCAGAGGGTTCCGTCGGATTCGACGAACAGGGCCACGATCATCCCGCCTAACAGGCCGGCGTCGATGCTGCTGAACAGTCGATGGTCGGACCCCTGCCATGCGACGCCGGAGATGAAGCCGTTGCCGCCGCACCAGATCAAATCACGCGACATATCATAGGCCAGCGCGGTCACGGCATCCAAAGACTGACCATTGACGGGATCGATGCGTGTCCACTGGCCGGCCGCATGCACCGCCAGCCCGCCGCCGTGGCTGGCGCACCAGGCCCGACCTTCGCCATCGATCGCGACGGCGTTGATCACGTTGCTCTCCAGCGGCGTGTTCGCGGTGTTGAAGGTCGTCCATTCGCCCAGCGAGTTCACCTGGAGCGGCGGCGACCAGGCAGAACGATTCCCCTGTTCATCCACTGCGCGAATCACCACCCGGCAGGAGCGCGCGGGCAACAGATCGGCGATCCGCAACGACTCGGGGAGACCGGCCAGTCGGGGCCATGTGTAGTGCGTGATGGCGCGTTCGCCGATGCCCGAGGCGGTGACCGTCAGCTCGTATCCGCTCGGGACGCCAGCATCGCCATCATCACCGACCGCGGTCCAGCGCACCAGCAGTGTTCGACTGTCGATTCCTGCTCCTGTCAGCGTGGCTGGTGCCGATGGCGCGACATGATCACTGTTGGGGAAATCGCCGGCGGCGCCAGGGCCGAAGGCCAGATCGCGCACACGCGATGCCTGCTGCCACCAGGAGACGGAATCGGCCACCGCGGTGGGGTTGCCCAGAGTCCAGGCGCCGACCGAATCAATGCCCCCATCGTCGGAGTGGAAAAACCAGAGGTCGGCATCCTTGCACAGCTTGGGGCAGTAGTTCGGCGGATTGCTGAACTAATACCAGCGGCCGGAACTGTCGGTGTACCCATCGACCGAAGCGTTGGTCAGGCCGGTTGAATCGGGCGGGACCATCTTGACCCAGCGCACGCCAGGGAAGTCCTGATAGAGTCGCGCCAGCATCTGCGGCGCGAGACGGGCATCAAAACGGAGCCCGAGAGTCAGGGTGGAATCGGTAAACTCTGTCTGCGAGAGTCGCAGCGATTGATTAAGCGCCGACCAACTCGACGGGAAGCCATTTTGCTCGATCGATTGATAGAGATCGACATCCAGACTGATCGCGATCCGGTCGGTGCGCCATTTGGGGGCATGGTGAATCAGAGTGAGGGCGGGAATCTGATCGCCCCAGCGCGCGCGAATGGCGGCGAGGTCGGCGCTGACGTGGTCATAGAGGCGCGCCGACGCGGCCAGTTGGCCGCCCATGACCACCGCCATCTCCTCGGCCTCGGCATTCTCCCATGGGGCATGCACTTCGGCCGGGGGATCGTTGGGTGTGGTCCCCTTGTCGCTCGAGCAGGCGATCAGGACCAGCGAAACCAACGTGGAATAGTGGATATGCGGTGAATGGAGCAAGGCACCTCCCGCCGGATTGACCAAAACAGTACCGGCGGGAGGGGACTTTATTCCCCCGTTTTTTCGGCTAGGGCGCGACTGATTTGATGCGTGCGATCAACGCCGGATCGTTCGGCAGCAGCCCTGACGGGACCAGGCGGTCGATCAACGGCAGCCAGCGCTGTGGCTCGGTGGCGAAGACGCGCCGAAAGATCGGCAGTGCGTCTTCGACACGTCCCGCCGAGGCGAGCGTCACGGCATGCCAGAAGGGCAATTCGACAATCTCCGGAGCAATCTTCTCGGCGGAACCGTAGGCCCATGCGGCCGAGTCCCACATCTGTTTCTCCGCAAACAAGTCGCCGCGGTTCATGAAATCATAGGCATTGGCAATCCGGAGGATGCGCGCCAGTTCTTCGAGGGGGGCGGGGTGATCCTCGATGCGCAGTTCGAGGGCTTTGCCCTGCCAGGGTTTCTCGTGTCTGTCGCCGTCGACAATGAGCATGGCGGCCGACTGGCGGCCGCGGATGTCGCCTTTTTCGCCTTCGGCGGCCACCAGCGCGGCAAGCAGACGTTCGGCGAAGGGAAGTGAAGCGTTCTCGCGGTAGGCCTTGGCCATGGCGCGCGGCACGGTCGAATCCTCCATCAGGTTCGCCTGCACGGAAAACGACTCGCCGGTGATGTGGCTGGCGTAGGCGATGCACTTTGCGCCGGTGTGGGCGGCAACGCGTCCCTGTGCGTCAACGATGGCGACCTGGCGCACCGCGCGTCCGCTGTCGGCGGCCAGCATCGCGTCGAGCGCCGCCTGCGGCGACTGCCCGGCCTTCAGTCGCTCCAGACCTTCGGGGCCATAGTCGATCTTGACCAGCGATTGGGTGGCGATGGCGCCGACGCCGGCTTCGGCCCAGGGAACAATTGGGCCGACAGAAAACCAATGCGATTGCACCGCCACGCCCAGTTGGCCGGTGGCGGAGTCGCGGGCGACGATGGAATAGGTGGAAACGGGGCGTTCGACGGCGGTGGCATTGGAGGCGCAGAGCGCCACTGCGATCAGCAAGAACCGTCGCGCGCCGGGGGGGATTGGTGTGAGCATGGGACCTCCGGTGTTTGGGCCGGAACATAACACACCGCCCCGTTGCGCGCGAGGGCGTAACGGGGCGGGCCGGATCCTTCCGTAAACACCTGCGGCGTCCGATCGCGTCCGCAATCCGTGCGGAGCGCGCATGACGCCGCAAGTCACATCAGAGAAGAAGGGTTACTTCTTGGCTTTCTTCTTGGCGGTCTTCTTCGTCTTCTTCGCCGCCTTCTTCGCCTTCTTCGCGGTTTTCTTCTTGGCCATCGGCATCGTGTGTGTCACCTCCTTGCGGCCTTGAGTGCGTTGACGTTGGTCCGTCGGTTGGTGTCGGACTACTTTACACGTTGACTGCAATCAGAGCGCCACGGAGCGGATGGCGACCGCGCGGGGCGCATAATGGACCAGGTGCACAACCTGCCAGCGGTTTTGCCGGGCGACGGCGGCCCAATCGGGGCGGTCATCGCCTGCGACGCTGACCATGATTCCTTCGTGACCGTCCAGTTCGATCGCGCCGACCGGCAGACGTCCGGCGGATTTGGCTTCGGGCGCATGCACCGGGATCCCGTGGCGTTCGAGCGTGGCGGCCAAGGCCACGCCGGCGGAGGCGCGGGAGGGGCCGGAATCGGCGTCAACGTCGCGCGCGGCGCGCAGCGCGGCGCGGTAGACGGGATCGGCGGCGGATTTGATTACCAATTCGGTCGTGTTCCTGCCTTATGCCCCGGACCGGGTCCGGATAAATTCCGGTCGGACCTGATCCCCTTGCCGCATCGGCACTTAACCGCGCGGCACGGACCCAGCATTCATCCACATCGGCAAATCAGCAAGATTTTTCTGGAATTCTGCGCGCAGTGGCGAAAATTCTGTAACACTTTTGTTACGTGTAGGGGGAGGCCCCGGCAAACTCCCTACGGATAACGGGACTTGCCGATTGTAACATAAATGAAACACAATCTCTACTTTTGTTGCTGATCTTGGCGCGATTTGGCGCTCTCGGTGGATTCGCGCGGCGCGGCGGCGCCGGTGTCGCGCACCGAACGCCACAGACGCCACCATTGCGCCCGGTGCATGCCGGCGTGCGTGGCCGCCTTCGACGGATGTTTGCCCACCGCGCGCAGCACCGCGTGGGCAAACGCCGCATCGAGCGCGCCCTGTGCCAGACGGCGTGCGCGGCGGAAGAGACGATAGTCGCCGCTTTGCCCCGCTTCGCCGGCCTGACGGATCGCGGCGGCCGCCTGCTGACTCCACACCGCGGTGTCGATGCCGGCGGCGATCGCGCGCGCGGCGATCTCGCGCGGCAGATCGGCGGCGGTGATCAACGGACCGCGCGCCACCAGCGCCGCGCGCTCGATCACCTGCGCCAGCTGCTGGATGTTGCCCGGCCAGGAGGCCGATTCGAGCAGACGCGCCGCCTCCAGGTCGATCCCGTCGATGCGCTTGCCGGTCTTCTGGCCGCTGGCGACGGCAAAGCGCCGCGCCAGTTCGATGATGTCGTTGCCGCGCTCGCGCAACGGCGGCAGCGCGATGCGGCCGGCGGTGATGAGGTAGTACAAGTCGGCGCGCAGACGTCCCCGCGCCAAGTCCTCGTCGACGTTCTCGGTGGTGGCGATCATCAGCCGGACATAGGCGTGGCGCGGCGTGCGATCGCCGACCCGCTCGAAGATGCCTTCGGACAGCAGACGGATGAGCCGCACCTGCAAGGCCAGATCGATGGCGGCCAGGTCATCGACGAAGAGCGTGCCGCCCTCGGCCAGTTCGATGTCGCCGGGCTCCTCGTGGGCGCGTCCATCAGGGCCGACGGTGACGGCGCCGAAGAGGCCGCGCGCCACGGTCTCCTCCGGCAGATCGGAGCCGCGGAAGACGACGAACGGTCCCTTGCCGCGCGGCGACTGCCGGTGGATGGCGCGGGCCAAGGTTTCGCGTCCGGTGCCCATCTCACCTTCGAGCAGAATCGGCGTGTCGGCGGCGGCGAGCTTGTGGGCCAAATCGATGGCGCGACGCAAGGCGGCGGCTTCGCCCCAGATGCCGTCGAAGCCGGCGGGTTTGGGGCCGGCGCCGACGATGGCGCGCGCGCCGGCGCCCAGACGCGCGGTCAGCGCCCGCGCCAGATGACGGCCGACGCGTTCGGCGGTCTCGACATTCTCCTCGTTGAACGGTTCCTCCGAGGAGGTGCGTCCGAGGACGATGGCGCCGTAGGTGTCGGCGCCCTGCGTGATGCCGCAGGCGAGCCACTGCGCGACACGGTGAGGATCGCGCGGCGTGCTTTTGACCGGACGTCCCTCGATCGTGACACGCCGTCCGTCGGCGGCGCTTAAGATGACCTGATCGGCGAGGTCGGCGTCGGCGGCTGGCGGCCAGGGACGGCCCTTGCGCCGTTCGGTGGCGCGTCGCAACGGCTGGCCGGCGGCGTCAGCAATCTGCACCAGCGCGCCATCGCAGGGAATCAACCGGACCACGGTCCGCAGCGTGTGCCCGAGCATCGCGTCGAGTTCGGTCTCGACGGCCAGCGCCTCATCGAGGGTCAAAAGCGACTCAAGCAGGGCGCGTTCGGCGGCGAGGCGTTCGATCTGCTCGGCCTGACGGTCCCAGATTTCGCTGCCGCGCGCCCAGCGCCCTTCGAGGCGGCGGATCAACTGGTCCCAGCGCTCGTGAATGCGCTCGGCCAACTGCCGCGCGGCGGGCGAGCCGCCGCGCAGGGTGATGGCCCGCATCATCTCGCCGGCGAAGCGGGCCAGTTCACGTTTCTGGGCATTCTGCTCGGCGCTCCAGTCAAAGGGCGGCGTGGCGGCGGCGCGCGGTTCGGGTGGTTCCTCGCGGTGACGCGTTGGCATGGAGAATACCAGCGGCGCAGCGCCCTGAGACAGGCGCGCGTCAACGGTGAAGCTACATGCGCACCGCGTCGATGGGAAGCGCGATTGCGTGGCGCGACCAGTCCGAAGGATCGTCCCCGGACCACGGTCCCTCGACCCTGCTCGGGGACGGCAGGTCAGACAGGAATGTCTGACCTCCTGCCATAATCGTCATCTCTGAGCGCGCGCCGGTCAAGTGGTATGGTGGGTGCTCGAGGTGGCGGCTTGTTGTGGTTGCATCCGGATTCGGGTTTCGCCGAAGTCATCTCTTCACCCTCATGGGGGTATGTATTTGTTTCGGACGCCGGTCGCAATCATTCCGCGAATCGAGGGTCGATTCATGACGTTTTCGCGTGATCTGAACCCCAATTCCTGGTCCAAAATCGACTTAACTTTCTCGGTAAATTGA
>CAZQIZ010000044.1:0-16461 GCA_964593585.1 uncultured Ignavibacteria bacterium
AACCATTAACTTTTACAGGCTAATTCCGTCCGAATTGAGCTGAAACAGGACAAAACAAGACGGCCTTCTTCCCAAGCTTCTCGTGAGTGACGTAGCTCTTTTTCCACTCTTCGATGCCAAGCCGCAGGTAGTCGTCATACCGTTGTGAGAAGATTGCGCTGGCCTGTTCCTCCAGCCGGTCACGGCTGGCCGCATCCGGCAACACAGGATGCTTTACGATATTCTGGTGAATTGCCTCGACCAGTGGGTAGTCCGACACGGTCTGCACAAAAATGCCGCCATTGTCATGCTTCGGCGTGGCCGTTACATCGACTTGCAGGGACAGCCGGCAATCCTTTTGCAGCATCCTGTGGTGAATGTCCTGAATGGACTTGAACCAGGCCATCTTCGGATCGTGAATATGGTGCGCTTCATCATTAAAGATTGCCAACTCGTCGACATCACGAACGATTTCGCCGAGGTCGACTTTGCTGTCGGTGGTCTTGCCTGCCGGCTTCGACCCGAATGGCTCGAGGAAGTAATCTCGCAAATCGTCATCTTCGAGCGAAGGATCGGCCGCATCGCGCAGGTAGACGCGGTGGATGTTCGTCAGGAACAGATTGCCCGTATCACGGAGTGCGCGCACCTCGTCCTGCAAGTGGACCGCAAGATGGAAGTCGTCCTGCCAGTTTTGTCCCTCAAAGCCATTGTCCGGTCGAATCGGATCATTGAAGAAGATGCGGTTGCCGTCAAAGTCGGTGCGCAGCCGATCGAGGACAATGATGTTGGGGGCAATGACGAGGAAATTGCGCGACAGCGTCGAGTCGGACTCATAGAGCTTATGAAAGTAACTCCACGCGATGAGAAGTGAAATTACTTTGGTCTTGCCCGCGCCCGTCGCCATCTTCAGGACGTAACGGGGCCAGTCTTCGTCAAACATTCCCGCCGACACTGCGCCTGAAGAATCGAAACGCAGCAGATCAAACTTATCGTGGGCCTTCCTGACTTCATATAACCAGATGACCGTCTCGATGGCTTCTCGCTGAGCAAAATAATAACGAAAGGGGTTTAGCGCCCCGTCTGCGCCCTCCACGAAATGTTCCGTCTCGAACCACCAACGAAGCAAGGCGGCTGAGGTGGCGGATACCCCCTTGTATCCAGACGCTCGCCATGCAAAGACTTCCTGTCGAATCTTTGCAACAAGAGGCGGCAGAAGCTTCTCGTACGCCACATCGCGCAACGCTTCATCAGCTGGAAACCAGCGATGCTCTGGTCGCAGTAGTGCGTGAGGGGAGTCTGGGAAGGACGGATGAAGTGCCATTCGCGCTTTCCTCGACCTGCTTTACTCGCTCAATTATAGCGAATAGGCGCAGTCGATTCAAGCGGCAACATGGTGTCCGCAGCCTTGCCTTCAGGGTAGGCACAGAGCAGGCTCGGCGGGAGCCTCGCCCTTCACGAGAACGGAATCCGTGAGTGTCGTTACTTCTTCAGCCCGAGATACAGAAACACCCACGGGCGCAGCATCGACCACCAGCCGGAGATGGCGGGGATCTTGCTGTAGTTTTTCTTCGAGGCGGGATAGGTCATGGCAACCGGGGCTTCGGTGACGCGGTAGCCGAGTTGGATGGCGTAGTAGTGGATGTAGTATTCCATCTCGTACTTGTCCAGCCATGGCTGGTCAATGTCCAGTTCGGGGCGGCGGACGATCGCCAGCCGGTAGGCACGGAAGCCGCAGGTGACATCGCTGGAATGAAAGCCGGTCATCACGCCGATCAGCCACGAGACCACCGGGATCGCAAGACGCCGAAACAGCGGCAGGTTTTCGTGACGTCCGCCGGCGAGGTAGCGCGAACCCTGCACGTAATCGAATTGGCCCGACAGAATCGGATCGACCAGCGCGGGAATGTCCGACGGATGCATCTTGCCGTTGCCGGCCATCGGCACGAAGATTTCATAGCCGCGCTCGAAGGCGTAGCGGAAGGCGGTGCGGAAGGCGGCGCCGATGCCGCGGTTGGTATCGTGGCGCAGGTAGGCGAAAGGGAATTTCGCCACAATCTCCCCGGCGCCGTCGGTGGAGCCGTCGTCGACCACCAGCACATCGTAGTCGCGTTCGGCGGGGAAACGCGCCAGCGTGTCGGCCAGCTTGGCGCCTTCGTTGTAGACAAAGACGCAGGCGAGGATCTTCGGGCTGGCGGTCGATGTGGTCATACGGTTGTCACACAGCGGCCCGGCTCACGGGCGTGAGACCGGGCCGCGCCATGATCTCGGTGTCGGTCTCCCCTACGGTCGCATCGCGGCCACCTGGCGGGCGCGCTGATCGTTGGGGTAATAGGTCAAATACTTGCGCGCGGCGCGCGCGGCCTCGGCCGCCTTGCCCCGCCGCTGCAACAGACTCACATACTCGCTGTACATCACGTTGTCGTTCGGATTGATCCAGAAGGCCTTGGCCAGGCATTCCTCCGCCAGGTCCATGTTCTCATCCAGTTCGGCCATCTGCCCCTTGAAATACCAGTAGAGCCGGTTGTCGGGCATCTCCTCGACATAGCGGCTGACTGTCGCCAGGCCGTCCCTGATGAACTGCCGCGCGGTGACGCTGTCGCCCTTGAGGCCATAGAAGGTGGCCAATTGCTCATGCGCGCGGGAATAGAACGGGAAGTGCTGCTGCGCCTTGCGCAGCCAGAACTCCCAACGGGCGGTATCCCCCTCGCGGCGCCAGTACTCACCGAGGGCGAACATGCGCTCGGGAAAGGCCACGCCCAACCCGACGGCGTTGTCGTCGAGGCCGATGGTCGGATCGTCGTAGGAGCGGTACTGATAGACATTGGCCATGAGACTGTCCATCGCCAGCCAGTCGAACTCCATGCGGACCTCATCACGTGTGACCTCGAAAACCTGTCCGACGATGCGGGTGTGATTCTCAAGCCCGAGGCGGGACTTGTCCGCCGGATTCGAGGAGAAGTACACCGGGCGCCGCCAGGCGTTGTTCATGATGATGTGCTCAACCATCATCATGGCGACGGACACCGCACGGTCGCCGTCGCGCGTAAAGAACAGGAAGTGCCGGTTGCCGGAGACGGGATCTTTGTACGGCTCCTTCGGCCGCTTGACGCCCAGCGAAGGGTCAAAGACAGTCCAGAGGATCTGGTCGTCGTCGAAGGTGACCAGCGGCGGGTACTCCTTCGGGCTCCACATGTGCTTCAACTGGTAGATGTACCAGTCGGTCTGCACCAGCGAGAGGTTGACGATGGTGATGTCCTTGCGAACGTTGTAGACCTCCTGCAGGCACCACAGCGGGAAGGTGTCGTTGTCGCCCGATGTGAAGAGAATGGCGTTGGGCTTGCACGACTGCAGGAGATTCCAGGCGTAGTCGTAGGGGGTGTAGTTGCGCGAACGGTCGGCGTCGGTCCAATTGGCCGCCATGGCGCGCAAGGGCAGCACGGCGGCGATCACAGCCACCGCCATGGCCATCCGGATGCCATTGGCGCCGCGTTTGGCCAACTGCGCGGCGATCGCGCCGAAGCCGAGCCCCATCATCATCCCGAAGACGATGTACCCAGGCGTAAAGAAGTAGTCGCGGTGGCGCACTTCCATGTAGGCGTCCGGCTGTAATCGCTGGTACTGGGTGCCGTCGGCAAAATTCATGTACAAGATGAGACCCACCGACCCGACCAGGAACAGCAGCACCAGCATCGACGCCCACGCCGGCGCGCGCCGCCAAAGCCACCAGGCGCCATAGAAGCCCAGCGCGATCACGCCCAGCATCGCCCAGCCGCCGAACCCGTACTGGTTTTTCCAATAGCGGTAAAAGCCCATGTGCGGATGGTCGCCGAACTGATTGGCCCAGGTGCCGCGGCGGTCGAACATGCGCGCGACCATCGAGGTCTGGCCGTACTGCTTGCGCTCCAAAAAGCCGCGGAAGGCCTGGAAGGTCTCGGGATTGTTCTCATCGATCCACGGGTCCTGCGCCGAGCGGATGGGCAGATAGAGTTGGCTGGTGTAGCCGATCCATCCGGCGACCATGAGCGCGGCAATCAGTCCCCAGCGAGCGCCAGCGCCGCGGGTGGAGATGGCCATGACCACACTCAGCGCCGCCCAGAGACCGGCGGCGATGAGGAACAACATCAGATCAACCGCCACCAGGAACAGCACGATGCCCGTGACCCAGAACCGCCAATCGCGCCGCAAACGTCCATCGACGAAAACGATGAACAGGAAGATCACCGGCAACGCCAGGTAGGTAGTCATGTGGATGCCCAGCGACAGCAGGGCGAGGTACGAGATTGCCACCAGGAAGCGGTCATCCTTCGGTTCGCCGCGACGGTCGGCCCAGACCATGGCCAGCCAGACCAGCATCATGATGAGCAGCATCGAGGCGCCATAGACTTCGGCTTCGACCGCGTTGTTCCAGTGTGTGGTGGAAAACGCCATGAAGAGGGCGCCGGAAACGCCGCCGCCGAGGGCAACCACCGCCTGCCACTTCTCCATCACCATGCCGGGCAGCGCACCCAGGCCCTGACGGATCATCCGCGCGATGATCAGGAAGGCGAAGGCGGCGGCGAAGGCCTCGGTAATCACCGACATGTAATTGACGCGCACGGCGAAGTCCGAGGAAATCGGCAACAGACTGAAGACCCGTCCCAACACCACGAACAGGGGCGTGCCGGGGGGATGCGGCACGCCGAGAATGTACGAGCAGGCGATGAACTCGCCGCAATCCCAGAAGGACAGGGTCGGCGCCACCGTCATCGAGTACACGATCAGTGTGAACAGCGTGATGATCCCAAACAGGACATACTGCGCGCGTTTGAACAGGGCTTCATCCATTGCAGGTCCTCAGTCGGACGGGGTTGGAGTCTCGGGAGGAGGCGGGTCGGCGATTTGTCGCTGTCTCATCGTTTCCGCGTTTTACCGTCTGACCCCTTCGCCGTTTCCCCGTGGTTAAGTCCATACCGCGAAATGCCGATAACTCGAAGGCAGTTAAAGTAATGCCCGAATTGGACCGCGACAACCCAAAAGGGACGGTCCAGCGGGCGCAATCAGGCAACGATCCATAGGGGGAGGCCGTCATGTTCGGCTGGTGCGCACTGCTGTTTACCCTCGGAATCCTGGCATTTCTCGACAGCCTGTTCAATTACGGCGAGATCTTCCGCCAGGTGAACTCGGTGTTGTTCATGCTGGTCTCGCTCGGCCTGTTGGTGCGGACGACGACCAAAATGCGTCTGCGGACCTTCGAGCAGCAGGCGGCGAGGATTCTGGCCCTGGAGGAAGAGGTCTTTGCCCTGCGCCAGAAGGCCGATGCCGGCAAGAACCGTAAAGACATCCCCGTCCGCACCTCGGTCTGATCGCACCCGGACAGAAGCTCGCGGCGGCCGTCCCCAACCGGACGGTCGCTTTGCTTTTGGCGCCGGCGCTTTGTACCATCGTCCGGGGCAGGAAAGGCATTTGGAATGATCCGGTATCTTGTGTTCATCGTCGCCGTCGCTCTGATCATGGCTGGACGGCCGGCGGCGCAGCCCGAACTGCCGCTTAGCGTCATGGTGCGCGAGGTGGCTTCGCCGGCCGGGATCGGCACGGGCGAACCGAATTTGACGCGCGGGCTGGACGGATTCCTCTACATGAGTTGGATTCAGAAGAATCCCGACACCACGCACACGCTCTTTGTCGCCAGGTTCGACAGCGCCGGCTTCGAACCGGCGCGTCCGGTCGCCACTGGCCGCGGCTGGTTTGTCAACTGGGCCGATTTTCCGTCACTGGCGGTCGGGCCCGGCGGACGGATGCTGGCCAGTTGGCTGCAGAAGAATGGCGGGGACACCTACGCGTACGGTGTGCGGCTCGCCTTCTCCTCCGACGGCGGCCGTCGCTGGTCAGCCCCCTTCATCCCCCATGAGGACAAAACTGAGACCGAGCATGGATTCGTCTCGATCGTGGCGCATCCGGAAGGCGGGTTTGACGCCATCTGGCTCGACGGGCGCGAGATGGTCAAGCCTGATGGGCCGATGACACTGCGCACGGCCCATATCGACGGCGACGGCAAGCTCGAAAGCGAGGCGTTGCTCGACGGACGTGTCTGCGACTGCTGTCAGACGGCGCTGGCGCGTGGCGCAAATGGCGCGCTGGTGGCGGCCTACCGCGATCGCAGCGATGCCGAGATTCGTGACATCGGACTGGTGCGCCGTCAGGGGGGGCGCTGGTCGGAACCGATACGGGTGCATGCCGACGACTGGAAGATCGCCGGCTGTCCCGTCAACGGACCGGCGCTGGACGCTTGGGCGCAAACGGTGGTCGTGGCCTGGTTTACCATGGGCGCCGATGATTCGGCGCGCGTCTACGCCGCGTTTTCGCGGGATGGCGGCGGGTCGTTCGCAGCGCCGTTGCGTCTGGATCAGGGCAAGCCGTTGGGACGTGTGGATGTCGTGCTGCTGGACGAAGACCGCGCCGCTGTGTTGTGGTTGCAACCGACTGGCGGGCAGACCAAAATCATGGTGCGAGTGGTGACCGCCGACGGGCAGATGCGGGTGCCGACGACGGTGGCTGAAACGTCCGCCGACCGTGAGAGCGGATTCCCACGGATGGCCTACGATGGGTCACGACTGATCGTGGCCTGGGCCGATCCGGCCGCCGGACCGCGGGTGCGAACCATGGAACTGCGGTTTGAGTGAGTCGACAGCGCGTCGGGCTCAGGGCACCGGCAGGTTCTGCAAACGGCGCCGCGCTTCCTCCACGACCGGCGATGACTTGAAATCGCTCAGGATGACTTGGTAGGCGGCGCGCGCCTCGGTGGCGTTGCCCAGCGAGTCGGCGTAGACCTCACCGATGCGCGCCCAGGCACGCGGGACCATGAAACTTCCGGGAAATCGGGCGATCAGCGCGCGGTAGGAATCGATGGCGCGCTCGAAGATGGCGGCGGACTCATAGACTTCGCCGGTGGAGTACTGGGCGACATCGGCCAGGCGGTTGGCGGAATCGGCGGCCAGTTGGCCGAAAGCGGCCAACGCCGAGTCGCGCATCTCGCGGCGCAAGAACAGCAGCCCGGCGGCGAAGCGGTTCAGCGACCAGTTCATCTCATCGCGGCCATCGGTGATGAGCGTGGTATACTTGATGGCATCGTTGACAAACAGCCCGCGCGGGAACTGCTTCATGAACTCCTTCATCTTGGTGGCGCAGGCGTCGTAATCGCCGCGCAAAAAGAGCAACTCCGCCTGACGGAAGGCGATCTCCTCGCGCAGGGCCGGGGCGGGCGAGTTCCCTGCCTGCACAAACGCCGACTCGGCGCGCGCCAGGTCGCCGTGGTAGATCGCCAGCTCGCCGAGCCGCAGCCAGGCCAAGGTGCGTTCCAGCGAGCGTTCCGGGTGGCTGATGATCGCATTGAAGTAGGCGGCCGCCGAGTCCTTGTCGGGCGTGTAACGGCGATAGACTTCGGCGATCTCGTAGTAGATGCGCAGCCGCTCCTGCATCACCGGGAACTGCGCCGCCAGCTTCTTGAGCATGTCGACGGCGACATCGGCGTTGCCGAGCGCCAATTCGGCGCGCGCCAGCGCCAAGTGCACCCGGAAAAGGTCGGAGTGCGCCGGATAGTCCTTGATGAACGCCAGCGCCTCGGTGCGCGCGATCGGGTACTTGCGGGTCTCGATGGCGCGTTCGATGCCAAACAAACGGTGCTGGCCGGGCTGCTCGGAGAGGGCATCGGCGCGGCGGTACTCGGCGAAGGCCGAATCGATCCGTCCCGACTCCAGCAACAGATCGCCATAGAGCCGGTGGGCGTATTCGTGCCTCGGATACGACTTGACGATGCGCTGCAGCGCCTCGGTGATCTGGGAGCTCGCCTCGGGGACCTTGATCAGGTTGGTGATGTACTTCTGGACGCTGCGCTGCGATTCGGGACGGGCGTTGAGCCAGCGGAAATACTCCTCGACCGCGCCGGCGTATTCGCGGCGCGCCTCGAAGATGCGGGCCATGTCCTCAGCGAAAACGGTGGAGTCGTTGAGCACCTGCCGGGCGCGGCGGTAGACTTCGAGCCCCTCGTTGGTGCGCGAGGCGCGCATGTAGGTCTGCGCCGCCAGGTGGTGCCGCTCACGGTCCTGCGGGTCGGCGGCGAGCATCCGTTCGATGACCGCGCGGCCGGAATCGTTGAGATTGTCGGCGAAGAAGGCCTCGGCCAGATCGGCCTGGGCGATCGGATCCTGCGGATTGACCTCGATCTGCTGGCGGATGATCGCGCGCATGCCGCGATAGTCCTTCAGCGACCGGTAGGCGCGCTTGAGCGCCTGGGCGATGGCCTCATCGGGACGGGTGGACAGTTCCTTGCGCCAGATCGGCAACAAGAAGTCGATCACATCCTGGTAGCGTCCCTGGCTGGAGAGCCGGTCGGCCTCCAGCAGTTCCTGACGGATGCCGGCGCGTCCCACCCACTCGATCGACCCCGGCGGAAACTCGGCGGGATTGAGTGAATCGGTTGACGGGATCTGGATGACCGGCTCCGCGCGGCGGACGGTGTCGGGGGAGATCTCAACGGCCTGAGCCGCGGCCCGTGTCGCGGGAATCAACGCCGCCAGCAGAAGGGCCAGACCTGTGAAGTGCCCCACGCGTGAGGTGAATTTTGTCATATCAGGTTCATCGTCTGCCGAGCCGCCGGGCTCCATCGGTTATGTGCCTGTTATAACCGTTGTGGTATAGACGGTTCCGCCGGCGGGCCGGTTCCCAAGATAACAGGAACATTCACGCTTCCGGAAGGGTCCATGCGATAACCACTCGTGGGGGATTTGACCGGAGCGTCCTGCGCCGATATATTGGATAAACCGTTACCGGGCAGGCAGGTATAGACACTGTCGGCGACGCGATCACCCCGTTGCCGGAGGGACAGAGGATGAAAAAGACGATTTTCACCGCGGCTATGATTCTCGCGGCCATGACGTTGTTGGCCGGATCGGTGTCGGCGCAGACCAAGATCGGGACGGTGGATGTGCAGAAGGTCCGCAAGGACAACCCGGCGTTCAAGTCGGCGCTGCAGGAGATTGACGACATGGTCACCGAGTTCGAACGCCGCCGCGACCAGCGCCAGGCGGAGCTGCAGGAATTGGCGAGCGAACTGCAATCGGCGCAGGACCGCAATCTCCCCGCCTCCGTCGACCGGTTGCGCGCCGAACTGCAGACCAAGAGCACGGAGTTCCAGCAGTTCATGGAGGAGAGTTTCGGCGAGGAAGGCATCATCGAAACCAAGTCGGCGGAACTGCTCGAACCGATCTACGCCAATCTGGCCGACGCGGCCAAGACCGTCGCCAAGGCCCAGGGCCTTGATCTGATTCTCGATCTGGAACAAGTCAATCCGCTCTTTGTCAGCGACGCGCTCGATGTCACCGATGCCGTATTGGCCGAACTGGCCAAACTGAGGTAATGATGCCGACCACACAGACCGCCGCACGTTTGCCGCTGGAACAGAAACTGCACGACCGTACCGCCAAGGTGGCGGTGATCGGACTGGGATATGTCGGTCTGCCGCTGGCGGTCGAAGTTGCCGCGTCAGGGCTGGACGTCATCGGCTACGAGATTTCCGAGAAAAAAGTCGCCAATGTCAACGCCGGGCACTCCGACATTGACGACATCGAGGATGCGACGCTCGCGCCGTTGGTCAAGGCGGGCAAGATCAAGGCGACGCTCGACGCGGCGGCGTTGAAAGCGGCCGACTGCGTGGCCATCTGTGTACCCACCCCGCTGTCGAAGACCAAGGACCCCGATGTCTCCTTTATCGTGACCGCGGTCGAGACGGTCAAGCCGCACCTGCACCGCGACATGCTGATTGTGCTGGAGTCGACCACCTACCCGGGGACCACCGAGGAGCTGATTCGCCCCAAGCTGGAAGAGACCGGACTCAAATGCGGCATCGACTTCTACCTCGCCTTTTCGCCGGAACGGGTCGATCCCGGCAATCCGAAATACGGCACGAGGAATACGCCGCGCATCGTGGGCGGCACGACCGCGCAGTGCACGCGGGTGGCCGAGGCCTTTTACTCGATCTTTCTGGACCATGTCGTGCCGGTCTCCTCGACGCAGGCGGCCGAGACGGTCAAGTTGCTGGAGAACACCTTCCGTTCGGTCAACATCGGGCTGGTCAACGAAGTGGCGCAGATGTGCGACCGGCTGAATCTCGATGTCTGGGAGATCATCGACGCGGCCGCGACCAAGCCGTTTGGTTTCATGCCCTTCTACCCCGGCCCCGGGCTGGGAGGGCACTGCATCCCGATCGATCCGCACTACTGGTCGTGGAAACTCAAATCGTTGAACTACTACGCCCGTTTCATCGAGCTGGCCGGCGACATCAATTCACACATGCCGGAATATGTGGTCGACCGGATCGCCCGCGCCCTGAATGAGGAAGGCAAGGCGCTGAAGGGATCGGAGATTGTTGTTCTTGGCGTGGCCTACAAACGCGATATCAGCGACGTGCGCGAAAGTCCGTCATTGGATGTGATCCGTCTGTTGCATGTGCGCGGCGCGAAGGTTGCCTATGCCGACCCGCATGTGGCCAAGGTGAAGATGGAGGACGGCTCCTTCATGCACGCCATCGAGCCGACCGACACGGCGCTGGCCAAGGCCGACTGCGTCGCCATCCTCACCGATCATTCCGCCTTCGACTACGCCCGCATCTGCGCCAAGGCGCGGATGGTCTTCGACTCGCGCAACGCGACGAAGAATGTGCCGAAGGGCGTGGGAAAGATCTGGAAGTTGTAGGACCAAAAGGTGAATGCAAAGCAGGCCCGGCAGGAACCCCTCCCTCTCCAAAATGGGACAGGCGGGACAGCTGCCGGGCCTGTGTCTATTTGAGATAGACAATCAACCCCGCGCTGATCGCGTAGCCGTCCGCGTCGAATTTCCCGACCGCTTCCGGAAGATCGTCGAAGTCGTAATCAATAAATTGGTAGCGGATGTCGGCGGTGAATTTGAGCAGGGGGACGATCGGCGCCTCGATCCCGCCGCCAAAGTGGTAGCCCAGCTGCGTGTCGGTGGATTCGTCGCTATCCAACTCCAACTTGGTCCGATAGAGCCCAATTCCGGCCAGCCCATAGGCGACCGGAATCGGATAGAGCATCAGACTGGCGGTGATCGGGGTAGCGCGCAGACGGGAGCCATCGTTGAGTTCCTCCTCGCGGAAGTCGATGGCCCCCTCGATCCCCAGGATCATCGCTTGGCGCAGGCGCACTATGACACCGAGCATGTCCGAGTTGTCCTCGATGCCGTTGTTGCGGACATAACTGTAGCGTCCGCCGATCCCGACGCCGCCCTGCGTCGGCGACGCGGCGGCCAGGCATATGGCCGCTGTCACGATCAGGATCAATCCTCGTTTCATCGCGCCTCTCTTCCGGGTTCTCCCCCCCTATGGGAGAGGGCGGGTGCGGCTGAAGCGCACGATCATCAGCCGGCCCTCGATCCAGCACGCTCGCGGCAATTCGGATCATCCTCTCCCAGAGGGCGGGGAGTCCCGCCGATGTCAGGTCCCGGGGCGAAGGCGGCGTGCCGCGGATCCGTGGCCTGGCATGTCACGTCTCCCGCGCAATGACCCTCCTTCGCCCAGGACCGCCCCCCATTCGGGGCGCTTAATGCCGGAAGGTCCAGCCGACCGTCCACTTCAGATCGGGCGAATCGGTCAGGCCGAAGCGCACCTCGGTGAGGAACCGTCCTCCCGACGACAGGTTGCGCTCGATACCACCGACCAGATTCAACCCGGCGTCCAAATCGGAGTCGTCGCGGCCGAACCGATCGTTGTCCCAATCCACCACATTGGCGCCGGGTCCGCCGCCCAGATAGGGCCGCCACGCGCCGGGATTGGTGCTGAACAGGTAGAGAAAATCGAAGTTGAACGCCGCCACGGTCAGGTTGTCGCCGATGCCCAGTTCGAAGTTCGGCTGAAAACGCAGGGCGTCGGCCAGGTAACCGGCGTCGACATGCGCGCCGAAGTGCACCTGATCGGGATCGACCGTCAACCCGAAGCGTGGGCCCCAGCCGGCGGCCGAAGCCGGCGTCGCGATTGCCACCCAGGCCACAACCGTCGCCAACATCAGGTAGATCCATCTTCGCATAAGGCCTCCCTTCGCTAATGTCCTTGCCGTCCACGCCCGGCTCTCCCGATGGCCGATTCACCGTCCGTCACCAGCGGCCGTGCGCCGTCAAGCGGGAGGGCCCGGACCGTGGATATTGCCGCAAATCAGAGCGTGACCTGAATCGACGTCGCGGTTACCACGCCGGTCTCCATATCGATGGTTCCGACGATATCGACTGTCGATCCGACCAACAGCGACGCCAACGGAATCGCCAGCCCGCCGATGGCCATGATGTCGGTCTCGGAATCGGTCAGCACGGTGACCGTCGCATCCGATTCCGTCCCGGAGGTGGTCACGGTGACAATGCCGCTACCGAGATCGACCGACGAGACCACTGCGCCGTCGATGATGATCTGCGCGTCGCTGTCCGCGTCGCCGTCGACGAAGATCTGCGGCCGCAGGATGTAGCGGCCGTTGCCGGTCTGGTTGATCTGGATCGAACTGTCGAGGTCCAGATCGAGACTGATCACCGTCACCTCGTCGCCGACGACCACGAGATCGCCCTGGGTGTTGATGTCCACATGGCCGTTGGCGACCAGATGGATATCCTCGCCGGCAAAGACGCTGTCATCGTCGCGCACAAACTCCGGGTTGGAGACCTGGAGGCGGATTTTCGAGTACGCCCCCGCCGCCACCTCGGCGGACGCGAGGACCTGCGCGATCGAATCCAGCGCGAGGAAGTCCATCCGTACCGCGTTGTCGAGCACCACCTCGCCGCCGGCGGCGCTGTCGGCGTCGGCGCCGATCATCGTGACCGATTCGACCGTGAGCCAGACCTCCTTGAAGTCATCCACCGGGGCATCGTGCATCAGAAGCACCATCTTCCCCTGCGCGCCGTTGTTGCCGACCCCGTTGTCGTCGTCGCCGCATCCGGCCGCGGCGAACGCCGCGATCAGAAGCACAACGACACCCCACTGCCAACGATTGTTGATCATGCAATCACTCCTTCCCCCGCGATTGCCAATGTCCACACACCCCGTACCGGCGGTCCCGGATTTGCAAGGGGCGCGTCGGCGATGCGTCGGCGCGCCCGGATGACACATCGTGAGCGCTACTTGAGGTAAATGAGAAGACCGCCGTTCAGCGAAAACGCGTCGGCATCGACATTGCCGATGCTCGACGGAATGTCATCGAATTCGTAGTCGACGAAGTGGTACCGGAAATCGCCGGTCAGCGCCAGATTGGGCGCCACCGGCAACTCCAGGCCGGCGCCGAGATGGTAGCCCAGTTGCGTGTCGGTCTGGTCCTCGAAGAGCGATTCATCAGCGAAATCGAGCGTCGAGTTATACCAGCCCAGCCCCGCCATCGCATAGGCGACCGGAATCGGGTAGACCATCAGACTGGCGGTGACCGGCCAGGTCTTCAACTCGACATCGCCCCCCATGTCCTCGTTGCGGTAATCCACCGCGCCTTCGACACCGATGTAGCGTCCGCGCAGACGGGCCATGACGCCGAGCATCCCGGATTCCTCATCGGTCTCCTGGTTGCGCACCCAACTGTAGTGGGCGCCCAGGCCCAATCCACCGGGTTGCGCCGCCGCCACATCGACCAGCAGGAGCGCGAGCAGTCCCGCCAACATGACGTATTTGGTACGTGGCATCGTCGTCCTCCTTTCGAATGCGTGTCTGATCACAACGGAAGCGTGGCGCCAAACTTGTTTAGTGGTACACCGTCACCCGCTTCGCGGTTCGCCTCAAACCCTTACAATGCGCGTGCCAATGCGAACGAGCGTGCAAACCGGACCGGAAAAGACTTGAATGGCATGGAGATAAACTTTTTGATCCGATTTTGAACACTCGTGTGGGATCGCAAAAAAAGATGGAACGGGTGGACCGATTGGGCCAACCGGGACCACAATAAAAAAGAGCCGGCGCGAACTCGCCGGCTCTTCACGGATCACGAGATCGTCACTACGCGGTCAGTTCGGAGAGCAGATAAGCCGCGGTCTTGATGCCGCGCTGGTAATCTTCCAGCGAGAACTTCTCGTTCGGCGAATGCAGCGCGTCATCGGGCAGGCCATAGCCGACCAGAAGCGCCGAGACACCGAGGACATTCTTAAAGGTCTCGACCACCGGAATCGAGCCGCCGGCGCGCATGAGCACGGTCTTGGCGGCGAACGCCTTTTCCATCGCGCCGCGCACCTTGGCCAGCGCTGGGGAGTCGGTCGGCACGACCACCGGACGGGCCATACCATAGTTCTCGCAACGGACAGTCACGCCGGGAGGGGTGATCGACTTGATGTAGGCCTCGAAGGCGGCGCGGATTTTGGCCGGCTCCTGATTGGGAACCAGGCGCATCGAAATCTTGGCGGAGGCGTCGGCGCCGATCACCGTCTTGGCGCCAACTCCCTGGTAGCCGGCCTTGAGGCCGTTGACGTCGCAGGTCGGACGCGCCCAGAGCCGCTCGAGCACGGTGAATCCCTTCTCGCCCGGCAGCGCGTTGACGTCGAGGTGCTTCATGTACTCGGCCTCGTTGAACGGCAGACGGGCGAACTCGGCGCGCTCGGCGGCGGTCAGTTCGACCACATCATCATAGAAGCCGGGAATGGCGACCTTGCCGGTCTCCGGGTCGTGCAGTTTGGCGATCATCTTGGCCAGGGCGTTGGCGGGGTTGGTCACCGCGCCGCCATACTCGCCCGAATGCAGGTCCATCTTCGGCCCGCGCACAAACACTTCCATGTAGCAGATGCCGCGCAATCCGTAGCAAATCGCCGGGTATCCCTTGGCGAACTGGGCGGTGTCGGAGACGACGATCTGGTCGCACTTGAGCAGCGCGGCGTTTTCCTTGATGAATTTTTCGAGGTTGTGGGAGGTGACTTCCTCTTCCCCCTCGATGAGAAACTTGACGTTGACCGGCGCGGAGCCGTTGGCCTGCAACCAGGCCTCAACACCCAGCACATTGGCGAGAAACTGCCCCTTGTCGTCGGCCGAACCGCGGGCGTAGACGCTGCCGTCGCGCACGGTTGGCTCGAAGGGCGGTGTCTTCCACTGGTCGAGCGGATCGGGCGGCTGGACATCGTAGTGGCCGTAGAAGAGCACCGTCGGCTTGCCCGGCGCCTTCATCCATTCGCCATAAACAATCGGGTGGCCGGGGATTTCATAGAGGCGGGCGGTCATGCCCATCGACTCGAGTTTCTTTTGGGTCCACTCGGCGGCCTTGCGGCAATCCTCCTTGTGCTCCGGGTCGGCCGAGACCGACGGAATCCGCAGGAGGGCAAACAGCTCGTCCTGATAACGCTTCTGGTTCTTGTCAATGTGGGCAATGACCTTTTCCATTGGGATCTCTCCTATCGCGTGACACGGTGAATGCGGATCGATTCGTGCGCGCCGGCCGCGGCGCGGTGCGGCTGCACAAGAGCGGCGGGCCCGGAGGCGCACTATCCCCGCTCGGTCAGCACGACGCCAACGATAACCAAGATTCCCCCCACGATCAACCGGGGCCCGATGGTTTCGTCAAGCAGGATGTAGGACATGATCGCGGTGAAGATCGGCTGGAGGTTGTTAAAAACTGACACTTTTGTCGCCTCCAGACGCCCCAGCGCCCAGAACCAAATGGAGTAGCAGATGACGGACGTTCCGATCGCGATGTAGGCCAGCGATCCCCAGCCGCGAATGCTGATGGTTTCCGGATCAAATCGGGTAAAGGTGACAAAACCGATCGGGGCAAAGAGCACGGTGCCGATGATGATGGAAATCGTGGTCAAGTGGATGGCGCCATACTTGTTGACCAGCGTCTTGCCCAGCACGGTGTAAAGCGCCCAGGCGACCACCGCCAAGAGGATGAGCAGATCGCCGAACAAGGCCTTGAAGGACCACTCCATCCCGGCGTGCACGATGACGATGGCCACGCCGGCAAAGGTGATCGGCACACCCAGCTTCTTCAGCGTCGTCGCCTTTTCCCCGATCAGAGGGATGGCAAAGAGGAAGACCAGCACCGGCGTGGCGCCATAGAGCAGCGCGGCATGGGTGGGAGTGGTGAATTTCAGGCCGTAGAGGAAGAACGCCTGATTGGCGACCACGGCAAGAAAGCCGAGGAGAACGAGCATCTTCCAGTCGGCGCGGTCAATGGGGCGGCGTCCGGGCCAGAGGCGATGGATCAGGTAGAGACCGGCCGACGCGATGACAAAGCGCAGAAAGGCGAGTGTTAACGGTGGGAATTCGACCAGCGCCCACTTGGCGGCCAGAAAGGTGCCCGAGGCCAGGACCTGCTCGACAATCAGAATGAAGTAAACCCAGCCCAGCGTCATGGTGGCTCCGGTGAATGCGGGTATATCGAGGAGTACTTACGGAGATTCAACGAGTTTGTCGAGCGACTTGAGTCAGAGGGCACCACATCGACAGGGAGTGTAAGGATTTTTGTGTTTGTCGGTCGTACATTGAACCCAGAGTTG
>CAZQIZ010000045.1:0-16391 GCA_964593585.1 uncultured Ignavibacteria bacterium
ACGAAACCAGCTTTCAAGCTTCAACTGGCCCAGATTATGGGGGGAAGGTCACGGACAAAGTACCCCGGCGGGAAGGCGATCTCCGCGCCGATGCGCCGGCGCAATTCGTCGACAAACGAGCCGACATCGCGGCCGCGCACATTGCATTGCACCACTGCGCGTCGCTTGCCCCATTCGCGGGTAATGGTCGATGGTCCGGTCGAGACCTTCGGAATGGTCACCTGGTCCATGGTGACCAGGGCGCCGGACGGCGACACGATCGGAATGCGTTCGATGTCCTCCGGCGCGGTGCGCCAGGCGGGCGCCATCTTGACGGCCAGATCGAACCGCCGCTGGCCCTCGTAGACCTCGCCGACTTCGATCCCGCCGAAACTCTCGGTGTAGTTGAGCACATCGCGCGCCGAGAGCCCATAGCGCGAAATCCGATGCCGGTCGACCGCCACGTCAAACTGCGGCTGTCCGGTCAACTGCTCGACTGTCACATCGGCGCTCCCCTTGATCGTTTCCGCCAGCGCCGCGATCTCATCGGCTTTCTGTTCGAGAATGGAAAGATCGTCGCCGAAGATCTTGATCCCGACATCGGCGCGGATGCCGGCGATCAGCTCGTTGACGCGCATCTCGATCGGTTGGGTGAAGACCCTGTTCATGCCGGGCAGATCGGCCAGCTCCTGGTCCATCAACGCGACCAGTTCGGCCTGATTGCCGGCGCGCGTCCACTGGTTGCTCGGCGTAAGGGTCATGAACACATCGGTCAGCTCCAGACCCATCGGGTCGGTGGCCAGTTCCGCGGTGCCGGTGCGCGACCAGATGTGCGCGATCTCGTCGGGAAACTTCGCCAGCAGGGCGCGCTCGATGCGGGTGCTGTAATCGATCGACTGCTCCAGCGACACTCCCGCCAGACGCACCAGATTGATTGCGATGGTCCCTTCGGACAGACGCGGGATGAACTCCGATCCCAACCGTGTGAACAGACCGATACCCACCACTACCATCACGACCGCGGTGGCCAGCACCGCGCGGCCATGCCGCAATGCCCAGTCGAGCGCCGGACGGTAGACCCGCTGCAACCAGAGCACAAGACGCGGCTCGCGTTTCTTCGCGCCCGGTTTCATGAAGATCGCGATCATCGCCGGGATCACCGAGAAGGACATGATGAGCGATCCGATCAGCACCAGCACCACGGTGAGCGCCATCGGACGAAACATCTTGCCTTCGATGCCTTCGAGAGTGAGGATGGGCAGGTAGACCAGCATCACGATCAACTCGCCGAAGAGCGTGGGCTTGCGCACCTCGAGGATGGCGTCGCGCACCACCTGCAGGCGCGAACGGCCCCCTTCCATCACCGCCAGCCGGCGCGCGGCGTTTTCCACCTGGATGACCGCGTTGTCAACCGCCAGCCCGAAGTCGATCGCCCCGAGACTCATGAGACTGCCGGCGATCCCCAGCCGCGTCATCATGTCGAAGGCAAACAGCATCGAGAGCGGGATAGCCGAGGCGACAATCAGTCCGGCGCGCAGGTGGCCGAGGAAGACGAACAGCACGGCGATGACGAGGATGGCGCCGAAAGACAGGTTGTGCTGCACTGTGGTGAGAATCTGCCCGACCAGGTCGGTCCGCTGATAGACCACCTGCGCCTCGATGCCCGGCGGCAGCGATTTTTTGGCCTCCTCCAACTGCCGCGCCAGCCGTTCGGTGACATCGCGCGAGTTCTCGCCGGTGAGCATGAAGCCCAGTCCGAGGATCGCCTCACCGCGGCCGTCGTAGGTGGTCGCGCCGCGGCGGATCTCATGCCCAAACACAACGTCGGCGATGTCGTGGATGTGCAACGGCGTGCCATCGCGCTCGGCGATCACCAATTCTTCGATCTGGCGGCGGTCGCTGACCACGCCGACGCCGCGCACCAGCGTTTGCTCGCCGCCGCGGATCATCTCGCCGCCGGGGACATTGCCGATGTTGGCGCGCACGCGCTCGACCACGTCGGTCAAGGTGAGGCCGTACTGGACCAGACGGTTCGGATCGAAGAGCACCTGATATTGCTTTTCGAATCCGCCCCAACTGTTGATCTCGGCCACGCCGGGGACCGCCTGCAACTGCGGTTTGACGATCCAATCCTGGATCGTGCGCGCCTCGGTGGGATCTTCGAGATCGCCCACGAGGATGTAATGGAACACTTCGCCCAGCCCGGTCGAGATCGGACCCAGTTCGGGCGCGGGGACGCCATCGGGGAGTTCCACTCCGACCAATCGCTCGGTGGTTTGCTGGCGGGCGAGGTAGATGTCGATCTCATCGCGGAAGACCAGATTGACCTGCGAGAGGCCATACTTGGAGATCGAACGGACTTCGGTCAATCCGGCCAGGCCGGACAACTCCCGCTCGATCGGATAGGTGATCTGCCGTTCCACTTCCTCCGGCGCCCAGCCGGGGGCGGACACATTGACCTGCACCATCACCGGCGACGTGTCGGGGAAGGCGTCGAACGGCAGACGCATCAGCGCGACCAATCCGGCGATCACCAGCAGCCCGGCCAGAAAGACCATGAGCCAGCGCTGCTGGATCGTGAAGTCGATCAGTTTTGTCAGCACGCGGCGTCCTTAGGATTTGGCATCCAGGCCGCAGCAACCGGCGCCGATGCTGGATTTTTTCAACTCGGTCTTGAGCAGGAAACTGCCGTGCACCACCACCCACTCGTCGGGATGCAGCCCGTCGAGGACGCGATAGTGCTCCGTGTCCCCCTTGGCCAGCGTGACCTTGCGTGGGCGGTAACGGTCGGCCGCCTCGCGCACAAACACGACGTGGCAGCATCCCTCCCACTGCACCGCGTCCTTCGGCACCAGCACCGCGGGATGATCGCCGGCTTCGATGAAGTCGAGGTGCCCGAACTGGCGGGCGCGCAACGTGCGCGCATCACCGACCGGTTCGGCCCGCACGATGCCGGTGCGCGAATGCGGATCGAGGAACTGCGAGACCCAGATCACGCGTGCCTCGGTGCGCTCGAGACTGCCGCCATCGGAGGTGAACACCGCCGGCTGTCCGGCGCGGAGGCGCGGCAGATCGGTGTCGCGCACCCGCGCCTCGATCCAGAGATCCGTCGGATCGGCGACGGTCGCCAGCTGCGTGCCTTCCTCCAGCGCGATCCCCAGGGGCGCAAGACGCTCGACCAGCGTTCCGGATGCCGGCGCGCGCAGGGCAAAGCGCGCGCTCAACTTGCCGTCGCGGACCTCGGCCAGGTCCTCATCGTTGAGACCCAAGGAGCGCAACTCGTGTTCGGCGCCTTCGCGGCGCGCCGCGGCCGACCGGGTCTCCGCCTGCGCCTGCTCATAGGTGGCCGCGTCGATCAGCTTGCGCTGGAACATCGCCTCCTGACGCGCCTGGTCTTTCTCGTGACGCTCGGCATCGGCGCAGGCCTCGAGGTATTCGCCCTTCAACCGCGCCGTCTCGGGGGACTCGCAGAGAGCGAGCATCTGGCCTTCGCGCACCGGCTCTCCCGGTTCGGCGAGCCAGTGGATTACCGACGCGCGCACCGGCAGGGTGAGGTTGGCCGCCTGCTCCTGATCGAAGACCACTTCGGCCGGCGCCTCGATGGCGGCGATCTCCGCCGAAGCGCGCACCGGCTCGATCGTCAGCCCCGCGCGGGAAAAGGTCTCCTGCGAGGCAAACTGAATGATCGCCTGATCGGTGGCGCACAACGGCTGGTTGGCGGGAAAAAAGATCGACACGCCCAGCTCCGGCGGCGGCTGGCTGGCCCGCAATGCGGTCTCCTGGGGAAACTCGATCCCCGGATTGCACAACCGGCAGTGCGACTCGGGCAGATCATGTTCGACGCACCAATCGCCGCGTTCCTTGAACGAAGCGATTAACGACGGATTGCAGCGCGTGCAGACCGATTCCGGCACGCGATGCTCGGCGCACCAATCCAGGGTTGCGACCTCGGACCCATGCAACTCATGACCGGGGTGATCGGGATGGTCGGTTGGGGTGGCCGCCGGTTCGGACACCACCGGCGAAGTCGGCGGCTGCTCATGACGGCTCCGGTCATAGGCGATGCCGATCAGCACCCCGACAACCAAAGCCGCGAACACAGGAATGTATCGTTTCATCTTGCCTCAATGCCTCCATGATGCCACCACGGGCAGGCAACACGTACGCCCGCGCGGACACCGTGCCAAACAGCAGTGTGTGGAACGACGTCGCGGCCCGACGCCGCGACTGGGGGATCAGACAGACTTCGGGGGACGATACAGGTCGCTGGTAACGTCGAAGGGCAACGTGACCAATGGCTCCACCGACATTTCAGCGGTTTGGGTGAAGACAGGGACCAGCGGCGCCTGCGTCGGCAGGATACCAGACAGACCGCAAGCGCAATGGCAGGTCACGCCCTCGCCGCAGATCGGATCGCCGCAGTCGTGATCGTCTTTGCAACAATCCACTTCGGCCGTGACCAGACAGGTCGCATAACTGGTCCCGATCAGTCCGATGAGGAGGAGGCCGATGGCGGCCAGAATCAATGTGTGACGGAAAATCCGCATAGTTTCAATCTCTATAATACCTCAGATCGGCTCCGGTGTGCCGAACTAAATTGAAATCTGCGCAAGCGCGGATTCAACCGATTGCCGGAATTGAATTTACCCGCAATTCATTGTGACAATACCCGCAGTTGTCGCGCGGGTGATGTCGTGCCGGTCTACCCGCCGAGTCTGCCGCGCAACTCCCCCCGCCTGCCGCATCGACCCCGGACTGATCGCTCCCCGCGACCGGTCCGGGCACTTTTGACCCTGCCGATGGGCCACGGGCAGGAATCGCGTTGACAACCTGCCCATTTCACAGGAAATTTAACAAGGTAGGCGCCCCGCTTGACCTTTGACGTTCCGGCGCGGACTTGGTCCGCGAAGGCGTATCTCATGTTGGCCATCTGTCTGCTTCCGAGCCCGGTTCCTGAGGTTTCGCCGTGACATCCGCCAAGTCGTCGCATGCCGGGCAGCCGGTCGAGTGGTTGCAGCTGCTGGTGGAGCGCACCAACCAGGTGTATCAGGTGCTGGCGCTGGATCCGCCGCAGGTTCTCTACATGAGTCCGGCCTTCGAGCGTATCTGGCAGATGCCGGTGGAAGCCGCGCTCGGCAATCCCGAAATCCTGATCGACACGATTCTGCCGGATGACCGCGGTCGTGTGCGCGCCTACTACGATCAGATTCTGGCCGGCACGCTGGATCACTATGATATCAATTATCGCATCAAAGATGGCATGGGGTCGGTGCGCTGGATCCGCGACACCGGAACGGTCGTCGATTCGCCGGAGGGCGATGGCCGCCTGGTGATCGGCATCGCGGAAGACTGCACCGAACTCCACCGCTCGGAACACACGCTGCGTCAGCGGATCGAGTGGTTTGAACTGCTTTCCACCCAGTCGCCTGTTGTCTTCTGGACCACCGATCACAAGCTGCGATTTACGTCCTCCATCGGTCTGGGACTGGAACATCTGGGCTTGAAGCCCAACCAGGCAGTGGGAATGTCGCTGTTCGAGTACTTCCAGACGCGGGATCACGAGTTTCTGCCCATCCGGCAGCACTTCGAGGCGCTGCGCGGGCGCGAGGTCGAGTACGAGCAATCCTGGATGGATCGCCACTTCCGTTCGCGCCTGCGCCCACTGCGGGCGTCATCGGGATCGATTATCGGCGTGGCCGGCGCTGCCTTCGACATCACCGCAACCAGGCAGGCCGAACTGGCCATCCGCGAAAGCGAAAAGACCTTTCGGACGTTGATCGAGTTCAATCCCGATTTTGTTTTCGTCCTGGTCGACGGGAAGGTCGCATACGTCAACAGCTCCTTTCTTGCGGCCTCCGGTTACACGCTGGAGGAAATGACGGGGCGTTCGGCGACAGAACTGCTGGTGCCGGAGGAACGGGAACGCGGCATGCGCCGCATCCGCGAAATCCTCGCGGGCGATGTGCCCCGCCTGACAGAATACCAACTGCTGTTGCGCGACGGCTCGACCTTGCCCGTGGAGATACTCGGACAACTGATTACCTACCACGGCAAACAGGCCATATTCGGGCTGATGCGCGACATCACCCGTCATAAGAAGATCGAAGACGAGTACCGCCGTCACGGCGAGGAACTGGAGCGATTGGTGCAGGAGCGCACCATGCGCATCCGAGAACTGGAGCGCCAGCGCGCCGAGCACGAGAAACTGGCGGCCACCGGACGGATGGCGGCGCGTATTGCCCACGAAATCAACAACCCGCTGGCCGGGATCAAGAGCGCCTTCCGGCTCATCCGCGACGCGGTGCCCGCGACCCACCCGCATCACGAGTACGTCGGCTTGATCGACCGCGAGATCGACCGCATCGCCCGGGTCGTTCAACTGATGTTCCGTCTCTACCGTCCGGGACGCGCGCAGTATCAACGCGTCGTCGTGGCGGACTGCATCCGCGACGTTGCCTCTCTCCTGCGGCTGACCGCCGAAAAGAAGCGTGTCAGCATCGAAACGGGTCCTGTGGACGGACCCACGGTCGACCTGCCCGTGGGGTACCTGGAGCAGATTCTCTTTAACCTGATTCAAAACGCGGTGGAGGCTTCACACACCGGACAGGTCGTGCACATCGACGTCGAGACCTATCCGGCCAGCCTCGCCGTCCGTGTGTCCGATCGCGGTTCCGGCGTCGCTCCCGAACTGCACGATCAGATCTTCGAACCGTTCTTCACCACCAAGACGCACGGCGACGGCGCCGGGTTGGGGTTGGGGCTCTCGGTGACCCGCAGCCTGGCCGAATCGGTTGGAGGAAGCGTCGACTACGCCGACCGTCCGGGTGGCGGCACGGTCTTCACCCTCATATTGCCGGTCACGATCGCTTGAGCACGGAGCCCGCTATGGATGACACCCCACGGCTGCTGTTGGCGGATGATGAGAAGACCTTCCTGAACGCCACCGCGGAATTGCTGCGGCAGGAGGGGTACTACTGCGACACCGCCCTCGACGGCGCCACCGCCGCCGCGCTGCTGCGCAGCACCCACTACGATGTGCTGATCGCCGACATCAAGATGCCCGGCAATCCCAACCTCGAGCTCATCCGCCAGGTGGCGCGTTCCATCGACGGTCTCCCGGTGATCATCGTCACCGCGCACCCATCCTTTGAGACCGCCGTCGATGCGATCGATCTGCCCGTCTGGGGCTATCTGGAAAAGCCGCTGGATTTCGATTTGCTGTTACAGCGCATCCGCGTGGCGCTGCAATTCCGCCACCAGTACAGCGTCGTGCACAGCCAGCGCCGCCGTGTGGAGGAGTGGCTGGATTCGGTCGATATGGTTGAGTCGCTCATGGTGCGCGCGACCACGCCCGACACGAACCCCTCGGTCGAAACCTTCCTGGCGCTGACCTTGCGCAACATTTACGGCGCGCTGGATGACATGCAGCGTCTGGTCTTCACCCAGGGCGACCGCGGTCTGGGCGACGCCTGCCACCTGATGGATTGTCCGCGTCCGAAGATTCTGTTGGATGCCCTGCAGGAAACGATCACCGTGCTCGAAAAGACCAAAAGCGCCTTTAAATCGAAGGAACTGGGCGCCCTGCGCGAAAAGCTGGAAAAACTCGTGGCCGAGGCGCAGACCCCGGCCACGTTTCGTCCGAATCAGCCGCCGGACACTCCGGCGGCCTGAGGCGCGCCTACGATGCGGTCTGACGGCGCGCAAAGACCGTCTTCTTCAGGATCTCTTCCATCAGGCACCACTTTGTGAACGCTGACTGCAAAAGATTGGCGCCCACAAACGCAGTGAACAGAAACCAGTAGGGACTGACGAACCAGCCCAGAGCCACGCTGGACAGAACGAACGTCCCGGCGATGGCGCGGATGGTGTGTTCAAGCGACATGTCTTCCTCCTTTGTCCTTTGCTTATACGTTACCGAAACACTCTTGTTCGCGCTCAAGCCGCCTTCACCGGGGCGGCGTGACTGTGCTTGTGACCGACGTAGTACAGGACCGGCACTGCGATCCGGCTGATCAGCAGCGAAGCCACCTCGCCGGCCATCAGCGCGATCGCCAGCCCCTGGAAGATCGGATCGAAGAGGATCACTCCGGCGCCGACGATCACCGCGCCAGCGGTCAAAAGCATCGGCCGGAACCGCACCGCGCCGGCGTCAATCACTGCCTCATCCAGAGGCATGCCCTCGTTCACGCGCAGTTCGATGAAATCGACCAGGATAATCGAGTTGCGAATCACGATCCCCGCGCCGGCCATGAACCCGATCATCGAAGTGGCGGTGAAAAACGCCCCCATCAGACCGTGCGCCGGCATGATGCCGATGAGGGAGAAGGGAATCGCCGCCATGACGACGAGCGGCGTCAATAGCGACTGGAACCAGCCCACCATCAGGATGTAGATCAGAATCAGCACCGCCGCGAAGGCCATGCCCAGGTCGCGGAAGACCTCGATGGTGATGTGCCACTCGCCGTCCCACTTCAGCGACGGTTCCATGGTCGAAAAGGGCTGCGAGGCGTTGTAGACCTGCAGGCCGGACGCGCGTCCGCCGAACGCCGTCATGTCCAGTTGCGCCAACTGCTTGTTCATGTCCATGATCGCGTAGACAGGGCTTTCGCGCTCGCCGGCGACGTCGCCGATCACATACGTGACCGGCATCAGGTTCTTGCGGTAGCGCGTCTTGTCGACAATGCGTTCTTCGACCCGCACCAGCTCCGAGATCGGCACCAGCGCCCCCGTGCGCGGCGACCGCAACGCGAGACCGAGGAGATCCTGCGGGCCGGTCTTGTGCGCCCGCGGCAGTTCGACAACCACCTGGATGTCCTCGCGTTCGCGCGGCTCGTGACCGATGTCCACCGGCAGACCGCCGACCGCCACCCGCAGTGTCTGCGCGATCATTTCGGCGGAGATGCCGTGCATCGCCGCCTTTTCGTGATCGACGACAAACGTCAGCTTGCGCTGATCCTCTTCCTGATAGGTGTCGATGTCAACGACACCCAGGGTGTTGGCGAAAACGCGCCGGACTTCGCGCGCCAGTTGCGTGCGGCTGGAATCGGTGGGGCCGTAGATTTCCGCCACCAGCGTCTGCAACACCGGCGGCCCCGGCGGCACTTCGGCCACCGCCACGCGGGCGTTGTACCGCTGGGCGATCTCGGCCACCTTCGGCCGCACCCGCTTGGCGATCTCGTGGCTCTGCGCCGAGCGCTCTCCCTTCGGCAGCAGATTGACCTGGATGTCGGCGACGTTGGCGCCGCGCCGCAGGAAGTAGTGCCGGACCAGGCCGTTGAAATTGAACGGCGCCGACGTGCCGGCGTAGACCTGGTAGTTGGTCACCTCCGGCTCGTGGGAGAGCGACAGCGCGATCTCGCGCGAAGCGCGCACCGTCTGCTCCAGCGAACTGCCCTCCGGCATGTTGATCACGATCTGGAATTCGTTCTTGTTGTCAAACGGGAGCATCTTGACCTGCACCCAGCCGATCGCCACCAGCCCCATGGCGCCCAACAGCGCCAGCGACACCACCAGCATGAAGATCCGCCGCGACTTGGCGTTGTGAATCAGCTCGCCCATGTAGCGGCGGTAAAGGCGGGTGGTCCAGTCCTCGGTCTCGCCGTGACCGGACTTCTCGTCCTTGTCGCGCTTCCAGTGCAGCACACGCACCGCCGCCCACGGGGTGACCACAAACGCTACGATCAGCGAAAAGAGCATGGCGGCGGTCGCGCCGATCGGGATCGGACGCATGTAGGGTCCCATCAGCCCGCCCACGAAGGCCATCGGAAACACCGCGGCGATCACCGCCCAGGTGGCGAGAATCGTCGGATTTCCCACTTCCGAAACCGCCTCGATGGCGACCTGCCCCCACGGACGTCCCTGATTCTGCGGCAGGTGCAGGTGGCGGGTGATGTTCTCCACCACCACAATCGCATCGTCGACCAGAATGCCGATGGAGAAGATCAGCGCGAACAGCGTGATTCGGTTGAGCGTGAACCCGGTCATGTAGAAGACCAACAGCGTGAGCGCCAGCGTCGACGGGATCGCCAGCGCCACGATGATCGACTCGCGCCAGCCGAGACTGAGCAAGATCAGGATCGAGACGCTCACCACGGCGATCATCATGTGCAGCAAGAGCTCGTTCGACTTCTCCTCGGCCGTCTCGCCGTAATGGCGGGTCACGGTCATCTGCACGTCGGCGGGGAGGAACTGCCCCTTGAGGTGGTCGATCTTCTCGAGCACGTGGTTGGCGACCACGATTGCGTTGGTGCCCGGGCGCTTGGCGATCGACAGCGTCACCGCCGCCTCGTCCTGATACCTGTCGCTGGCGGCGGCGCCGGATCCGAAGAAGACCACCTGGTTGAGTTCCTCCGGTCCGTCGAGCACCGTGGCGACATCGCGCAGATAGACCGGGGCGCCGTCATAGACACCCAGCACCACCTGTTCGATGTCGCGGGCCGATTGCTGGAAGCCGTCGGTTTCAACCACCAGCTCGCGGTTGTCGCGCGTGATCGCCCCCGAGCGCATCTGGCGGTTGGCCTGCTGCAGAACCGGAATGACCGACAGCGGATCAAGGCCGCGCGCCGCCAGCGCGTGCGGATCCAACTGGACCCGGTATTGACGGCGCAGACCGCCGATCAGCACGGTCTCCGAGACATCCTTGACCTGCTTGACATGTTCTTCCAGCTCGGCGACCAACTGCCGCAGTTCGAAGTGATCCTTCAGCGGACTGTGGAACGTCAGCGCCAGAATCGGCACATCATCGATCGAACGCGGTTTCAGGATCGGGAACGACACCCCCGAAGGGATCCGATCGAAATTGGACTGCAACTTCTGATTGAGCTTGACCAGACTGCGCTCAACATCCTCGCCGACCAGGAAGCGCACGATCACCAGCGCCTGCTCGGGACGGGTGATCGAGTAGACATACTCAACACCCGGAATCTCCCAGATCAACTTTTCCATCGGCGCGGTGACGCGGTTTTCGACTTCCTGCGCGCTGAATCCCGGCACCGCGACCATCACATCGACCATCGGCACCTTGATCTGCGGCTCCTCCTCGCGCGGCAGCAGTGTGACAGCCAACACGCCAAGCAGTACCGACGCGATGATCAGAAGCGGCGTCAGTTGCGAGTTGATAAACGACCGCGCGAACGTCCCCGCCAATCCCTGCGAAGACGGCGTATGCGGAGGCGTGGCGCTCATGACTGCTCCTCGACCGGGTCGCCATCGGTCAGTTTGTCGGCCTCGCTGGCCACGATGCGCTCGCCTTCGCTGATGCCGGAGAGAATTTCAATCCGGTCCTCCAGCGTCCGTCCGGTGCGCACCAGCCGCAACAACGCCCGGTTGTCGGGGCTGACCACATAGACCAGCTCCAACTGGCCGCGGCGCACGAGCGCGGATGTGGGAATGAAGATCCCGGTGTAGTCGTCCAGCGTCGGCACCAACAGACGGCCGAACAGCCCGGGACGGAGACCGGGGTGATCGGGCAGACTTAACTTGGTGATAAAGGTGCGGCTGTTCGGATCGGCGCTGGGCGAGAGTTCCTCAACCACCGCCGGAATCCGTACATGCTCCGCCTCCATCGCCACCCACATCGTGTCGCCGACGGCGAAACGTCCACGGCGTGACTCCGACACCGACACGACAAACTGCAGCGAGGCGGTGTCCTCCACCACAATCAGGGGACGTCCCGGGACCGCCAGGTCGCCCACCTCGATCGATTTGCGCGTTACGGTGCCGGCAAAGGGCGCGACGATGCGGGCGTAGGTGAGCATGGCCTCGGCCTCCTGCAGGCCCGCCGCCGCCACCGCCGCGCGCGCCTTGACGCCATCGTATTCCTGCTGCGTCGCGGCGTTCTGGCCCAACAGCGTCTCGAAGCGTTTCAGATCTTCCGCCGCCTGGTCGGCCAGCGCCTTGGCCTGCTGCACACGGGCGCGGAATTCGCGCGTGTCCAGCTCGGCCAAGAGGTCGCCCTGGCGGACCTGGTCGCCCAATGCGACCGGAATTCGCTCGACCCGCGCCTGGACCTTGGTCTGAATGTCGGCGCGGTTGCGCGCGGTGACCGTTCCCATCTGTTCCTCATAGGAGAAGCTGGGCAACCGCTCGGCGCTGGCCAGACGCACCACCTTGGGCGGGCCGTCGGGCAGTCGCGAGCCGGATTCCTTGTGGCCGCCGCATCCGACCAGAACGATCAGGCCGGCCAACGGCAGCGCGAGAGCAAAGATGCGTTTCATGACTGGTTGCCTCCGATGATGGGCAGATTGTAGGCGCGGCGCAACGCGGCGATGGCCAGCAGACGGTCGGCCTTGGCTTGCGCCAATCCGACTTCGGCTTTCAGCAACGCCTCTTCCGCGTCGATGACTTGCGATGAGATCGCCAGACCCTGCGCGAGCCGCTGGCGGGTGAGGTTGGCGCTCTCGGCCGCCAACGCGACCGCGCGCTCCATGACCGCAACCCGCTGCGTCGCTTCGGCCAGATTGAAGTTCGAAGATGCCAGGTCAACCGACAGTTGCAGACGCGTCTGACGCGCCATCTCCTCGGCGGCCTTCAGTCGGGCCCGTTTTTCACTGACCGACGCGCCGGTCAGGAACCCGTCAAAGATCGACCACTCCAGCGCCAGCCCGGCTGTCCAACTGTCCTTGTCGCCGTCGAACTCCCAGCCCTGATAGCGGTCGATGGACGCGAAGGCGCTGATCGACGGGAGATATCCCGCCTTAGCCGCGCGCAATTCGGAGCGGGCCGCTTCGGCGAAGGCTTGACGCGACGCCGCCTCAGGACGATCGCCGGGCGTGACACCCTGCGGAACCGGGATGTCCACTTCATCAAGGCCGCCGAATTGATCGTAGGGGAGACTGTCCAGGCCGATTGCCAGGCGCAGTCCTTCGCGCGCCAATGCCAGCGCGTTGCGCGCCTGAATTAATTGCTCTTCGGCCCGTGCCTGCTGCACCTGGATGTTGAGCCATTCGGTCTTCAGCGCGGTGCCGGCGTCGACGCGGCTTTTGACCACGGCCGCGGAACTGTCGTAGGCGCGCACCGACCCTTCCGCGGCGCGGACAAACTCGGCGGCGGTCAGTACGCCGAGATAAGCGCGGGTGACCTGCAAGGTGACCTCGTTGCGGGTGGCTTGGTCGATGTGACGCATCCCGCGCTCGGCCGCCTGTGCGGCGCGTCGGTTGGCCCAGTCACGTCCGCCGCTGAACAGCCGCCACCCCGCCTGCCCCGACAGCAGCCAGTTGTCCGCCGCCTCGGGATTGTTCAGGTCGCCACCCAGCGAGAATTGCCCCTGGTTGAGCGCGTACATGAAGACATTGACCGGATTGTCGCTTTGCGAGTAGGACGAATGGAGCGACAACCGCGGAAAGAAGGCCGCGCCGGCCTGACGGGTGCGCGCCCGGGCTTCCGCCACGCCCTCCGCCGCCGCGCGCACCAATGGCGATTGCTCCTGCGCCAACGCCACCGCGTCGGCCAAGGTCAGCCGCTGCGCCTGCGCCGGATGCGCCGGCAGAATCATGAACGCGAGCACAAGCAGCCCGGCTCCCGCCGCGAGTGAGAGGAGTGGCCGACGCATCACCGCCACCTCCGTCGAAACTGCCGTCCGGTGTTGTTCATTTGTCGTTCTCCTTTGAATGATCATGATTGCTCGCCGCGCCGCTCCACCGGATGCCCTGCGCCGCGCCATTCCGGGAAGCCGTCTTCCAGACGACGGGCGGCCAGTCCGGCGGCGCGCAACTGCTCGACCGCCTCGATCGACAACAGGCAATAAGGTCCGCGGCAATAGGCCACGATCTCGCGGTCGCGGGGCAACTCCCCGATCCGGGTCTGCAACTGATGCAGCGGGATCGAGATCGCATCGGGAATGTGGCCGGCGTTGTACTCGCGCGCCGGACGCACATCGAGGACCACCACTCGCCCCGCCCGCGCGCGCTCCAGCAGTTCCTCCTGCGGCACCGGCTCGAGACGGTCGCGCTCGTCGACAAACCGCGCCACCAACTCGCGCAGATCGGACGACAAGGCGACCGCCACCCGGCGCAGCGATTGCCAGAGGGTCTCCACATCGTCGCCGGACAGGGAGTAATGCACATACAACCCTTCCTTGCGCGAGGTAACCAGGCCCGATTGGCGCAGGACCTGGAGATGCTGAGAGATATTCGATACGGTCGTGCCGACTTCGTTCGCCAGATCCTCCACCGTTCGCTCGCCCTGTGAGAGGAGGTCGAGGATCTCCAAACGGCGCGGATTGGCCAGCGCACGTCCCAGACGGGCGAATTGCCCGTAGAGGCGGGCCTTGTAGAGAAGCGGACTGTTTGACTTCGGATTCATAAAGTATTCCAGCGAATACTAAAGTAATCGTTTACGACTGATACGTCAAGCCAAATTCGCCGTTTGCACCAGCAAGAGAGATTTTTTCGCCAGCGAGACGGATTTGTATATAATGCGTTGAGAGGCAATAGCTTGCCTATACAAGCGACCGCTTGGTTGCCATACAATAATCTTTCCGTCTGCGATTCGAAGTTGGTGGATTATATTTGTCTCGAATCTCGCAGGGGGCGAGATCGAGTCGGCTGTCCCTCGCATTCCCATGAATCGAATCCGCACGATTTCCGCGTACACCCGTGAAGTTGCGTCGCTGGTGTTAATTGCGATCGGTTTGCTTTTCCTGGGGGCTCCGCTTGCAGCTGCGGCCGATGATCTGCTGCCCGACATCATCGTCCGGCCTAACGACCTCTACAACAATGATGTGGTGACCAATATCGAGCCGGGGCGTACTCACCTGCGGTTTTCGACCTCGACGGCCAACATCGGTCGCGGACGGCTGCATCTGATAGGTGTTTTGCCGCCGCTGCCGGATGGGTCACAGCTGGTGATGCAGCGGATTTTTCGCAATGATGGCACCTACTGGGATGATTCCGCCGGCGCCTTTGTCTATCACCCGACGCACAGCCACACACATTTTGAGAATTGGTGCGTCTATCGCCTGCGCCAGGTCCTGGCCGGCGACGGGGTCGGGCCGATTGTGGCCGAAAGCGAGAAGACCAGCTTTTGCGTGCTCGATCTGGCGGTGCACAACAGCTCGCTGCCCAACTTCAACCCGACGCCCTACTATGTGAATTGCGCCTCCGGGGTGCAGGGGCTCTCGGTCGGCTGGCTGGATTTGTACTCCAAATCCCTGCCGGGGCAGAACATCGACATCACCGATCTGCCCGACGGACTCTACTGGCTGGAGGCCGAAGTCGACCCCGACGACAACATTCTTGAGTCGGACAATGGCAACAACGTCACCCGGATCAAGGTGAGCATCGGCGAGGGATCGGGCGTTCCGTTGGATGCCTTTGAGCCCAACGACTCGCTGTCGCATGTGCTGTCGCATCTGGAAGGTGCGCCCAACAGTCCCAACCTCGGGCCGTGCGGGCCGCGGCGGCAGATCGCCAACCTCACCATCCACGAGGCCGGCAACAACGACTACTTCCGCTTCTACTGCGCCGGCACCGGCACCGCCACCGACACCCTCCGCATCGATTTTGTGGATTCACAAGGCGACCTCGATTTGAAACTGCGCGATTCCGCCGGTGTGCAACTGGCGGTTTCCCAAGGGACCAGCAATACCGAGATCATCCTGCTGACCGGACGGCCGCCGGGGTGGTACTACGTCCACGTCTACGGCTACCAGGGCGCGATCAGTCCGCTCTACACGCTGACCATCAACCCGCCGGCGGACGGCGCGCCGACCATCACTGTCCTCGATCCGGCGGGCGGCGTGACCAAACGCGCCCACGGGTTTGAAAACTACACCACCACCTGGGATGTCGACGATGTCGACGGCGACCCGACCTGGGTAACGATCTACCTGAATACGTCGCCGACGTTCGACGGCAACGAATTGCTGCTGGAAGGATCGCTGCACACGCCGGGAGCGGACGGCTATCACATCATCAACTCGGCGGCTGTGCCGCCGGGTGTCTATTGGGTATATGCTCAAGTGACCGACGGCGGCTCCGTGGCCGGCGACTGGTCGGAGGGGCAGATCGAATTTCTCACATCCTTCGACAGCGACTTCGACGGCATCTTCGATTACGCCGACAACTGCATTGGCTGGCCCAATCCCTCACAGGACGCCGGGTGTCTGCACCATGGCGATCCGGAGGCCGATGGTGTGATCAATGTCTTCGATGTCGTGCGCATGGTCGACATCGCCTTCCGTGGCCAGCCGCCGCTGGTCGATACCGATTGTCCGCACAGCCCCGCCGGACGCACCGATCTGAACTGCGACGGCAGCACGAATGTCATTGATGTGACAATGCTGATTGAAGCGGCCTTCCGCGCGGCAGTGCCGGAATTCTGCAACCCGTGCGCCTGCCAGTCCTACCCATCCAATTGCCCTTAGACCCTCTAACATAATGACGATTGCAATGTACGATGACAGATCAGGATGC
>CAZQIZ010000046.1:0-15262 GCA_964593585.1 uncultured Ignavibacteria bacterium
TCTCCCACTGCGGGTGGTCGAAGCCCATGTGGCAGGTCTGGCAGGCCTGCGGCTGCCGCGCCTCCTTGACCGAGAAGACATGCCGGGTGTGGCAGGCGTCGCAGGAGGCCATGCCGAAGCCCGAGCCATCGCCTTTGGCGATCTCGATATCGGCTTCGTTCTTCAGGCCGATCTTATGGCAGCCACCGCACCCCTTCATGCCCTCCATCAGCGCCATCGGCTGCCAGTGCGCGGTCGGCATGGCCTTCATGGAAGTCCAGGCATGCGCGTGCTTCCCCTTTGAGAACTGATCGACCTGCGTTTCGTGGCAGGACCGGCAGGTTTCCGGGTTGGGCAGCTTCACGTTGGCGACATCGGTCATCGTCACATGCCCCTCGCCGTGGCAGACGGCGCAATCAACGTCGTTTTGGCTGTGACGGCTCAATCCCCAATCGGTGACCACCTGCGGCGTGATGCGACGGTGGCATTCCACACAGGTTTCCGCGTGGGCGGTCAGCGCAGCAAGCGCAGCGAACGTGATGGAAGCAAAGAGTGATCTCATTCGGCCCTCCGTGTTATGCGGCTGCGAGTAATCAAGGGGCCGAGGCGTCGGACGTCAACGGGTCTGGGATGTTTTTCGGAATGTATTGACAGAAACATACAGAGCGGACTGAAAGAGTGATAGAATCCGGCGGCGGCGATGTTTCGCCCCGTCGGACTCAGGCGCCGATCGGCTGGCGCGGGGATTCGGCCGCGATCGCCTGCGGCTCCGTATGCACTTCGCGCTTCGAGGCGGCGATGTAGGTGTAGAGCGCCGGAATCACATAGAGCGTCAATCCCAGCGAGAAGATCAGTCCGCCGATGATGACGATGCCCATCGGGGAGCGGCTCTTCGACGCCGCGCCGATGGCCAGCGCGATGGGGATGGCGCCGAAGACGGTGGCCAGACTGGTCATCAGAATCGGGCGGAAACGCTGGGCGGCGGCGTCGATCACCGCCTCCTTGATCGAGAGCCCCTGCTCGCGCCGCTGGTTGGCAAACTCGACAATGAGGATGCCGTTCTTCGTCACGATGCCCACCAGCGCGATGATGCCGATCTGGCTGAAGATGTTGAGCGTCTGCCCGAAGAGCCACAGCGAGAGCGTCGCTCCGCACAAGGCCAGCGGCACGGTGAACATGATCGTGAGCGGATCGCGGAAACTCTCGAACTGCGCCGCCAGGATCAGGTAGACCAACACCAGCGCCAGCGCGAAGGCAAAAAGCAGGGTGTTGGAACTCTCCGCGTATTCCTTCGATGTGCCGGCCAGACTGGTCGAAAAGCTCTCGTCCAGTACCTCGTCGGCAATGCGATCCATTTCGTCGATGGCGTCACCGAGCGTGAATCCATCGGCCGGGGCGGCCGACACGGTCGCCGAGACATAGCGGTTGTAGCGGTACAGCTGAGGCGGTGTGCTGCGGTAGGACATCGTGACGACGTTGTCCAATTGGATCAATTCGCCGGCGTTGTTGCGCACATAGATGGAGCTGAGATCGAGCGGCTCATCGCGGTTGACGCGGTTGGCCTGGGCGATGACCTGGTACTGCTTGCCGTTCATGATGAAAAAGCCGTAGCGCTGGCCGCTGAAATAGAGTTGCAGCGTCTCGGCGACGTCACGCACGGTGATGCCCATGGCGCGGGCCCGATCGCGATCGATCTCGATGGTCAGCTCGGGCTTGTTGAATTTGAGATCGAGGTCGACAGTCTGGAACGCGTCGCTTTGCTCGGCGCGCTCCATGAATGTCGGCAGCACCGCCTTGAGCCGTTCGAAGTCCGGGGCCTGGATGACAAACTGCACCGGCAGCCCGCGTCCACGTCCGCCGCCGATCGTCTGCTCCTGCGTGACGAAGGTGCGCGCGAAGCTGTACTCACGCAGCCGAGCCGAGAGCGCGCTGGCGATCTGCTGCTGGGAACGTTCGCGTTCATCGGGGGGGACCAGATCGATGCGCACGAATCCGGAGTTCACCGAGGCGGTTGCTCCGAATCCGGGCGCGGTGACGCACACGATCACCCGGCGTTCGGGCATGGTGTCGACCAGCTCAATCAGCCGTCCCATGTACTCGGCCATCGCCTCGTAGGCGGTACCCTCGGGGGCGGTGGCGTTGATGACGAGCCGGCTTTTGTCCTCCAACGGGGCAAGCTCCGAGGGAAGGATCAGACTGACGCCGATAATGAGCGCCATCGAGACAATCATGATCACCGGCGCCAGCCAGCGCCGTTCGATGAAGGCGCGCAACGTGCGCCGGTAGCCCTCGCTGATGCGGACGAACAGGCTCTCGCTCCACTCGAAGACCTTGTTCTCATGGGTCGACTTGTGCAGGATGCGCGCGCTCATCATCGCCGTCAGCGTGAGCGAGACAAACGCCGAGATGAGCACGGCGCCTGCCACCACCACGCCGAACTCACGGAACAGTCGGCCGGTCAGCCCCTGCAGAAAGATGATCGGCATGAAGACCGCGGCCAGCGTCACCGTCGTCGAAATGATGGCGAAGTAAATCTCCTTCGAGCCGGCAAACCCCGCCTGCATCGGCGGCATCCCCTGCTCGATCTTGCTGTAGATGTTCTCGAGGACGACGATGGCGTCATCGACCACGATCCCGGTGGAGAGCACGATCCCCAGGAGCGTCAGGATGTTGAGCGAGAAGCCGGCGACGTACATGATGAAGAAGGTGCCAATCAGCGAGATCGGGATCGCCAGCATCGGGATCACGGTGGTGCGCCAGTGGCGCAGGAACGCGAAGATGACCAGCACCACCAGCAGGAACGCCAGCAGGATGGTCTCCAGCACCTCGGTGATCACCTTGCGGATGTTGACCGTGGTGTCCAGCGCGATCTGGTAGCGCAGGTCCTCGGGCATGTCCTTTTTGATCTGCTCGACGCGACGGTAGAACTCATCGGCGATGGCGACATGATTTGAGCCGGGCTGGGGGGTGATGGCCACCGCCACCATCGGGACGCCGCCGTTGCCGCGCAGGAGCGTGCGCTCGTTCTCCGGCGCCAGCACCGCTTCGCCGACATCGCGCAAGCGCACCACCGAGCCGGCGGTCTCCTTGATGATGAGGTCGTTAAACTCTTCCGGCGTGCTCAGCCGCCCGAAGGTGCGGATGGACAGTTCGGTGCCGTATCCTTCGATCCGCCCCGACGGCAGCTCGACGTTTTCGCGATTGAGCGCGGTGCGGACATCCAGGGGGGTCAGGTTGTGCGCCGCCAGACGCGCCGGGTCGATGAGCAGCTTCATCGCGTACTTCTTCTCGCCCCAGATGCGGATTTCGCTCACACCCGGAATGGTCTGCAGCCGCTCCTTGAAGATGTCGTTGGCGAAGGCGGACAGCTCCAGTAGCGAGCGCCGGTCGCTCTGGATGGTCATCGAGACGATGTTGGAGGCGTCGGCGTCGGCCTTCGCGATGACCGGCGCATCGACATCCGGGGGCAGATTGCGGATGGCGCGCGAGACGCGGTCACGGACATCGTTGGCCGCCGCTTCCATGTCGACACCCAGCTCGAATTCGACGGTGATGTTGCTGCGGCCGTCGCTGGACGTCGAGGTGAGCGAACGGATCCCGGCGATGCCGTTGATCGATTCCTCCAACGGCTCGGTGATCTGCGACTCGATGACGTCGGCGTTCGCCCCGGTGTAATTGGTCGTGACCGTGACGACCGGCGGGTCGACGCTGGGGTACTCGCGCACGCCGAGGAAGAAGTAACCGATCCCGCCGAAGAGCACGATCACGATCGACATGACGATCGCCAACACCGGACGGCGGATGCTGATGGCAGACAGGTTCATCGGCGGTTAGCTGGCCTGGCGCTGGCGGATGGCGACTTTGCGTCCCTCGGACAGTTGCAGAAGACCGGTGACAATCAAGGTATCGTTTGGGGACAGCCCTTGGGTGATCTGGATGCTGCGCTCGGTGCGGATCCCGGTCTGGACCGGGACCGACCGGGCGGCGCCGTTCTCGCAGACATAGACCTTGGCCCCGGCCAGTTCGGGAATGACCGCGCCGGTCGGGATGACGATAGCGTCGGGGATCTGCTCCAAGGTGATATCGATGCGGGCAAACGAGCCGGGAATCAGCTGGCCGTCGGGATTGGGAATACGGGCGCGCGCCTTGATCGTGCGCGTGCCCGGATCAATCTTCGATTCGACCGCGTAGATCACGCCGCGATGCTCGGCGTCCGATTCCCCCACGCGCACGCTGATTTCGAGGCCGTCGCGCAGTTTGTGCACGTACTTTTCCGGCACGGAGAATTCGACTTTCATCGGGTCGATGTCCTGCATCGTCGCCGCCAGCATGTTCGGGGAGACATAGCCCCCTTCGCTGACATACCGCAGGCCGATAACGCCGTCGAATGGCGCGCGGATCTCGGTCTTGGCAATCTGGGACTCGATCACCGCCTTGTCCGCCTGAACGATGCGCAGGGCGTTGAGACTCTTGTCATAATCTTCCTGGCTAATCGCCTTGGATTCAAAGAGGGCGCGTTTACGGGCCTCGTCGCTGGCGGCCAGTTTTTCCTCGGATTCCTTGCGCTGGAGCTGGGCCTGGTAGTCGCTGTCGTTGATTTTCAGCAACAGGGCGCCTTTGGCGACACGGCCGCCTTCCTGGAAATGCACGCCGATGATGCGACCGGCGATTTCCGGACGCAGTTCGACTTCCTCATTGGCCAACAGCGTGCCGGTTGTGTTGATGGTATGGGCCAACGGCTCGGGCTGGAGCACCATAACTTCAACGGGAACCGCCGTTCCGGCGCCGCCCCCCGCGCCGGTCTGCTTGGAGGCGCCCTCGCCGCAACCGCCTCCGGCGAAGGCCAGCAGCGAGGCAAGAGTGAGACCTGCGAATGATGCAACGCGAAGCTTCATAAGACTATCCCGGTTTAACCTGAGCCCCTCCCGCCAAATTCCTGCCAAATATGGGATTATTGCCGGCGGGATGCCATCGGGATTGGGAGCACTTTGGGCTGTCGGAAACATGATGCCTGCCTGAGTCGGCACAGATGAATGAGACCCCGGTTCGCCAGAAATTGGCCACCAACCCCAGTGCGTGAGAGCGCCAAGTGTCGCAACTCCTATCGATAAGTCACGGCTCCGCGGCGACTCACGACACGCATTCAAACACCATTGGTGAGAATGCTGCGAATTGCCGCGGGATTGTGACGCAGGGCGTCACCGCGGTCAGAGATCGTCGATGATCCCGAGCAACGCCGCGGGGCGGCCACTCGCCATGCCATAGAGTGTACCGCGCAACACGTGTCACTTGGCCAAGTGGCCCTGACAGAGTACGTCGTGCGCGACCAGCCCGCGGCGAACAGGGACAACGGCACAGCCGCAATCCCACTTGACAAAGCGGACCGTTTTACTATCTTTTTCCCGGTGCGCGCAAGCGCACGGTCGTCGTATGCCACCCGCCGTCTACCATCGTCAAGTCTCCGTCTTCGGATGCGCAGGTTGTTGTTGTCCGGTGCGCGGTTGTTCCGTGCGGAGGAGTGATGGTGTGTCCCGGATGACCTGACGCACCCCGGCAACGTCAATTCCCGACGGGCCCTTCCGCATGGAAGGGCCCGTTTTCCGTTTCACCCATACTCCCCACGGAGGAGTTATGAGCACCATCGTACAGGAAGTGGTGGCGGCCAACCGGGCCTACCAAGAGACATTCGGCAGCAAGCGCGATCTGCCCATGCCGCCGGCGCGGCGGTTTGCGGTTCTGACCTGCATGGACGCGCGTCTCGATCCGGCCAAGTTCGCCGGGCTGGCGGAGGGGGATGCCCATGTCATCCGCAATGCCGGCGGACGCGCCAGCGATGACGCCATCCGTTCGCTGGTCATCTCCTACAAACTGCTGGGCACACGGGAGTGGTTTGTGATCCATCACTCCGACTGCGGGATGGAGACCTTCACCGACGATGTCATCGCTGACCTGCTGGCCCGGAGCCTGGAGACGGCGACGATCAATGACGGCGGCTGGGTCGACACAGGCAAGGGGCCGGGAGCGCCTGATGGACGTTTCATCAAGTGGCTGACGATCCGCAACCAGCGCGAGAGCGTGGTGGAGGATGTCGCGCGTATTCGGCGCCACCCATTGGTGCCGCCGACGATCGCGATCCACGGCTACATCTACGATGTCCGCAGCGGCGCGCTCATCGAGGTCGAGGAAGCCACGCCGATCGGCCGGCCGACCAGGTAGCGGCTCCACGGAAGCGGTGCAGCGCGCAAGTGTGCGCCAAGCGACCGAGTGCGGTACTGCGCAGCGATGAGCCGGGGTATCGCGGATCCTCGCTGCACTCGGTCAGCAGCAATCGATGAGGAGGATGTAAATCGGAGCAGGGTCTCTGACGCTTCCCTCGGCTCCGTTTGGGACAAACGGCGTCACCGCAGTCAGAGACTTTCAGCGATCCCGAGCGACGCGCGGGGCGGCCACGCGCCCTCGAGTGTGTGCACAGACCCGCCCGCACGCCCAACGTCGTGGCGCCTGGCAGATCGCTGTAGAAGTCAGTTCCGACGCAAGAAGAGGCAAGTGTCATGCTGAGCGAAGTGAAGCATCTGCTGTGACCGCCTATGTGCCAGAAAAGCAGGCCTCTCGCTCCGATCAGGGTGACAATGTGAATTCTGAGCTTTTCAGCAACCTGCCAGAGGCGTCACGGATGACGTAAACCGTGAACATACAGTTGATGTCCTGGAATTGGTAGCGGGGGCAGGATTTGAACCTGCGACCTTCGGGTTATGAGCCCGACGAGCTACCAGACTGCTCCACCCCGCGGCCAATAGCAAGGAACGACAAGCCCGAGGCAATGTCAAGCGCCACTCGGCGCCGGTCTTGTACTGGGATGAGAGTGAGAGCGAGACGGAAAATCGAGCCCGACGAGCTACTCCGCCGCGGCGAACTCCACCCCGCGGCCGATCCCAAGGAACGACATGCCCAAGGCAAAGTCAGGCAGGCATCCCAAAGCGCTGGAAGATTGATCACGATTGAATTTGTTTACGTGCCATGACACGCGACGAGGCCTGGGCCCTGTTGGGCGAGTACACACAGAATCCCTCCCTGATCAAGCACATGCTGGCGGTTGAGGCGGCGATGCGCGCCTACGCCCGCAAGTTCGGCGAAGACGAGGAGACTTGGGGAATCATCGGGCTGCTGCACGATTTCGATTACGAAAAGTACCCGACACGCGACGATCACCCCTTTCGGGGCGCGGAGATTCTGCGGGCGCGCGGTGTGGCGGAAGACTGGGTGCAGACCATCCTTTCGCACGCTGATTACACCGGTGTGCCGCGCGTAAGTCGGCGCGACAAGACGCTGTTTGCCGTCGATGAATTCTGCGGATTCCTCACCGCCTGCGCCTATGTGCGTCCCGACCGTAAGATTGCCACGGTCGAGGTCGAGTCGGTGCGCAAGAAGATGAAGCAGAAATCGTTCGCCGCGCAGGTCTCGCGCGAGGACATCATCAGGGGCGCCGAGGAACTGGGCGTGCCATTGGATGAGCACATCGCCTTTGTCCGCGATGCGATGGCGCAGGTCGCCGATGCGCTCGGGCTTTAGACCATGGCTGGGCAAAACTCTTTCGATTTCCGCAATGTCCCCAAGGGGTTGCACTTTGCCACCGCCAGCGACCGCTACGCCTCCTGGGTGGGACAGATCTACTCGGCCGATCAGGGGTACAAGATCACCAAGTCGCGCAAACAGATCAAAGGCGAGGCCTATAGCGAGGAGAAGCTGCCGGTCCGTTCGGTAAGCGAGTACTTCGCGCATTACAGCGCGCTGGAAATCGACTTCACCTTCTACGATTTCCTGCTGGACCGTGAGGGGAACCCCAGCCGCAATTGGGCGCCGTTGGCCGAATATGCGAAATGCATCCCCGATGATGGCCTAATGGTCCTGAAAGTCCCCGAGGCGATCTGCGCCACTTCCCGCTGGAACTTCGCCGGCGGCAAACGCACCGCCGTGGCCAATGACACCTACCTCGATCCGGAGGCCTTCACCGCGCGCTTCTACCGTCCGGCGGTCGAGATCCTCGGCGAGCGGATCGCCGCCTTCTCCTTCGAGAAGGCCTACCAGCGCAAGGATTTCTGCCCGCCGCCGGAGGAGAATATCGAGTCCCTGCGGGAGTTTTTCGAGGCCATCCCGCGCGATCCGCGTTACCACATCGAGGAGCGCACCGACCGTTTGAAGACGGAGGACTATTTTGTCTTCCTGCACGAAAACGGCATCGGCAATGTCTTCTCGCACTGGACCTGGCTGCCCGATTTGAAGCGCCAGTGGGAGCAGGCCGGCGGATTCACCGGATCGTCGGTGATCATCCGACTGCTTACGCCCCTGCGGGTGGCCTATGAGGAATCGTACGCGCGTTATCATCCGTTTGCGGAATTGCGCGACGAGATTCCCTCGATGTATCGCGATGCCGCCTTCCTGATCCGCGAGGGGCTTTCCATCGGGTTGCCGGCGATCCACGTCGCCAACAACCGCGCCGGCGGCAACGCCAACCTGATCAACCGTCGTGTGCTCGACGAACTGGAACTGCTGCTGGGAGAGCAATGACCAAAGCGAAAGATCGCCGGCTATTCGATCAACTGGGCGGACTGACCACCGAAGCGCAGGATCGGCGATACCGCCGTCTTGACCGCGAGCCCTTGCGCCGGGTGCTGCGGCGTATCAACGATGCCGATGCCGCTGTGCCGGCCGCGGTGCGTCGTTGCCTGCCGCATATCGAACGCGCCACGCGTCTGGTGATCGCCACCTGGTCCGGGGGCGGGCGACTCTTTTACGCCGGCGCGGGGACATCGGGACGGTTAGGTGTCCTCGACGCATCCGAATTGCCGCCGACCTTTGGGTTGGATCATCGTCTCGCAGTAGGACTCATCGCGGGCGGGTATCCGACCTTGATCCGCTCGAAGGAGGGAGTCGAGGATCGCGCCGAAGACGGCGCCGCGGCCATCCGCAAGGCGCGCGTCGAGAAAAAGGACTGCCTGATCGCGATCGCCGCCTCGCGGCGCACTCCCTACACGCTCGGCGCATTGGCCGAAGCGCGTCGTCGCGGCGCGAAGACAATCTTCCTGGTCGCCAACCCGCGTCCGATTGAAACACGGATTGAAGGCGCCGATGTGATCATCCCGGTGGTGGTCGGTCCCGAAGTGGTCGCGGGCTCGACCCGGATGAAAGCCGGCACCGCGCAGAAACTCGTGCTCAACATGATCACCACCGCCGCCATGGTGCAAATGGGCAAGACCTACCAGAACTGGATGGTCGATCTGCGGGCCACCTCGGCAAAACTGCTCGAGCGCTCCAAACGGATTCTGACCATCGTCGCGGGGCTCTCCTACGACGACGCCGAGGAGATGCTGCGCGTGGCGGATGGATCGGTCAAGCGCGCGATCGTGATGGCCAAGCTGGGGATCACCGCCCGTGAGGCCGACCGTCGACTGAAGACGGCGCGCGGGCATGTCCATCGCGCGCTGGGTGAGAAGTAGGCGGGCCGCCGGGTCGGTCGCGGACGGGATGCGCGCATCCGCTTGACTTCGGCGCCCTCGGAAAAGTTACTTCGCCATAGGAAATGCCGGTCTCGCCCGAGGGGGGCAGGAACCCAGATCCGGGAGGCGCCATGCCAGTGTGTCCGAATTGCCAGGCCGAGTACCCCGACGGCCGCGTCGAGTGCATCGATTGCGGCGTGCCGTTGGTGGATGATCTCTATGATCCCGATCTGGACGAGGACGAAGCCGGCGACGGGAAGTTTGTGCCGTTTCGCACCTACCCCACGCGCGTGCACGCTGAGATGATCGTCGAGGCGCTCGCCCACGAGGGCATTCCCGCGATCATCAAATCCGACGAGATGTTCGGCTCCGCCACCGGCATGGGCACCGGCGCCACCCCGAAGATCGTGGTCTGGGTGCCGGAGGCGCAGAAGGAAGAGGCCGCCGATGTCGCCGACGGCACCCTCGATCACCTCTGAGTCAGCCATGTCCGGCCAGCGCGAATGTCCCTCCTGCGCCTCGATGGTCTCCGACGACGAGGAGCGTTGCCTGATCTGCGGGTATGAGTTTCCGACGATTGCGAGGGGACGAAACTGGCGCGGCTGGGTGGCGATCGTGCTGCTTCTGATCTTTGTCTACCCGTTGATCCGCTTCATCATCAATCTGCTGCGTTAATCGCTTTCGCGCACACGTGCCGCCGCGCGGTAGAGGCAGAATTCGCACTCCCCGGCCGCCTCCGGCATGGTATCGGCGCGCAGGCAGTTGCAGGCGGCACAGATACAATCCTCGACCCAGTCGGTCTGGCCCTGGTGGGGCACAAAGGTCAGTTCGAAATCCAGACGGGCGTTGAACGCTTCGCGTCCCTTCTGGCCGTTGGCGTAGACCCAATACGCTGTGTCGGAGACCTCGAAGCCGTTTTGGCGGAAAAGCCACTGGTAGATTTCCAGCTGCCGTTTATAGCTCTGACGCGAGTTGTGGTCGGCACGGATCGGGTCCTTGACGCTGGTCGCCTTGTAGTCAACGATGATGAGCACCCCGCGTGGATCGACCCAGAGGTCATCGATCGCGCCGGAGATGACGAGGTTGGTTGGCGCATGGTGGTATTCCACGCCCTTGAAGTTCTCGCGCCAGACGCCCAGCGACTCATGGCGGAAGGGGATCGCATCGATGCCGGCCGCGCGCATGAGCGGATGTGGTTCGCCGCGCTCACGGTAGTAGTCGAATTCGCGCTTGAGCAGCTCGTCGACGGCGAGGTTGAGCGAAAACGAGGGCAGGTCGGGACGGTCGACGCCCAGGCGACGGTCGAGGTAGAAACAGCGCGGACATTCCATGAACCGTTCCAGCTTGGAACGCGACAGCTTGAACGGTTTGTCCGCGCCGGGATTGTAGAGGTTGCGCGTGCGAACGCCGGTGGTCTTGCGGGTCATGGGTGATTATTCCACCATGAAGGCCGCGCGCACCGTGACGGTGATGTCCTTCTGCTTCGTGCCGGTGGTGTACATGCCGTAGTCGGACACCTCGGTCGAAAACGGCTCGGTGATCTGGAAGACCCCGACCGATGAGTTGAGCAGCTTGGTGATCCTGACGCCGCCGGCTTCGGCCAGCACATCGGCGCGGGCGCGGGCATCGACCATCGCATCCTTGAGCAGGTCGCGCTTGATCGCCGCCAAGTCGGAGTGGAAGTACTCGAGGTTGGAATTCTGCAGGACCACCCCTTCCCCGACCACCGTCTTGGGATCGACCGCCAGTTTTTCGATGTCGGCCACCTTGGGCGAGATGACCAGGATCGACTGGTTGATGTTGTGGCCGGTGCTGACCCCGTTGGGATTGTAGATCGGGTAGGTGCTGATCGCCTGCACGGTGATCTCGTCGTCTGTGATGCCGGCGGCCTTCAGCCGGGCGATCGTGCTTTGGACGTCGTCGTGGATGCGCCGGTACCCCTCGCTGATTTCCTGCTCGGTGGCGGTGCGGGCGATGGAGAGACGCCACTTGACGGTGTCCGAGACCACCCGTTTGGACGCCGACCCGACCACGCGCACGCTGTCCTGCGCCTCGCGGGCGCTCTTGAAAAACCAGCCGAAGATGACCGCAGCGATGATGATCCCGATGGCCAAGACGGGCAGTCCGCCGCCGGAGTTGCGCGAATTCATGTCCCCTCCCGTTGCTGTCATGTCGGGAATTTGTACACCGAACGGCCGGAAGGCAACGGCGGAAGCGCCGTATCCGCCCGGGGGTCCCATCCGGTTTCGGGCTTGATTCAGGAGCGAAAAAGCATTATGTAGGGCGGCCTGAGCGTTTCACTCCCCGGTAGCTCAGTCGGTAGAGCGGGCGGCTGTTAACCGCCATGTCGCTGGTTCGAGTCCGGCCCGGGGAGCCAAGGTGGACGACCGTTGCGGCATCCACGTCCACGTCGACGCCACGGCCTTTGACGGCCGGACCCTCGCGAACCTCGCCAAGATCGTCTACAAACAGGAAGCGCTCATTCTCACCGCCCTGGGCGTGAACGAGACCCGCCGCCGCAACTACAGCAAGCCGGTGAGCGACGACCTCATCGCCCAGATCGAGCGCCGCCGTCCCAGGACCAGGGACCAGCTCAACCACATCTGGTACGGCTACCACAACCGGCAGCCCCAGCACTACGACAGCACCCGCTACCACGGGGTCAACCTGCACAACGTCTGGTACCGCGGCACGGTCGAGTTCCGCTGGTTCGAAGGGACGCTCCACGCGGGCAAAGTGAAAGCTTACATTCAACTGGTTCTGGCCGTGGCGGCCAAGGCGCTCAACGGCCGGGCCGCCTCGAGCCGCAAGAGATCCTTCGATCCGCAGAGCGCCCGGTACGACTTTCGGGTCTTCCTGCTCCACCTGGGGCTCATAGGCGACGAGTTCAAGACCGCGCGCAAGCATCTGATCGCAGCCCTGCCAGGAGACTCGGCCTTCAAACGCGGCAGGGTGAAACCAAATGAACAACCCGCCGACAAGGCGGAACCCTTCACGGAGGCCGGGCCCGAAACCCGGCCTCCGGCGTTTTCGGGGGACGAGACCGGCGGGACGCAAGGAGGCGCGTCATGAGAGTGCTGATTCGAAACACCGCCCTCAATGGGCAGCCGCTGGAAGGCGACGGCGAAATCTTCACCGGGGCGACGGTGACCGACGTGGTCCTGGCCATGAAAGGAGCCACGCTCTTTTCCGACCAGCGGGACCTCGAGGACTACATCGACATGGTCCTGCGGAACGCCAAGATGCTGTCCGGCGTCGAGCTTACGGTCCGGGGCGACACGCCCGAGGAAAAAGCGGCATCCTTCCTCGATGCCCTGATCAAACACGGCTTTGCCGAGGTGCAGGACGACAAACCGGCACCTATACCGATTCCCTCCCTGGTTTGGCAGGGCATCGACGCGGTCCGGCTCTCAGGGCTGACCAACATGCTCGACCGTCCGGTCGTCGCCCGGTTGGCCGGAGAGCTCGGCTGGCCCGACGCCGCGCGCTGGATCGAGGAGCACCCGAAGGAGTATGCCGAGGGCGTCTTCCGCGGGTTCATCGTTGATCCACAGGGAGGGAAACCCTGATGTGCGGGCTCGCGGGCGTCATCTTCGGAAAAAAACGGCGGCGCGCCGAGGAGCGGGAGCACCTCGCCTGGCTCTTCACCCGCCTGCTGCTGCTGAGCGAGGAGCGCGGGCCCCACGCCACGGGCGCAGCCTGGCTCGATGTCGATGGCGGGCACCGGCTCTTCAAACGCCCGGTGACGGCCGAGCGGTTCGTGACGGACAAGGCCTTCGCCGAACTCCTTGCCGGCATAAACAACCGCGCCACGCTCCTGCTCGGCCATACCCGGTGGCGCACCCGAGGGGACGAGCGGGTCAACAGCAACAACCACCCGATCCGCGCCGGGGAGGTGATCGGCACCCACAACGGCACCATCTACAACGCCGATTACCTCTTCCGCCGCTGGAAGATGCGGCGCTTCGCCGAGGTGGACAGCGAGATTCTGTTCCGCCTGGCCGCGAACGCCGCACGGGACGGTGCCATGGATATCGAGCGGTTCAAAGCCCGCCTCCGACGCTGTCGGGGTCAGATCACCGCCGTCATCGCCTGCCGGACCGATCCGGAAACCGTCATCGTGCTCAAGGGGAACCGGCCGTTGGAACTGCGCTGGCATCCCCGCCGCAAGGCGGTTGTCTATGCTTCAGACCCCGCATACCTCGACGCCGTGCTGGCGGAGGAAAAAGGCTGGAGGGAGCTTCCGGTCCCGCCCATGAGCCTGGTGGTGTTCCGGCGGGGGGACCTGGCCGGGTACTCGGTGGAACCCTTCGAGTTCGTCTCCCAAGAGAGAAAGGGGGCGGAACCATGACAGACACCCCAATGAACCAGGCAATGAACCCTGCAGACCCCTCGAACGCGAACACAAGCGGAATGCTGAGGCTCTTCGTCTACGGGACCCTGAAGCGCGGTTTTTGGAACCACGACCGCTTCTGCCGGGGCGTCCTGACCGTGGAGGACGCCGTGGTCCGCGGCCGCCTCTTCGAGACTTCCTCCGGCATCCCGGTCCTGCGGGTCCCGGAAGAGGACATCCTCGCCGTCGGGACCACCGATGCACTTGCCGACGTGGCCACACAAGCGCACGTGGCGGCCCGCATGTCCAATCCCGAGCCAACCCCCGGCCGGCTCCCGAAGAAGGGCACAGGCGCGCCCTGGGGCCCTGTGTACGGGGAGCTTCTGACCTTCGACGATCCCGTGATCCGCCTCCCGGCCATCGACCGGCTGGAGGGGTTCCGCCCCGGCGGTCCCTGCCTCTACCGCCGCGTCCTGGTACCCGTCCGGATAAACGGAACCGGGCTCCCGGCCTGGCTCTACGTCGGCTTCCCTTCGACAGAGAGGGGACTGCAACCGTTAGGGTCTTCACAATGGCCCCGGAAGGGGTAACTTCTCTCGAACGCCAGGTTTGCGACCCGGATAGGGATCGATTCCGGTATGTATTCCGTGAGGTGGAAAATCGAGAGATAGGCGCAGCAATCGATACGGACAAATCAAGGTTTCTGCGGCAAATTGCGGTTGACAATCGGAAAGGATCGGCGTATAATATTCCGTTGGAAAATGGGAGATGTGCGCCCCTCTCTCTTTGAGCGGCCGAAGCGAGCGGTGAGTCGTGAACCGTAACATTCCGCGGGAGCAGGAGAAATGACCGAGATCGAAGACCGATGGCTGTCGGTGGAAGAGATATCCAAATACCTCGGTGTCAGCAACGACACGGTGTACCGATGGATCGACAAACACCGGATGCCCGCTCACCGGATGGGTCGACTATGGAAATTCAAAAAAGACGAAATCGATGAGTGGGTAAAGGCCGGAGGTGCCTCCTCACACGACTAGAGGACCGAGTAGGTAGGTATCGAAGAACATGGAACGGATCGAACGAATACAGACAGGGAACCGAGCGAAGCGCAAAGTCTACGCCGTGGACCTATTCTGCGGCGCCGGCGGACTTACGTACGGACTCGAGCGAGCGGGCATCGACGTCCGCCTTGGGGTCGATATCGATCCTGCCTGCGAGCATCCTTTCTCTGCGAACAACGCCGCGAAGTTTCTCCTGAAATCCGTCGAAAACCTCAAGGCGGAAGACCTCGAACGGGTATTTCGCAAGAACGGCATCCGTCTGTTGGCCGGATGCGCTCCCTGTCAAACATTCTCCACCTACAATCAGAAGGCGACCCCGGACGACAAACGGTGGTGGCTTCTCTTAGACCCTCTAACATAATGACGATTGCAATGTACGATGACAGATCAGGATG
>CAZQIZ010000047.1:0-15086 GCA_964593585.1 uncultured Ignavibacteria bacterium
CCCAACTCTGGGTTCAATGTACGACCGACAAACACAAAAATCCTTACACTCCCGCGCTTTCCGTTTTTAACAATGTACTTGCACCATATCTCGACTATGGCTTCTGTCTCTTTCGGAGATTTGCTCAATTCATACCACCTCCCTTCTTTGGTTGAGATTCAGCGAGCCGTCCCCTCTTGGAGCAGTGTGCCCCAAGAGGGGAGGCCGGTGATCTAATCTGAGGGAGGCAGTAGGGAGCCCCCGATCGACGCCTACCGACCTGTATTCATGTTACCCCGAACTCACCCCCGCGCCATTGCTGACGCGGGGGTGCTTGTTTCCGAACTATCGTAACGGGTGCGGCCTAGAAATCGTAGTCGCCGCCGCCCATGCCGCCCATACCGCCGCCGGGGCCGCCGGGCATCGGAGACTTCTTCTCCGGCTTGTCGGTGATCATGGCCTCGGTGGTCAGAAGCAGCGAGGCGATCGACGCCGCGTTCTCCAGCGCGATGCGGGTCACCTTGGTCGGGTCAATCACGCCGGCCTTCATCATGTCCTCATACACGCCGGTCTGCGCGTTGAAGCCCATGCTGCCGTTCTCCGACTTGACCTTGTTGACCACAATCGAGCCCTCGAAGCCGGCGTTCTCGGCGATCATGCGGATCGGCTCCTCGAGCGCCTTGCGGATGATGTTGACGCCGATCTTCTCGTCCTCCCCGGCGCCGTTGGTCGAAACCTTGTCGAGCGCCTTGAGGCAGCGCAAATAGGCGACGCCGCCGCCGGGCACGATGCCTTCCTCGGCCGCCGCGCGGGTGGCGTGCAGCGCATCCTCGACACGGGCCTTCTTCTCCTTCATTTCGACTTCGGTGGCCGCGCCGACGTTGATCACCGCCACACCCCCGGCCAGCTTGGCCAGGCGCTCCTGTAGCTTCTCCTTGTCGTAGTCCGAGGTGGTCTCCTCGATCTGCTTGCGGATTTGCTTGATGCGGCCCTTGATCTCATCGGTCTTGCCGGCGCCCTCGACGATGGTCGTGTTGTCCTTGTCGACCACCACGCGTTTGGCCTTGCCGAGATGCGAAACCACGGTGTTCTCCAGCTTGAAGCCCATCTCCTCGGAGATGACCTGGCCGCCGGTTAAGACCGCGATGTCTTCCAGCATCGCCTTGCGACGGTCGCCGAAGCCCGGAGCCTTCACCGCGCACACACGCAGCGTGCCGCGCAACTTGTTGACGACCAAGGTCGCCAACGCCTCGCCCTCAACGTCCTCGGCGATGACCAGAAGCGGCTTGCCCAGCTGGGCGACCTTCTCCAGCAAGGGGAGCAGGTCCTTCATGGTCGAGATCTTCTTGTCGTGGATCAGGATCACCGGATCATCGAGGACCGCTTCCATCGCCTCGGGATCGGTGACGAAATAGGGCGAGATGTAGCCGCGGTCAAACTGCATGCCCTCGACCAAATCCAGCGTGGTCTCGGTCGACTTGGCTTCCTCGACGGTGATCACGCCGTCCTTGCCGACCTTGTCCATCGCCTCGGCGATCAGGTCGCCGATGGTGTGGTCGTTGTTGGCCGAAATCGTGGCCACCTGGGCGTATTCCTTCTTCGACGGCACATCGATCTTGAGCTTCTTGAGCTCGTCGACCACCACGGCCACGGCCTTCTGCACGCCGCGCTGCAGCGCCATCGGGTTGGCGCCGGCGGTGACGTTCTTCAGCCCCTCGCGGTAGATCGCCTGGGCGAGCACGGTCGCGGTGGTGGTGCCGTCGCCGGCCACATCGGACGTCTTCGAGGCGACTTCCTTCACCATCTGCGCGCCCATGTTCTCAAAATGGTCTTCCAGTTCGATTTCCTTGGCGACCGTGACGCCGTCCTTGGTGACGGTCGGCGCGCCAAACTTCTTGTCGATGACCACATTGCGGCCCTTGGGACCGAGGGTCACCTTCACCGTGTTGGCCAGAATATCGACCCCACGGCGCATCTTCTCACGGGCAGCGCCGGAGAATTCCAACATCTTGGGCATAGGACCATTTCCTCCGTTTATCTGTTTGCTTCGTCGTTGTCGATTCGGACAACTCTCGGCGGGCCAGGCCCGCCCCACGTCCTTTGGTTCTTCGGTGCGGCGGGCCAGGCCCGCCCTCCGTTGCTTTTAGTGCTTGCCGTTGGAAACCACCGCGAGGATGTCGGCCTCGCGCATGATCAGGAACTCCTCGTTGCCGATGGTCACTTCGGTGCCGGAGTACTTTCCGTAGAGAACCCGGTCGCCCTTCTTGACTTCCATCGCCACGGTCTTGCCGTCTTCGGTCTTGCGGCCGGCACCCACTTCCACCACTTCGCCTTCCTGCGGCTTCTCTTTGGCGGTGTCGGGGATGATGATCCCGCCCTTCTTCACTTCCTTTTCCACATCGAGCGCCTTGATGACCACACGGTCAGCCAACGGCCGGACATTGATCGACATTGCTTCTTCCTCCTTGCGTTCGGCCCACCGTCATCGTTGGTGATGGGCCCGCGATTTATTTGTTGGTGATGACGTTAGACAGTTTCTCCACATCCTAAAGCCACCCGGCGCCGAAGATATTAGCACTCGACGCCAGTGAGTGCTAACAATTGACGACCGATTATACGCAAGTGCGGCCGCCGGATGCAAATTTTTCGTGAGGGAAAAGCCGGAAGAATAGGTCCCACTGGGCCAGTTTAATCAATTCGTTGTCTTGCAATCATTTACATGATCGGAAGATCGAGAGAAGCCCTTTGAGCGTCAGGACCTCGTCAATCGCCTGGATCGTCTTGGAGCCCTGAGCGATCAACGGCGCCAGTCCGCCAGTGGCGATCACTTTGGGCGCGCCGCCCATCGCCGCGGCGATCCGACGCACTGTCTCATCGACCGCGCCAATCGCTCCATAATAGAGGCCCGAACGCAGCGCCTCTTCGGTGTTCTTGCCGATCGGGGAGTTCGGCTCGGCCAGGGCCACCTTGAATAATTGCGCCCCTTTAAGCGACAGCCGCTCCGCCGAGGTTTCGATCCCGGGAGCAATCGCGCCCCCCTGATAGGCGCCGTCTCCCGAGATCACATCAAAGGTGGTCGCGGTGCCGAAATCGACCACGATCCCGGCGCAACGGTGCTCGACCCAGAACCCCTCGGCGTTGGCAATCCGATCGGCGCCGACCTGCTCGGGCGTGTGGACATCGAGACGGACATGGAGTCGGGAGCGGTGAGTGACCTGCAGCGGCGACTTGCCGGCAATCTTCTCCACCGCCGCGGCCACCACCGGCGTCAGCACCGGCACCACCGAACAGATGACAGCCCCGTCCAACTGACTCGCCGCCATCCCGGCATCGGCCAAAACCTGCTTGAGCAACAACGCCGCCTCATCGGGAGTCCGGGTGTGGGTCGAAGCGAATCGGAACGAGAAGATCAGCCGGTCGCCGTCGAATCCGCCCACATGGGCGGTGGTGTTGCCGATGTCGATGGTCAGGAGCTTGGGCATGGCGAGAGTATACTCCTTCCGGGCGAACGGTTCCAGCCGCGCGCGCCCTCACTTCGTCAGAAACAGCACCCCGATCACCACCAACATTGACTCGACCACATACATGAACACCTTCGCATTAATTCGCTTCAGCATCGCGGTGCCGGCATAGGTGCCGACGATCATTAACGCCCCCATCAAGAGGCCATACAGCACCGTGGCCCTGGTGATGATGTCGAAGAACGTCCAGGTGGTCACACCGGTGATGTGCATCAGAAGCGCCCCGATCGCCATGGTACCGACAAAGGCCTCCTTGCGGATGCCGGTGGCCAGAAAAAACGGCACCGCCATCGGTCCGACCACACCCAGCATGTTCGAGAAGAACCCGACCATCGCCCCCAACGGATAGAAGATCCCCCAGCGAGTGAGCGGTGGACGCTGTTCCTTCTGCGCCAGCAGGAAGACAACCGAGGCAATCAGGAAGGCGCCGATCCCTTTGGTGATCCAGTCGGCCGGCAGCTTGACAAAGACCACCGCCCCCGCCGCTGCGCCGGGGATGGCGCCGATGATGTAGCGCGCCGCCAGCGGCCAGACGATGCTTTTCCAGTGAATCGAAACCCGGGTCAGATTGGAGAAGACCAGCCCGAAAGTCACCAGCGGCACCGCGTCACGCGGACCAACCAGGGCAACAACCAACGGCAGATAGAGTATCCCGCCGCCGAATCCCGCCACCGCCGAGATCACCCCCGCGACAAAAGCGCCCCCCATCAGAAGTGCGAGGTCAACTGGCGTCATAGGGCCGCGAAGGTAACCACACGCCGCCCGACGGCACAGCCAAACCGCGTCGGGACTTATCTTATCGTCTTCAAAGGTGTTACTTACTTCATGGCGGCATTACAGTATTTTGCTATACTTTTCAGTATTTTGACGTATAAAGCCCGAGGAAGGATGTCAACATGTCCCAATTGCCAACCGGCGTCAGCGATACTGTCTTCTTCACCTCGGCCGAGGTGGCCGACAAACTCAAACTCAACCAGCAGGTGGTTGTCCGCAAACTGCAGACCGGCGAGATCCCCGGCTACAAGATCGGCAAGGATTGGCGCATCTCCGATCGGCAGCTGGCCGCCTGGCTCGAGTCCCGCTCCAATCAGAACCGTCTCGACGAACGCGCCAAAGTCGAGCGCTCGTTCTTCAAGGATGGCCGTCTGGTCGAGATCCCTGCCCAACGCAAGAAGCGTGTCTACATCCTCGAACGGCTGCTGGCCGAATTCGATCCGGTCAAGGTCTACACCGAGGCGGAAGTCAACGAGGTGCTGCGACGCTTCCACGACGATGTCTGCACACTGCGCCGCGAGTTCATCATGGAGAAGATGATGGTGCGTTCGGGGGGAAAATACCGTCGCGCGCAGTTCTATGCGCGCAAGGCATGACAGGCCGGCTACGAACGCGCGCGCCGTTGCTCCATCACCGTCAGGAAGACTCCCAGCAGGGTGAGAAGCGGCAGTTCGGGCAGCACCGAGTATTCACGCGCTATGACAATCTCGCCGGCAGGGCGGAAGGTGAGCCGCCGGGGCTGGAAGCGCACGACGGCAAACTCCGAGGTGGTGACGAAGGCCCGTTCGCCGCTCCAGAATCCCAGTCGGTTGAAGTCATAGACGGTGCCATCGACCAACGTCAACCGAGAGCGCGCAATCCCCGAACTGACCCATCCGACCGGCTTGTCTCCCGGCATGGCCACGATGCCGGCATGGCGCCAGAGAAATCCCTCGCGACGGAAGCTCCACATCCCCTCGGCGGCGGTGGCGTCGCACTGACGCCCCATCCCGTGGAAGCGGAGGATGCCGGCCAGTCCCCCGGCGCCGGTGAGTTCAATGGCGCGCGCCAACAGACTGGCCTGATGCCAGGCCAGTCCGTCGGCGTCGCGCAGCGAAATGAACGCCATCCTCAGCGTCCCTTCAGATACTTGTCGAACCAGCGGGCGATGTGCCGCAGACGCGCCACCCGTCGGTCGGGACGGCCATGTCGCGACAGGCCATGCGGTTCTTCGGGGAAGCGCACAAACTCAACGGTCTTGCGCATCACCTTCAGCCGCGTGAACAACTGCTCGGCCTGTTCGATGTTGCAGCGCATGTCGAACTCATTGTGGATGATCAGAAGCGGCGTGCGGATGTTCTTGGCGTAGGTCAAAGGCGACATCCATTCGTATCCCTTCTCGTTCTGCCAGGGATACCCGCCGAATTCGCGATTGAAGTCCCATCCGACATCGGTGGTGCCGAAGAACGATTTCAACTCAACGACCGAGCGTCCGGTGACCGCGGCGCGGAAGCGGTTGGTGTGGCCGACAATCCAGTTGGTCATGTAACCGCCGTAGGAGCCGCCGGTCACCCCCAGCCGTTTGGGGTCGATGTACGATTGCTTGACCAGCCAGTCGGTGCCGGCCATGACATCCTCGTAGTCGACCGTGCCCCAGCCGTTGACGATCGCGGCCGACCAATCGGCGCCGCGTCCCTGCGAACCGCGCGGATTGGTGTAGAAGACCACATACCCCTTGGCCGCCAGCATCTGAAATTCATGGAAGAATGAATAGCCATACTGCGTCCGCGGCCCGCCATGAATCTGGATAATCGCCGGATAGCGACGTCTTGGACTGAACCCCGGCGGCTTGAGCACCCAGCCCTGGACCTTGACCTTGTTCGTCGATGGGAACCAGACCTCCTGCGGACGGCACACCTGCACTGAACGCAGCCAGTCGCCATTCAGGCGCGTGATGAACCGGGGCGTGGTGGTCTTCTTCGTCAGATCGATGATGGCGATCTCGCCCGGCGCCGTCGGGGTCGAGACCAGCGCCGCGGCGCGCTTGCCCTGGCTGCCGAAGGCGACATTCTGCACATGGTACTGGCCGCGGATGATCGGTGTCGGACGGCCGTCGCGGATCGCGACACGGCCGATCAGGGTCGCGCCGGTGTCGCTGATCAGGTGCGTGAACGAGCGCCCGTCGGCCGACCAATGCGGACGGATGGCGTTGAAGCCCTCGCCGGTGTCGGCGATGGTCATGTCGTACATCTCGCGGTCATACTTCGGCGTGATGTCGCGCGCCGCCGGTCGTCCGTTGACACCCACCACCCACAGATGCGACGGGGTCACACCCCAGGTGCCATCCGGATCGGTGTGGCCGTAGTAGGCGATCTTCGTGCCATCGGGCGAAAACGACGGCAGATCGACCGGGCCTTCGGGAGTCGGCACACGGCGCGGCTTGCCGCCGCGGATCGACACCACAAACAGATCCTGACGCATCGGGTCAAGGTCAGGATCGGGACGCACATTCGTGACATAGGCGACCCACTTCCCATCTGGCGAGACCGTCGGGCAGAGTTCGTCGTACTTCCCCTTGGTCAACTGCGTGCCCTTGCCGGTGGCCACATCGAAGGCCCAGACATGCCAGCGGTCCTGCGGCAGGAAGCCCTCGCCGTCGTAGCGGTACCACAGCCGGGTGATGTGCCGGTAGATCGGCGCTTCCTTCTTCGGCGGCTTCTTATCCCCTGCGGCCGCCTCGGGCTTCGGTTTGCCGTCAAGCGTTTGCGGCGGATCGCTGGCGCGGAAGGTGCAGACGATCGTCTTTCCATCCGGGGTGAATTGCACCGAACCGAAGGAGCCGTCCTTCTCCACCAGCGGACGCGCCTCGCCGCCGTCGGTGGGCATGATGTGCAGACCGGGCAGATCGTCGCGCTTGGCGGTGAAAATCAGCCAGCGGCCATCCGGCGAAAACACCGGCGCGGTGTCATTGCGCTCGCCGAACGTCAACTGGCGCAGATCGGAGCCGTCGGCACGGCACCGCCACAGGTGGGTGTGATACTTCTTTTTGTCCTCGGCCACTGTCTCAACGACGAAGACCACGGTCTCTTCATCGGGAGAGAGGGCGGGTGAGCGGACAAAGTGAAGCCGCGTGATATCCAGATCGTCGATCAACCGTCGACGGGCGCGTTTCGGGGGCAAAGTTCCCTCCAAGGTCGGATGTTAGCGGTAGTGATAGCCATCACCAGGCATCGCAAGTTGGCAAGGACCGCAATCATAGCGTCCCGGCCCGGTCGACAACAGCCCAAAAACGGGCGCCCCTGTCGGCGAATTCGCTGGAACCGCTTGGATGGCGGCGTGTTGGAGGGTATGTTAGCGGCTCGGCCACTGAGAGCCGGCGCCTGCCTCACAGGCGCGTCAGCCAGCAGCAAGCAGGAAGCCGCCACACAACGATGTGGGATCCCGGACAAGAATCATCACACCAAATGCCGTCGCAAGAGACCTGCGCATTCCGCCGATAAGATGATCATGATCGCTCCGCCGCTGGGGTGAACCCGGGCGCGGGGGGGGACACCGAAGACGCACGCCTTCATGGGGAGACCAACAATGTCTAATCGCACGATCCTTCGCTGGACTCTGGCACTTGTGGCGCTGGCCGGGCTGTTGCCGACCGCATCGGCGCGCGCCGGACAGATCGATCCGGGCCTGCAGGCGCGCATGAACGCCGCCTCTGCCGAAGAATTGATCGAGGTCGTGATCCGGCCCGTCGGGACGCTCTCGGGCGTGGCGCTGAAAAAGCAGGTTGCCGCGCAGTATGCCACGCTGGCCGAACAACACACCGCCGCGGTCAACGCCCTGCGCGCGACCGCCGACGCGGTGCAGCCGGCGATCCTGCGCGCGATGAACGCGCCCGAGTTCGACGGTCGCATCTATGACGCCCAGGGATTCTGGATCGACAACGTCATCACCGCCCGCATGACCGCCTCCGCAATCGCCGAACTGGCGCAGCGATCCGACATCGAGGAAGTAGTGGAGATGCCGCTGATTCGGCTCGTCACTCCCGTGCCGGCCGACGCCACCGATGTCACCGAAAATCAATCGGTCACCCATGGTTTGCGGGCGATCAAGGCCGATTCGGTCTGGGCCATGGGTTACACCGGGTCGGGGCGGCTGATCGCGTCGATGGACACCGGTGTCGATGGCGAGCACTTCGTGCTCGCGCCCAAATGGCGCGGCAATAACGGCTACAGTGTGCGCGAAAGCTGGTTCGATCCGGTCTACAACGATCCGGAGCCGCGTGTCTATTCCGGCTCCGGTCTCAGCCATGGCACGCTGGTGATGGGGTTGTTGGTGGGCGTCATCCCGCAAATCAACGATACGATCGGCGTCTGTCCCGATTGTCAGTGGATTTCCGCGGCGGCCATCGACATCCCCTGCCCGACCAACATCAACATCGGCTGCGGCAATCTCTTCGAGGCGATGCAGTGGCTGGCCGATCCCGACGGCAACCCCCTGACCACCGATGATGTCCCCGATGCCGTGGCCAATCCCTGGGGCGCCTTCACCAAGGACCCCGGCGATGGCTGCGTGCCCACCGGCATCGGATGCTCCAACATCTTCTGGAATGCCATCGACAACATCGAGGCGGCGGGCCCGGTGATGGTCTTCGCCGCCGGCAACGAGGGATCGTGCGGCGCCTCGACCATTCGCAATCCCGGCAACCGCAACACCTCATCGACAAACTCGTTTTCCGTCGGCATGGTGGATTCGCGCACCGACATCGTCAACCCGCCCGTCGATCCCCTCTCCTCGAAGGGTCCGTCCGATTGCGACAACTCGACGATCAAGCCGGAACTGGTTGCCCCGGGCGTCTCGTTGCGCAGCACCACACCCGGCGGCAATTTCTCCAATACCGCCGCCTATGGGACTTCATTCTCCACGCCGCTGGTCGCCGGCGCGGTCGCTCTGTTGCGTGAATACAATCCCAACGCCACCGCCGAGCAGATCAAGCAGGCGCTGTTGGCCGGCGCCAAGGATCTCGGCGCCGCCGGTCCGGACAATTCCTACGGCAACGGGCTGCTGGACATCGCCGCCGCATTGCGCGCCTTGCCAGCCAACACGCAACCGAACATCTCGGTGCAGAGGGACTACTACATTCGTCCCGCCGCCGGCCAGAGCGCGCAGGTCGTCCTGCGGCTGAAGAATGCCGGCGCCGCCGCCACCGGCGTCAATGTGACGATCACCAGCAGCGATTCGCGCCTGACCATCCAGGATGGCGCCGCCGCGTTCGCCAACATGCCGAATGCCGGCGACACCGCCGCCAACCACGATGATCCGTTCGATGTGACCGTGTCGCTGGCCGATGTCGTCTCCGGCGAGCGTCTCCCCATCACCGTCAACATCACGGCCGTCGGCGGCTACGCGCGGACCTATCAGGCCGCGATCCAGACCGGCCCGGTGCGGGCGCTGGATCTCTACACGCACGACGCCGGCAACGTACAGATGACCATCTCCTCGTTCGGCGGCTTCGGTCTGCAGGCCGACAATCTTAATCCGCGCAAGGGCGAAAGCGACTACGGCGTCGGATTCCTCTACGGCGGCGACGCAACCCAGTCGTTGTTTGAAGGCGGATTCCTCGTCGCCACCGGCCCGACCAAAGTCTCCGACGCGGTCCGCAACTCCTCCGGCTCCCCGGACATCGACTTCATGGTCGATCCGGGCGGACGCGTGGCGGTCAGCGAACCCGGCGAGACATATGCGGAGGAAACCCGTGCCGGGTTCTCCGATGCCTACGCCGAAAACCCGATCGGCATCTTTGTGGAGCAGCGCACCTGGGCATCCGACAACCCGGACGATGACGACTACATCGTCTGCGAGTACACGATCTGGAACCGGTCCGGGCAGACGCTCAACAATCTGCGCGCCGGCCTGTATTTCGACTGGGATTTCCCCTTCAGCGGACAGACGGTGGCCACGCGCGACGGCGGCGGCTTCAACGCGCAACTGGGACTGGGATGGATGCGCCACCGCGACGAGAACCGCTTCCGCGGCCTGTGCGTCATCAGCCCGTCCGGCACGTCCTCGTATCACTACTTTGACAATCTGACCGAGGTGTTTGACTTCGACGGTTTGTCGGAAACAGACAAATGGCTGGCCATGACCGGCGGATTCGGCCAGACACTGCCGCCGGCTGAAGGCGACGGATCGCATCTGATCGCCGCCGGTCCGTTCACCATTCCCGCCGATTCTGCGGTGCGTGTGGCCTTTGCCGTCATCGGCGCCACCAGCGAGCAGGCGCTTCTGGCCTCCGCCCAGGCGGCCAAGGACGGCTACAGCGCCGGCACCGTGTCGGTCTCGCCGGTCGTACTGCAATTCACCGCGCCCGTCGGCGGACCCGACCCCAATCCCCAGACGGTGACAATCACCAACAACACCGACCAGTCCGTCACATTTGGCGTCGCGGAAGTTCCGGTCTTTGCCATCGTCGATCCCAGCGTCGGTGAAATCGCCGCCGGCGAGGATGTCCAGTTGACCGTGCGTCCCAGCGTCGGCGACTTAACCGCCGGCAACTATCGCGACACGCTGGCCATCACCACCTCCGATCCACTGCTGCCTCTGGTGCGCATCCAGGTGACCCTCAACGTCGGCAGCGGCGGCGGTGTCAGTGTGAATCCGAATCCCTTCAGCCCGGCAGCCAATGGCATGGTCACGCTGACCCTGGCCAAACCGGCCACCGGCAAGACCACCGCGGCCATCTATGACCTCGGCGGACATCTCGTTCACGACTTCGGCGCGGTCGGCGCCGGCAACACGATTCTCACTTGGGACGGCAAGTCCGAGGGCGGCGATCACGTGGCCGATGGTGTTTACTTCTGCTACATCGAGGCGGGCGGCGAAGGCGGTTTCAAGCAGACCCTGAAGATCGCGGTGAAAAAGAAGATTGATTAGATCGCTCTGATCATCTGGTTGTCGCCGAAGGCGGGTCTTCTGACCCGCCTTCGTTTTTTTGGTCGCGCGCCATGCCGAATTGCCGGTTGAATGCGGCGGGGGTTTGGTCTATCATCGGCGGCTCAAGCCGGAAGAATCGGGCAGATTGTGACAACCTTTCGGCGGCGTCTGCGTTAAATGGAGAGTTCGCATGTTGAAGACAGCCAACCATCAAGGAGGAGTTCATGAGACAATTCTGCTTCGGCCGACGCTGGGCGGGCGTGTGGGCCGTGGCGCTCACACTGGGAGTGACCGCTAACGCCATGGCCGCGCTTCCACCGCTCATCCCGAAGGACCTGCTGTTCGGCAACCCCGAACGGGCGCAGGCGCGCATATCTCCGGATGCCACCCGCATGTCGTACCTGGCGCCGCACAACGGCGTTCTGAATGTCTGGGTCAAGACCATTGGTCAAAGCGACGACCGGGTCGTGACCGCCGACACCCTCCGCGGCATCCGCATGCACATGTGGGCCGAAGACAATCAACACATCATGTTCCTGCAGGATACCGGCGGCGACGAAAACTGGCACATCTATTCGGTCAACCTGGCTTCCGGCGACATCAAGGACCTCACACCCTATCCGAATGTCCAGGCCCAGCCGGTTGCCAGCGACCCGAAGTTCCCCAATGAGATCCTCGTGCAGATGAACAAACGCGACCCGCGGCTGATGGATCTCTATCGCGTCAACATCGCCACCGGGGACGCGGTCTTAATCGGCGAGAACCCCGGCAACATCGTCGGTTGGCTCCCCGACAACGAGTTCAAGGCGCGCGCGGCCCAGGCGGCGCGTCCCGACGGCGGCTTCGAACTGCTGGTCCGCGACAGCGACGCCGAGCCCTTCCGTACCCTGATCACCTGGGGTCCCGAGGAAGATGGCCAGCCGTATGGCTTCACCCCTGACAACAAGTCGCTTTATGTCGGCGACTCGCGTGAGTCGAACGTAACCCGGCTGAAAATCGTCGACATCGCCACCGGTGCCGAGCAGGTGATCGCCGAGGATCCGCGTGTCGATCTGGGCGGCATCATCGCCCACCCGACCAAGTACCATGTGCAGGCGGTCTCCTTCAACTACGACCGCAGCCGCTGGCAGGTGATCGACAAGGAGATTGAGGCCGACATCCAGGCGCTGGAAGCGATCGGTGACGGCGAATTCTCGCTGGTCGCCCGCGACCGCGCCGACAACACCTGGCTCATCGCCTATGAGTCCGACATTGCGCCGACCAAGTACTACACCTACAAGCGCGACACCCGCAAGGCCGAGTTCATGTTCTCGATTCAGCCGGCGTTGGAGAACTACCAGTTTTCGCCGATGACGTTTGTCGAGATCAAGACCTCCGATGGGCTCACGCTCCCCTGCTATCTCACGCTCCCGGCCGGTGTCGAGCCGAAGAATCTGCCGCTGGTGCTGAATGTGCACGGCGGGCCATGGGCGCGCGACCAGTGGGGCTTCAATCCCGAAGTGCAGTGGATGGCCAACCGCGGCTGGGCGGTCCTGCAGGTCAACTTCCGCGGCTCGACCGGCTTCGGCAAGGCGTTCGTCAACGCCGGCAACAACGAGTGGGGCGGCAAGATGCAGAATGACCTCACCGAGGCGGTGCAGTGGGCAGTGAAGCAGGGGTACGCTGATCCGGCCAAGGTGGCCATCTACGGCGGCTCGTATGGCGGCTATGCCACCCTGGCCGGCGCGGCCTTCACGCCCGACCTCTACGCCTGCGGCGTCGACATCGTCGGACCGTCGAACATCATGACCCTGATTGCCTCGATCCCGCCCTACTGGGAACCGCTGGTGAAGCTGTTCCACTTCCGAGTGGGCGATCCGGCGGTCGATTCGGCGCGTCTGGCGGCGCAGTCGCCGCTGTTTTCCGCCGACAAGATCCGCATCCCGCTGCTCATCGGGCAGGGCGCCAACGATCCCCGCGTCAAGCAGGCCGAGTCGGAGCAGATTGTGGCGGCGCTCAAAGCCAACGAGCAGTATGTCGAGTATGTCGTCTATCCCGACGAGGGCCACGGCTTCGCCCGTCCGGAAAACCGGCTGGACTTTTACGGCAAATCCGAGAAGTTCCTGAACAAGTACCTCGGCGGCCGCGTCGAGGATTGACGATATTCCAAAGAGCAGGCTCGCCGGAAGGCTCGCCCTCCCTGTTAATTCGGTGAAAGTCGGGAGGGCGAGGCTTCTGCGGAGTCTGCTCTTTCTTGGGCAGCGTCTCCAGAGTTATATTTCCGGAGTGACAGCGCCACCCGCCATCGCCGACAACGCCCGCCGCTTCCGCGACGACTTCGAGCGCGAATGCGCCCGTCTGGGACGCAACCCCGACGACATCACCATCGTCGCCGTCTCCAAGACCTTCCCGGCCGAGGCGATCACCGCCGCCTTCACCGCGGGCTTCACAGACTTCGGCGAGAACAAGGTGCAGGAAGCCAAGGAAAAGATCCCGCCGATCACCCTTGCGCCACGACCGACCTGGCACATGATTGGCCATCTGCAATCGAACAAGACGAAAGACGCGGTTGCGCTTTTTGATTTGATCCAATCGGTCGATAGCTGGCATCTGGCCGACGAGCTCAACCGCCGTGCCGCCGCCATCGGCAAGCGGCAGGATGTCCTCATTCAGGTGAACACCTCGGGTGAAGAACAAAAATCGGGATGCGACCCATGGGATGTCGATGAACTGGTCAGCGACATCGCCGCGCTGGAGCATCTGCGCCTGCTCGGCCTGATGACCATCGGACCGCTGACCGACGACGAGGAGGAGATCGCGCCGGCCTTCCGCGACCTGCGCGGCATCTTCGAACGTCTGCACCCGGCCGATCTGCGCGGTGGCGCAATGCGCTATTGCTCGATGGGAATGACCGACGACTGGAAAATCGCGCTGGCCGAAGGGTCGAACATGCTGCGAATCGGACGCGCGATTTTTGGGGAGCGTGCGTAGGGGTGTATTGCAATACGCCCCGGCAATTGCTACACTATTCGCCCAACATTGGAGACTCCATGACCGACTACCGCACGCAGATCAACGAAGCCACCGCCGCCATTCGCCAATTCACCAAGGCGACCCCGTCGGTGGGCATCATCCTCGGCACCGGGCTGGGCCAACTGGGCAAGGGAATCCAGGTCGAGACCGAAGTCGACTACAAAAAGATCACCCACTTCCCGCATTCGACCGTCGAGTCGCACGCCGGACGGCTGCTGTTCGGCCAGCTGGGCGGCAAGTCGGTCGTGGCGATGCAGGGACGCTTCCACTATTACGAGGGCTACAGCTTCCAGCAGATCACGCTGCCGGTGCGGGTGATGAAGATGCTGGGCGTGAAGGTGCTGATCGTCTCCAACGCCTGCGGCGGGATGAATCCGCTCTTCACCGCCGGCGACATCATGGCAATCACCGATCACATCAACATGCTCGGCGGCAATCCGCTCATCGGCCCCAACCTCGATGACTTCGGCGCGCGGTTCCCCGACATGTACCAATGCTACGATCCCGAACTGATCGCCCTGGCCGAGGAATGCGCGCTGGACTTGAAGATCGCGCTGAAGAAGGGCGTCTACGTCGGCGTCGCCGGCCCCAACCTCGAGACCGCCGCCGAGTACCGCATGCTGCGCATCATGGGCGCCGACGTGGTCGGCATGTCCACGGTGCCCGAGGTGATCGCGGCGCGCCAGCAGGGCACGCGTGTCTCCGGCTTCTCCATCATCACCGACATGGGCCTGCCCGACAAGCTGCACCCGATGAACCACGAGATCATCGTCGGCGTCGCCGGCCGCGCCGAGCCGAAGCTGTCGGCGCTGATCGGCGAGTTGGTCAAGCGGATGAAGCTTTAGACCTTCTAACAAAATGGGTGTTGCATTTGGACTGGGTTGTTGATCTTAC
>CAZQIZ010000048.1:0-14246 GCA_964593585.1 uncultured Ignavibacteria bacterium
CAGCCGCAGGCCTGCCAGACCTGCCACATGGGCTTCGACCACCCGCAGTGGGAGATGTACTCCACCTCGAAGCATGGCGTCCGCTATCTGCTCAAGCAGAACGGCACCTTGCCCGACAGCGTCGCCGCGCCCACCTGCCAGACTTGCCACATGCAGGAGGGGAATCACGAGGTACGGACCGCATGGGGATTTCTGGCCGTGCGTCTGCCATTGCCCGAAGATTCGGCGTGGGCCGCCAACCGCGTCACCATTCTGCAGGCGCTGGGTGTGCTCGACCCGCAGGGACAGCCGACCGCGCGCCTCGACGCCGTCAAGGCCGTCGACCTGGCGCGGCTGACGCAGGAAGACTGGCAACGTGAGCGCGACAAAATGCTGGCCACTTGCGGCGGGTGCCACTCGGAGAATTTCGCGCGGGTCGAGCTGGAGAAGGGCGATATGATGATTCGCGCCGCCGACAGTCTGATGGCCGAGGCGATTCGCATTGTGGCGTCGCTTTACCAGGACGGCACGCTCCCAAAGCCGGCGACCTACCAGCATGCCTTCCCCGACTTGCTCACATTCCACGATGCGCCGACGGTGGTCGAGCAGATCCTCTTTGACATGTACCTCGAACACCGCATGCGCACGTTTCAGGGGACCTTTCACGCCAACCCCGACTACGCGCTCTGGTACGGCTGGAGCGCGATGGTGCGCGATTTGAGCGAAATCCGCGAGAAGGCGGCCGAGATGCGCGCGACGCACTGAGGCAACAAAGCCACCGGATCGGATACGGGGCGGCCGAAGTGGGCCGCCCCGTTTGTGTGTGGTCGCATTATCCGAGAGCGGGTCGTCCGCGCAAGCGCCCGTATAATCCTGCCAGCGCCAGCGCCGCGCCGAACAATCCGACGATTGCCGCGCCCGGCGGCAAATCGGCGGCAAACGCGATCACCATGCCCGCCAGGCAAATGAGCACGCCGAAAATCCAACCGAACACCAGCCGGCGCGTGGTGGAGCGCTGGCCGGTCAGGATCGCCGCGGTGCCCGGAACAACGAGCAGGGAGAAGACCAGCAACACGCCGACGATGTGCACCGACGAGGTCACCACAAACGCGAACGATCCATAGAAGAGAAAATCCCAGAGCCGCAGCGGGACGCCATCGCGACGGGCCGCCTCGGCGTCGTTGGTGATCGCCCAGATCGGCGCGCGCCAGCGCCAGTGCAGCGCGCCGATGACCGCGTAGAGTGCCGCGGTCTTTAGTACTTCACCGGGAGAGACGGTGAGCACCGAACCAACCAGAATCGCCTTGATATGCTCGGCCCCTTCCGGTTGGCGGGCCACCGCCAGGATGGCGGCAGCGGTCGCCACCGCGTAGACGATCCCGATGATCGCCTCCTGCGGCACCTCGTTGTCGTGACGCCGCGTGACGGCAAAGATCAGCGCTCCAAGAAGCGCGAATGCCAGACTGAGCAGATAGGCTGCAAACGACTCCAAGTCGACGCCCACCAGGAACGCCAACGTCGAACCGAACGCCGCCACCTGCGCCAGCGACAGATCGACAAAGATCACGCCGCGTTTGATGACGTGCGCGCCGAAATAGACATGGATGCCGGTGAGCACGATGCAGGCCAGAATCGGCCACAGTATGAGCGAGAGGATTTCACCCATCCGATGGCCTCCCGGACGTGTCCCGCAGCCGCACGAGAATCGTGTCGATGAGGGCTTCGTAGGAATCGGCGCCCGGCACGCCCCCCACCGAGGTCGGCAGGATGATGGCCCGGCATCCGGTCCGCTCGGCGATCATCTTCGGCAGCCGTTGGTCGTGGAACGGTTGCGCGGTCACCACCGGAATTCGATCGGCCTTGATGTGCTCAATCAGGTGCGCGACATGCGAGGGCGACGGCGCCACCCCGGCGAACTCCTCGATGAAGTCGACCACACGGCACCCGAAGTATTCGCAGAAGTAGGGCCAGCTGTTGTGGTAGGAGACGAAATCAATCTTCGCCATCACGATCCGCAGGCTGTCCCATTCGGCGGTCTTGACCGCCAGCCGCTTGAGGAAGGCGTCGCGGTTGGCCTCATACTGATCGGCATGCTCCGGATCGACATGTTCCATGGCCGCGGCGATGTTGGCGCAAATCGCCGGCACATTGCGCGGCGACAGCCAGTAGTGCGGGTTGCCAAAGCGGTGCAAGTCGCCATAGCGCGCGTCGGCCTTGAAGGTCGGCACTTCCAACGGCGCGATCCCCTGCGAGCAATCCACCACGAACAAGTCGCCGTTACGCGATCCGTCGATGATCGGCTGCGACCAGAGATCCAACTCCAGCCCGACCTTCAGGTAGACCTGGGCCCGACGGACCTTGAGCATGTGGCTGGGCAGCACCTCGATGTAATGGATGTCGCGGTTGCCGCCGGCGATTACATCCACCTCCGCCAGGTCGCCGCCGATCTGGCGGGCGAAATATCCCAGGTCCGATGTCGCCGCCACCACCCGTATCCGTTCGGCGCGCAAGGGGGACGCGGCAATCAGCAGGACGCCGAGGAGCGTCAGGATGCCATTTATGTGTCGCATGGCGCCTCCTAAAACACGTGGGGCTTGTGCGGCCCCAGCGAAAAGACCAATTGCAGGATGCCCGACCATGATCCCGTCTTCGCGGCGACATCCCGGCGGTAGTTGACCAGCAGACGTAATATTGAAGTCTCTTCGACCGGCGCAAACCCGACAAACCCGCCGACCCGCCAGCGTTCCTCGTCCTGGCTCTCGGCCCCCTGCACCCAGTCGCCGATGGCGCCGACATTGTAGCGCTGACGGAACTGGCAATCGACGTATCCGAACAGCGCGTGCCGTGTAAGGTCGGCGTGATTCTCGGGCGCGGGCGGCCGCTGGCGGTTGCCGAGATACTCGCCGACCGCGGTGAACGATTGGTAGCGATCCGGCTTCCAGCGGTACTTCACATCACCGCCCCAGATCCAGCGGCGCGTGCCCTCCGCGGGGATGCCGGTGACCGCGCTGGCTCCGACCGACAGCGAAGCGTGATCAGTCAGGGCGACGAACGATTCCCAGCGTCCGGCGAAGCCCCGCTCATTTGGCGGCTCTTCTCCTGTTTCCGCGTGCTCGTCCTCGTGTCCATGCGGCGCCAGGAAGTCTCCCTTCAGGAGATCAATGGACAGCGTCGTCGCCACCGAGCCGGTAGGCAGCGGCAATGAGGCATGGACGCCGACATCGCGCAGGCCTTCGTCACCGAAATACTCCGCATGAGAAAGCGGACGCAGGATGAAGGAATACGCATGCGGATGCAGGGGATTGACCTTGCCGAAGTCGAGCAGATACTGCCCCGCCCGGACCGACAGTCCCAGCGGTAGCCCGCGTGTGAATGTGGCGAACAGCTCTTCGATCTCCGCATCGCCGTCCTCATGGAAGGCGACATAGACATCGGCGCGAGCGTACGGATTCAGGTAACCCGCAATCGCCAACTCGGCTTCCTGCAGATTCAGGTTGAGTTGATGCGACGCTGAATCGGCATCGTCGTCGCTCCACGACAATCGGACATCGCCGATCAGCGAAATATCAGGATTCAGGGTTGTCTGCGCGCGCGCGGCCGGAGCGGAGAGCAGCGCCGCCAGACAGATGCCCGAGACAAGCAGTGCAGATTTCATCGAACCCCCAAATGGACAAGTCAGCGCGCACCGGTCGGAACCGGTTCGCGAACGCCAATTCGATCCGATGGCAGGGGGTCAGACAGGAGGGGCGCGTGGGTCGGCGGGACGAAGGGTGGCATCAGCGGTCTGAACGATCGTCGCGGCCGGCAGACGCGTCTGGACGATCCACAGCATGACCCACAAGAAGAAAGTCGCCGGCAGTCCCAGCGCGCTGGCCGCGGAATAACAGAGCCAGCAGACATCGTGGCAGGCATCGTGATGCCCGTGCCCTGCCATCCCCAACAGAATGATGACGGCCGCCGACGCCAGAAGGAGCGCCGGCATTCCAACGGGCTTGCGCGCTGTCATTGGTTGTGCGATTCCACGGGTTGGCTGGGGGACAGGGATTCGAACCCCGATTCTACGGTCCAGAGCCGCATGTCCTGCCGTTGGACGATCCCCCAGTGGGCAGAAAGGGGCCGCCATACTGACGGCCCCTGTGCGTGAAAATAGGAATTCCAGCGACGGGAGTCAACCCCGCCCGGACGCTCTCAGCGTTTGCCCTTTTTCTTTGCCGGTTTGGCGGCCGCCTTGTTTTTGGCAGCGGCCTTCGGCTTGGGTTTGGGCTTGGGTTGCGGTTTGGCCTTCGGTTTGGCTTTGGTCGCAGTCTTTTTCACCGCTTTGGCGGCCTTCTTGGCAACCGGTTTGGCCGCTGGCGAGACCCTGGCGACCGTCTTTGCGGCCAGAGGAACCGCCCCCACTGGCGGTTTCGCAGCCTTGGGGCGCGGCTCATCGGCATCGATTCCCAGCGGGAAATCCGGACCCAGATCCGGCGTCTCCTCGATGCTGCCGATGAACTCGTGCACATCGGGGTGATCCTCACCGTGCTCGTGTTCCTCAAGGTCCGTTTCGCCGCTTTGCAGACGGGCCAATTCCTTGCGTTTCTTCTTCAGCTTGTCCTGCAACTGATCGGAGCGCTTACGATCGAAAAGCCCCTCGAAGGGATGCGAGGCGATCTGTTTTTCCAGTTCTTCGATCTCGCGCTTGAGTCGTTCAATGTCGTGTGCCATCCTGACCTCCGTCCTCGGCGCATACCAATTAATCGGCGGCATTCTCCGCAAGCACGAAATCGCAAATCGGGCTCGTTTTGCGCAATTTCTGGTGTTGGGACCCGGGGCCGGTCCGGCTCGGCACTGGGGTGGATGCCCTTGACTTTATCGCGTAAGTCTCATAAAATTTGAGACTTGGAGCGAATTCCGCGGCCGCGCCCCCTCTTTATTTGTCATGAACACCAACGCGATTACCAGAGAAAAAATGTCCGCCACCCCGGCCGCAATCCCGGTCGAGGACCAAAGACGGCTTTACTACTTCCTGATCAAGACGCGGATTTTTGACGAGCGCTGCCGGCGGCTGTTTAAACAGGGACGGTTCCCCGGCACCTACTTCTCCGCCGTAGGGCAGGAAGCCGCGGGGGTCGGCTCGGCCTATGGGTTGCGCCCCGAGGACATCATTGCTCCCTCGCATCGCGAGTTGGGCGCCTATGTCACCAAGGGCATCCCTCTGGCGCATTTCCTCAAGCAGATCTTTGCGCGCGCCAATTCCTCCGACAAGGGCAAGTCGCATCCCTGTCACTATGGTTCCACCGAGCATGGGCTTTACACTCCCGCCTCGACCATGGCCGGGCAGCTCCCCGTCGGCGCCGGCATGGCGCTGGCATTTAAGATTCGCCGAGAGCCGCGAGTAGTCATGGCCTACATCGGTGAGGGGGGAACCTCGCGCGGCGGCTTCCACGAAGCGCTGAACTTCGCCGGCGTCCACGACCTGCCGATCGTCTTTGTCTGCATGAACAACCTCTGGGCCGAGTCGGTCCCGGCCAGTCTGCAAAGTCGCGTGGAGCGCTACTCCGATCGCGCCGTGGCCTATGGCTTCCCCGGTGTGACCATCGACGGCAACGATCTGCTCTTGGTCTACACCACCGTCAAGGCGGCCATCGACAAGGCGCGTTCCGGCGGCGGGCCGACGCTGATCGAATGCCTGACTTATCGCTGGTATGGCCACTCCGAGATCGATCCGGCCAACTACCGCGACGCGAAGGAAGTCGAAGAGTGGAAGCGTCGCGATCCGGTGACCCTCTACGAGCGCTACCTGGAGGCGAATGGCATCATGGGTCTTCCGGAGCGGTTGCGCGTTCAGCAGGAGATCGAAGCCGAACTCGAGGCCGCCATCGCCGAGGCCGAGGCCGCGCCGCATCCGCGCGCCGAGGAGGCCTACGATGATGTCTACTCCTTTTCACCCCGGACCAACTTCCCCGGATGAATGGCCATGCGCGTAGCCACCTTCATTGAATCGATCACCGAGGCGCTGGCCGAAGAAATGCGCCGCGACGAACGCGTCTTTGTGCTGGGCGAGGATGTGGCCCTCTACGGCGGCGTCTTCAAGGCCACCAAAGGCCTCCTGGATGAGTTCGGACCGCTGCGGGTTATCGACACGCCGATCGCCGAGGAATTGATCGTCGGTGCCGCGGTGGGCGCCGCCGCAGTGGGCATGCGGCCCGTTCCCGAACTGCAATTTTCCGACTTCGCCTCCTGCGGCTTTGATCCAATCGTCCAACAGATGGCGCGTTTGCGCTACCGCTCCGGCGGCGCCTGGACCTGCCCGATGGTCTTGCGCATCTGCTGCGGCGGCGAAATCGGCGGCGGACTCTACCATTCGCAGACCAACGAGAACTGGTTTTTCGGCACCCCCGGTCTGGTCGTGGTCGCCCCGTCGACTCCGTATGACGCCAAAGGTCTGCTAAAGGCCGCCATTCGCGGCGACGATCCGGTGATCTTTTTGGAGCACAAACGGCTCTACCGCTTGATCAAGGGTCAGATACCCGACGGCGACTTTACCGTGCCGCTTGGACGCGCCGACATCAAGCGCGCCGGGTCGCGGCTGACCATCATCGCCTATCAACTGATGGTGCACCGCGCGCTCAAGGCGGCGGAGACCCTGGCGAAAGAAGGCATCGACATCGAAGTTGTCGATCTGCGCACCCTCCTGCCCTGGGACCGCGACATGGTCCTCGAATCGGTGCGCAAGACAGGGAAGGCGCTCGTGGTGCATGAATCCCCCAGGACCGGCGGCGTGGGCGGAGAGATCGTGGCCACGATCATGGAAGAGGCGTTCGATGACCTCGACGCTCCGGTTTGGCGGTTGACCGGCCCCGATGTGCCGCCAATGCCGTTTGCGCCGGTGATGGAAAAAGAGTACATGCCTGATGCCGACAAGATTGCCGCCAAGGCCCGCGCCCTGGCCGCGTATTAGCATTCATTAGAGGAGACTCCCATGCCAGTTTCGATTGTTGTGCCGCAGATGGGTGAAAGCGTTGTCGAGGGGACCGTGGGCCGCTGGCTGAAGGCCGAAGGCGATCCGGTCCAAAAAGACGAGACCGTGGTTGAGATTATGACCGACAAGGTCAATGTCGAAATTCCCGCCATCAGTTCCGGCACACTGGGCAAGATCCTCGTGCCCGAGGGAACAGTGGTCGGAATCGGCACCGAGATCGGCATCATCCTCGGCGCGGGGGAGGCGTTGTCCGGCGACGTGGCGGCCAAGTCGGCCGTGCCCGCAGCGGCCCAGGCTACGGCCGTCTCCACAAAGGCAGCGTCCACCATGGCGCCGCCCACGGTGACCATCACCCGCCCGGCCGAGGCCGGTGATGAGACCAAACGCTCCTCGCCGGTGGTGCGTCGTCTGCTGCGTGAGCACAATCTCACACTCGAAGAGATTCCCGGCACCGGCGGCGGCGGACGGGTCACCAAGGAAGATGTTCTCAACTATGTCCGCACCCGCCAGTCACAACCGCCGCGTCCGGCAGTGGCCGCCGCTATGCCGGCCGCTGCGCCGGCCACGGCTCTCTCACCCTTGACCATTCCGGTCGTGCGCGGCGCCGAACCCACCGAGCGGGTTCCCTTGGCGGGTGTGCGCAAGCTCATCGCCGACCACATGGTGAAGTCCAAGCAGATTTCGCCGCATGTGATGAGTATGGACGAGGTCGACCTGACCGAATTGGTCCGCGTGCGCAACAGGCACAAAGAGGAATGGGCGCAGATGGCTGGCGTCAATGTCACCTATCTGCCGTTTTTCATCAAAGCGGTGGTGGCGGCGTTGCGGGAGTTCCCCTCGGTCAACGCGTCCATCGAAGGCGACACGATTGTCTTCAAGAAGTTCTACCACATGGGCATCGCCGTCGCTCGCGACGAGGGCCTGATTGTGCCGGTGATCAAGTTCGCCGACCAGAAGTCGATCCTTCATCTGGCGCGCGAGGCGGCCGACCTGGCCGACCGCGCTCGCCGGAGCCAATTGAAGCCCGATGAGGTGGTGGGGTCGACTTTCACGCTCACCAACGCCGGCATGTATGGCGCGTTGGCCTCCACGCCGGTCATCAATCAACCCGAAGTGGCCATCCTCGGCATGCACCTGATCCAGAAACGCCCGGTTGTGCGCGAGGATCAGATCGTCATCCGCGATATGATGTATCTGACCCTGTCGTTCGACCATCGTCTCATCGACGGCCACACCGCGGTCAAATTCCTGCGCAATGTCTGCCGCCGGCTGGAGAGCCCGTACGAGTTGATGATGACGATCTGACACCCGGTCCGGGTGCGCGGAGTAAACCGGGGCCATCAATCCGGGCCCGGTCGGATCAAATCGCAGGGGAGGACGGGCCTCCCGGCGAGCCGCGGCTGCCGGCAGATTGCGACTGGCGCTCATGACCAGTACCGACGCCAAGATCGACCTGACCATTGTCGACTGGGGGCACCTCGCCTACCGCGAGGCGCACCGTCGGCAATTGGAGGCGCTATCCCAGCGAATTGCCGGCGCCATCGGCGACACGGTTATCCTTGTCGAGCATCCGCACGTCTACACCTATGGACGCGGCTCCAATCTGGCCGAACTGCTGCCCGTCACGCCCGTGGATGCCAAATCCCCGGTCGAATTGGTGCCGGTCGAGCGCGGCGGCGGCGTGACCTATCATGGTCCCGGCCAATTGGTGGCCTACCCGCTCCTCGATGTCCGCGCCCGCACCGGCGACATGCACAAATTCCTCCGCTGGCTGGAGGACGTGATCATCCGCACAATCGCCCCATGGGGACTGGCCGGTGAACATCACCCGACCCACACCGGCGTCTGGGTCCACGGACGCAAGATCGCCTCGATCGGCGTGGCGGTGCGCCAGTGGATCTCCTACCACGGCATCGCGCTCAATGTCACCACCGACCTCCGCTACTTCGGCGCCATCCATCCCTGCGGTCTGTCTCCGGAAGTCATGACTTCGATGGAACAACTGACCGGGCGAAGCGTCTCGTTGCCGGAAGTTCAGTCGCGATTCGCCGAAGAAATCGTCCGCTGAATCTCTGCCCCTCACCCCGGCCCTCTCCCCCTGCGGGGGAGAGGGGGGCCTTGCTTTGATATGGCAGTGTGGCGTGAATGGACGGCGATGTTCCCACGGAACTGCTCTTGTCCCCTCTTCCCTGAAAGGGGAGAGGGTTAGGGTGAGGGGCTGAAGCGAGCGAGAGCGCAGCCCCTCGCCCCGGCCCTCTCCCTCTGCGGGGGAGAGGGGGATTCTTTGCGCTGATGTGGCAGTGTGTCGCGAATGTGCTGTCATGTTCTCATGGAACTGCTCTTGTCCCCTCTCCCCTGAAAGGGGAGAGGGTTAGGGTGAGGGGCCACAGCTTCCACCTGCCCCACTTCGCCATCGTCTGACATGCGACCGACCAACTGGTTCCATTCGGGTGCCATGAGATCGACAGAAAAGCAAATCGGCCAGAGCGTCGCCCTGGCCGATGCTAAACTTTGTTGTACGAAAGCGACGACTACTCGTCGATCAAGATCACCGGTGTGCCTGGCTCCAGCGCGTAGTAGAGCGTTTGTGCGTCCTTCTCGGTGACCACCAAGTCCAAATGCGGCTGCCGCATGAATGGGATCCAGTTCTGTTGGAAGGCCTTCCACTTTTCGCCGAAACTGCGCTCTTCGCCGGCTCCTTCGATCGTCATCACTCGAATGACGAACTCATCGGTCAGATCGACGACAAACCGGCGCGGCATGACGCGGCTGATCAGGTCAGGATTGACTTTCGAGACCCGCGCCACCACTTCGACCACCGTGTCGGAGACCGCCGGACGTCCCGACCAGACCTTGCGCGCGGTCACGCTCTGCCAGCCGCGATCGCGCTTCTCCCGCCAGGCCTCGCGGTAGTCGTGGACATCGTCCTCGTCGAGGACGGTGAACCGGCACTTCAGCATCGGGAATTGCCCGAGGTGGATACGGATGGTGGAATCACGCGGGTTGATGCGGACATGGTAGATGGTGTCGGCCTTGAACCGCTGCAACGTGGCCATCATCACCGAGTCGGTGGGGCTCTGCGCGCGCGCGCCCGTCGTTGCCAGGATCGCCAGAGCGAATCCCAGAGCCAGCCGTCCGCTCCATCCGCGATATGGTCGCCGCCGCGTCAAAGGATCACCACCGGTGTGCCCATCTTCACCTTGCGGTAGAAGTAATCCAGGTCGGTGGCGGCCAGCCGCACGCAGCCATGTGTAGCGGCCACACCGATCAACCGTTCATACAGCGTACCATGGATGAAGAACCCATCGCCGAAACCGATGGCATAATCACCCATCACTTCCGGATCGAGCCGCTCGCTGGGATCATCCGGAATCGGCTCGCCCTCTTCGATGAAGGCCCAATCGGGTTTGCGCCACCAGGGTTCGGTCGCCCGCGATTCGACTGCAAAAATCCCGCGCGGCGTGTGGAAGCGCCAGACCCGTCCACCCACGGTGTCGACCAGCTCCGAACCGGTCCCGGTCGAGCAGAGCGCCTCGTAGAGGATCGAGTCCTGCGTCCGCCAGTAGATCCGGTTGGTGTGCGTGTCGATGACGATGTAGCCGCCCTTGAAATCGGCGGCGTGCTGTTTGCGCTTCTTGCCCTTCTTGGTCAGCTTGCCCGACTTGTCCACCGGCTCATCCTCGGGCGGCGGATTCAATTTCCGCTGCGCCTGGATCGCCAGGGAGTTGTCCGGAATCGGCGGTTCCTTCCAGGAGTAGGCCGGCGGCGAGGTGATGGCCGAGTAGGCGATCCCCGACGCCAGCACCAGCGGCGGCACCAGCCACAGAAGCAGTTTCTTCCAGTTCAATCGGGCCATCCTGTCACCTCGCGCACAATCGTCACGCGGTCACCCACGGACATCTTCGTCATCAGACGGTCCATGTCCCTGTTCGACAGCGCCACGCAACCTTCGGTCCAATCCTCGCCCTTGCCGCCCTCGCCGTGGATCTCAATCAGCCCGCCAATATGGGCGTTGCGGGGAATCTTGCCCGCTTTCTTGTTGAGGGCAAAGCGTTTCTTGTCCTGCTCGTTCGGGTAGTTGATGTTGAGCGCCTTGTAATACTTGGTGTCGCGGTCGCGCCACTTGGTCACATGGTAAATGCCTTCCGGTGTGGCGCCGTCGCCCGAACGCATCTTCTGGGCCCAGGCGCGGTAGCCGAACTCGACGGGGAACTCATCGACGATCCGGCCGCCCTTCAACAGGTAGGCGCGCCGGTCCATCTTGACCACCACCAGCGCCGTGGATCCATTCTCCTTCGACCATCGTACCGTTTCCCGCACCATCTTGTTCCAATTGGGCAGTTCGACGGGATCGACCCAGTCGTGGTCGAGACGCTCCTCGAAGTCGCGCAGCGAGGCCTGGGCGACGGGGATGAATTCGATCGCCCGGTCGATCTCGCCGCTTTGGTAGGTTTCGCGCAGGGTCGCCAGTTGCAGCTCGGCCTCGGTCATGGCTTTGCGCAGGGGTATTCGCGCGATGTGACCGTTGATGGCCGCCTTGTGCGCGGCGATGGTCTTTCCGAGTGAATCAATCGTCCGCTCGATCTCCTGTCGCTGTTGTTCGCGATTGACATAACCCGCCTTAATGGCTTCGCGCGCCGACTGCCCGGCTCGAATCAGAAGCGATTCGGCGGGCTCAAAATCACGCTCGAAGAACCAGAGGCGGTTCTGTGTTTCGATGATCAACCAGGCGGAGTCGTACTGCGCCTGCGCCAGCGCCCAGACCTCCGGAGCGCTTTGGACGGCGCCTTGACGCTCGCTGTCCTGCAGGGCCTGCCAGGCCACCTGCGACAGCTGGGTCGGCGGACTGTCGCAGCCGGCCGTCCCGATCACCAGGATGATTGTCAGGATGGCGGAAAGCCCCCCGCGCCGCACCATCCCCCTCCTTGCTCTCATGTGTTTGCAGTCGGAATCGTACCGCACCATACGTCAATCATTCAACAGCGTCGGACCGGGAGAGTTCAACAGTCGACGGCCGTCCCATCAGCATGTACTGACGGACGGCCGTCGTCGTTGTTTGCCGGGAGCGTAACAACGCTCCCTGGAATGCGTTAGCGCTTCTTGCCGCGCTTGGCCATCGCCGCTTCCAGCGTGGTCTTCATCGTGTTCATGCGATCGCGGATGGTCGTTGCCTTGCTCTTGGCGCCGTCAAAGTTGTTGCGGCTCCAGTCGGCCTGCGCCTCGGAGAGCATCTGCTGCAACGCGGTCAGATCCTGCTTCATCAGCTCGATCTCGGCCTTGGTGTCCTTGCCGACCGGGGCGTTGGCGACCATGGCCGCGGTCGAATCCAGCTCTGTGCGGACCATGTTGAGCATTTCCTCGGTCTCCTTGCGGACCCGCTCCATCTCGGCCTTGGCGTTGGTCGCCGCGGTGTTCATGAGGGCGGAGGCCTTCTCGAACATGGCCTTGGACTTGCCATACGAACGGAACAGGGCGAACCGGCCGTCCTGCGCCGCTTTCTCTGTCTTGGCGGCCTGCAGGGTGTCATTGGCCATCTGCCAGTCTGCCGGCGCATACTTCGACGCCTGCATCGCCTGGGCCGCCTGCATCGCCTGGTCCGCGGCCGCCATCTCCATCTCCGGCGGCTTCGAACAGCCAGCAATCAGGGCCACCAGGATCGGCAGCACCAAAAGCATGCGGAACGTCTTCTTCATATTTCCTCCTCCATCAGGGCTCCGTCGCAACGGGCCCCCCTTCGGTTTACTCTCCACTCCGGTACATGGCCATACTTACAGCTTGTGGTCTCCACTGTCGATAAAAATCCACGATCCCCGACCGCATTGACCGTCCTCGCCCGCCGCCTTCCGTCCCAAAAAAAGAGACCCGCCATGCAGCGAGCCTGGGTCAAACCTGGGAGTTAGGGGCGGTAAGGTGCTTAGCCGTTCATCGTTTCGGCGTTTCTTCTGCCATCGGGGGCCATCCGGCACCGCCAAAGGGCGAGAAGAACGCCTTATGGACGGCCTTAGATACACCCCCAAAATCCAATTGCAAGGAAAATCTTTCACAAGCATCCCATTTGTGACTGTCACAACCTGCCGCATTAGCTGAGGCGTAGCAACTCATTGATTTGCAACATATTATGTAAAAGCAGTTGTAGCCGCCTCCGAGGAGCGTTTCATTGTCGCCCATGACAACCGTACCTGAGCACGAACGTCCACATGATCTGTCCGGAAAGATCGCTGTGGTCACCGGCGGCACCAAGGGGATCGGACGGTGTGTGGCCCGCAAGCTCGCGCAACGGGGCGCCAACGTCGTCGTCAACTACTTCCGCTCCCGCACGGCCGCCGCTGAAACGGTGGCCGAACTGCAGGGCTACGGGGTCCAGGCCCATGCCGTGCGCGGCAACATCGCCAACAAGGAATTCCACCATAAACTCTTCGACGAGGTGGCCGAGAAGTTTGGCCGTGTCGACATCCTGGTCTCCAACGCCGCTTTAGGCATCTTCGCCAATGTCCTGGATGTCGATGAACGCGCCTGGGATCTGTCGCTGCACACCAACGCCGAGGCGCTCTTGTTCTGCGCGCAGCGTGCGGTGCCAATGATGCCCGACGGTGGCAAGATTGTTTCCCTGTCCTCCCTGGGCTCGCACCGCTATATCCCCGGCTATTCGGCGATCGGCATCTCGAAGGCCGCCATCGAGGCGCTCACCCGTTACCTGGCGCATGAACTGGCCTCGCGCCGCATCAACGTCAACTGCGTCTCGGGCGGGTTCATTGACACCGACGCGCTCAAGATCTTCCCCAATTACGAAGAAATGCTTAAGGAAGTCGTGCGGCGCACGCCCTTCGGCCGCGTCGGCACCCCCGACGAGGTCGCCGAGGTGGTGGTCTTTCTCTGCACCGACGCCGCTCGTTGGATCACCGGGCAGATTCTGATCGTCGACGGTGGCTACTCGATGACCTGAGCGAGCATTGCCGCGGAAACAAGGTTTGCTTCGTCGTCGTCCGCCTTCGGCGGACTCCTCCTCGCAATGACGGTGATGTGGAATTCCATCGCCGGGCTGTCATTGCGAGGCGACCCGATTCGCCGATGGCGAATCGGGCCAAGGAAGTAATCCTTGTCGTTACGCCGCGCGGGGCAATCCACAAGACTTCCTTACAATCCGCGGACCTTGCAGAAGCGAGTTTGGCTTTGCGACAATGTGGGCGTGAGAACGAGTCATGTCCGCAGTCCTCGTCACTCGTCTTTACAGTGTCAAGTTCATGTCGATGGGGCCTGTCAGGAATTTTGTGTGTCGGTCATTTCTGTTCATAATCACGCACCT
>CAZQIZ010000049.1:0-13414 GCA_964593585.1 uncultured Ignavibacteria bacterium
GCCGACGAGACTCGAACTCGCGACCTCCTGCGTGACAGGCAGGCGTTCTAACCGACTGAACTACGACCCCGCGCAAACTCGCTTGTCTGTGCCCCTGCTGGTGGGCGGTACCGGATTCGAACCAGTGACCCTCTGCTTGTAAGGCAGATGCTCTGAACCAACTGAGCTAACCGCCCATCGTGTCATCCGCGACCGGGCGGCGGGACATGGCCCCACCGGTCGGCGCCGTGTCACCGGCGCCGGCTACCCCCCGACTTTCGTCTCCGGGGCGGCTGGCTTCTCCTTGGCGCGATACAAAATCGCGATCGGGAGGATGACACAGTATCCCAGCACCAACAGAATCGGCGCCAGGGTGATCGATCCCTGGCTCAGCGTGATATACCCCAGAATGATGGCCACCAGCCCCGCCGCAAAGATATAGTAGTTCACTTTGCTGAAGGGCAGCCCTTCGCTTTTGGTCATGGTGGCGGCTTTGGTCTTGCCCGCTGATTTGGTCTCAATCTGTGCCATCGTCCAGCCCCGACAATACAAGGGAAAACTTGTCCAAAGTCAAGGGACCAGTGAGACTTGCCCGCCAACATCCTCTCTGGCTCTATCGGCGCGGCAGACAGTGAACTTGCTCTGCTCGAACTGACGGCGACGGCTTCCTACGGAGGAATGACAAGCATGCGCCCGCATCACAATCATGATTATTTCCATTCATGTTCCATTTGGTGCAATCTGGACCACATGCGGGGCGGGTACGTAACCGAACGGTCCAGACGAGATAATTCGAATCTTCGTCCGCCGCTGCTCTCGGCGAGTTTCCAATTGTCGGACATTGCCTTGTGACAATTGGCACGAATCCTGCTTGGGAAGCATGCGCCGGCGAAATTCAATCGCCGCAAGGAGGAACCAAATGGTACGGAAACTTCTGGCAGGAGTCATCGCGCTCGCGGTCATCGTGGCCTTCACCGCCGTAAACGTTGACGCCGGACGCGGGCCGGGCAAGGCAAACTCCAACTCCAAGGTGACCAAAGCGGGTTGCCCTTATGGCAACACACCCGGCAGCGGCCAGGGCAAGGCGTACGGCCCCGGCGATGGCACCTGCACGAAGAAGACTCCCCCGCGCGACGGGACCGGCCATGGCGCGGTGGCGCAGGGCAAGGGCAAGGCCAACCACCCGAACTGCGACGGCACCGGGCCGAAGGGACAGACCAAAGGCGAGCGCGGCAACAAGCCGTAACCGGCACACCGCAACGACAACTCAAGCCGCTCCGCCTTGCGGCGGAGCGGCTTGTCTATGAGGATGTCTTGGGGAAAACCGGCTCCAGCCATTCGCACCACAGGTGCAGTACCAGTGTGTGCACTTCCTGAATGCGCTGGGTGTTGTCGGAAGGAACGACAACCGCGCAATCGACCAGCGGCCGCAGCGCGCCGCCGCCGCGTCCCAGGAGCGCCACCGTGCCGACCGATTTGCGCCGCGCCGTCTCGGCCGCCGCGACGAGGTTGACGGAATTGCCGGAGGTGGAGATCAGAAGCAACAGATCGCCTTCCCGACCGCGCGCCTCAATCTGACGGGCAAACACCTGCGCAAATCCGAGATCGTTGGCCGCGGCGGTCAGTATCGAGGTGTCGGTCGACAGCGCCGTGGCCGGCAACGCGCGACGATGCGAATGGGCATCGAGACGCACCACCAACTCGGTGACGAAATGCTGCGCATCGGCGGCCGAACCGCCGTTGCCGCAGGCATGCAGGTGCCCGCCCCGTTCAAACACGCTGCGAATCATCTCGAAGGCGCGCCACAGATCGGCGAATGACTCGGTGACAAGACGCTCGGCCGCCTGTTCGGTGGCACGGATCGCATCGACGGCCGAAGCCAGCGCAGTTTCGCGATTCAACGGTTCCATTCTCTATGCCCCCGCCCCGACAGTCTGTCCCCGTGCCGCATCGCCCAACGCGCGCAACAGATCGATCGAACGATCCTGCTCCAGTGCGGTGCCGACCACGACAAAGTCCGCCCCGGCCCGCACCGCCGCGGCGCACGCCGCCGCGGTCCGGATCCCGCCGCCGACCAGCAGGGGCACACTCACCCGTTCGCGCACCGCCGCAATGATGTCCGGCGCGATCGGACGACGCGCGCCCGATCCGGCTTCCAGATAGATGAATCGCTGACCCATGTATTCGGCGCAGAGCGCATGGTCGCAGATCGCAGCGACCTCGGTCTCCGGAATCGGCGCCGTGTTGCTTTCACGCGCCACCGAGGTGCTCGAGCCGGTGTCGATCAGAATGTAGCCGGTCGCGATCGGTTCGATGCCATACTGACGCACCAGCGGCGTGCCCTTGACCTGCTGGCCGACCAGATACTCGGGATTGCGTCCGGAGAGCAGCGTGAGAAAAAGCACCGCATCGACATGGGGCGAGACCTGCGCCGCCGATCCAGGAAATAGCACCAAAGGCAGCGAGGCATGGCGTCGAATGGCGGCCACAGCGCAATCGAAATCGGGATTATCATCCTGCGAGGTGCCGACCAAGAGTGCGGCGACACCGCACTCGGCCGCCTGCGCCCAGCGTGGATCGGGACGTTGCGGCGCGATCTTGTCGGGATCCAACAGCCACAGGAGCCGCGTCCCCTCCTGCCGCGCCGCCAGCAACCGCCGGTGGACAGTCCCGCTCATCCCTGCGTCTTGCCCCGGAGGAACGCGGCGAGAAGTTGCGACACCTCCGCCTTCGACAGCGGCGGAATGCTTCCCTGCGCGAAATCGGCGCGTCCGCCGCCGCGGCCCTGACGCGCCGCCGCCACCGACTTGAGGAATTGGCCGGCATCCAGCACCTTCGGCGCGCTGGAGGAAATCAGTGTCGCTCCGGCCAAGGTGGTGATGTAGGCGACCGTGGGCTCCGGCCGCTTCTTGGCGGCATCGGCCACGGCCTTGGCCTCATCGAGAGACTCGTAGGGCTCCGGCATCAACAGATGAATGTCGAATCCGTCGAGCTTCTCGGCCTGCAACTGATGATTTCCCTCAACCAGTTTCTTGCGCGCCTTGTCCAATTCCGATTTGAGCGACTTGAGGTCAGCCAGCATCGCCTCAACCCGCTCGACCATCTTCTCCGGCGCGGTCTTGAGCAGCTCGGCGGCGCGTCGCAGAGTCTCCTCATCCATACGCGCCTTCTCATAGGCGCTCTCGCCGGTGATCGCCTCAATGCGACGCACCCCCGCGGCCACGCCGGTCTCGGAGATGATCCGGAAGAGGCCGATCTCGCCGGTGGTGCGCACATGCGTGCCGCCGCAGAGCTCGCGCGAGTAATCATCGATTTTCAGCACCCGCACCGTGTCGCCGTATTTCTCGCCGAAGAGGGCGGTGACGCCGTCGGCGATCGCCTTCTTGTACTCGGTGCTATAGGGCGTGACCGGGTAGTTGGCCAGGATGGCGCGGTTGACTTCCGCTTCGATATGATCCAATTGCTCGCGCGACAGCGGCCCAGGGTTGGCAAAGTCAAAGCGCAGACGATCGGGCGCGACCAGCGATCCGGCCTGCAGCGCATGCGGCCCGACACACCTGTGCAGCGCCTTGTGCAAGAGGTGCGTGGCGGTGTGATTGCGCTGGATCATGTGGCGACGCGCCGCGGCGACTTCGGCGGATACGGTCTTGCCGACCCACTCCAATGGGCTCCCCTTGACCGCATGCCCATGGTGGACGATGGTCCTGTCGGCCTTCTCCATCCATTCGACCGCAAAAACCAGATCGCTGCCTGCAACAATTTCGCCGATGTCGTCGATCTGCCCGCCCGATTCGGTATAGAAGGGCGTCTGATCGAGCACGATCGAGGCGTTGTCATCGGAGACCCAGAGGATCTTCGCCTCCAGGCGGGTGGCATCATAGACAAATTTTGATTCAATCCCGAGTCCGACCGCCTTGGAGACCGATTGATCCTTGAACCCGGTCTGTGCGCGTGAGCGTTCGCGCTGCTCGGTCAGCGCCGCCTCGAATCCCGCCTCATCGACGGTCAATCCGGCCTCGCGCGCCAGCACTTCGGTCAGATCGAGCGGGAAGCCGAAGGTGTCGTAGAGTTTGAACGCCTCAACGCCGGGGATGACCTTGTTCTTCGCCAGTTTCTTGACTTCCTCGAATCGCTGCAGCCCGGCATCAAGCGTCTCGGCAAACCGCGACTCCTCGCTTTCGATCACATGCACGATGTGGTCGCGGCGTTGGCGCAGTTCGGGGTAGGCATCGGCCATCACATCGATCACGGTGTCGACAAACCGGTGCAGAAAGGGCCCGTGGTAGCCCAGCGACTTCCCATGCCGCGCGGCGCGGCGCAGGATGCGGCGCAACACATACCCGGCGCCCTCGTTGCCCGGCATGCCGCCGTCGGCGATGGTGAAGGTCAGCCCGCGCAGATGATCGGCGCAGACTCGGTGCGGGATGCCCTTCTCACCGGCGTCATAGCGAACGCCGCAGTCCTCGGCGATGGCGCGGATGATCGGCTGAAACAGATCGGAGTCGTAGTTGGTGGTCTTCCCCTGCACCACCGCCGCCAGCCGCTCGAACCCCATGCCGGTGTCGACCGAGGGCTTCGGAAGCGGCACGGTCTTCCCGTCGGCGCCGCGATTAAATTGCATGAAGACCAGATTCCAGATTTCCAGGTAGCGGTTGCAGTCGCAATTGACCCCGCAGCTCGATTTGCCGCAGCCGAACTGGGGACCCAGGTCGTAGTGCAACTCCGAACAGGGACCGCAGGGACCGACATCCCCCATTGACCAATAATTCTCCTTCTCACCGAAGCGCAGCACACGGTCCTTCAACTCCGGCGCGATCCTCTTCCACAACGCCTCGGCTTCGTCATCGGTGGTGAACACCGTCGCCCACAGCCGCGACTTGTCCAGCCCGACCGTCCGCGTGAGAAACTCCCACGCATACCCGATCGCCGCTTCCTTGAAGTAGTCGCCGAAGGAGAAGTTGCCCAGCATTTCGAAAAAGGTGTGATGCCGCGGTGTGACCCCGACATTCTCCAGATCATTGTGCTTACCGGACACACGGAAGCACTTTTGCGACGAACAGGCGGTCTTGTAGGGACGGCTCTCCTGTCCCAGAAAGACCAGCTTGAATTGGTTCATCCCCGCGTTGGTAAACAGCAAGGACGGATCATCCTTGATGATCAGGGACGAGGAAGGGACCACGGCATGGCCGCGATCCGCGAAAAAACCCAAAAACGTTTGGCGAATCTCAGTGGCTCTCATAGGTGTCCCATCGGAGAATCAGACTAGAAAGAAACGAATTCTAAGGGATTATAGCAAGCCGGCGGCAACGGTCAGTGCGCGGTCGACGCGAACCGGGTCGCGATTACAGAGGCAATGACAGCGCGGTCGGATGCTTGGGTTGGTACAGGCCGATGACGCCGCCGCCGGGAAGCGCCAGTTTGGTGAGCCGGCCCCATCGTTCCTCCTGAATCGGCGCGCATGTCACCCCCGCAGCGGCCAAGATCGACATCTCACGATTCAGATCATCACACATGAGGTACAGCTCATGGACGTTGTTCTCCGAATGCGGATGGAAAGCCGTCTCGGACGCCGGCATCCTGAAGATCAACCACTCCTCCCCCGCATCCACGGCGGGGAAATGGAGCACATCGCGGAAGAAGGCGCGATCGGCCTTGGCATCCCGACTGTAAATGATCACATGTGTGCCGATGATCATGGAAACCTCCGGGCTTTTCGGATCCGCTCACAACCACTGCGGGAATTCTCGCGCAAGGACGGCACGGATGTCCTCGTAGGCGAAGCCGCGCCGCGAGAGGAATCCGAGGAGCCGTTGCTTCAACTTTGGCCGGTCTTCCTTCGCCCCGGCCCAGCGGGCCAACCTTGCGGCGATCAACTCGCGCAGGGCGGCCTGTTCATCCTGGCCGCTGTAGCGCCGCAGCGCCTCCGCCGCCCGGGTATCGGGGATGCCCTTCTGCCGCAGTTCATAGGCCAACGCCGCCTTGCCGCGCGGCGACAGCCGACGACGGGTCTCGACCCACGCCGATGCGAACCGGGCATCGCTCTGCAACCCATCGGCCTCGATCTGCCCCAGCACGGTGTCGATGACGGCCACGTCGAACTTCTTCCGTCGCAGCGCGGTTCTCAGCTCGGCGCGCGACCGCTCACGCCGCGCCAGAAGCCCGATCGCCGCCTCGCGCGCCGCGGTCGATTCAAGCAGACGATGACGCTCGGCTGTCAGCGCCTCGCCCTCGGCCACCTTTAGCGCCAGAACCGATTTGCGCGACAACTCAAAAGCGTACGCATCGTCGATGTACACGCGCAGTTTCCCCGGGCGCGCTGGGTGGGTATCGAGCCTGGTGAGTTTCATGGGATGGAACATCCCCGGGGATGGGTTGACCCATCAGGAAGCCCCGGAGGGGCGCAAGATCTCAGCCCGGGGCGTAAGCCCTGGGTCACAGACGATCGATGTAAAAAGCCCCGAGGGGTAAAAGATTTTTGCCCAGGGCGTAAATCCTGTGTCACGCATCAACCGATCCAAAAGCCCCGGAGGGGCGAAAGATCTTAGCCCAGGGCGTAAGCCCTGGGTCACGGTCCGACCAATCAGCGTAGCCCCGGAGGGGCGACACAATAACCGCATCATGCCGCAAGATCCTTCGGATGTTGCACAAATCCATGCTTGGCCAGGAAGGCCTCATACTCCTCCGCGAACGTCCGCTTGCGATGATGTTCTTCTTGCTTCTCGATGTACCGGCGCACCTCATCGACGTTCGATGCGCTCACTCCGAATACGGCATACCCGTTCTGCCACGCAAAACCCTTCTCCGTTGAGAAAAGCTCGTGTACCCACTTCGAGGAGTTCGCCTTGATAATACGGACGAGCTCGGAGACCGACTTGTTAGACGGCAAGGCCATGAGAATGTGAACATGATCCGCCATTCCATTCACGATCATCGGTGTGCCGCCGCATTCGGAAATGATTCCCGCGATGTAACTATGTAGACGCGGCCGAAGCGTGGACGAGATGGTTGCCTCGCGACGCTTGGTCGAGAAGATCACGTGAATGAATATTCTGATGAAGGCTTGCGGCATGTTTGTGTCGCCCCTCCGGGGCTGTGTCCTTTACTGCTCTCAGACCCAGGGCTGACGCCCTGGGCTAAGTTCTTCCGCCCCTCCGGAGCTTTCGTCCTCGGTCTTTCGGTATCATCGCCTTGACGCCGGGACGACATCGAGCCCTCCGGCGGGCTCATCCATGCCGTCGCCAGCAATCCGAGCTTACCGCGCGGCGCCGAACACCTTCGCCTCTTCGGGACAGCTATCTACCGACGTTTACCCGCGACTTCCGGCTCTTCGACGACGGGTGCCGGAGCCGGAGTCTTGATCAGGCCCAGTTTTTCGCGGACCTCGCGGTCGAGTTTCTTGAACATTTCCGGATCGCCGGCCAACGTCGCGATCGCCTGCTCGCGTCCCTGGCCGATGCGCAGATCACCGTAGGAGTACCAGGAACCCGATTTCTCGACAATGTTCTCCTTGGCGGCCAGATCGAGCAGATCGCCGGTGCGCGAGATACCCTCGCCGTAGATGATGTCGAACTCGGCCTCGCGGAAGGGCGGCGCGACCTTGTTCTTGACGATCTTGACGCGCGTGCGCGCGCCACGGACCATATCGCCATCCTTGATCGCGGCGATTTTGCGGATGTCCATGCGCACCGTGGCGTAGAACTTCAGCGCATTGCCGCCGGTGGTGGTTTCGGGATTGCCGAACATCACGCCGATCTTCATGCGGATCTGGTTGATGAAGATGACGGAGGTCTTGGATTTGGAAATCGTGCCGGTGAGTTTGCGCAAGGCCTGCGACATCAGCCGTGCCTGCAACCCCATCTGTGGATCGCCCATCTCCCCTTCGATCTCGGCGCGTGGCACCAGCGCCGCCACCGAGTCAACCACGATGACATCAATCGCGCCGGACCGCACCAGAGTTTCGGTGATTTCCAGCGCCTGCTCTCCGGTGTCGGGCTGTGAGATCAGCAGATTCTCGAGATCGACGCCCAATTTGCGGGCATAGGTGACATCGAGCGCGTGCTCGGCATCGATGAAGGCCGCCACTCCGCCGGTGCGCTGCGCCTCGGCCACAATCTGCAAGGCCAGGGTGGTCTTGCCCGACGACTCCGGTCCGTAGATTTCAATCACCCGCCCGCGCGGAATCCCGCCGACCCCCAATGAATGATCCAGCGAGATCGAACCGGTCGAAATCGTCTCCACCGTCGGATCGGCGGTCTCGCCACCCAGTCGCATGATCGAGCCCTTGCCGAACTGGCGTTCGATCTGCATCACCGCCGACTCAAGCGCGCGCTTCTTTCCATTCTCCGGCGGCGCCGGTACCCTGATTTCCGTCGTCTTGGCCATCGCACTATCCCTTTGCAAGCCCACAGCGGGGCGGTTCACATTTTCTCGATTTGGCGGCGAATGCACTGCCAGTCTTGCTACGTCAGAGTAATAATGTGGGGACCGGATTTCCACGCAAGCACAAACTGAACATTCGAGCAGTATTTCGTTAAACCATTGGTATTCAAGAGGCTTAAGCCAATCGCTCACCGACTTACTCTGACTTCAGCGGCACTGATTCCAGAACCGAGTAACTGGCGCCCTTCGGCGAGAGCACCGATTTCATCAATTCAATGCTGCGCACGCTGATCGGTTCCGATTGGTACGGCATGTGTTCGGCGGCGCGCACAAGCCGCCCGGCCGGCGCCGGTTCGCGCAGACGCGCCAGCGTCACATGCGCCGAGAAGGACCGCTTCTCGCGTTCGAACCCCAGCGGCTCGATTTGCTCATCGATCTTCGCCGCCAGCGTCTTCATGATCTCATAGCCGCTTTCGATCCCGATCCAGAACACCCGCGCTTTGGTCTCGTTGGGGAAGACGCCGAACCCGCGCAGTCGGATCTCAAAGGGTGCAAGTCCGTCGGCCGCCAGGGTGATTGCCCCACGGATCGCCGCGACCTGCTCGACGGTGATCTCGTCCAGGAACTTCAGCGTCAGGTGCAGATTCTCCCCCGGCACCCACTTGGCCGGCGGCGCCGCCGGACGCAACCGCTCGATGATCGCGTCGATCTCGCTTTTGACCGATTCCGGCAGATTGATAGCGATGAAGGATCTCATTTTCGCGTTGTCCCAGCGTGCGCTACTTCCCCAAATCCTCCAGATAAAGCCGCAGGAGATTCAGCGCCGCCTGCGAGGCCCGTTCACGGATCATCGCGCGATCACCAAGCAGACGAAGGCATTCGGAGCGCACCGACTGCCCCTTGATGGCCGCTGCAATCCACACTGTGCCGACCGGCTTCTCCGGCGTGCCGCCATCCGGCCCCGCGATTCCGGTAATCGCGACCGCGCAATCGGCGCCGCCTTTCACCAATGCCCCCTGCGCCATTGCGGTGGCGACCTCCTCGGACACCGCGCCATGGGCTACAATGAGCCGCGAGTCGACACCCAGAAGCGCGGTCTTGGCCTCATTCGCATACGTCACGAATCCAGCCATGACATACGCCGATGATCCCGGCACATCGGTCATTCGCTTGGCGGCCAGTCCGCCGGTGCAGGATTCGGCCAGCGCGATCGTCATCCCGCGCCGCTTCAGCATCTCCCCCAGCACCACCGGTAGTCCGATGTCGGCCTCGGCGTAGACCGAACGTCCCAACAGCGGGCGCACAATCCCGCTCCATCGTTCCAACACAGTTGCCGCATCGGGGCCGCTCGCGGTGAATTTCAGCCGCACACCATATTCCGATGGCAGAAAGCCGACCTCGATCTCCGGGTGCGCCTGCATCAATGGATCAAGCGTTTCATATAGCCGCGATTCCGGCACAGCGGTGGTCGACCAGACGATCGTGCGCGAACGCACCCCCGCTGCCGCGGCGATCCGCGGCACGATGAAATCGGCGATCATCGGACGCATCTCGCGCGGCACTCCGGGAACCACCGCCACCGTTGCCCGGCCATCGGACAGGTAGAATCCCACCGCCGTCCCCACCGGATTGGGTATGATCTCAGCCCGATCGGGCAGCAGCGCCTGGGTTTCCAGATACGGTGTCACCGGACGCCCCGCGCGCGCGTAGCGCGTCTTCAGTTCTGCGAGAATCTCGTCATGGAAGACCAGGGTTGTTCCGAACACGCGCGCGATCGCCTTCTTGGTCACATCGTCGTTGGTCGAGCCCAGTCCACCCGAGACAAGGACCCAGGGCACCCGCGCCATCGATTCGCGCACCGTCGCGACGATGACCTCCTCGTCGTCGGGAATAGCGATCTGCCGCGCCAGCGTCAACCCGGCCAGGCCCAACCGTTCGCCGACATAGAGGGCATTGGTGTTGAGCGTCTGCCCCGCCAGCAATTCCGATCCGATGGTGATCAGTTCGATCTTCATAGATCCGGACGCGGCTCCCTTCGGCAGGCTCAGGGCAAGCAAGAGCCGCTTCTACGCCTTCGGCATTACGTGCGCACCCCGTAGGGGCGAACCTTGTGTTCGCCCGCACTCCCACCGCGCCTGAATCGTGGAATCTGGTTCTCGGAACCGAACGCCGGGACGCGGCTCAAGAGCCGCTTCTACGCCATTGGGCTCGTGAACTAATGTTCGCCCACTCCTGCTAAACGATGGCCACAATCAACAAGACCAGTCTTACCGCCACATTCGTATACACCCCCGCCATCAGATCATCGGCGGTCACCCCAACGCCCCCCGGCAACGATTCGAGACGCCGTGTCGGCCACGGTTTCCAGACATCGAAGATACGGAACAATACGAACACCGGAATCATCACCCAGGCATCGGCAGGTAGACCAAGATAGCAGACAAACACACCCGCCCATTCGTCGATCACGATCCGTCCCGAATCGTGCCCGAACAACGGTTCGGCCCGTCCCGCCGCCCACACCGAGATCGCGATCATCGCCAGCGTGCTGGCAATGAAGACCAGATCGTTGCCGGTCCGTTGGATTGCCCACGCCAGCGCCACCGCCGGAATGGTGCCCCAAGTTCCCGAATAGGGACGGATCATCCCCGATCCCAGCCCGGTGGCCAGAAGCATGGTCAGCGGATCGCGCGACCACAGTTCGCGCGGCGGAATGGTGGTGTCGGCGCCCTTGCGCCAGCCGCTGGTCGTTGTCGTCATCGGACCCCCTACTTGGTCACCGTCTTCAGCAGCGCGAAGTTGCGAATCAGATAGTCCAGGCCGGTGGCCACGGTCACCACGACGTTGGCGATCATCAGCCAGTCGAACACGATCCGTGTGGTCTGGCTTTCGAAGATCGTCCAGTTGTAGCCGAGAGGCACCAGGGTCGCCTTGAGGTAGACAAAAAGCAGGATGACGCAGATGGTCACCATCTGCAGCAGGGTCTTGAACTTGGCCCCCAGGGTGGGGACAATCAGCATGCCGCGGTAGGCCGCCAGCGAACGGAATCCGGTGATGAAGAACTCGCGCACAACAATCACCGCCACCATCCAACCGCGCACGTATCCGAGCGCGACAAATGAGATGAGTGCGGTCGAGGTCAGGATTTTGTCGGCCAGCGGGTCCATGAACTTGCCGAATCCGGTGGCCAGCCCCCGCCGCCGGGCGAAGTAGCCGTCGCCCAGATCGGTCAGCGCCGCCACCACAAAGACAAACAGCGACGCCAACTTCGCCCAGGTGTGATCCAAAAGGATCAACGCCATGAACACCGGCGACAGCAGGATGCGCGCCAACGTGAGTTTGTTCGGCAGATTCATCGTGGCCGCACGTGGCGGCGATGCATGTTACCATGACACGGCGGGGCTGTCAACCAAGGCCGGGCGCGGGCAGATGCCCCCGGCCCCATCAATCCCCGGCTCGCACAGAGGACCATCGGCCGACAACTCGGCTCTGCCTCCGCCCTGGTTCTCGTTAATGCCTGTGCCACTGACACGTCAAAGTCCGGGTCACCATAACTATGGTTGGTCACTTTATATCCAAGATTCGTGAGGCCGATCGTGTATGACCGGACATTTCCCGGCGTCGGGCCCGGCGTGTTGAAACTGGCGTCGATCGCATAGAGGTTTGAATTCCAATCAATCCCGGCGATCCCTCGCCCGTTATTGGTGACGGCCGCGATGATTCCTGCCACATTCGTGGAGTGCGTATCAACAAACGGCACGTTTGAGTCCACGCGCCGAAGTCCGTTCGGTCTCACAAAATCCGGGTGGTCCTCTTCTACCCCGCCCCCGTTGATCATTGCCACATGGTACCACGACCCGACGGCCGGCCCGTGAGAGTACCGCCAAGCCCCAACGGCACCGATATTGATCGCGTTGGGTACCCCGGTCCCGAGATACCACTGCCTGAACAACAGGGAATCATTGGGTATTGACTGAACATTCGCTGCCGCAATCGCAATGATGACCGCCAGCATACTGAAAGCGACTGACCGAAGTGTTCGCATGGACCCTCCCCGATTTCATTCGTGGCGGCAGCAGCCGTCACCGGCGATCATTCACCGCGAGTCAACTGTCGCACCTCTCTGGTTTCGAGATTGATCATGCGGAGACCTCCTGTTTCCTCGAGATCCTGATAGGCGACCCACAGTCCGTCGGGAGAGATGTCGAAGCCGGCCGCGGGAGCTGCTACCAAGGTGTCAATGACGCCGGTGACGCGGTCAACGGTCATTATGCCCCAGAAGCCGCATCTCGTGGCGCCGCCGTAGAGAATCGTGCGATGGTCTTGATGCATTTGCACTTGCCCCGGATAGTTAAGACCACATGCGCTGGTGTCAGAGAGCGCCGTGTCTCCGGGTGCAAGCACTACGACGCAGTAAGGGTTGGAGAGCCATGCAACGCCGACGAGACTGTCCGAATCGCTGAATACCCACGGGTTCCCGAACCCCCACTCTCTCCGAGATAGGAGCGTTAGATCCGTTCCGTCCGGGCGCATCGAAAACGTGCCCCCGGGACTCCCGGCTGCCGAGAAGAAGATCAAATCGCTTCTCTGTGACCAGCTGGCAGAGGTATGGTACTCTCCACGCTTAATCGTTCGAAGCGAATCGCCGCCGATTTCAAGCAACTGGATCCCTTCAATTGTTGAAAGGAGAAGTGAAGTCCCCTCGGGGTTCCAGTCGATGCTGGAAATCAAGAAGAAGTAACCGGTCAGTAATGTGTCCCGTTGTCCGGTTCCCAGATGCAAGTACTGGATCGCACAGCGAACCAGCTGGCTGCTCGTGTCGGTCTCGCAGGAGAGAAAAGCGATCTTCGTCCCATCTGGACTCCAAGTCGGATGGGAATCGGTCGCATGAAATTGGCCAGGGCACCGCTCATCTTCTGGCGGGGGCTTATTGGGTGACTCACCACCACACCCACAGGCCAAAGCCACCAACAGGAGGATCGCTTGAATCGACCGAGCAACTGTGGGGCCTGTCAGGAATTTTGTGTGTCGGTCATTTCTGTTCATAATCACGCAC
>CAZQIZ010000050.1:0-13375 GCA_964593585.1 uncultured Ignavibacteria bacterium
ATACGAAACCAGCTTTCAAGCTTCAACTGGCCCAGATTATGGGGGGAAGGTCACAGAGGCATGAGCCACAAACGCGGTACAGGCATATTCCTCCAGAACCCTCTTTTCATCATTGCAGATTCTGCAGGCGGGAACGGTGATCAGGTTGCTAGGTCTAGGCTCAGGAAAGAACTGGCGAGCTATCAGATGATCGCGCGTCTCGGCCTTCCGCTCGCAGCAATAGACGCAGGTCCCATCCATGCGCACACTTCGCACAGCTTATCGTGCTATGCGGACCAGGTGATGTCAATAGACTACACCCCCGAAAACGACTGGGAACCCGCCCTTGTTTCATGGTATACTTCCCGCTTCGCCGGGAGGCGGGAATGGGGTTTGTCCGACAATGAATTTGGATGCCACAATCAGCAAGTCCGAGGGGTGGAAGCGGGTTATTTCGGTGACCGTGCCGGTCGAGGAGGTCGAGGCGGCCTTCGCGACCGCCACCCAGCAGTACCGGCAGAAGGCCAAGATCCCGGGGTTCCGTCCGGGGAAGGCCCCGCTGGAGATGGTCAACCGCCAGTACGGCGAGCAGATTCGCCAGGATGTCCTCGAGGCGTTGATTCCGCGCGCCTTCGACGCCGCCCTGCACAAGCTGGAACTGCGCCCGCTGGGCACCCCGGAGCTGTCGTCGATCGACTTCGACCGGGGCAAGCCGCTGGCCTTCACCGCCGAGTTTGAGATTCGCCCGCAAGTCGAAATCAAGGATTACAGGGGCCTGAAACTGACCAAGCGGGTCTATGACGTGCCCGACAGCGACATCGACGCCACCCTCGAAGCCCTGCGCGACAGCGCCGCCGAGTTAATCGAGGTCCATCGCCCGGCGCGCGAGGGGGATGTGGTCATCTGCGATCTGCACAAGGTCTACGACCGTCTCAACCGGGTCAAGCAGTCGGAATTCAACGGGGTCAAGATCGAGCTGCACCCCGAACGCACCCGCGCCGAGTTGTTCCAGAACATCAACGGCATGTCGGTGGGCGAAGGCAAGGAAGTCGAAATCGCCTACCCCCCCGATGAGCCCCAGCCCGATCTGGCGGGCAACACCGTGCTCTACCGCATCTGGCTCAAGCAAGTGATGCAAAAGCAACTGGCGCCGGTCGACGATGAACTGGCCAAGAAGGTCACCGGGGGTAAGATCGAGACGGTGCCGGCGCTGCGCGAGGCGATCCGTCAGGACATCGCCGCCCGGGCCGAAAACGCCGCCCAGCGCGATCTGCGCGGGCAGATCCGCAAACTGGCGGTCGAGGCCAACCCGGTCGAGGTCCCGGCTGGCTTCCTCAAGGAGCACATCGAGGAGGTCACCGAACGTTTGCGGGCGCGCGACCAGTCCGCGCAGCCCGAGACCATCCGCGCCCAGTTCGAGCCGATGGCGATCGAGCAGTTCCGCTGGGACTACCTGGTCTCGGAGCTGGCGCGCAAGGAAGGCATCGAGGTCAGCGACGCCGAAGTCGAGATGGTGCTCAAGTCCTGGCCGGCGCAGGGACGCGAAAAACCGGACCCGGACAAGGTGCATTGGAACATGCTGGAGATGAAGGTCTACGACTGGCTTTTGGCCAACGCCCAGGTGAGCGAGGAGAAGTATGTCCCGCCGGGCGCCTCGCGCATCGTCACACCGTGAAACAATCGCGGTGAAACACTGAAGCGGAGGCGGAATTCGGTCGATTTACACAGGGTGGAAGCAAAGATTGCTTCGTCGTCCGCCGCCGTCGGACTCCTCGCCATGACCGACAGTCTGCGTGGCGTAAACATAAGGCGGGCTTGGCCCGCCGATTTGTGGTGACGTGACCGTTTGATGCGACAACCCAGCAAGGAGACGCTGATACATGACGCTTGTACCCATCGTAGTGGAACAGACTGGACGCGGCGAACGCGCCTATGACATCTACTCGCGCCTGCTGAAGGACCGGATTGTCTTTCTCGGCTCGCCCGTCGATGATGTCATCGCCAATCTGGTCATCGCGCAGATGCTCTTCCTCGAGGCGGAGGATCCGGAAAAGGACATCTTCCTCTATATCAACTCGCCGGGCGGCTCGGTGACCGCGGGGTTGGCGATCTACGACACCATGCAGTTCATCAAGCCCGATGTGGTCACCACCTGCGTGGGGCTGGCGGCGTCGATGGGTGCGGTGCTTCTGTGCGCCGGCGCCAAGGGCAAGCGCGCCGCGCTGCCGAATGCGCGCATCATGATCCATCAGCCCTGGGGCGGCGCGCAGGGACAGGCCTCCGACATCGAAATCCAGGCCAGGGAAATCCTCAAGACCAAAGAAGGGCTCAACCGGATCTTGGCCAAGCACACCGGCCAGCCGCTCGAACGCATCGAAAAGGATACCGACCGCAACTTCTGGATGTCCCCCGAAGAGGCGAAGGCGTATGGCCTAATCGACGAGGTCTACGAGAAGAAGGCCGGGCCGAAGGCATCGTAAACGCACCCATGATCGAATCCACAAGGCGCGCTCCGGCGCGCCTTTTTGTTGTCAGACGGCCGCGGAAATGCGATTGCCTCCGCCGGGGCGGGTTTTCGTATATTCTGCAACGGCACATTCGCCCCGCTTGACGCCGCCTGGATCAGGCGACCGCGCCGGGGTATGGGTGTGTCTGGAGGAAGCAGCCGATGTCCCCGCGCAACAGCTCCGATGATTCCGGCAAACCCCCGCGCCGCAACGCCGCGGGCGACACCTCCGGCTCCGCCAACGACCGCGAGGGATGGCGCGGACGCTGCTCCTTCTGCGGACGCGACCCGGCACGTGTGCGCAAGATGTTCTCGGGGTACAACGCCCTGATCTGCGATGACTGCGTGCGCACTTGCTATGGCCTCCTGGCCGAAGGGCAGGGGGAGATCGACGACGAGCCGGTCGACCAGAGCGCGCTGCCCCGTCCCGCCGAGATCAAGTCCTTCCTCGACGAATACATCATCGGGCAGGAGCGCGCCAAAAAGATCGTCTCGGTGGCGGTCTACAACCACTACAAGCGCGTCTTCAATCCCGAGCGTCAGGATGGCGTCGAGCTCGAGAAGTCGAACATCCTGCTTTTGGGCCCCACCGGCACCGGCAAGACGCTGATCGCCCGCACGCTGGCGCGCAAACTGGCGGTGCCGTTTTGCATCGCCGATGCTACGGTGCTGACCGAGGCGGGATATGTCGGCGAGGATGTCGAATCGATCCTCGTGCGGCTGCTGCAGGCGGCCGACTACAATCCCAAACGCGCCGAACGCGGCATCATCTACATCGACGAGATCGACAAAATCGCCCGCAAGGACGCCAATCCCTCGATCACCCGCGATGTCTCCGGCGAGGGAGTGCAGCAGGGGCTGTTGAAGATTCTGGAGGGCACGGTCGCCAATGTGCCGCCCAAGGGCGGACGTAAACATCCCGAGCAGGCGTTCGTCAAGATCGACACCTCCAACATCCTCTTCATCTGCGGCGGGGCGTTTCATGGTCTCGAGCAGATCATCAACCGCCGGATCGGCAAGAAGAACCTCGGCTTTCACTCCGATCCCAATGCGCTGGCCAACCTCTCGCACTCCGACATCCTGGCGCTGGTCGAGGCGGAGGACCTGCTGCAGTATGGCTTGATCCCCGAATTGATCGGTCGGTTGCCGGTGGCGGCGGCATTGCAAGAGTTGAGCGCCGCGGCGCTTCTGCGCATTCTCACCGAGCCGAAAAACGCGCTGGTGCGGCAGTATCAGGCGCTCTTTGCCATGGAGGGGATCGAACTGGAGATCGAGCCGGCGGCGCTGGACGAGGTGGTGGCGCGCACCATCAAGCGCAAGACCGGCGCGCGCGGACTGCGCTCTTTCATGGAGGCGGCGCTCCTCGACATCATGTACGAACTGCCGTCAATTCCCGACCTGCGGCGGGTGATCATCACCGCCGATGCGATCCGCGGCGAGGCCAAGCCGATCCTCGAATTTGCCGCCACCCAGAAGAAGACCGCCTAGCCCCGAGCGGGTGGAAAGATTGATCGTTGCCATGGATGCGCAATTCGTCAAGAGTGTGTTCTCGTTGAAGGACCTTCCGCAGGATCGGCTGCCGGAGATCGCCGTCGCCGGCAAGTCGAATGTGGGGAAATCGTCGCTTCTGAACAAACTGCTGAAGAAACGCAACCTGGCCAAGACCTCGCAGACACCGGGAAAGACCCGCTGCCTGAACTACTTCCAGGTCACGCCCGACAAGCGGGGGCCCTTCTACCTGGTCGATCTGCCCGGCTATGGCTATGCAAAAGTCTCGCAGTCGATGCGCGATGAGTGGGCCCGTCTGATTGAGGGCTATCTCGCCCTGCCCGATCGTCCGCGCGGCATCATTGCCCTGTTCGACTCGCGCCGCGAGCCGACCGATGTCGATTTGGACTGGATCGCCTGGCTGGCGCAGTGGGGACGGCCCTACCTGATCGTGCTGACCAAGTGCGACAAGTTGTCGAACAACGAGAAAGCGCAGTCACTCCGGCGCTGGACGCTGGATGAACCGACCGCGCAAAAGCCGCTGCTCTCCTCGGCGCTCGACGGCACCGGGGCCGAGAAGATCTGGCAATGGGTGGACACTGTTCGCGCCGGCCGCGCCGCGGCGGCGTGATGAGAGGATAAGAATCGCATGGCCAATCGCGTTGTGGTCGGCGCCCAGTGGGGCGATGAAGGCAAGGGGAAGATTGTCGACCTGCTGGCCGCCTCGTCGGACCTGGTCGTCCGCTACTCCGGAGGCGCCAACGCCGGCCACACCGTCAAAATCGATGGGAAGACCTTCGCGCTGCATCTGATTCCCACCGGGATTCTCATGCCGCACACCCATTGCCTCCTGGGCAACGGCGTGGTGATTGATCTGGCGTCGCTGTTTGCCGAGCTGGACATGTTGGTCCGCGAGGGGATCACGGTCGCGGGGCGGTTGAACATCGCCGCCGGAGCGCATCTGGTGCTGCCGCATCACCGCCTCATCGAGGCGTTCACCGAGGAACAGGCCGAGGGGAAAGTCGGCACTACCATGCGCGGGATCGGCCCGGCCTACGCCGACAAAATCGCCCGACGCGGTGTGCGCGCTGTCGACATGGTCTACCCCGACCGTCTGCGCGCCAGTCTGAGCCGGACGATGTCGTTCTGGGATGGGATCACCCGCGGACGGCTCACCGAGCAGAACTGCACCATCGACGCGGTCTTCGATGAACTCATGAGTTTCCGTGAGCGGCTGGTGCCGCTTCTGGCCGATCCATCGTCGCAACTGGAAAAAGCGATGCGCGCCGGGCAGTCGATTCTCCTCGAAGGCGCGCAGGGCGTCCTGCTGGACATCGACTTTGGCACTTATCCGTATGTGACCTCCTCCAACACCACCACCGGCGGTGCGTTGACCGGGCTGGGGATCGCTCCGCGCGCCATCGACCAGGTGCTCGGTGTGGTCAAGGCCTACACCACGCGCGTCGGGCTGGGGCCCTTCCCGACCGAGCTGTTCGACGAGGATGGGCAGAAGCTGCAGAAGGGCGGGCACGAGTTCGGCACCACCACCGGTCGCTCGCGCCGTTGCGGCTGGCTGGACCTGGTGGCATTGCGCTACGCCGTGCGCGTGACCGGCATCACCCACATCGCGGTCACCAAGCTCGATGTCCTCGACCAGTTCGCCCGCATCCCGGTCTGCGTCGCCTACGACGACAACGGGACCGTGTTGCATGATGCCCCGCTGGACATCACACGTATGGATTCGGTGCATCCGGTCTATGAAACGCTGCCGGGGTGGAGCAGTTCGACTGTGGGGCTCACCGACTTCGCCGACCTGCCCGCCAACGCGAAAGCGTATCTGCGATACATCACCGACGCGCTCAAGGTGAAATTGTCGATTGTCTCCACCGGCCCCGGCCGTGAGGAAACGATTGTCTGCGATGACCGCCGCGCCCCGGCGCACGTGTAACAACCGATAGCAGGACAAGGGGATTTCAGCCCCTTGCTTCACCCTGCCCGCGCGATAGTCTACAGAATCCGCCGCATGATCCGCCGCGACGGCGATGGCGTGGCCACCACCACAAATCCCGCCTTGCGGAAGGTGGTCTCCGTGCCGGTGTAGATGAAGACATCGGGCGCCTTGTCCTGGCGCACGACCGAGGGATACCCTTCGAGGATCTTGGCGCGCTTCTTCCGGGCATAGACCGCGGCCGCTTCCAGCAGCGCGACGCTGATGCCGCGGCGACGATGGCTCTTCTTGGTGAAAAAGCAGGTGATCGACCAGACCGGTTGATCATCGATGCGCTTAAGCGACCGCGAGCGTTCCAGCATCAGGTAGTTCTCCCGCGGCTCGACCGCGCACCAGCCGACCGGCTCGGCGCCGTCGTAGGCGAGAAGGCCGGGCGTTGCGCCCGCCATCACGATCTTGCGCTGGGCGGCGCGGTTTTTCGCGCCCTTGTTTTTGGTCCACTCGGCGCGCGAACGTTTCCACCACATGCACCAGCACCCAGCGCAGGCGCCGCGTTCGCCGAACAACGACTCGAAATCCGCCCAGCGGTCGGGGGTGAGGGGGTGGAAGGTGAGTTTCGCGCGAGCCGGCATGGCGGTTCAATTCTCGTCGTTGTCCGGGCCGATCAGGAGCTCCGACTGCACTTTGCGCGGGGCCCGTTCGACGATGTTGACCTCGGCGATCTCCGGCTGAGCGGTCGCGCCCAATTCACGGAACTTGCGCGCCGACACCAGCACCCGCCGTTCGAGTGACCCGACCGCCTTGTCGTAGGAACTCACCGCCTGTTCCAGCGCCTTGCCGACGCCGCTGAAGTTGTCGACAAAGGTCGCGATGCGGTCATAGAGTTGCCCGCCCAGGATACGGATTTCTTCGGCGTTCTTCTGGAATTGCTCCAGCCGCCAGGAGTGCGCCTGGCCGCTGAGGATCGACATCAGACTGCTGGGGGAGGCGAGGATGACGCGGCTGGACATCGCCTCTTCGAACAGCCCACGGTCCGCCTCCAACGCCGCCGAAAAGAACGATTCGCCGGGGATGAACATGATGACATAGTCGGGGGACTGGTCGAACTGGTTCCAGTACGCCTTCGACGACAGACTGCGGACATGCGCCTTGACCTGCTGGGCGTGGCGCGCCAATTGCGACGCGCGGGTCTCCTCGCTGTCGGCGCTGACCGCTTCGAGGTAGGCGTTGAGCGGCACCTTCGAATCGACCACCATCGTCCCGCCGCCGGGAATGTGCACGATCATATCGGGACGCAGTCGTCCCTCCTCGGAATCGACCGAGAACTGTTCGACGAAATCGACATGCTCGGTCATCCCGGCCAGTTCGACGATGCGGCGCAAGGTCAACTCGCCCCAGCGCCCCTTCACCTGCGGCGCGCGCAACGCCTGGCCGAGACTGTAGGTCTGCTTCTGCAAATCCTGGGTCGACTGGGTAACCTGCTTGAGTTGCGCTTCGATGTTGCCGTAAGCCTGCTGGCGCGCCTGCTCCAACGCCTTGATGTGTTCCTCATACCGCTTGAGCGTGTCGGCCACCGGCTTAAGCAGGGTGTCGATCGCCTGCTGCTTCTGGGCCAGATCGCCTTTGGCGTCATCGAGCGTCTGGCGGAGAATCTCCGAGGAGAGCGCCTTGAAACGGTCGATCATCTGCGCGCGGATCTCCTCGATGTTGCGGCGCTGGTCCTCCAGCGCTTTTTGGGCGTTGCGCAGATCGGATTCGGCGCGTTCTCGGGCGACCTTCGCCTCCTCGTGTTCCTGCCGCAAACGGACGAAGGATTCCTCGTTTTTCTGCAATTGCGTCTGCGCGAAGGCCAGCGCGTTCTGGTGCGACAACGCCATCTCCTCGCGCAACGCCTGCAGCGAAGCGGTGTTCTGACGGCGGGCGATCACCCATGTCATCGCCGCGCCCAGAAACAGCCCCACCACCAACGGTATCAACCACTCCATCCGCGCCTCCTGAGAATCGCCGCCGACACTCCGTCCAGAATCGGCCAATCCGTGGCGGCAGGCAATCACTTCCCCCGCCTACGCTGTGAACATAACGAAAACTCCGGCCGGCAAATATCGCAGGAGTAAAACGGAACGTACGCGATATCACATTGTCCTGCTTGACGTTACAAAATAGATGTCTGGCCGAAGCAGGAAAAAGCCATGACCCATGTCCGGTCCGAAACTCAGAGTGATATCGCCCGTTTAATGCTCTGCCGTATATTGCGGCTCTTTTGCGCAGGAGCACTTTAGTCCTCGGATTCAGGATGACACCATGACGACCGACTCACCCAGACCTAGTCTCTCTTCGCTGCGCATCAACCGCGATGAACCACGTCCCTCCGGTCCATCCGCTTCGTCCAAATCGCGCGCCTGGCTGTGGGGTCTGATCACGGTCGCGGTCGTTGCGCTGATCGGCTATTTCTTCTTTGGACGCGGCGCCGCGGCGATCGAAGTGCAGACCGCCACGGTGCAGCGTTTGGCGCCGGCCAGCGCGCAGTCGCTTCTGACCGCCACCGGATATGTGGTAGCGCAACGCGCCGCGGCGGTGGCCTCGAAAGGCACCGGCCGTCTGGAAGAACTGCGTGTCGAGGAAGGCGATCAGGTGAAGGCCGGCGACATGATCGCCCGCCTCGAGGCGGCCGATGTGACCGCCTCGCTGGGCGCGGCGCGCGCGGCCCAGAAGGAGGCCGAAGCCGCGGTCGAATACGCCAAGGCCCAGGCCCGTGAAGCGCGTCTGCGCTTCGACCGTGTCAGCGGTCTGCGCGACAAGCAACTGGCCTCCGAGGCCGAATATGATCAGGCGCGCGCCGCCAGCGAGAGCGCCGAGGCCAACGTCGTCGCGGCCGAGGCTGGACTGCGCGCCGCCGCCGCCAATGTCGAGTGGGCCGAGGTGCAGGTGGAGAACACCATCATCCGCGCCCCCTTCGACGGCACCGTGCTCACCAAGACCGCCGACGTCGGCGAAGTGGTCGCGCCGTTTGCCTCCTCCGCCAACTCTCGCGGTGCGGTCGTTACCATCGCCGACATGTCCTCGCTGGAAGTCGAGGCCGATGTCAGCGAGTCGAACATCCAGCAGATCCGTGTCGGCCAGCCCTGTCTGATCACGCTGGATGCGCTCCCCGCCGAGCCCTACCGTGGCCGTGTGAAGAAAGTCGTTCCCACCGCCGACCGCTCGAAGGCCACGGTCATGGTCAAGGTCGCCTTCGACCAGCTCGATGGACGGGTTCTGCCGGAGATGAGCGCCAAGATCAGTTTCCTGCCTAGCGACCTGCAAAGTGATGCGGTCAGCACCAAGACCGTGCTTACCGTGCCATCCAGCGCGGTGGTGCAGCGCAACGGCGCCGCGGCGGTTTTTGTGGTCAAGCAGGGACGGGTGAGCATGCGCCCGGTCGAGATCGGGCAGACCTACGGCGGCGCGGTGGAAGTGCGCGCCGGCGTCGAACTCGGCGATGTCGTGGTGATCGCCCCGCCGCCGCAGTTGGGCGAGGGCGACACCATCAAACTGAAATCCTAAAACCGTTCGGGATCCATCACATGGCCAACAACGTGGTCGAAGTACGCAGCGTCAGCAAGGTCTACCACCGCGACAAAGTCGAAGTTCCGGTGCTCAACCGCCTGTCCCTGAATGTACCCGAAGGGGAGTTTGTCGCGCTGATGGGGCCTTCGGGTTCGGGCAAGACCACCCTCCTCAATCTGATCGCCGGCATCGACCGTCCCGATTCGGGCGAAGTCTGGGTGGCGGGCACCAACCTGGGGCAGTTGGGCGAGTCCGACCTGGCCAAGTGGCGGGCGCGTCACATCGGCTTTGTCTTTCAGTTCTACAATCTGCTGCCGGTGCTGACCGCCTTCGGCAATGTCGAGCTGCCGTTGCTTCTGACGAAACTCACCCGCGCCGAGCGCAAGCGGCAGACCGAAACCGCGCTGGAGCTGGTCGGGCTGAAGGACCGCATGCACCACTACCCGCGCCAACTTTCCGGCGGCCAGGAGCAGCGCGTCGCCATCGCCCGCGCCATCGTCACCGATCCGACGCTGATCGTCGCCGATGAACCCACCGGCGATCTGGACCGGCAGTCGGCCGGGGAAATCCTCGATCTGATCGGGCAGTTGAACAGCGAGTTCAAAAAGACCATCGTGATGGTCACCCATGACCCGCGCGCGGCCGAACGCGCGCACACCCAGCGTCACCTCGAAAAAGGCGAACTCGCCTGAGGACGGACCGATGCGCGTCTTCAAGCTGATCTACAAGAATGCCCTGCGGCACAAGCTGCGCACCGCGCTCACGGTGCTCGGGATCGCTGTGGCCATTCTCGCCTTCGGGCTTCTGCGCACGGTGATCGCCGCCTGGTACGCCGGCGTCAATCAGTCGGCCCCCGATCGACTCATCACGCGCAGCCGCATCTCGATCACCTTCACGTTGCCGGTGGCGCAGAAGCAGAAGATCGAACGCATCCCCGGCGTGGAGGCGGTCGGGCATGGGACCTGGTTTGGCGGCATCTATCAGGATCCGAAGAACTTCTTTGCCCAGTTCGCCTTCGAGGACACATCGATGTTCCGGCTCTACCCCGAATTTATCGTCGATGAGGGCGCCATCGATAAGCTGGCCAACACCCGCAACGGCGCCATCGTCGGCGTCGAAACCATGGCGCGGTTCGGCTGGCAGGTGGGGCAGAAGATCCCGTTTACCGGCACCATCTACCCCGGCACCTGGGACTTCGAGATTGTCGGCACCTACCGCGGCCGTGACGAGACCATCGACGATTCGCAGTTCATCTTCAACTGGCAGTACATCGAGCAGCGCATGCTGCAGGAGTGGCCCGAGCGCGCCGGACAGGTGGGCTGGTACGTGATCAAAATCGACGACCCCGCCCGCGCGGCGGCGATCTCGCAGGCGGTCGACGCAGAGTTCGACAACTCGCCCGACGAGACCGTCACCGAGACCGAGGCGCAGTTCCAGCAGAGTTTTGTGGCGATGGCCGGCACGATCATTTTCTCGCTGCAGGTGATTTCGGTCCTGGTCATCGGCATCATCCTGCTGGTGGCGGCCAACACCATGGCGATGACCGCGCGCGAGCGCATCTCCGAATACGCCGTCCTCAAGACCCTCGGCTTCTCCGGCGGGCACATCCTCGGACTGATCGGCGGCGAGTCGCTGATGATCGCGTTGATGGGGGGCGTGGTGGGGATGATCCTGATGTTCCCGGTGCTCAACGGCGTGGCGGTGGCGCTGCGCAGTTGGTTCCCGGTCTTCCCGATCGAGGCGCGCACCTTCCAGTTGGCCGGGCTCGCCGCCTTCGGTGTCGGTGTGCTGGCGGCGGTCTTCCCGGCCTGGCGCGCCATCCATGTGTCGATCGTCAACGGCCTGCGGCGGATTGGATGATATGGGTCTTTTTCTCTCCTACACCTGGCGCAACCTGACCACGCGCAAACTCACCACCGCGCTGACCGTGCTCGGCATGGGCCTGGTGGTCTTCGTCTTCGCCGCCGTGCTGATGCTCGGCCATGGGCTGCAGGAAACGCTGGTCGCCACCGGCGCCGAGAACAACGCGATCTTCGTGCGCGACGGCGCCAACACCGAGACGATCTCGCTGGTCATGCGCAGCGACGCGCAGATCGCCAAGACGCAGTCCGAGGTCGCCGTCAACGCCGAGGGCAAGCCGATCGCGGTCAATGAAATCGTCGTCCTGATCAACACCACCAAGCGCGGGGGCGGCGACGCCGCCAACGTCATCATCCGCGGCACCAACGACAACGTCTTCGAGTTGCGCGGCGAACTGGTCCGGCTGACCGCCGGGCGGATGTTCACCCCCGGCACTTCCGAGGTGATCGCCGGCAGCGCGGTGGCGAAGAACTTCACCGGCTGCGGGCTGGGGGAGAGCGTGTCGTTTGCCGGACGCGAGTGGACTGTGGTCGGCACCTTCGACGCCGGCGGCGCCGGGTTCGACTCCGAGCTCTGGGGTGATGTCGACCAGGTCCAGCAGGCCTTCCGCCGCAACATCTACTCCTCGGTCACCGTGCGTCTGCGCGATCCGGCCCTGTTCGAACAGTTGAAGCAGAAGATGGAGTCCGACCCGCGCATGACCGTCGATGTCCACCAGGAAAAGGAGTACTACGCCAAGCAGTCGCAGGCGACCACCACCTTCATCACGGTGGTCGGTCAGGTGGTGTCGTTCATCTTCGGGCTGGGGGCCATTGTCGGGGCGATGATCACGATGTACGCCGCCGTGGCCAACCGCACCGTCGAGATCGGCACTCTGCGCGCCATCGGGTTTTCGCGCGGACGCATCCTCTTTGTCTTCCTGTTGGAGTCGATCTGGATCGCGCTGTTGGGGGGCGCGGTCGGCCTGGTGGCCGCCTCGTTTATGTCGCTGGTCCAGGTCTCGACCACCAACTGGGACACTTTCTCGGAACTGGCCTTCAGTTTCGCGCTCTCGCCGCGGATAGTGGTCAGCGCCCTTGTCTTTGCGCTGGTCATGGGTCTGGTCGGCGGCTTCCTGCCGGCGGTGCGCGCCTCCCGCGCCAAGATCATCGAGTCGCTGCGCGCGGCATAGTACATCCCGTCAGCGTGGCTCTGACACTCCATCAGGTCCCGCAACATGCACACGCCCTCTAAGGCACGATATCACAGTCGTCGGCCGCGATCTGGGCCCCCGCTTGCGCGGGTGCGACGGGGATGATTCAAGTTTTCCCGCCAGTGGGGATCCAAAATTCGTGGCGGGAGTGACAGCGAACTCCTTGTGCGTCACCGTCGAGCGCGGACAATACCAAGAGTAGAACGCCGGCCTCTTGGGGAGACCGGCGCGTGTGACACGGGGAAGCCGTCCCGACGGTTGGCGGGACGGGGCAAGAGTTAGGCGATTTCAACCTCGCGGAGGTCCTGATGGAAGGCCTCCGTGACGCGTTTCTCCTGCCGCGTGAAAACACATTATTAAATGACGGGCGATGAATCAGACGATGGAACATCAATGCCAGAGAGTGGATCGAGACGGGCGATGTGACGGCGAATAGTCGATTCGGAGCAACCCAGTTCACGGGCGGCGGCGCGTCGACTGCCGCCATGGCGATCGAGCAGTGCTCGCAGCTCAGTCACGGTCATCGATGACACGGATTTTGGTTCGTGGATGATGTCGATTTGCTCTACCAACCGTTCGGCCCAAAGTGCAAATTCCGGCTCCGATGGATCTCCGGCGATTGCAACGAGACGGAAGACGAAACTACGCAGATCACGAACATTGCCGTGCCAATGACCATTGTAGACCCGATCGACCCACGATTGGCGGTCCAAGTGACGCAGTTCCTGAGAACGAACTCCAAACTCTGTTAGGAAATGACGTAAGAGCGGCACGATGTCAGAGCGACGGCCGCGCAAGGGTTTCGGGAGTGTAAGGATTTTTGTGTTTGTCGGTCGTACATTGAACCCAGAGTTGG
>CAZQIZ010000051.1:0-11719 GCA_964593585.1 uncultured Ignavibacteria bacterium
AGCCGAAGCCGAACTTGTGAGGTTATGACTGGCCGAAAAACGGGGGAAGGTCATCTGCACTTGGTACTAGCCAGGCCGCGGTCCGTCTCGCAGATACGCGGCTTCTTACGTGGCTCGAAAAGCGAACAAAGCTACGTGAGCATCTAGCCGGGGAAATTAGACCTGTCGCTGTACCTCAAGAGCTCGCTGCAAAGGGGATACAATGTGGTATAGCTGTAGACCCGGCGAGAGTGGAGCCTCTCGTGGAGCGGATCACGCGTGGTATGATTTACTCGTTTTGGAAGAAACTGCTTCCAGCAGGCGTAGATGTTAAGGCGAGATTTGATGTTGACGACAGGTTCCTCCATAAGTTCGGCGCTACCTTTAAGACACACAGATCAACCGCAGGTGGCTTAGGGAACCGGGTCTTTGCTTACGCGTACCAGACAGTCGGCAATGATTCCTTTCAGAGTATTTGGCTATACGGATTCTATGATGTTGTATATGCCGGAGCCTTCGTCTCGCCGAGTTACTACTTCGCGATGGCTCGTCGGAATGTGAGGATCGACAAGGCTCGGAAACAGCGTAGATCGCATCAACGGCGCGATTTCGGCGATCATCCAGCAGTGCGACGCCGCAGACGCAAGTAGTTGCCTGAAATCTCACAATGGAAGTCACCGCACAGGAGCATTTCCTCACTTTACGGTCGCCGGATTCCAAGTCAAGTAATCGCCATATCATACGTCATTCCCGCGGACGCGGGAATCCAGGGTCGGCTTCGTGGGTCTGGACCCCCGCTTTCGCGGGGGTGACGGAAGTTGGCCTCCATCTCAGAATGGGGACGGCTGTTGCCGGCAGGTGCGTCAGGGTCACGCCGGCCGCAGGGAAATCCCCATTGTCCCATAGGTAGATTTCCCCTAAATTCCACATTCTGACGGACTTGCCGGTTGTGTCCGGGGGCAGGTGTCCGTTGTCTGGCAAGGGGTCTGTGCCCCTTGTTTTCCGGCCCTCGTGCAGGGCCGTGGGAGGCATTTCATGGCGTTGGAACGCGAAAAAATCGTCCCCGTCTTCCTTGAAGAGGAGATGAAGGGGGCCTATCTCGACTACTCGATGTCGGTCATCACCCAGCGGGCGCTGCCCAATGTCGCCGACGGGCTCAAGCCCTCCAACCGGCGCATCCTGGTGGCGATGAACGACCTCAATTTGAACCCCGGCGCCGCACACCGTAAATGCGCCAAAATCTGCGGCGATACCTCGGGCAATTACCACCCCCACGGCGAGCAGGTGGTCTACCCGACCCTGGTGCGCATGGCGCAGGATTTCAACATGCGCTACACCCTGGTCGACGGGCAGGGGAACTTCGGGTCGGTCGACGGCGACGCCGCCGCGGCGATGCGTTACACCGAGGCGCGCCTCTCCCCGTTTGCCATGGAAATGATCGCCGACATGGACAAGGACACCGTCGGCTTCATCCGCAACTACGACAACACGCTCGATGAGCCCACGGTCCTGCCATCGAAGTTCCCCAATCTCCTCTGCAACGGCTCCTCGGGGATCGCCGTCGGCATGGCCACCAACATCCCGCCGCACAACTTGGGAGAGATTGTCGATGCGCTCTGCGCCTTGATCGACGACCCCGATGTCGACGACGAAACGCTGCTCTCGCACGTGCAGGGCCCCGATTTCCCCACCGGCGGACTGATCGTCGGACGCACCGGCATCGCCTCGGCCTACCGCACGGGACGCGGCCAACTGACCGTGCGCGCCAAGGCCAACATCGAGACGCTGCCCAACGGCAAGCAGAACATCATTGTCTCGGAAATCCCCTACCAGGTCAACAAGTCCAACCTGCTGGAACGCACCGCTGAGCTGGTGCGCAACAAGAAGATCGAGGGCATCTCCGATCTGCGCGACGAGTCCGACCGCGACGGCATGCGCGTGGTCTTTGAACTCAAGCGCGACACCATCCCCGAGACGGTCCTCAACAACCTGTTCAAGCACACGCAGATGCAGATCACCTTCGGGGTGATCAACCTGGCGCTGGTCGATGGGGTCCCGCGGGTTTTGACCCTGCGGCAGATGCTCGAGGAGTTCCTCAAGCACCGCCATGAGATCATCCGCCGGCGGACCGAATACGATCTCAAGAAAGCCGAGGAACGCGCCCACATCCTCGAGGGACTCAAGATCGCCCTCGACTATATCGACGAGATCATCAACATCATCCGCGGTTCGAAGACCCCGCCGGAAGCAAAGACCGCGTTGATAGCGCGCTTCAAACTCTCCGAGGTCCAGGCGCAGGCGATCCTCGAGATGCGTCTGCAGCGCCTCACCGGACTGGAGCGCGAAAAGATCGAGGAGGAATACCTCGGCTTGATCAAGGCCATCGAAGAGTACCGCGGCATTCTCGCCTCGAAGGCCAAGCGCATGGCGATTGTGAGGGGCGAGCTTTTGGAGTTGAAGGAAAAGTACGGCGACCCGCGGCGGACCGAGATCATCGAAGCGGTCGAAGACTTCTCAATCGAGGATCTGATCGCCGAAGAGGATGTGGTGATCACCATCTCGCACGAGGGCTATATCAAGCGCCTGACGGTCAGCGCCTACCGCCGGCAGGGACGCGGCGGACGCGGGGTGCGCGGGATGGACACCAAGGAAACCGACTTTGTCGAGCACCTCTTCATCGCCTCGACGCACGACTACATCCTGTTTTTCACCACCAAGGGCCGCTGCTACTGGCTGAAGGTCCACGCCATCCCGCAGGGTGGCAAGCTGGCGCGCGGCAAGAACATCGCCAATCTGCTCGAACTGTCGGCCGAGGAGAAGATCACCGCCTTTGTCCCGGTGAAGAAATTCGACGATGAGCACTTCATCGTCATGGCCACCGCCAACGGCACGATCAAGAAGACCGCGCTGTCAGCCTTTGCCAATCCGCGCAAGGGCGGCATCGCCGCCATGGACCTGCCCGAAGACGACGAGGTGATCGATGTCGGCGTCAGCGATGGCACCAACGAGATCATCCTGGCCACCCGCAACGGCCTCGCCTGCCGTTTCCACGAGGAGAATGTCCGCGCCATGGGCCGTTCCGCCTACGGCGTTCGCGGAGTCTCCCTCGAAGAGGGGGACCGTGTGGTCGGCATGGTGGTGGTCAAGCGCGCCTCGACCCTGCTGACCGTCTGCGAAAACGGCTACGGCAAGCGCTCCGAGATCGCCGAATACCGTCTGACCAACCGCGGCGGCAAGGGCGTGATCAACATCAAAACCACCGACCGCAACGGCCCGGTGGTGGCGGTCAAGGAAGTGGTCGACGACGACGAACTGATGATCATCTCGCAGCAGGGGATCATCATTCGCATGGCCCTGTCCAATGTCCGTGTGATGGGCCGCGCCACGCAGGGTGTCCGCCTCATCAGTCTCGACGAGGGCGATCGCGTGATCGACGTTGCGCGCGTGGTCACTTCCGAAGAGGACGAAGAGGGCAACGGCGACAACGGCAACGGGAACGGCGAGCCGGCCTGATAGGGCGTCCCAAAACGTTGATCCGAGTCAATGAACAGGGGCGTATGCAATACGCCCCTACGAGTCCTTCGGTGTAGTTGATCGAGTCATTCTCAATGAATCGATTTCAGCGACAGTGGATAGGTTTTGTCCTTCTCGCCCTGGCCGTGGCCGGCCTGGGCATCATGGGGTGCACACAAGTGAAACAGCGACAGACCTCCACCGGCCCCTGGGACCAGTTGTTCGCCGATTACTGGAACTTCAACATGGAGCGCAATCCGCTCTCGGCGACCTACCTCGGCGACCACCGTTTCGATGACCGTCTGCCCGACCCCTCGCGCGCGGCGCGGGAACTGGAGATCGAGCAACTGCAGCAGTTCATGCGGCGGGCAGCCGAACTGATCCAGCAGGGACAGGTCGCCCCCGATGACTCACTGGACATTCAGCTGTTCCTGCGCGAACTCAAAATCGAGCTGGAGGATTTCCGCTGGCATGACGAGTACATGCCGATGACCCAGCAATCCGGGCCCCAGATTGATCTGCCGGAATTGGTGTCATACCATCCGCTCAAGACGGTCCAGGATGTCGAGAATTACATCATCCGCCTCAAGCGCATTCCCGAGTACATTCGCCAGACCATCATCAACATGAATCTGGGTCGGGCGAGCGGACTCGTGCCGGCACGCAACACGATCGAAAAGGCGCTCCCGCAAGTTGAGGCCCACATCGTCGCCGACCCGGAGAAAAGCGTGTTCGCCGGCGCGATCGCGCGCATGGACAGCGCCATCCCCGAACCCGAACGCCAGCGTCTGCGCCGGGATATCCTGGATGCCATTCGCGGCAGCGTGATCTACGGCTACGAAATGCTGGCCGCGTTCCTGAAAACTGACTACCTCCCCGCCTGCCGCGATACTGTCGGCTGGCTGGCGCTGCCCGAGGGACGGGAACGTTACGCCAACCGCGTGCGCCGCTACACCACCATCGACCTCACGCCGCAACAGGTCTACAACACCGGCATGAAGGAATTGGAGTGGATTCGCGCCGAGATGGAAAAAATCAAGGACTCCGTCGGCTTCCGCGGCAATCTGCGCGCCTTTATCGAACATCTGAAGACGGATCCGCAATTCCACTTCACTTCCGCCGATTCGCTGGTCGACGGATTCAAACGGATCCTGGCGGAGATGGACACCAAGATGCCGCTGCTGTTCGGCCGCCTGCCCAAAACGCCCTACAGTTACCGCGAGATCGAACCGTATCGCGCCGCCGCTGCGCCCGACGCGTACTACTACCCGCCGCCCGAGGATGGGTCACGTCCGGGCTATTTCTATATCAACACCTACAAGCCCGAACAGCGCCCGAAATACACCATGCAGGCGCTGGCCTTTCATGAGGCGGTGCCGGGGCACCACTTGCAGATCGCACTGCAGCAGGAACTGACCAACCTGCCGGCCTTCCGCCGCCACGGCGGCTACACCGCCTTCATCGAGGGCTGGGGATTGTATTCGGAGCGTCTGCCCAAGGAGGTCGGCTTCTACAACGACCCCTACTCGGAGTTCGGCCGTCTCACCTTCGAGGCCTGGCGCGCCTGCCGTCTGGTGGTCGATCCCGGCATTCATCACCTCGGCTGGACCCGGCAACAGGCGATCGACTTCATGCGCGAGAACACCGGCCTTTCCGATTTGAACATTGAGTCGGAGGTCGATCGCTACATCGCCTGGCCGGGGCAGGCCACCGCCTACAAGATCGGGCAGTTGAAAATTCTCGAACTGCGCGCCCGCGCACAGGAGACACTGGGTCCGCGGTTCGACCGGCGCGCCTTCCACGATGCGCTGCTCTCCGATGGGGCGCTGCCGCTGGATCTGCTCGAACAGAAGATGACGCGCTGGATCGAGGCGATCCCGAAAGACTGATGTTTCACACGTGCAACAATTTCACCGGCCGCCTTGATTTCCGCGCCGGCGGCGGCTGAGATTTCCGCATGGAAGTCCGCCACCCGTCGCGCACCGCCGGCATCCTGTTCATCCTCGCCGCCATCACCACCTGGGGCGCCTATTTCCCCTACGCCAAGGTCATCCTCCGGACGATTTCGCCGGAAAGCTTCCTCATCCTCCGGCTCGGCGTCGGGACCCTGACGCTGGCGCTGCTGAATCTCAAACTGCGCAAGTCGCTGCGCATCGCGCGCCGCGATTGGCTGTTTGTCAGTCTCGCCGGAATCGTGGGCATTGTCCTGCACCAGTTCATCCAACTCAACGGTCTGAAGACCACCTCGGCCACCAACACCGGTTGGATCCTCACCCTCATCCCGCCGGTGACCGGCATCCTCGGCTGGTACTGGCTGAAGGAGCGTGTCGCGATTCACAAGATCATCGGACTGATCGTCGCCATGGCGGGGGTGACGCTGCTGGTCGCCCGGGGCGATCTGAGCCAGTTGGCGATCGGGCGGCATCGCGGCGACCTGTTCGCGCTGGCCAGTGTCGGGACATGGTCGCTCTACACCGTGATGATCAAGTCGCGCCTGAGTCGCTACGAGCCGCTGGCGGTGGCGGCCGTCCACATGGCGCTGGGGTTTATGGTGTTCGGTGTGGTCGGCGCCGACGATCTGGCGCGTGAGGCGCAGGCCATGCGGCCATCCGATTGGCTCATCGCCATCCTGATCGGCATCGTGCCATCGGGGCTCGCATACTACTGGTGGGCGGCGGGGCTTAAGCGGCTCTCGGCCATCGACACCAGCATGTTCCTGTTCACTGAAGCGATTGTGGCCAGCCTTACCGGCTGGCTGGTATTGGATGAAGTCTTCACTCCGGCGATGGTATTGGGAACCGTCATCATCATTGTGGGAGTCTGGGTGGCGCAGAGCCGCCTTCTGGATCGAAAGGAGTGGGGCCTTGGATAGGATAAACATTTCTTCCGGAGCCAAATGGGAACCGTTGGTTGGCTATTCGCGGGCGGTGCGTATCGGTCCGCATGTCTGGGTGGCGGGCACGACCGCGGCCGGCGCGGATGGACGCGCGCTCTGCGTGGGCGATCCGGCGGGACAGACACGCCACATCCTGCAATCGATCGACCGCGCCCTGAACCAGGCCGGTGCCGCCATCACCGATGTGGTCCGCACGCGCATCTTTGTCACGCGCATCGAGGACTGGGAGGCAATCGGTCGTGTGCACGGCGAGTTTTTCGGCGCGATTCGCCCGGCGTGCACGCTGGTGGCGGTGGCGCGGCTGGTCGATCCGGAACTGCTGGTGGAGATCGAGGCGGAGGCCTACGTTCGGCCCGCGTAGCGCGAGTTATTTCAGCAGGGTCATCTTTTCAATCAGCATGCCGTCGTCGCATTCCAACCGGTAGAAATACATCCCCGATCCGACCGGGGCGCCGTGGAAATCGACGCCGTTCCACATCACCTGATACTCTCCGGCGCGCTGCCAGGCATCGACCAGGGTGGCCACACGACGTCCGAGAATGTCGAAGATCTCAAGACGGACCGGGCCGTCGCTGGCGAGGCGATAACTGACCAGCGTGGCGGCATTGAACGGATTCGGCTGGTTGGACAGGGCGAAGCGGCTTCCCTTGTCGTCGTCGCGGGGGGCAAACGGCGGGAAGTAGGGGCCATCGTCTCCGACATCGACAAAAGTCAGGCAGTCGCGTCCGTGGCCGCGCCAGCCATCGCGCGACAGGGCATGGACATCGAGCGTGCGCACCGCGCCCTCGACGATCGGCTGCATCGCCTCGGCGATCGAATCGCGGTCGTAGGAAAGCAACAGATCAATACGTCCATCGCGCGCGTTGTGACCGCAGCCGCAGGGGGTCTCGCGGACATCGGGACGACCGACATCTTCAACGGTCCAACCCGCCGGCGCCACGCGGGCCAGGTACACTTCGCGCGGATCGATCAGGGCGGGGTCGAACTCCGGCGTGCCAAACAGCGCGACCACCACCTGCGCAGCGGGCAGCGCCGCCGCCGGTCGGACAAAATCGAAGTCCAAGTCGATGGGTTCGGCGAAAGAGAGGACATTCGGGCAGGCGCCGGGCATGATGTCGGCGACCGCAACCGCGGGCGACTTGGCGCATCCGCGCCAGACCGCGTGCGCCGCCTCGGCCGCCTGCTTCAGGTCGGCCACTGATCCCAGCGCTGATGAACCCTGCCCCACAACGAGCGCGAACACGATCTCCCGACTTTCACCCGGAGCCATGGTGAGCGGTCCGGTGCCGACAACCACCCGTCGATCGGACGCGGTCTCATCCAGCCAACCGGTCTGTGTCACCGGATCGCCGGAGTACATGAACCGGGTCGGGGTGTTGGTGGTCGGGTCGATCTGCGGGACACCGTCCGTGTCTTTGCCGGACAAGACATAATAGACCTCAGTCTCGCCCTGCGGATCTGTGCCATTGTAGTAGGCCGCGCAGCCGGTCATCGGCAGCGCGCGCTGATTGTAAAGCCAGCGCTGCTGCCGCAACGACCAGACCGAATCGCCGGGCGAGGGCACGTTCGGCCCGGCCAGGAGCACAATCCCGACCGCCGGCGGCGACTCGCCGTAATCGAGGTCGGGACCGTTGTTGTAAGAAAAGCCCATACTCAAAGCCGAGTCGCTGCCGGCCAGATCGTTGCCGCCGCGGCCGATATCGGCATCGGCCCACAATCCGAAGAGCGCATCGCGCCAGACGCTGTCGCTGTGATTGGTGATGGTGTAGTGGAAGAAGATCGTGCGTCCCAACGACCCCGGCCAGTCATCGGCCCAAGCCAGCAGTTGCACCTCGGCGCCCATCGGCTGGAGACTGCCCGGATCGCTGGTGTGATTGGCGGTGTTGAGATCATGGAAGACGCACCAGAACGTCTGATCGCCGAGCACACGCGGCAGACGGCGCCCGGACCAATCCAGCGAATCGCTGCCGGCGAAGTCCTTGAGCGCCGGCGCGCCCTGGTCGAAGGGCCACTCGTCGTAGTCGGGGTTGAAACCGAAGCTGTCGCCGCGACGAATCTTGTAGACCCGGAAGGCCTCGTTGTCGGGTTGGTACACGCCGCCGATCACCGACCCCGGGGAAAAATCGGCGTCGTATTCAGCCACCGAGGCGCGGTACCCCTTCCCCATCCGGGTGGCCATCCACAACCCGGCGGCATAGACGACCGATTTGCTCTCGCCGGCGGGATAGTACAAACCCGGCCCGCCGGTGCCGGGATCGTATCCGACCCAGCCGCGGTTGGAGAGGTACATGAGCAAGTCGTTGGTATCGACCTGGGTGTCGTAATCGAATGACTCGAGGCCAACCGGGGACTCGGCGGACTCAGGCGGCAGGGCATGCGCTGGCACAGCGGCCAACACGGCCGCCCAAAGAAACACCATCAGGCTGGAAATTCCGGTTCTCACGCTCAACGATGCTTATCTCCAGCCCTGCCCCGGACTGGAATATAGCCGACCCCGCAGCGGTTATACACAAGAGAAACCTCCCGATTCCCGCGAATGTCACCGAAAGCGTCGTCTTTGGTTCTTTCCCCGCCGTGGATCGGGCGGGGCGGCATCCGCATACGCTTGCGCGGTTGACATTTACGTCCGCTCGGCTCTTGTCGCCGTGGCAAATCGGGGTTAGTTTGGGATCATTCCTCAAGGAGGGAGCATGAGCGGAAAAGTCTACAAGATCATCGATGTGGTCGGATGCTCGCCCAACAGTTTCCAGGAGGCGGTGCAGAACGCCGTCACGGAGGCGAGCAAGACGTTGAAGGGATTGGCCTGGTTTGAAGTGAAGGAGCACCGCGGCGGAATCAAAGACGGCAAGATCACCGAATGCCAGGCGGTGGTGCGCATCGGTTTCCGCATTATCGAGGGCATGGACGATTAGCCGATCGCCTGACGCGAAAAACCCCCAGCGCGACACGCGGCCGCCGGAATCATCCGGCGGCCATGACGGGACAGTGCGATGATCGAGAAACTCCTGCTGACGGCCGCCATCGCCGCCGGGCTGTATGGCTTCCTGCAACCGATCGTGCGGCGTTTGCGCGCGATCCAAAAGGCCTCGCGCGGCTTCGTCGTCGATCAGATCCCCCGCCGCCTCTCCCGCTTTGTCTGGGAAGTGATCCTGCAGGGGAAGGTGATCGTGCAGCGCCCCTTCGCCGGGTGGATGCATGCGCTGGTCTTCTGGGGATTCCTCATCTTCATTCCGATCACGCTGGAGCATTTCGGCCGCGGCTACCGTGTGGCGCTTCTGGGCCACGGCGCTTTCTACAACATCCTGTCGACGATTGTCGCGGTGATGGCGGTGGCGGTCCTCGTCGGCATCGTGGCGTTGCTGGTGCGGCGCTTTGTGGCGCGTCCGCCGGCGCTCGGGCCGGTGAAGATCGAGTCGGGGGTGGTGGGGCTTTTGATCATCATCCTGATGGTGACCTACCTGCTCGATTTCGTTTTCAACCGGCAGATCGTGGCGCTCAGCGCCTCCGTCGCCGCCAACCCCGCAATCGAGCACTCGGGAGCGGGATTGATCCTCAGCGCGCAGACCTATAAACTCAACTGGTGGATTCACTCCCTGTCGATCCTGGTCTTCCTCTGGCTGATTCCACGTTCCAAGCATCTGCATCTGGTGCTCTCGCCGGTTACCACCTTCCTGAAGGACTTCGAACTGGCGCGAATCAAGCCCTTGGATTTCGAGAAGGAGGAATTCGGAGCGCTCACGCTGAAGGACTTGCCGGCCCACACCGCGTTGGGGGCCTTCACTTGCGTCGAGTGCGGGCGCTGTTATGATCATTGCCCCGCGCGTAACACCGGTAAGCTGCTCGACCCCAAGAAATTGATGCTCGACCTGCGCGACGGGTTCCTCAAAGATCCCGAGCAGACGATCATCGGCGCCACGATCGAAGAGGAAGTGGTCTGGCAGTGCACCACCTGCGGCGCCTGCACCTACCAGTGCCCGGTGGGGATCGACCAGGTGGTGCCGATCCTCGAAACCCGTCGCGGGCTGACCGCCGAGGGGAATGTCCCGCACACGTTCAACACCTTCTTCGGCAACCTCGAGCGGTTGCAGAACCCCTGGGCCTATCCCACACCGCAGGCGCATGAGTTCATCCGCGAGAACGGGTACCCGGAGTACAATGGGCAGGAATGGCTCTACTGGATGGGATGCCTGGCCCGGTTTGACCTGTCGTACCGCAAGGTCTCGCTGGCTTTCAAGTCGATTCTTGATCGGTCGAACGTGTCCTATGGTGTCCTGTTGAATGAGCAATGCACCGGCGATGCGGCCCGGCGGGCGGGCAACGAGTTTCTCTTCCAGCAACTGGCGGCCGCCAACATCGAGTTGTTCAAGGCGACGGGCGTCAAGAGGATCGTCGCCACCTGCCCGCATTGCGTAAGGACCATCTCCGAATACAAGGACCTCGGCCTCGATCCGGCCGTTGAGGTCATCCACCATTCGCAGTTGATTAACGACCTGGTCGGGTCCGGACGGATCACGCTCCCGCGCTCATCCGAGACCGCCACCGTCTACCATGACCCCTGCTACCTGTCGCGCTATGGCACTCCCGCCGACATCGCCAATCCCCGGCAACTGCTAAACGGTCCGCTGGAGCCGCCGCGAACCAGAGAAAAATCCTTCTGTTGCGGCGCGGGGGGAGCTATGATATTTGCCGAGGAGACGCAGGGCAAGCGGGTCAACCGTGAGCGCACCGAAGAGCTCCTTGCCACTGGCGCCGACCGTATCGCGGTGGGCTGCCCCTTCTGCCAGATCATGATCCGCGACGCCGCCAGCGACCTCGGCGCGGGCGACCGTGTCCCGGTGCTTGATGTGGCGCAGGTGGTCGCGGAGCGGATGAGCAACTGATATACGGGAGGGCGAGGCTCCTGCCGAGCCGCCGCCCCTGAAGTTTGCCGACGCTCGTTCACACGGAGGTGGAACCCATGGGAGTGAAGAAACGCAATATGCTCGCGCAGGTGTTCCTGGCGATCATCACGCTGGGAATCTACTGCATCTACTGGTATTACCAGACCGCGACTGAGATCAAGGGGCTGGCCAATGACCCGGCCGCCAGTCCGGGATTGTGGACCGTGCTCTTGTTCATCCCCTTCGGCGCGCTCTACTCGTACTACAAGTACGCCGAACTGTGGGAGCGTGTCTCCCCCGACAAGATGAACCGCTGGCTTTTGTGGGTTCTCTGGATCGTCTTCAATCCGGCGGTGTGGTTCATCGTGCAGACCGAGTTGAACAAACGCGCGACGTACTAAGACCCTCTAACATAATGACGATTGCAATGTACGATGACAGATCAGGATGC
>CAZQIZ010000052.1:0-11542 GCA_964593585.1 uncultured Ignavibacteria bacterium
AAAACCATTAACTTTTACAGGCTAATTCCGTCCGAATTGAGCTGAAACAGGACATTCAATGGCCACACTGAACGTCACAGCGCCTGCAACCGGGGAGATTGGCTCAGAAGGGGGAAATTGCCAACCTTCGTCTTCGTCACAGAGGTTCGTCACTTGCAGAGCCGAATCCGGCAATGATGAGCGGCACGAGACTTCCACATGCGCGATGCCGCTTACGGGGTTGCTTGTGGCGCCGCGACGATCGACCTCGATCCCGGTGTAGGTGTCGCCAAAAGCGCAATTGGGCCACAATTCCGTGCCGTCGCCCGACCACTGAAGTGTTGGCAGCAGAATCGGGTACAAGGTAACGATGAGGTCGTCGTCCGTTTCCCCTGAATCGATGACGACACTGGCGCAGATGTCCTCGTTGACAACCGTCAGTTCCGCGCCCGCTTCGGCGTGTCCAACCACCACCGAGCTGCGGGACAGGGCGCTGTGGCGGGCTTCGATGTCGTTTTGCGCGATCCAGAAGGTGAAATCGTACCCCGTGGACATGGCCGGCGCCTCGTAGCGGCCGGCGCGCCGCCTGGGGGAATCCGGATCGGGGGAAAACAAGTCGATCAGGTCAGCGTCCATAAGCCCGGTATCGCTCTGCAACAGTGCCATCGCCGCGGGATGGTATTGCGCGTCCTCCTGCAGAACATGGAGCAGGCCCCCATCAGCGCCGTGGTTCTCAACTGCGATCTCGGCGGAGAGCCCCGGACGCGGCATCGGAGTGATTACGCAGTCATTGATCCCGACGCGAAGGATCGGCTGCAGCTCCGGGTCTTCGCCAGTCACATCCGCGGCCACCGCGCGCATCTGGAAGAACCCACCAAACGGGCAAGGTTGCCAGGTCACCGACCACAACGACGAGTCGAGGTTGACAGGCCGCCCGACACCGACCGCCGTCCATAGCCGGGGATCGGTGGAACCCTCGGGGCGGATTTCAAGCCGGACCGCGATGATCCCGAAGTCGAGGGAGGAGACATAGGTCACATACGTCGCGCCGTTGCCGTCCGGCAGCTTGGCAAACCCGGCGACAAAGGCGATCGGCGGCGTGTGCGCATGCGCCGTCGGTGTGACGATCATCAGAGTCGACACAGCGGCCATCACAAGCAATCTGATGCTCATATCAGTCCCTCAGTCCCGGTTCTGATCTTGTGGCTCCGGGTGCTCGTGACAAGTGATGTCAGCCCAGCCCTCACAAAAGAATCCCAGTGCACAAGATACGGCACCACTCTCGGGCGCCACAGTTGAAACGCGACCGTTCAGGCAGGGTTGTTGCCGACAGATTTACTGGGATTTCAATGGTAGCGTCTTGCGCGCACAAAGGATCGGCTCTGAACCACCTGGAATCTGCGGTCGGGCTGGGATCACCGTGTCATCTCGCAGGGTGGCGGCGACGAGACGTCCTCCATCTGCCATCCCTGCCGGCGGCCATTGAAGAATGCGGGGAAAATGCGTATCTTTGAAGCGCCCGTTGGACCGGGCGACTGCCATGTCGATGACCCGCCGCAAACGCCTGCAGTACGCCGAGAAGTTTTTCGTGATGGCGCAGGACTTCCAGAACATGGGGTATTACAACGACGCAGCGCATTACTACACCAAGTCGATCCAGATGTACCCGACGCCGGAGGCCTACACGCACCTGGCATGGGCGCACTCGTTTCTCGGTGAGTATGATCAGGCGATCGAGTTCTGCAAAATCGCCATTTCGCTGGACCCCGATTACGGCAACCCCTACAACGACATCGGCGCCTACCTGATGGAAAAAGGGGATGTCGATTCGGCAATTCCCTACCTGCGGCGCGCCGCGCGGGCGCGCCGGTATGACCAGCACCATTACGCGCACTTCAATCTCGGCCGGGCCTGGGAGAAGAAGCACCAGTACGACAAGGCCGTGGCCGAATACAAACGCTCGCTGGAAATGGCTCCCGACTACGAACCCGCCAAGACCGCCTACTACCGTCTGGTGCGCATGCAGAACTAGACAATCGTGACAGGGACAGCAGCACGCCGAATCTGGCGTCTTTTTTTTGCGCGGCAGTCAACTACTGCAGGCAGGGGTTGCAGCGGGTGTCGTTGTTGCGGAATGTGGCGTTCAAGATGGTGACGACATCCATCACGCTGATGACGCCATCGCAGGTCAGATCGCCGCGGGAAAACAGCGGGCAGAGGGGGTCGCCGGGCGGAATGGCGCCTCCACGGAAGGCGGCGTTGACCAAGGCCACCACGTCGGAGACGCTCAGCACTCCGTTGGTGTCCAGATCGCCGATGTGCGGGCAGTCGCAGAGCGCGACTGTGTTCCAGAACCCCTGCGCCGCCTGATGGGAGGGCGAAGAGGCGCGCGAGGAGGCGGTTTGGCCCAGAACACCGGAGACTCGTCGATTGGCCGACTGCGCCCCGACTGTGCCACCGGACCCGATCACCGCGCCACGCGGCACTTCCACCGCATACACCACGGACACAAAGGCGCCAATCTTCAGAAGCAGAAGCGCGACGCCCGAGACGAGTTTTCGTAAGTCATTCAAGAACATGGGGATGCAGTATTCGCCTCTGTGCCCGATTGTGGCTCGCCTCCCGACGGGTTTCCCCTGTTGCGGGCCGGACCGACAGGCAACTTCGCTCCGCTGAGTGTGGCGCATGGGTGACCAGTCTGATTTCGCATGCCAGCGGCCATCGAATGGCCGTCTCGTTGTTTAGATCGGCAGGAACGACGCGAAGACCAAGGACCGTCCAAAGGAAAGTTACACGCACCGCGGCGGTTGGCAAGCGCCAGGGAGTCATCCACGCCCATGCGTCCGCATCGTTTAAACAGAGGTTGTCCCAGTCCGGTTCTCCGCATTCTTTGAAGTCATGGCAACCAAACGAACCGTGAGATCGAAGCGGGAGTCGGCCGCGAATCCGACATTCGATGCCCTGTCGTTCGGTGCACATCCCGATGACGTTGAAGTGGGCACCGGCGGGGTGCTGATCCGCCTGCGCGAGCGCGGCCACCGGGTGGGCATCGTGTATCTGACCGAAGGGGAGATGGGCACCGGCGGCACCCGCGCCATCCGCAAGCGCGAAGCGGAGGCGGCGGCCCGCATCATGGGCGTGGAGATCGTCAAACGCTTCAATTGGGGTGATACGAAGTTGTTCGACTCGTACGACAAGCGGGTGGCGATCGCCAAACTGATTCGTCGCTGCAAGCCGCGCATCATCTTCGCCCCGCATTGGGATGGGTTCACCGGACGCCGTCAGTCGCATCCGGATCATCTGGCCACCGGTCGGATTGTGATGAACGCGGCCAACCTCGCGGGGCTGATCAAGCTCGGCGGCGAGCACACCGCCCACCGCACCGGGGCGATTTACCACTACTTTCTGCCGTCGGGCGTCAATCCGTCGTTTGTGGTCGACATCACACCGCAGTTTGAGCGCTGGATGCAGGCGTTGTCGGCGCACCGCTCGCAGTTTCTCAATCCGAAGAAATCGCGGGATTACCTCTGGTCGCTGGAGACCATGGCGCGGACCAACGGCGCGCGTATCGGCGTCAAGTACGGCCAGGGATTCCTCTCGGCCGAGCCGCTACGGATCGATGATCCGATGACGCTGGTGCAGGGCGACCAGGTGATTTAGCGATTCCGGCGCGTCCCCCTTGGCCTGTTGCCACCCCAGCCCCGGATCGGCGTCACAATTGGCGCTAACACCCGTCGAATCTGGGCTGTCGGGAGTATATAATCCGGGGACCGCGCGGGGGTGGCGGCATTGGGGACCGGACAAGGGTGGATGGAGGAATTGTGAAGAAACTGTGGTGGGTGTTGGGAGTTCTGGTCATCTGCGGCGGGGCCTACTGGTGGTACACCACCCGGTCGCAATCGGCGACGGGCGATGAGATCTTCAAGCGCACGGCGGTGGCGCGCCGCGGCGACATGGTGGTCTCGATCTCCGCAACCGGGCGCATCGACCCGATCGAAAAAGTTGAAGTCAAATCGAAGGCGTCCGGCGAGATCATCGAACTGCCGATCGAGGAAGGCGATGTGGTCCGTCGCGGCGACCTGATTGCCCGTCTGGACCGACGCACCGCGCAGAACGATTACGACCAGGCGCAGGCCGACTACAGCGTGGCCGAGGTCACAGTCCGCCAGCGCGAACGCGAGCTCAAACGCCTGCAGACGCTGTTTGAAAACAAACTCGCCTCGGAAAGCGAATTGGACAACGCCAAGCTTGCCTACGAGCAGGCCAATTCCTCGCTGGTGCGCACCAAGGCGGGGTTGTCCACCGCCGAGGAACGTCTGCGCGACACCGAGATCCGCTCCCCCATCGACGGGATCATCATCGAGCGCCCGGTGGAAATCGGGCAGATCATCTCGTCGGGCACCACGACCGTGACCGGCGGCACGCTCTTGTGCACGGTGGCGAACATGCAGCAGGTGTATGTGGTGGCGTCGGTCGATGAGACCGACATCGGCAAGGTGAGCGTCGGCATGCCGGCGTTCATCACCCCGGATGCCTACCCCGACAAGCGGCTGCGCGGCACGGTGGAACGCATCGCGCCCAAGTCGAAGGTTGAACAGAATGTCACGGTCTTCGAAGTCACCTCGCTGGTGGACAACGCCGAGGGGTTGCTCAAGTCGGGCATGAATTCCACCGTGGAAGTGGTGACCAATCAGGCCGAGGATGCGATTCTGCTGCCGGTCCGTGCGGTGGAGTACCGCACGCCGCCGGCCCCGGCGTCGGGAGACACAGCGCGCGCCGGGCTGCGCGCCGAAGGTACGCGCGGTCCCGCCGACACAGCGGGCGGGCGTCGGCGCTTCGAACGTGGCTCAGGCGCACCGCCGGCCGGCGGCGGCACACAGATGATTGTTATGCAGGGCGGGACGGGCGGCGCCGCGGTGACCCGGACACACAGCGGCCGATCCAACGGCATCCCGATGGTGCAGGTGCGTCGCAATGGCGTCGATGAATGGGTGCCGGTCAAGACCGGGCTCTCGAACGTCGACGACATCCAGATTCTTGAAGGGATCGCCGAAGGCGATACCGTGGTCTTTTCGCTTTCGTCGGGGGCGATGCAACAGCGGGCCGAGATGATGGAACGCATGCGCAACAACACCGCGATCCCCGGCATGCGACGGACGAACTGAATCGGCTAAACCACTGGCCATGAGCACACGCGGGAACATTTCGGTCGGCGAAGGAATCAATGTCGCCTTCGCGGCGCTGCGCGCCAACAAGATGCGGTCGACGTTGACGATGCTGGGCATCATCATCGGTGTGGCGGCGATGATCACCATGGTGGCGATGGGATCGGGAGCGCGTCGCGCCGTCGAGCAGCGCATCCAGGCCCTGGGCGCCGGGCTCTTGTTTGTCCGACCGGGGGCGCCGCATCAGGGGTTTATCCGTCTCAGCGCCGGCTCGGTCGAAACGCTCGACGACAAGGATGTCGAGGCGATTCGCGCCGAATGCCCCTCGGTGGTGGCGGTCATCCCCGAAGCGACCGGATTTGCGCAGGTGAAATTTGAGAACAAAAACTGGAACACACGCATCACAGGCTCCATCCCCGATTACGAGTGGGTGCGTAACGCCCCGACCAGCCAGGGGGGTTATTTCACCAACGCCGAGAATCAGCGACGCGAACGCGTCTGCGTGATCGGCCAGGAAGTCGCAACCAACCTCTTTGAAGACACCGACCCGGTCGGCAAGACGATCCGGATCAATGGCATGAGTTTTGAGGTCAAGGGGGTGCTCAAAGAGAAGGGCATCCAGGGCTGGATGAACCAGGACGACATGATCCTGATTCCGATCGAGACGGCGCTCAATCGCCTCTTCGGCCGCGACACGTTCGGGTCGCTGACGCTGAAGGTCCGCGATGAGGCACTGATCGAACGCGCCATTCTCGAGGTCGAGACGACGCTGCGCCGCACGCACCGCCTGACGCCCGGGCAGGAGAACGATTTCAACATCCGCTCGATGTCGGATGTCGGCGCGGCACAGGCGGAGACGACCAACACGTTCACCATGCTGTTGGCGTCGATTGCTCTGGTCTCGCTCATCGTGGGCGGCATCGGCATCATGAACATCATGCTGGTGTCGGTCACCGAGCGCACGCGCGAGATCGGCGTGCGCAAGGCGATGGGCGCGCGCCGACGGGACATCCTGCTGCAGTTCTTGATGGAATCGATCACGCTCTCGGTGATTGGCGGCGCGCTGGGCATCGCGGTCGGGGTGGGCGCGGCAATGGTGCTCTCGCGGTTCTATGGCTGGAACACGTTGATCGTGCCGGAGGCGGTGTTCATCTCGTTCGCCTTTGCGGCCTTGGTCGGCATCTTCTTCGGGTTGTACCCGGCGCGCAAGGCGGCGCGTCTGGACCCGATCGAAGCCCTCCGCTACGAATAGCCTCCGGCATCGGACGACCCCTCCCCTGCTGACAATCAGCTTGTCTGGGCGCGCGCCGCGACCTATGATCGACGGCGTCCGGGAGGCGGCCATGCGTGTCATTCGCCAGTCATCATTGGCTCCGTTGCGGGGCCGGAGAATCTGCATCATCGGGTTTGGTTTGCAGGGACGCGCCCAGGCCCTGAATCTGCGCGATGCGGGATTTGCGCCGCTGATTGCCCTGCCGCCGTCCAGCCGCAGTCGTCAGCGCGCGCGACGCGACCGTTTCCCGGTCGCGACTGTCGCGGAGGGGACATCCAATTCCGACATCCTTTTCATGCTGGCGCCGGACCACCTGCATGGGCGCATTTTTGATCGGGACATCGCGCCGCATCTGCGCGCTGGGCAGACCCTGGTGTTCGCCCATGCCTCCTCGGTGCATTTCGGACAGGTTGTCGCGCCGCGCACGGTCGATGTTGTGCTGGTGGCGCCGCTGGGTCCGGGAAAGCGGTTGCGCGAGTTGCGCGGACGGCGCGACGGCGTCGCCTGTTTTGTCGCCGTCCATCGCGATGCCTCAGGGAAGGCGCGCGCACGCGCGCTGGCGCTGGCGCGGGGCATCGGCTGTCTGCCAGCCGGCGCGATTGCGACGACCTTTGCCGACGAGGCGGTCGGCGACCTGTTTGGCGAACAGGCGGTGCTCTGCGGCGGATTGTCGGCGCTGTTGCAGGCCGGGGTGGACACGCTTGTCCGTCATGGCCTGAAACCGGAAAACGCCTACCTCGAATGTGTCTATCAACTCGACTTGATTGTGGACCTGGTCAAAAGCGACGGCCTGCGGGGGATGCTGACGCAGATCTCGCCGACTGCCGCCTACGGGGCGCATGAGGCCGGTCCACGGATCATCACCGCCGCGACTCGGCGGCAGATGGATCAACTGTATCGCGAGATTGCCGAAGGGCGGTTCATGGCGCGCTGGGTGGCGCGCGCGCAACGATTGGGACTGCCGGCGCCGCGTGTCTCGCGCGCGTTCCAGCGTGGCGAAGATGCCGTGCGTCGCGCCTTTGCCGTGAAGAACCGGGGCCGCCGGTAGATTGATGCGACGCCTGACAATCCTCATCGCCGTCCTCGCGGCGGCTTTTGGCATAAGCACCGATGTCTCTGCGGGCCCTGCGGTTTCCTTCTACACCGTCGACTCGATTCGCGCCGCCACCATGGCCGGCATCGATCTGTCGGCCAACGATCGATTTGCGTCGGCCGATTCAATTTTCGCCGGGCTCATGGACGCGTATCCGGATTCGCCCATGGGACCGCTTTTTCGCGCCGGAAACATTCAGGCGCGTATGATCGACGCCGAATCGGACGACGACCGCGAGTCCTTCTTGGCGCTGGTCGGCGAAGCCGAGCGTCGGGGGGAAGCGTTGATCGCGTCGCGTGGAACCGACGCCGAGACCGAGTTTGCCCTGGGTGTGGCGGCGGGATACCGGGCCGTGCATGAATCGCGCTGGGGCGGCTGGTTTGCCGCGCTCAAACAGGGTCTGCGCGCCAAGAAGCATTTCCAGCAGGCATTGCGGATCGACAGCACCCTCTGCGATGCCCTGCTGGGTCTGGGCACCTACCTCTACTGGAAATCCGCCAAGACCGACTGGATCAACTGGCTCCCGCTGGTGCCCGACTCGCGCCGTCGCGGGTTGGACCATTTGGCGCGCGCATCCCATTGCGGCGTCTTTGCGCGCGCGGCGGCCCGTGCCGCGCTGGCCGGCGCGTTGATCAACGAGGAACGCTACAACGAAGCGATCGCGCAAGCGGACACATTGCGGCAGGAATACCCGCAGGGCAAGACCGCCTGGTGGGTCATGGGACGGGCGCTCCTGGCGATGTACGACTGGGACAAGGCGCAGAGCGCGTTCGATTCACTGGAGACTCGCATCCGCGCGCAGGGACCGGGGAATTACTTCAATCTGATCGAGTGCGCCTACTATCGCGCACAATGCCACTGGGGCGCCGGACGGTACCGCGCGGCGCAATCGGAATGCGGCCGGGCGTTGACCTATCCCGCCGATGATGAGGTGCGCAAACGCCAGAAAGGCAAACTGGACGAACTGCGGCGCATGCAGAAGCGGCTGGCAAAGTTGCTGGCGAAGTGATCGGCGGCGCCGCTATGGCCGCGGGCGGGCGATCAAGATCATGCCCGGTGCGATCGGCAATGTCAGATACTCGCTCGCCCACGCCGAGAGCGTGTAGTACAACCTCAGAAGCCGGCCCTGACCGCGTTTTCCCTTCTCCCGCCAGATTAACCGCGTCGACTCAAACCCCGCCCGCTGCAACAGGAGCGCCATCCCCTCCGGGCTGAAGTTGCACTTGGCGTCGCCGAACCGATCGCGCCCGATCGCCACTCCCGCCATGCGCAACCAGTCGAGCAGCCAGACTCGGTTGGTGACCCGGATGATCAGCCGGCCCTCCGGACTGATGATGCGTCGGATCGCGGCCAGCGCCTCCTGTGGATCGTTGAAGTAGTAGAGACTGTCGATCACAAAGATGACATCGAAGGGGGCGGTGACGGCTGTGGGCACGGTCTCGTGTACAACCAGCCCGCGCGCTGTCATCTGCGCGCGCAGGGCCTCCACAATCTCGATGCCTTCGCCTTGCGCGCCATCGGCGAGCAGCCGGTCGAGGAAGTGGCCGTAGGCGGCGCCGACATCCAGCACACGCAATCCGTGGAGGGAGCGGCCGACGGCTGCCTCGGCCAGCGATTGGAGGTAGGCGAAAAAGCCGGCGCGGTAATCGCGCAGACGGGCTTCCGCCTGCGGATCGGTGTAACTGGCGACCTCGAAATGCCCGCGCAGCCTTGGATCATCCAGGTCGATCTCGCGCGTGTAAGTGCCACAGCGTCCGCAACGCCACAGGCGCGTGTCAATTTCGCCCGATTTCAGATAGAAAGGAATCGATCCGGCCGGATCATCGGCCACGCCGCCGCAGGCGCCGCAGGGAATTCCGGAGGGGCGCGTCACGGTCAGCGCGGCTCTCCGATCTGCACATCGACATCGTCCCATCCGGCGGATTGCCGCAATGCCTCGCGGATGTAATCGCCGTCGAAGGAACCATAGACTTTGGAGGCGCCCCACAGACAGAGGCGGCGGGTCGCACGGTCCCACTGGAAATGTCCTCCGCCGCGCACCGCCCAGCCGGGAGTGCCGAAACGGACTTCCTCGCCCGACGGCAACGAAACACTGGACATCTCGGCGCGGCGGCGGCTGAACCGTTGAACGATGTGCGCGTGATACTCCGTCAGTTCAATGGGAGACAGAACAATGAACTCCTCCTGCGGGCCGGCGATGTGCACGAACTTCCCCTCGCAGATCCGCGGTGTGGTGCCCCCCAGCCGGGTTTCGTAGTATTCCGGATTGTAATCCTCGACAATCATGCGTCGGCCGTCTCCTCCGGGCAGGCATCCCCCGGTGTCAGAATTATAATGAATTCGGGAATGAGAAGTTGTCTGCGCTGTAAGGTCCGTGCATGGGAAACGTGCGCCGCGGATGCGATTGGACCGCGTGCCCGCAGCGACGATTGACTTGCGACGGGAAATGTGCGCTCTTTGGATCGGGTGCACGCGCAAAGCGGCAGGGACGCGATGAGAAGTTGGCGGTGGCTGGCGGCGGCTGTTGTGGCGATCGGGCTTTTGACCGCCGCCTGCAGCGATGACGATCACGCGACAGGTGACACGACTCCGCCCTCGCCGGTGACGGATCTGGTGGTCGGACGCCCGCTCGGCAACACCCTGACGGCGGCGTGGACCGCCCCCGGCGACGACTCCACCGAAGGCCAGGCCACCTACTACGACCTCCGTTACGCGCAGGAACCCATCACCGAGGACAATTGGGATCAGGCGACGCGGCACAACGACATCGCCGCGCCCTTCGAATCAGGCGTCTACTCCGGTTGCCAAGTCGACAAACTGGCATCCTCCACCCGCTATTACTTCGCGATCCGTACAGGCGATGAGGCGGGCAATTGGTCTGAGCTGTCGAATGTCGGCACAGGCGTAACGGCGGGATTCTCGGACTCGATCCCGCCGGCGATGATCGCCGACCTGTCGGTCGACTCGACATCATCATCGACAATCGCGCTCTCGTGGACCGCGCCGGGAGACGACGGAATGGATGGGAGAGCGTCGGTGTACGATGCGCGGTTCTCGACTCTACCGATCACCTCGGAGGCCGACTGGCAGTTTTCGGCGCGGCTGGTCGGCGAACCATCGCCTTCGATGCCGGGCACAACGCAATCACTTGTGGTGACCGGATTGATCCCCGACCGACAGTTCCATTTTGCCATCCGGGCCGGCGACGAGATCATCAACTGGTCCGGGCTGTCCGGCGGGGTGGTCGCGCGCACCGCGCCGGCCGAGTCGACGCCGCCGGCGACCATCACCGATCTGACCGTGGGCCTGGTCACGCTTACCTCGGTGCAGTTGATCTGGACGGCGCCCGGCGACGACGGCGACATTGGCCGCGCGACGACATATGATATCCGATTCAGCAATTTCGCGATCAACGACGCCAACTGGAACAGCTGCAGTTATGTTCTCAATGAGCCGCAACCGGCCAACGCCGGGCTGGTGCAGACCATGACGGTCTCGCGACTGGAATCATTCCGTCTCTATAACTTCGCGATCAAGACCGCCGACGAGATTCCGAACTGGTCGGGGGTGTCGAATTCGGTGGCGGTGGTCACCAACGGCGGCATGGGGTTGGAGGACACACTGCCGCCGGCGCGCATCACCGATTTGGCGGTGGTGGCGGCTTCGGCGACGGCGCTGACGCTGCGCTGGCACTGTGTGGGCGATGACAACAACTACGGCTATGCCATTGAACATGATTTGCGTTACGCGACCGACTCGATCACCGAGCAATCGTGGGCGACCGCAACCCGCGTGCTCGATGTCGACCCGCCGCGCAATGCCGGTTATGTGACCACCATGGATGTGCGGAATCTGCAGCCGGGCACGACCTACTACTTCGCCATCAGGACGGGCGACGAGGTTCCCAATTGGGCGCCCCTGTCGAACGTGGCGCGCGGCGCAACCCTGCCGGAACACTGATACCCGCCGAACAGTTAACTAAGACCCTCTAACATAATGACGATTGCAATGTACGATGACAGATCAGGATGC
>CAZQIZ010000053.1:0-11205 GCA_964593585.1 uncultured Ignavibacteria bacterium
GCATCCTGATCTGTCATCGTACATTGCAATCGTCATTATGTTAGAGGGTCTTAGCGTTTTCGTTAAGGGAGTTTCAAGACGGCGGCTTTCAAGCCGCCGTCTTGCTTTCTGGGGACACTCAATGGGAGGTCGGGGCATTCAACTTGTTCGATCCTCGGATGGACCCGATTTGCTCTCCGGACGCACCTTCGCCCGCTTCGCCTCCTTCAGCGCCCGGCGCAACAGGTACTCGATCTGCGCGTTGAGACTGCGCAAATCATCGTTGGCCCAGCGTTGCACCGCCTCCAACACCTGGGGGTCGATGCGGAGAAGGAATGGTTTGCGTTCGCTCACACGCCTGTTTCCTGAATTCGCAGGGTGGGTGCGGCTTTATCGCACCCACCGTTTTCGACGATCGCCGCTGATGCTGGGTGCAAAGAGCGCACCCACCCTACATGAGCAGACACTCTGATTATTGATAAATCGACCCGGCGTTGACCACCGGCTGCGCGCCGCGGTCGCCGCAGAGGACCACCAGCATGTTCGAGACCATCTGCGCCTTGCGTTCCTCGTCGAGGTTGACAATCGCATGTTCCGAGAGGCGTTTGAGCGCCATCTCGACCATGCCGACCGCGCCCTCGACGATCTTCTGACGCGCCGCGACGATCGCGCCCGCCTGCTGGCGGCGCAGCATCACTTCGGCGATCTCGGGGGCATAGGCCAGGTGGCTGATGCGCGCCTCGATCACCTCGACCCCCGCCTGCGCCAGACGGTCCTGGATTTCCTTTTTCAGATGCTCGGAAATCTGCGCGGTGTTGCCGCGCAGCGACACCACTCCGTCCTCGTGCGAGTCATAGGGGTAATTGGTCGCCATGTTGCGCACCGCCGATTCGCTCTGCACCTCGACAAAGCGCTCGTAGTTGTCGACGTGGAAACTCGCCTCGGCGGTGTCGACCACTTTCCAGACCACGATCGCGGCGATCTCGACCGGGTTGCCGTCGGTGTCGTTGACCTTCATCCGCGCGGTCTCGAAGTTGCGCACGCGCAGACTGATCCGCTTCTTCGTGTAGAACGGATTGGCCCAGCGCAACCCTTCCTCCTTGGCGGTGCCGACATACTTGCCGAACAACTGCATCACCCGGCCCTCATTGGGATTGACCATGAACAGCCCGGTCAGGAAGATGAAATCCAGCAGCGCGACCACCGCCCCGGTGATCTTCAGCGCCACCGTCCCGGTGATGACCAGATAGATGCAGTAAGCCATGAGGGCCAGCCCGACCAAGAGCGGCAACCACCCTGACATGACCTTGCGATGATTTTCGCGATACATTCCGCCTCCTTTGTCCACGACGGCGCGTGGTATCGAAGTGATATCACTTCGATTTCATGATACGGCGGAAAGTCGGCAGCGTTGCACAAAATCGGCGGGCGTTGCACGATTTCGCGTAACCTATTGTAAACAATGGCGTTGCTGTGGCGACGTCGTTCCTCGGTAGGCCAGAGCGGACTAGCGAAGTACTTCAGGAGGTCAGACATTCCTGTCTGACCTGCCGTCCCCGATTGCGGGGCGCTCTTGGCCCCGCGATCGCAATCGGCATTCTGCGGGAGGGTAACCCTGCCGCGCGTGTCGCCTCGTTCGGCGGGTCCCAAGAGCGGACCCACCTCACAAGGCGATGGACAGACAAAAATGTCCGTCCTCCTAAGAGCATAATTTGAGATGAACGGAAACAGGAGGTCAGACATTCCTGTCTGACCTGCCGTCCCCGATTGCGGGGCGCTCTTGGCCCCGCGATCGCAATCGGCATTCTGCGGGAGGGTAACCCTGCCGCGCGTGTCGCCTCGTTCGGCGGGTCCCAAGAGCGGACCCACCTCACAAGGCGATGGACAGACAAAAATGTCCGTCCTCCTAAGAGCATAATTTGAGATGAACGGAAACAGGAGGTCAGACATTCCTGTCTGACCTGCCGTCCCCGATTGCGGGGCGCTCTTGGCCCCGCGATCGGGGACGGCATCACACGGTAGGGCAGCCCTGCCGCATGTATCGCCCCGTTCGAAGGGTTATAAAGCCGACCCGCCTCACGAGGCGATGGACAGACAGGAATGTCTGTCCTCCTAAGAGGTGATCTCAAATGGATGGAGTCGTAGGGTGGACGGGCTCTATCCAGCCACCCTACGCTCTGGCGTCTGGATTACCGCGCCGGAACCACTTCGACCAATTCCCTGGCAAACGCGTAGCCGCGCTGGAGCGCCTTCATGTTGAGTTCTTCGGTGCCGCGGGGGATCGAGTCGCGCACGGCTTTCTCGACCGCGTCGAAGGACATCAGATCGACGATGCCGGCGAAGGCGCCGACCATCACGATGTTCTGCACCAGCGTGCGGCCGATCTCCTCGGCGATGCGGGTGGCGGGGATGGCGTAGGTCTTCGCGGTCGGGGGATGCAGATTGCCCAGCCGGACAATGTCCTGCTCGTAGATCAGGATTGAGTTTGGCGCCAGTTGATGCGCAAACAGATTGTAGGCGTCCTGGTTGAACGCCACCAGAATCGTGGGATGCTTGATGTAGGGATAGGCGATCTCATCGACATCGATCATCACCTGCGCGGCGCAGGCCGAGCCGCGCGCCTCCGGCCCGAACGACTGGATCAGCGTGGCGTGGAAGCGGTCGAAGATCGAGGCCGCCTTGCCGAGGATGATGCCGGCGAGAATCACGCCCTGCCCGCCGAAGCCCGCAATCTTGATTTCCGCCCGGTTCATCGCACCACCCCGCGCCAGGTATCGGGCATCACATACCGCTCGCCCAGGATTTTCTGCATCCGATCTACTTGCGCCGTCAGATACGATGGCCGCTCGATGTTGACGAAGTTGCCGCACACGATCGGTCCATCCATGTGCAGATCGACCTCGCGCGTGTCGGCGCCGTTTTTGATCACGCTACGTTCGCGGTAGGCCTCCAGCATCGCCAGACCGTCGCCCTGTTTGTTGCGCCGCCCGAACAGCGTCGGACAGGGGGCGATCATCTCGACAAAGGTGAAGCCCGGCTTGGTCAGCGCCGTCTTGATCGCGTTGGCCAGTTGCTTGACATGATAGACGGTCCAGCGCGACACGAACACCGCGCCGCACGACTGCGCCAGGTAGGGCAGGTTGAACGGTTTTTCGACCGACCCATAGGGCGCGGTGGAGACGGTGCCGTCTTCCGGCGTGGTCGGCGCCATCTGCCCGCCGGTCATGCCGTAGTTGAAGTTGTTCACGCAGAGGACCGTCAGATCGACATTGCGCCGCGCCGCGTGGATGAAGTGGTTGCCGCCGATGGCAAACAGGTCGCCGTCGCCGGAGTAGACCACCACCTTGGTCTTCGGATGCGCCAGTTTCAGCCCGGTCGCAAACGGGATCGCGCGGCCATGCGTGGTGTGGAAGGTGTCCAGCCGCAGGTAGCCCGCCACCCGTCCGGTGCAGCCGATCCCCGAGACGATCGCGAGGTCCTCCTTGGGCAGCCCGAGGTCATCGACCGCGCGGGTGAAGCAGTTAACCGTGGTGCCGATGCCGCAGCCGGGGCACCAGATGTGCGGCATGCGTTCTTCGCGCAGCCATTCGCCGATCGGATGCGGGTCGTCCTCGACCGCGCAGGCGACGGGCGATTCCATCCCGGCCAGCGCGGACTCCATTTCCGGCAGATCGCTCATTTCGCCACCTCGATGATCGCGCGGTAGATGACTTCGGGATCGTGGACTTCGCCGCCGGCGTTGGGCACCAGCCGGACCGGCGCCCGGCCCGCCACCGCCCGCTCCACTTCGCGCACCATCTGCCCCATGTTCATCTCCGGCACGACAAACCCCTTCACCCGTGCCGCGAGTTCGGCGATGCGCTTGCCGGCAAACGGCCACACGGTGATCAGGCGCAGGAGACCGACCTTGCATCCCTCGCGCCGCGCGCGGTCGATCGCCGGGTGGCAGACCCGCGCGGTGATGCCATAGGAGACGACGATGATTTCGGCGTCTTCGACACCATCCTCTTCCAGTTCGACGATCTCATCGCGGTGATCGCGGATCTTGGCGATCAGCCGCTCGACCAACTTGGTCTGTGCCGCGGCGTTCATCGCCGGATAGCCCCGCTCGTCGTGGGTGAGCCCGGTGACGTGCGGAAAGTGGCCCAGCCCGACCTTGGTCATCGGCGGCACCAGCGATCCGTTGCTGGACTCGTCCAGTTCATACGGCCAGAATTCCTCGCCCGGCTTCTTGCCTGTCATGCGCCGCGGTTCAAGTTCGATCTGATCGGCCGGCGGGATGACCACACGCTCGAGCATGTGTCCGACGCACTCATCCATCATCAGCAACACCGGTGTGCGGAATTTCTCCGACAGATTAAAGGCGCGGATGGTCAGATCGAAGCATTCCTGCGGCGAGGCGGGCGCCAGCGCGATGATCTCATAGTCGCCGTGGCTGCCCCAGCGCGCCTGCATCATGTCCGACTGCGCCGGCAAAGTCGGAAGCCCGGTCGAAGGTCCGCCGCGCTGGACATCGACCAGCACAAACGGCGTCTCGGTCATGATGCCATAGCCGAGATGCTCCATCATGAGCGAAAATCCGGGGCCGGAGGTCACGGTGATCGCCTTGGCGCCGCCCCAGACCGCGCCCTGGATCGCGATCGACGCGGCCAGTTCATCCTCCATTTGGATGAATGTGCCGCCGGTGCGGGGGAAGCGCTGCGCCAGCCGTTCGACCACTTCGGTGGACGGCGTGATCGGATAGCCGGCGGAGAAATCGGCGCCCGCCGCCAGCGCGCCTTCGGCCGCGGCATGGTCGCCGTCAAGAAAATGCGTGCCTTCCAGCACGCCGCGTGGATTGGCCTTCATGCTTGTGTCCTATTTCTTCTTGGCGGACTTGACGCCAAAGATGGCAAAGTCGGGACAGTACATCCCGCACAGATCGCAGCCGGAGCATTTGTCCGGGTGCGCCACGACCGGCGGGTGGTAGCCCTTGCGATTGAATGCGTTGCCCATCTCGAGCACGCCGGTCGGGCAGTACTCGGCGCAGAAGCCGCATCCTTTGCAGCGCTCGATGTTGATGACCACTTTCCCTTTGGGACCTGTTGCTTTCGGCTTGGCATCGCCTGCCATGTTCTCTCTCCCGCAATTAGGAGGCCGTCACCGGCGACGAACTCCACTGAAACTATACGGATTGCCTGGGGTCAACCCAATGGCCGGGGGGGCCGAATTGACAGCGCCCCTTTGGTTTTGACATTCTGGACTGATTCTGCGGTATTTGCGCTCCGCGATGGAGACCACCTACTTCTGCGCCTACTGCGGCGAGGAAAACGACCTTGATGTTGACCCAACGGCGGGAATGCGTCAGGACTATGTCGAAGACTGCCAGGTCTGCTGCCGTCCCAACCGGTTGCTTATCACGCTCGGCACCGAAGATGATGTTGTCGTTCAAGCCGATAGGGAATCCGACTGATCGCCGCCAGCCGTACATCCGAGATTAATTGCGATTAACTCAACTTGACGCTCCTGCGGAAACTGACTATTCTCCGCGCCCACACACCCGGACTTTCCGCCGCATCCGGACGATGCCGGCGCCGGGGACTTAACCCCTGACATCAATCCAGAGTCCGTCCCAATGCCATTTGCCACCCTCCGCCGTTTCCTGCTGGGAAGCCCGATTCCCACCGCGCGTGAGTCGCACGAGCGCCTCTCGAAGGTCAAGGGGCTGGCGGTCTTCTCCTCGGATGCGCTTTCGTCGGTGGCCTACGCGACCGAGGAGATTTTGCGGGTGCTGGTGCTGGCGGGAACCGCCGCGCTGGTGTTGTCGGTGCCGATCGCCGTCTCGATCGCCGTGGTGCTGGTGCTGGTGGCGATCTCCTACTTCCAGACGATCCACGCCTACCCGCGCGGCGGCGGCTCCTACATCGTCGCCCACGAAAACCTCGGCGAGATGCCGGGGCTGGTGGCGGCCTCGTCGTTGCTGATTGACTACACGCTGACAGTGGCGGTCAGCGTGACCGCCGGCATGGAGGCGATCACCTCGGCGGTGCCGGCGCTCATCCCGTTGCGCATCGAGCTGTGCCTTGCGGCCATCGCGCTGATCGCCTGGGCGAATCTGCGTGGCGTGCGCGAGTCGGGCACGATCTTCGCCATTCCCACCTACGCGTTCATCGCCATCACCCTGACGCTCATCGTCTCCGGCTTCCTCAAGGTCGCGACGACCGGCGCCGTGCCGCCGCCGGCCCACATCGACGGCGGTGGGACACAGGCGTTGACGCTCTTCCTCATCCTGCGCGCCTTCGCCTCCGGCTGCACCGCGCTCACCGGCATCGAGGCGATTTCCGATGGTATCCCCGCGTTCAAGCCGCCGGAGTCGCGCAACGCCGGGCGCACGTTGGTGGCGATGGCGACGCTGCTGGTGGTGATGTTCCTGGGGATCACGTTTCTGGCGCGCGATTTCGGCATCGCGATCGATCCGCACGAGACGGTGGTCTCGCAGATCGGACGCGCGGTCTTCGGCACCGGCGCGCTCTACTACATCCTCCAGGCGGCCACCGCGATGATCCTGCTTTTGGCCGGAAACACCGCCTTCGCCGATTTCCCCCGCCTCGGGTTCTTCCTGGCACGCGACCGCTATCTGCCGCGCCAACTGGCCAACCGCGGCGACCGTCTGGTCTTCACCAATGGCATCCTCACGCTGGCGATTCTGGCCGGCGCGCTGATCGTCGCCTTCGGCGGCACCACCCATGCCCTCATCCCGTTGTATGCGGTCGGCGTCTTTGTCTCCTTCTCGCTGTCGCAGGCGGGGATGGTGCGTCACTGGATGGTCCGCAAGACACGCGGTTGGCAGTGGAAGATGGCGCTCAACGCGGTCGGCCTGTCGGCCACCGCGGTGGTTGCCCTCGTCATCATCGCCACCAAATTCCTGCACGGCGCCTGGATCGTGCTGGCGCTCATCCCGCTGGCCGTTGCCTCGTTCAAGGCGATCAACCGCCACTACGCCGACGCGCAGGCGTTGCTGTCCGTGGAAGGGTTGGAACCGCGGCCGTGGAAGAATCCCGCCACCCACGTCCGCCACAAAGTGGTGGTTCCGGTCTCGGGGGTGCATCGCGGCACGCTGGCGGCGCTGGAATTCGCGCGCTCGATGTCCGCGGATGTCGTTGCCGTCACCGCCGACATCGACCCGAAGGGCACCGAGCGGTTACGCGCGGATTGGAAACGCTGGGGCAACGATGTGCCGCTGGTGGTGCTGGAATCGCCCTATCGCTCCACGGTTGCGCCGCTGATCGATTACCTCGAGGAGGTCGACAAGCGCCCCGCCGATCATGCCCTGGCCGTGGTCGTCATCCCGGAATTTGTGCCCGCGAAGATCTGGCAGAAGTATCTACACAACCAGACCGCGCGTCTGCTCAAGGACGCCATCCTCTACCGCGAGGGACGCAAGCATGATCGCATCATCATCAGCGTCCCCTTCCACCTCAGCCGTTAGATTCGGCCGGCGCCGCCGGCTCACGCGCTCCGGCGTTCGAAGCGGCGACCGACGAAAAAGAACGTGATCGTGACCGCCACAATCATCGCGGTCATAATCGAAAAGTAGATGCCGGGCGTCGTCTGTGTGTAATAGCGTGAGAAAATCCCGGCCAGCAGATTGCCCATGAAGATGGTGCACAACCACACGCCGGTGATGGTCGATTTCATCCGCTCCGGCGCCTCTTCGAATGCCAGTTGCAGACCGATGACCGAGATGCACAACTCGGCCATGGTCATGAGAATGTAGGCGCCGACTTCCCAGAGAATCGACACCTTGGCGGTCAGCGCCGCGAACCCGGCGACCGCCATCACCGCCATACACATCACCACCATCACAAATCCGATCAGCATCTTCTTCGGCGATGACAGCCGGTGCGTCTCATCCCGGTCGGTGCGCGACCAGATCCAGGCAAACAGCGGCGAGAGAACGACAATCAGAATCGAATTGAGTCCCTGAATCGAATCCGGCGGAATCCGCCCGAAGGCGGTTTCCAGCACCATGTAGTCGCGCGCAAAGAGCGTCCAAGTGGAGTAGGACTGGTCAAACACCGACCAGAAGAAGACGATCAACGCGAACAACCCGGACAGCCGCAGGAGCACGCGCCGCTCCTCGCTTTTCTGCTCGAGGGTCTTGGGCACGCGCGACAGCGCCCGCATGTCCTCCTTGGGGTAATGCTTCTTGCCCAGATAGAAGATTCCCAGCGAAACCGCCATGAGGATGGTCGGGGCCATGAACGCCGCGCCATAGCCGTAGCGGTCGCGAATGAAAGGGAGCGTGGTGGTGGTCGATGCCGCGCCGATGTTGATGGCCATGTAGAACCATGAGAAAGCCTGCGACAACAGGTGCGACTTCCCCTGCTGCTGGTACATCAGCCCCATGAGCGTGCTGATGTTCGGCTTGATCGTCCCCGACCCCCCGGCCAGGAGCGCCAGGGCGACATAGAGCCCCACCTCGTTGTCGAAGGTTCCGAGGATGATGTGACCAAGGATGTAAGGGATCGCAAAATAGATAATCGTCCGGAATTTGCCCAGCCAGCGGTCGGCGATGTAGCCGCCGACAATCGGCAGGATGTAGGCGGTGGCCGAAAAGAACGAGGCAACGGTGGCGCTGTTGGCGTCGGAATACCCCAGCTTGTTGATCATGTACAGGACCAACAGCGCCTTCATGCCGTAGAAACTGGCGCGCTCGGCCAGTTCGCCCCAAAACACGAACCAGAATCCGCGTGGATGTCGATTGCTCTCGTCGGTCATGGACGCTTCTCCCTGGACTGGGTGTCCGATGCGGCAAGATCATCGCTGTCGCTTGGCCACACAAGCGGATGCTTGTCTGGTTCTGGCACAATCCCGGTGTTCACCCGAGTGGGTCGGCAGTGCGCGCCTCAGCGCGGCGCCAGCACCCGGACGGGAAGGACCATCGCCGTCAGCCCGGCAAACTGCAGTCGCCGTTGTAACTGGTACCCTGTCTCGTTGTGCAGCAGACGTTGATACCAACGCTCCTCCTCGAAGATCAGTTTGCCGGCGAAGAAAACCGCCTGCGGAAATTGGGCGGCGATCTCCAGGCAGAGCGCCTCGGCGATTTCGACCGTTTCCGTGCCCACCGCCAGCCGGTAATCGGCCGCCAATCCCCACTGGTTGGCTAATCTCGCATACTGTCGCAGCGCCTCTTCCGTCCGCCGACGAACATCCGCCACGGCATCCGCCCCCTTGAAACTGGCCGAATCCAGCACACCCACGGACACGAAGATGTAATTGCGGAAGTGGCGCGGAAACTGCCGCTGGATTGACAGCAGGGAGTGAACGCCCAGACCGGCATACGATCCCACGAGCAAGACTGCGGTCGGCGCGGATGGATCCAACGCAGGCGCCGGAGTTGAGTCCCGATCGGGCACGGATTGAAGGATGTCGTCCAGCTGTCGTAGATGGACATTCACGCGCCGGTAATGGTGGCGGATCAGGAGGCAGACGACGATCACCATCAGGGTGAGCACCAGTGTGACCCATCCGCCCTCTCCGAATTTCTCATAGATCGTCACAACAAGGATGGAGACGCACATGGTCAGCCCGATTAGATGAATGACAATCTTGCGTTTCCAGTCGGGATGCCGCTGCCGATCGCGGAACCAGAATCGCGACATCGACAGTTCGGTCAGTGAAAAGGTCAAAAACACATTGATGGAGTACATGACGACGAGATGGGTCACGTCGCCGCCGGTATAGAGCAAGGCCGCGACCGCGCTGGCGCCCATGATCAGGATGCCGTTTTGCATCGTGAGGCGATCCGACAATTGAGAGAAGCGATGCGGCAGCCAGCCATCCTGCGCCATGTTTGCCATCACTCGAGGCCCGTCAATGACACCCGCCTGCGCGGCGACGACCAACAACAACGCCTCGGACAGCAGGGTCACAAAGACAAAGGCGCTGACCGCCCAACCACTCCAGTCGCTGAAGCGGCCGGCAAACGTCTCGGTCAGGACCGCGTTCATCGTCTTGCCCGCCTCGGGTTGGATGTGGGCCAACAGATAGGCAATGATGAGTCCGCTGGCAGTCAGAGCCAGCGACGTGGCCATCAGGACCATGGTGCGCTTGCCGGTCTGCACCCGTGGTTCGCGCATGATCATTAGTCCATTGGAGACGGCCTCGATACCGGTGTAGGTGCCGCCGCCCATCGAGTACGCTCGCAAGAACAACGCCAGCATTCCGGCCAGCCCCAGTCCTGCGGGAGGCGGTTCGAGTCCACGCGAAAAGCCGTCGGCGATCTGACCGGCCACCACGGGAATCTCATGGAATCGGCTTGAGATCACACCGAGTACGAGGATCGCGTGCGTAAACAGAAAGGTGATGAAGATCGGCGCGAGGACCGTCACCGATTCCTTCACACCGCGCAGGTTGAGCACCGTGAGGATGCCGATGCCCGCCAGCTCTACCACCAACTTGAGCGGGAGGACGCCGGCGATTGTCAAGGTCTGCCAGTGCAACGGCAGAAAACTGAAGATCGCATCGCCAGCCGCGGCCATCGAGATGGCGATCGTGAAGACGTAGTCAATGAGCAGCGCCGATCCCGAAATCAGCCCGACATGAGGGCCGAACACGCTCGATGTGACCACATATCCGCCGCCGCCATAGGGGAAATGTTCGATGATCCGGCTGTAAGCGTAGGCAATGATGCTGACGGTGAAGGCAGTCGCCGCCGCCAGGGCGATTGCGAGGTATGTGTGGCCACCCAGTGCCTTGAACGCCTCTTCGGGGCCATAGGCCGACGATGAGAGTCCATCAGCGCCCAACCCCACCCATGCCAGCAGCGCGATCAGCGAAACCTTGTGAAAGAGCCCCGGCTCTCCCAATTCCCGCTTACCGCCGATGAACAAAAGTTTGAGTCTCCTGCCCCAGTGTCTACGCTGAGGCAATGGCTCAGGAACGCGGCCCGGTGTCCCATCAGGATGCGAATCACCAAGCCGCCCGGACGGATCATCCGCACCGGAAACGGACATGCTGTCTCCTCTCCGGCCTACGAGGTTAGCTGACGGGCTCGGGTGGAAGAGACTGCGTCACCCTACGCTTGGTGCGATTCGCCCCGACTTCTGGGTCCCCCGCTCCCGTGCAAGCGCGCGGGATTCGGCCATTGTTGGCGGTAATTACGCAGCAAACAATTGCAGCGCTAATAGATTCTTAGACCCTCTAACATAATGACGATTGCAATGTACGATGACAGATCAGGAT
>CAZQIZ010000054.1:0-9068 GCA_964593585.1 uncultured Ignavibacteria bacterium
GGTGCGTGATTATGAACAGAAATGACCGACACACAAAATTCCTGACAGGCCCCGACCTCCCGGCTGTTCTCGTTGTCGATGTCGATGTAAGGATTCAGCCGAGCGTCTGTCATGAAGTGGCGACAATGATCCCGCGGCGCAGACAGGCACCCTCACTCGTCTGACTACCTAGCGCGGGGAGCGGACTTACCCGTTGCCCCCGCCATTGTTATTGTCGTCGCCATCTCCGCCATCATTCCCACCGTTACCGCCGTTCCCGCCGTTCCCGCCATTCCCGCCATTCCCGCCGTTCCCACCATTCCCACCATTCCCACCATTACCACCATTACCACCGTTGCCACCGTTCCCACCATTGCCCCCATTACCGCCATTTCCCGGCTGACCGACGAGCGACACATTGGACCAGATCTCACCGGTGGCAGGGTTGTAGGCCCAACCGCCGCGTGTGCCGACCGTGACGCCGAATGTGACTCCGGCGACGATGGAGTCAGGTGCGTTGCCGGCACTTTGGTACGGATTGGGTGGGATCGCGGAGGCCATCACCACACCCGGCGTTCTGAGCGAATCGATCGGCGGCCAGGCGCCTGTGCCGGTGGTCAGGATCTGGTTGGTGTGCCAGATGGAGATGGACGAGCGCAGTCCGCCGAGGGAGGCCTCGAATGCTGAGAGTCTGGCCTGTGACGACATATCCGCAAACCGCGGCAGCGCCACCGATGCCATGATCCCGAGGACCACGATCACGATTACCAGCTCGATGAGGGTGAAGCCGCGTTCGGATTGCAGTCGGTTGCGGACTCGGCGCACGTTGGGCTCCTGGTTGCCGATGGCGGACATGCCCCCGGCTGGGTCCATCTCACAAAGAGCGGCTCCTCTTAGTATTGTCGGCCCGGCGCGGCAGCGGATTGAGTCGGCCAAGGTCATGGCGCCCCCTGGACGGGATTGTCGAACAGGATGTCACAAACTGCGCGGCTGGGGTTTCGGGACGCGGAGAGAGATGGGGACATCGGTATATTTCCGCCGGGGGTGACGGTCGAGGGGAGCCGAATGCGATTCATCGATGTGGCCGGACGGCGTCTTGAGTTGAACGAAGAGGGATTCCTGGCCGATCCGTCGCAGTGGGACCGGGCGGTCGCGGAACAGTTGGCGAAAACCGAGGAGGGCCTCGACCAGTTGAGCGAGGAGCACTGGGCGGTCATCAACTTCATCCGCGAGCATTACCTGCAGACCAATCTGGCGCCGATGGTGCGTTCGGTGTGCAAGACCACCGGGCTGCCGTTGCGGCGCATCTATGAGATCTTTCCCTCCGGGCCCGCCAAGGGGGCCTGCAAACTGGCAGGATTGCCAAAGCCGGATGGCTGCGTGTAGGACGCGCTCTGATGCCGGACTCCACTTTCCTACGGGCCGCGGTGACAGCGGCCTTTGCCTATGCGGTGGTCGCGCTCGCGGCGATGGCGGTCAAGACTTACGCGCAGGGACACCGTCCCGATCATGCCCCGCCGGCGGGGTCGGCCCGCGCGGGAGTCCTGTACGCGTTCTTCCGGGGCATGTTGCCATGGGAGAAGGAGAGCGTCTCCGGCCACATCCCCACCTTTGTTGCCGGCATGATCTACCACGCCGGTGTCTTCCTCTCGCTTTTCTACTTGTTCTTCCTCGTTGGCGGTCTCAAGCCGCCCATCGCCCTCGAATGGATCCTGCGTGTCGGCCTGCCCATCGGTCTGGCGGCGGGGGTCGGGCTTCTGATCAAGCGGGCGGCCCTGCCGAAGATGCGCGCGATCAGCGTGGCCGATGATTTCGTGGCCAATCTGTTCGTCAATTTGTTCCTCGTGGCGGCGTGGGTGGCGGCGACGACCGACGGATGGGAGGGATTCTTCCTGGCGGCGGCGGCGGTGTTGTTTGTGTACATGCCGCTGGGGAAGATCCGTCATTGTGTGTTCTTTTTTTACACGCGTGCGGTGTTCGGCGTGTTTTTCGGCCGTCGCGGGGTGCTGCCGCATCCCCGGCACGAGGCGTAGGCAGAAGGCATCATGGCCGAACGCGAAAAGACCAACTGTCAACTCCGGGCGGATCAGTTAACGGACGCCGACATTGATGAGGCGGCGGACTTCCTCCGGAGCCGGCTCGATGACCGTTTGGCCGCCGGCTTGAATTCGTGCGTGCACTGCGGTCTCTGCGCCGAGTCCTGTCACTATTACCTCGCGACCGGCAATCCGGCGTTTCAGCCGGCGTTTAAGGTCAAATTGCTGCAGTCGGTTTTCCGGGCGCGTCCCGCCGGGTTGCGTGGGCTGTTGGCGCGGCTCTCCGGCGCCGAAACGCTCAGTCGGGCAACGCTCGCGCAATGGGTCGACATTCTGTTTGGCAGTTGCACCGCATGCGGACGATGCACGCTCAATTGCGCGATGGGGGTGCCGGTTTCACAGTTGGTGCGGGCCGGACGCAGCACGTTGGCCAGTCTGGCCTTGGTCCCCGGCGAGCTGCAATCCACGGTCGACACGGCGGTCAGGTCCGGCAACAACATGGGCATCGCCACCTCGGAGTGGCTGGAGACGGCCCAATGGATCGAAGAGGAGCTGCAGAACGAGACCGGCGACCCGAACGCGAACATCCCGATCGACCGCACCGGAGCGCAGTTGCTCTACACGGTGAATCCTCGCGAGATCAAATTTTTCCCACTGTCGCTTCTGGCAGCGGCAAAGGTCCTGCATGCCTCGGGGGAGAGTTGGACTTTTTCCAGCAGCGCCTACGACGTCACCAATTACGGCCTGTTCTCCGGGGATGACGCTGCCGCCTCGCTTATTGCGAGCCGACTTCGTCGGTCGATGCGCGACCTGAAGGCGCGCACGCTGGTGCTGGGTGAGTGCGGCCACGGTTTCGGCGCCAACCGCTGGGAGGCGTCGGCGTGGCTGGGCGCCGCGCCCGGGTTTGAGATCAAAAGCATCGTCCAGATCGCGGCGGATCTCATTCGGCAGGGACGCATCACGCTGGACCCATCACGCGTGACCAAGCGTGTCACCCTGCATGACCCCTGCAATCTGGTCCGGATGGGCGGCGTGATCGAGGACCAGCGCTTTATCCTCCGCCATGCGGTCGGCGATTTTGTCGAGATGTATCCCAACCGTGAGCAGAACTACTGTTGCGGTGGCGGCGGGGGCCAGTTGTCGATGACGCGCTTTGCAAAGCGGCGGCTGGAGGCCGGGCGCATCAAGGCCGAGCAGATCGCGACGACCGGCGCCAAGGTGGTGGTGGCGCCCTGCCACAACTGCATCGATCAACTGACCGAGCTCAATAAAGAATACAAATTGGGCGTGGAAGTCCGGACGCTCTCCGAGATCGTCTCCGAAGCGCTGGTGCTGAGGTCGTAGCGGCGCGCGCGGCGCGGTTGCGCCGATCAGTGGGCGGCAGCGCCGATGCGGCTGTGCACGATCTGGCCGACGGCATCGACGGTGTGGGCGATGTCCTTTTCGGTGGTGAACGGTCCGATGCCGAAGCGCACCGCGCCGTGGATCTTGTCGGTGCCGAGTTGCTCATGGAGCAGCGGTGCGCAATGCAGTCCGGTCCGGCAGGCGATGTTGTAATCAACATCGAGCATGGTGCCCGTGTCGGCCGCCTCAAGGCCTTCGATGTTGAAGGCCAGCACGGCGATATGATCGGTCAAGTCGTCCTGGCAGTAGAGCGTGACACCCTCGATCGCACGTAGGCCATCGCGCAGCATCCTCAGCAGGCGGGCTTCATGGTCGTGGATGGCCCCAGGCCCGGTCTTCTGGATCCACTTGATGCCGGCGTTGAGGCCGGCGATGCCGGGGAGATTGGCGGTGCCGTACTCGAGACGGTATGGGTATTCGTCTAGGTGCGCGCGCAGCGCGGAACGCACGCCGGTGCCGCCGGCGCGGGTGTGCCGGATATCGACATCCTTTCCGACGCAGAGGCCGCCGGTGCCCATCGGTCCCATAAGCGACTTGTGGCCGGTGAAGGCGACCACGTCAATGTTCATTTTGTCCATGTCGATCGGAATCTTGCCGGCTGTCTGCGAGGAATCGATCAGGAAGGTGATGCCGCGTTCGCGGCAGCGCGCGCCGATCTCCGTGATCGGCTGCACCGTGCCGATGACGTTGGAGCCGTGATTGACAACCACCAGGCGTGTGTTGGCTTTCATCCTCCGGGCGATGTCATCGGGATGCACGAATCCCTTGCGGTCGAAGGGGACATAGTCCACCTCGACGTTGTTGTGCCGGCTTAAGTGATACAGCGGGCGCAACACCGAGTTGTGTTCCACGGTGGTGGTGATGGCATGGTCGCCGTCTTTCAGCAGGCCGAAGATCGCCAGGTTCAGCGCGTCGGTGGCATTGAGCGCAAAGATGAGGCGGTTGTAGTCGGCGCCGTGAAAGTAGGCGGTCAGCAGCTTGCGTGTCTCCTCGATCATGTTCCCGGCGATCATGCACATGTCATAACCGGAACGCCCAGGATTGACGCCATACTCCCGGTAGAACCGGTCCATCTGAACATAGACTTCTTCGGGTTTGGGGAAGGAGGTGGCCCCGTTGTCGAGATAGATAATCTTTTCCATAGTGGGCCTCGCGCAGGGACTGCGTCCGACAATAGCCCGATCCCTTGGGTCTGTCAAGGCACGGGGTGTCATTAACACGCGGACCTTCACAATCTGTCACCGAAGTAGCGGGGGCGAAGGCAACGGGTTTGCTCCGACGCGCGCGGGACCGGGTCGTTGGGCGCGGCAAGCCCACCCATATTGGTTGCCATTGCCGTTTTTTCCCGGCGGTTAGGCGGTGTGGTTTTCCGCATCTTGCGGTCATGGTCGAGAACCTCTCACCGGGGCACCCGTCGCCGGACGCGTCGCGCTTCACGCGGGCGATTGTGCGACGGCCATGCCGATCGATGGTACACGGGCTGACGACGGCGGGGTTGGGCGTGCCCGATTATGAGCGGGCGCTGGCGCAGCACGATGCGTACATCGCGGCGCTGGAACGCTGCGGACTTGCGGTCACCGTGTTGCCGCCGGAGGAGGCATTCCCGGATTCCACCTTTGTCGAGGACACGGCCCTGGTGACACAGGCCGGCGCCATCATCACCCGGCCGGGGGCGCCATCGCGCCGGGACGAGACAGTGTCGATCGCCGCGGCGCTGCGGCGGCACTTTGATCGTCTGGATCAGATTGTCGCGCCGGGCACTGTCGATGCTGGCGACATCCTCGCAGTCGGCGGTCATTACTTTATCGGGATCTCAGGCCGCACCGAGGTCGACGGCGCCGCGCAGATGACGCGGTGGTTGGCGGCACGGGGAATGAGCGCGGCGACCGTGCCGCTGCGCGCAATGCTGCATCTGAAGTCGGGAGTTGCCTGTCTTGAAAACAACAACCTGATCGTGGCCGGAGAGCTCCGCGATCGCGCAGAATGGAGCGGATTCAATACAATCCCTGTCGATAATGAAGAGGGCTACGCCGTTAATTGTCTATGGCTGAACGGCACGGTGCTGGTGGCGGCGGGATTTCCCAAAACGAAGGCCGCGATTGAGCGGCTCGGCTACCCAACGATCGCGCTGGACATGTCCGAGTTCCACAAGCTGGATGGGGGACTCAGCTGCCTGTCGCTGCGCTTTTGACAGAGACGAGCGGGAGTCATTCCAATAACTTCAGGAAAACACGCGCGACGACGGATAGGCCGATGACCCCTGCCGCATTGGGTCACATGGCCGACGCAAGCCGGTTGACCGCACCGGTGCCCCTCGGACGCGGGCGCACCTTTGTCGGATGTTTTGATCCGGTGGCGGCAGGCACGTTCGCCGTTGCGCAAACGTCCGTGCGGTGCCTGATTACTCGGACGGGGTTCGCCTGTCAAAATCGATCCCTTTGTCGCATAATTGGTTGACTGCGGCCAAAGCGAAAGGCAACGATGATGTTCGGTCCCCGCGGGGACGCGCAGCACAAGAAGGCCGGGCGCGCTCAAGGCGCGAGCCGGTGTTGATCAGAAGGAGTTCGTGGCGATGAGCATCAGTCAACTGGCCCGGTCGATTGCCGAGTCCCCCACCCTGCGGCTCAACGAGCAGGCGCGCATCCTGCGCGAAAAGGGGGAGCCGGTGATTCATCTCGGCGCCGGCGAACCAAAAAGCAAGATCCCGATGGAGGCCATCCGCAACGCGGCGGCGCAGATCACTTCCGGTGAGGTGCGCTACACGCCCACCGACGGCATCCCGGAATTGAAGAAGGCGATCATCCGGTACATGGAAGAGAACTACAACAAGGTCGTCGGGCCGGAACATGTGATTGTCTCCGGCGGCGCCAAGCAGGCGCTCTCCGTCTTGCTGACCGTGTTGATCAACCCCCAGGACGAGGTGATCATCCCGGCGCCGTACTGGGTGAGTTACCCGGAGATGGTGAAGATGGTCTACGGCGTGCCGGTGATCGTGCACGCCGAGGACGGCCGGTTTCACCCGCGGGCGCAGGACATCAAGGCGGCTGTCAGTTCCTACACGAAGGCGATCATCATCAACAGCCCGAACAACCCCTCCGGGGCCGTGTACTCCGATGAGTTCATCGCCGAGATGGTCGATTTCTGCGAGACCAAGGGCATCTATCTCATCTGCGACGACATCTACCACAAGTTGATCTTCGACGGCCGCGCGTTCACGCCGGCTTACAAGTTCGTCAAGGCGGACCTGGAAGAGTCGAAGGTGATTGTCATCAACGGGGTTTCGAAACTGTATGCGATGACAGGATTCCGCATCGGCTGGACGGTGGCGCCGAAGAAGATCATCGAGGTGATGATCAATGTACAGGCGCAGACGACCTCGTGTCCCTCGACCATTTCGCAGGTGGCGTCGGTCGGCGCGCTCAACGGTATTCAGAGCGGGATCGAGAGTCTGCGGCTGATGCTGCAGAACAACCGCAACGTGATGGTGCAGGAGCTGCGCGCGCTGGACGGAGTGCACGTGGCGGTGCCCGAGGGGACCTTCTATTGCCTGCCCGACTTCCGCGCCTACAACCAGAACTCGGTGGCGCTCTCGGAATTTTTGCTCAACAAGGTGCGGGTGGTCAGCGTCCCCGGCAAGGAATTCGGGATGGAAGGGTACTTGCGGCTGAGCTACTGCGGCACAATTAAGGACATCACCGAGGGGGTGGCGCGCATCAAGTGGGCGCTGGATCCCAACGCGCCCAACGAACTGTACCTCGGTGACCGGAAACTGGTGAGGGATTGGATATGAAGTTCTATCTCGATATCAAGACCCCCGCTCAAGACATTGCCGCCGAGCGGGCCAGCGACTTCCGTCTCAAGGATCAGGGATTCAGCAAACTGCACCGGGTCTACTGGAATCTGCGCACCGCGCCTCTGTACGAGGAGGCGGTCTTCCGCCGCGAGGGGCAGATCGGCTACGGGGGGCCGTTCATCGTCAACACCGGCAAGCACACCGCCCGTGCCGCCAACGACAAGTTTATCGTGCGCGAGGCCTCCACCGACGCGCACGTCTGGTGGGGCAAGTACAACCGGCCTTTCAGCCCCGAGAAGTTCAGCGCGGTGATGAACCGACTGCAGGCCTATCTGCAGGACCGCGATGTCTTCGTGCAGGACTGCTATGTCGGCGCCGACCCCAACTGGAAATTGCCCATCCGCGTGGTCACCGAGCTGGCCTGGCACAGTTTGTTTGCGCGCAACATGTTTATCCCGGTCAATTCGCTGGAGGAACAGCGCCACCACGTCCCCGAATTCACCATCATCTCGATTCCGTCGTTTCAGGGCGCGCCGGAGATCGACGGCACGCTCAGCCCGACCTTCATCCTGCTGAGTTTCGAGCAAAAACTGGTGCTGATCGGCGGCACCGGCTACGGCGGTGAGATCAAGAAGTCGGCATTTACGATTTTGAATTACCTGCTGCCGCTGCAGGGCGTGTTGAGCATGCACTGTTCGGCGAATGTCGGCAAGAACGGCGATTCGGCGTTGTTCTTCGGGTTGTCGGGCACCGGCAAGACGACGCTGTCGGCCGATCCGCGGCGCCGGCTGATCGGCGACGACGAGCACGGCTGGAGCGACGACGGCGTGTTCAACTTTGAGAACGGCTGCTACGCCAAGGTGATCGCGCTTTCGCCGACCGCGGAGCCGGAGATTTACGCCTGCACCCGTCGTTACGGCACCATCCTGGAGAACGTCATTTTCGATCCGTTCAGCCGCATTCCCGATCTGGACGATGACCGTCGCACCGAGAACACGCGGGCTTCGTATCCACTCAACTACATCGACAACGCCGTGCCGGAGAAGATGGCGGGGCACCCGAAGAACATCGTGATGCTCACCTGCGACGCCTCCGGGGTGATGCCGCCGATCGCGCGTCTGACTCCCGACCAGGCGTTGTACCATTTCATTTCCGGCTACACCGCCAAAGTCAGCGGCACCGAAATTGAAATGGGCAAGGAGCCGGAAATCACCTTCAGCGCCTGCTTCGGCGCGCCGTTCATGGTGCACCATCCGTACTACTATGCTGACTTGCTCAAGCGCAAGATCCTGCGCTACAACGCTGCCTGCTGGCTGGTTAACACCGGCTGGACCGGCGGGCCTTACGGCGTTGGGAAACGGATCAGCATTCGCTACACGCGCGCGCTGCTGGATGCCGCGCTCGAAGGCAAACTCGACACCGTCGAGTACTATCAGGACCCGGTCTTCGGCTTCTCGGTGCCCAAGACCTGTCCCGAGGTGCCCGATCAGGTGCTGCGTCCGGAGAGTTCCTGGGCGGACAAGAAGTTGTACCAGCAGAAGTATCGCGATCTGGCAATGCGCTTTGTCGACAACTTCAAGCAGTTCAAAGATGGCTGCCCGATGGAGATTGTCGCCGCGGGCCCCAAAGTCTAAACCTGCGTCTGCGGATGCTTCGGGGGCCGGTCCGTGCGGACCGGCCCTCTCGCTTTCCGGAATTGCCTCTCTTGCGGTATTGTTTATCTTGGTGTCAACTCTGCCCCCATCCGGGGGACGTCGACAGTTTGTGCTGACATAACCCAAGGCGGCATATCGCCGCCGGGCTAGCAGGTTGCTGAAAAACCCTTGCTGATGCTGATCGAATTGTTCTATGTGGCA
>CAZQIZ010000055.1:0-8023 GCA_964593585.1 uncultured Ignavibacteria bacterium
CAACTCTGGGTTCAATGTACGACCGACAAACACAAAAATCCTTACACTCCCGTCGGCAACCGTGTCGCCTTCGCGCGAATGTCCCTTCACGACTCTCTCGAGTACTGCTTCGGGCTTCTGAGTCGGGTAGCCGATCCACTCGTGCGAGTGATTGGGTGGTCTAGAGATATCCCAGACGCTGCCCGAGACTTTTCCCTTTTCGTTGAACATGTCTCTTCGTGATTCAGCGATGATTGCGTCATATGGGACTCGCACCTCATCAGCGTTGAAGATGTAATCGGTGGCAGAGCGAGTGTACCACAAAATCACATCGTGTTTCCGCCCATATCTTCGTTTGGTTCCGCCGCCCGACCGATAGGACCAAATGATCTCATTTTGGAGCAAACTGTAGCCGAAAATCTTGTCCATCTCGACCTTTATGTAGTGGCTGGCATGTAGGTCGCAGTGGATGAGGATGCTCCCGGATTTCTTGAGCAATCGCTTCATCTCATACAATCGCGCGTTTAGCCAGATTAGGTATCCCGGCATCCCACCTTCCCAGATATCAGAAAACGATCGCAGTTCATTCTTGTCTCCGAAAAGCACATTGTATTGCCGCCCCGAAAAGAAGGGTGGATCGATGTAGATTAGATCGATGCTCTCGCTCGGGAGCTGTCGCATCACATGCAAATTGTCGCCCCAGAACAGACGATTCGGCTCAAGTTCGGGATGTCCGAACTGTACCCGCTCGACCACTTGAAATGGCAGCATGACTTGCGGAAACAGCTTCCGGAAGCCTTTTCGTCTGTCCCATCCAAGTGGCTCCTTTTCAACAGGGACGCTTCCAAATCGAGTAGGTGGCCGCCAAAACTCCTCTTGCTGAGGGAGGGCGTCTGACCGCTCGTCTTCATCGACTGCGGGAGGGGGTGGGACAAACTCGCCTTTGACAGGCCCAGCCACTGCCAATTCGTCTTGAGGTTTCTCGGAATCACGCGCCATAATGCCATTATGGTAGGGTTCGGCACCGCTGCCCGCAAGCACCTGCTTGAGCCCGATTTTCCGCCAAACTCGGAATGCCCTAATCTCCGGATCGGGTTCGATGACCACTTTGGATGATTCTTGCGCGCGATCTTGGAGGGCAGTCTGAAGGAGCGCGCACTTTGCACTGGCGACCCTCATCGCTAGCCGCGAAAAATGGTGCGTACAAAGAGCGTACGCACCCTACCAGAGCCCGACCGGGTAAGCATATCAGGGTATCCGCCCGGCGAGTCGTAGCCGCCCCGCTTACCCCTTTTCGCCCAGCGGGTTACCGGCCCGTCCATCTTGCTCGTCGCGGGGGCTTCCCCGGGTGCTTGCGGCGGAAGTTCAAGTCGATTGGGCACTTGACAGATCGGGCCGGCGTGGGTATACTGGTTGTCTGTTTTTTTGCCAGAAGAGGACTTAGATGAAGACATTCATACCCAAAGCAGATCAAATCGAGCGGCGCTGGTACACCGTGGATGCCACGGATGTGGTCCTGGGGCGCGCCGCGGCCCGGATCGCGCGCGTGTTGCGCGGCAAGCACAAGGCGCAGTTCACGCCGCATCTTGACACAGGCGATTTCGTCATCGTCGTCAATGCCGCCAAGATTCGCACGACCGGCGACAAGGAGACGACCAAGGAATACTTTACCTACTCCGGTTATCCCGGCGGCGCGAAGTGGGAAACGGTCGGGCATCTGCGCGAACGTCGCCCCGAGGAGCTGATCCGCCGCGCGGTGCGCGGGATGCTGCCGAAAAACCGTCTGGGACGGCGCCTGATGGGCAAGTTGCATGTCTACGCCGGACCGGAACACCCGCACGCGGCGCAAAAGCCGCAGGTGCTGACGTTGAACTAAGTCGCGCGTAGCGCGATTGGTTGGAGGCATTTTGGCAGAACAAACCTATTGGGCCATCGGCCGTCGCAAAGAGGCCACCGTGCGCGTCGGGCTGCGTCCCGGCAAAGGCGAGATGATCGTCAATGGCCTGCCCATGAAGGACTACTTCCACCGCGAGACGCTGGTCATGCTAATCGAGCAGCCGCTGCGTCTGGTGGAGGCGATGGGGCAGGTCGATTTCGTCGGGTTCGCCCACGGCGGCGGCAAGTCGGGCCAGGCGGGCGCGCTGCTTTTGGGCATCTCGCGCGCGCTGCAGATGATGAACCCCGACTACCGCTCGCGGCTGAAGAAGGCCGGGTTCCTCGAACGCGATGCCCGCGCGGTGGAACGCAAAAAGTACGGTCAGGCGAAGGCGCGGAAACGCTTCCAGTACTCCAAGCGCTAGGTGTTGGCAGGGAGTGACCTGGATGTTCGGATAACACGAAAGCCCTCTGCCGTGGCGGAGGGCTTTTGACACACACCCGCGGAGCGGCCCGGGGTCGGACCAAGAGGTCCGTCGGCGCCGTGACGACGTGGGTGGAGGCGGAAACACAAAACCCAGTGAGGCGGATGTGAACGTATCCCTCAAGGATCTGCTCGACGCCGGCGTGCACTTTGGTCACCAGACCAAGCGCTGGAACCCGAAGATGAAGCCCTTCATCTTCGGCGCGCGCAACGGCATCTACATCGTCGATCTGCGCAAGACGCTCAAGTCGTTGGAGGCCGCCTGCCGCAAGGTGAGCGAGGTGGCCGCCGAGGGCCGTCCGATTCTGTTCGTCGGCACCAAGAAGCAGGCCAAGGAAGTGATCCAAAGCGAATCGCAGCGCTGCGGCCAGTTCTTCGTGACCGAGCGCTGGCTGGGCGGTATGCTGACCAACTTCGCCACCATCCGCCAGTCGATCAAGCGCCTGCGCGATCTGGAGGCGATGAAGGCCGACGGCACCTTCGAGAAGCTGACCAAGAAGGAACGGCTCAAGCTCGACCGCGAGATGGAGCGTCTCGAGGAGATCCTGGGCGGCATCAAGGACATGGGCCGTCTGCCCGGCCTGATCTACGTGGTCGACACCCGCAAGGAACGCATCGCGGTCGCCGAAGCCGAGAAGCTCGGCATCCCGATCGTGGCGATCGTCGACACCAACTGCGATCCCGACCCGATCGACTTCCCGATCGCCGGCAACGACGATGCGATCAAGTCGATCCGCCTGATCACCAGCGCCATCGCCACCTCGATCTTCGAGGCGACCGGCGGGCGTCGCAAGGACGCGGCCGACACCGACAGCGGCAAGGCGGCCGTCGCCGGCGCCGTGATCGAAGAGGCCTGGAGCAAGGAACCCGAAGCCGAAGAGGAAGCGTAGTTCGATCTTTTCGACCCGACGCAAAGAACAAAGGAACAATCATGTCGATATCTGCTCAGGATGTCATGGCCCTGCGGGAACGCACCGGCGCGGGGATGATGGAGTGCAAAAAGGCGCTGACCGAAACCGGCGGCGACACCGAGAAGGCCGTCAACTACCTGCGCGAGCGCGGGCTGGCCAAGGCCGCGACCAAGGCCGGACGCGCCACCAAGGAAGGCCTGATCTACGCCTACATTCACCCCGGCGACAAGCTGGGCGTGTTGTTGGAGATCAATTGCGAGACCGATTTCGTCGCGCGCACCGATGAGTTCAAGGCGCTGGCCAAGGACATCGCCATGCAGGTGGCCGCGGCCAATCCGGTCGCCGTTCGCCGCGAGGAGCTCGACCAGGCCGCCGTCGAGGCCGAGCGCAACATCTTCCGTCAGCAGGTGATCAACGAGGGCAAGCCGGAGAAGATCGTCGACAAGATCGTCGAAGGGAAGATGGAGAAGTACTTCGGCGAGGTGTGTCTGATGGAGCAGGCCTTCGTCAAGCAGCCCGAGCTGACCATCAACGCCCTGGTGCAGGGTTTGATCAGCAAGCTGGGCGAGAACATCACCGTCAAGCGCTTCGTGCGCTTCCGTCTGGGCGAGTAAGCGGCCAAATCCTGCCCCCGTTCGCCCCCGACCGGGGCGGACGGGGGCTTTGCTTTGCCTCTGGCGTACGGGCCGTCGCTGACCGATCTTCCCGCCATGTCGACTCAGCCCTCCCCGCAGCCTGTCGAAAGACCATTCAAGCGGATCCTGATCAAGCTCTCCGGCGAAATCCTGGCCGGTGTCCTTGGCTGGGGGATTGACCTGGGTGTCCTGGGCGACATTGCCGGGCAGGTGGGCGATGTCCACCGCCGGGGCATCGAGTGCGCGCTGGTGATCGGCGGCGGCAACATCTACCGCGGGGTCGCCTCGGCGGCCCGGGGGATGGACCGGGCCACCGCCGACCAGATGGGCATGCTGGGCACCGTGATCAACGCGCTGGCCCTGCAGGACGCGCTGGAGAAAATCGACATCCACACCCGTGTCATGACCGCCATCCCGATGGCCTCCCTGGGCGAGCCGTACATCCGCCGCCGGGCGGTCCGTCATCTGGAGAAGGGGCGGGTGATCATCCTGGCGGCCGGCACCGGGCACCCGTATTTCACCACCGACACCGCCGCCGCCCTCCGCGCGCTGGAGATCGGTGCCGATGTCATTCTGAAGGGGACCAAAGTGGACGGGGTTTACTCCGCCGATCCGATGAAGGACAAAAGCGCGACCAAGTTCGAATCTCTCCAGTTTTCCGAGGCGCTGGCGCGCAAGCTCAAGATCATGGACGCGACCGCGCTGTCGATGTGCATGGACAACAACATTCCGGTCATTGTCTTCGATTTGACCCATGATGGCAACCTGCTGCGGGTCGCCACCGGGGAAAAGATCGGCACCACCGTCCTGCCCGGATGATCCCGACGCGGGATTCTCCGTACAAGGGGAGTGGGGACAGCCCGGCCGGGCGCGGCCGGGATTTGACTTGCGACCGGACCGGGTGCGCAACTTAATTTTCTGTCTGTCGTCTCAATTGGGCAACCAGCGTAAGCCGAGCGGAGGACATTGACATGGCCGGACCTGCGGAAACGATCAAGGCGGACGCCCGTGACCGCATGCACAAGACTGTGGAAGCCACACGCCGCGAACTATCCACCATCCGCAGCGGCAAAGCCACGGTGTCGCTTCTGGATTCGGTGCGCGTCACCTACTACGGCAACCAGGTGCCGCTCAACCAGGTTGGAACCGTCTCGGCCCCCGAGCCGCGGATGCTGGTGATCCAGCCCTGGGAAAAGAACATGGCCGGGGAGATCATCAAGGGCATCCAGAAGGCCGAGTTGGGCCTCAATCCCCTCGTCGACGGCAACATGGTGCGTGTGCCCATCCCGCCGCTCAACGAGGACCGGCGCCGCGACCTGGTCAAACTGGTCAAGAAGCACGCCGAAGAGGGCAAGGTGGCGATCCGCAACATTCGCCGCGACGCCAATGACCATCTGAAGAAGGCAGAGAAGAACAAGGAGATCACCGAGGACGAGCACAAGAAGATCCACGATGAGATCCAGAAGTTCACCGACAGCTTCATCGCCGATGTCGACAAACTGGTCGCCGCCAAAGAGGCGGAGATCATGGAGGTTTAGCGTCGGGATGCCGTCGATTCTCTCCCGCGCTCGCAAGGCGGCCACCGGCCGCGGCGACGCCCCCGATCTGCTCGATCAGGTGCGCCGCGCCGCCAATCCGCCGCCGCGGCATGTCGCCATCATCATGGACGGCAACGGCCGCTGGGCACAGCGGCGCGGACTGCCGCGCTCGGCCGGCCACCGCGCCGGCGTCGCCGCCGTCAAACGCGTCGTCATGGCCGCCGACGAGGCCAACATCGCCGCGCTCACCCTCTTTGCCTTCTCGGTTGAGAACTGGGGACGGCCCAAGCGCGAGATTTCGGCGATCATGCGCCTGCTTTACGAGACCACTAAGAAGGAACTGCGCGAGATCGCCGAGAACAACGTCCGCATTATCACCACCGGCGACATCGACGGTCTCCCGGCGACCAAGCGCGAGGCGGTGCTCGACGCTATTGATCGCACCCGCGACAACACCGGCCTGGTGCTCAATCTGGCGCTCAACTACGGCGGCCGTACCGAGATTTTGCAGGCGGTCAAGCGCATCGCCGCCAAGGTGCACGCCGGCGAGATCACCCCCGACCAGATCGACGAATCGTTTTTCAAGATGCACCTGCAGACCAACGGGCTTCCCGATCCTGATCTGCTGATCCGCACCTCGGGCGAATACCGGCTCTCCAACTTCCTGCTCTGGCAGACCTCCTACACCGAGTTGTATATCACCGACACGTTCTGGCCCGACTTCACGCGCGATGATTTCTTCCGCGCCGTGCTCGATTTCCAGGGGCGCGAGCGGCGCTTTGGGCGTGTCCGGCCGACACGGTAGGCGGGCGCCGGGACGATGCGCTCCTTTCTAATTCGTCTTGCCGTCGCGATTGTCGCGATTCCCGCATTCCTGTGGGTCTTCCATCAGGGCGGTCATTGGCTGCGCGGATTGGTCGCGCTCCTGGCGCTGCTGGGCTTCAGCGAGGCGCAACGTCTGGCGAAGAAGGCAGGCGCGCCGTTTCCGCTCTGGCCCGGCCTCCTGCTGGTGCTCCTCGTGCCGTGGCTTGCTGGTGATTTCTGGGCAAACTGGAGCTGGCCGGCCTGGCTGGCGGCGACTGTCTTGGTGGCGGCCATTCCGGCGTTCCGCGCGGCGGACATCCGGCAATTGGCCGCCGGCATCGCGGCGCAGATCGGCACTATAGTCTGGATCGCCGTGGGGCTGGGTGCGCTGATGGCGTTGCGCACCAATGCCGATGGACAGGGGTTCTGGTGGCTGATCCTGCTTTTCGCCAACCTCTGGATCGGCGACACCGCGGCGTATCTGTTTGGCGTCTGGCTCGGCAAGGCAAAGCTGGCGCCGCTGGTCTCCCCGAAGAAGACCATCGCCGGCAGTGTCGCGCAGGTGATCGCCTCGCTGGCGGTCGGCCTCGGCGTTATCGCCGGCGGCTGGATAGATGCACCAGCCGGGTTGCTGGTCGCCGCCTCGCTTGTGATCGGCATCGTTGGTCAGATCGGCGACCTCTTCGAGTCGGTGCTCAAACGCGCCGCGGGGGAGAAGGACTCATCGCATCTGATTCCCGGCCACGGCGGCGTGCTCGATCGTTTCGATTCGGCGATGCTGGCCGCGCCCTGTCTGCATCTGCTGTTGTCGCTGTGGCCGCGATGAGGGAGACGGCATGATCGGGGGCCGTCACACACCGCTCGACTACCTGTTCTTCCTCCGTCCGGTCCTGCTGCCGCCGGTCTGGACCATCGCGCTGCTCGGCACACTCCCGACGCCCGTCGATGCCTCACTCCCGCCGCTTCGATGGATTCTCCTATTCGTGCAGTTGGCCGCGTTGTTTGGCGGGGTCTACACCCTCAACCAGATCTGCGACATCGACTCCGACCGTCTCAATCGCAAACTCTTCTTCCTGCCCGAGGGCATTATCACCGTGCGCGCCGCCTGGATCTTCACTGCCGCGCTCGATCTGGCGGCACTGGCGCTCGGATGGTGGCTGGGGCTGAACTATCTGATTATCACCGCGCTCATCATGGCGCTGGGCATCTTCTACTCGGCGGGGACCATGCCGTGGAAGAATCGTCCCTATCTGGCCCTGATCGCCAATGGTATTGGGCACGGCGCGGCGGTCTATCTCCTCGGCTCTGTGTTTGCCGGACGGCCCTGGATGGAGAGCTGGACGGGCGCGCTGGCGTACACACTCGCGGTCGCGGCGGTCTATCTGGCGACCGCTGTGCCCGACTGCGACGGCGATGCCGCCACCGGCAAGCGCACCTTCGCCGTCCGTTGGGGCGCGCGTGCCACCATGATTATTGCGGCGATCCTGGTGACGCTGGCGGTTGTGGTGGCGGCGAGAATCGGCGATCGTCACCTGGCCTTCGCCGGCGCGGCAGCGTGGCCGTTCTTCTTGCGCGGAATCGTGAAATCCGGAGGCGCTGCCACTGCCGCCAAGGCGGCGGTGGCCGCCCTGTCGCTTGCGGCAGTCATCGCCTATCCGCTTTATCTGGCCCTGCTGGTGGCCGGCTTCATCGGCACCCGCCTGTTTTTCCGCTGGCGCTTTGGCATTGCCTACCCCACTTTTCCCTAAGACCCTCTAACATAATGACGATTGCAATGTACGATGACAGATCAGGATG
>CAZQIZ010000056.1:0-7813 GCA_964593585.1 uncultured Ignavibacteria bacterium
CTGCATCCTGATCTGTCATCGTACATTGCAATCGTCATTATGTTAGAGGGTCTAACTACGACTTCGCCAACCTTCACCTCATTTGTGACTGTCAACTTGACAGTCTGACCTGCCGACACTGTGGCCGGGTCGATAGTGTCGCTAAATGCTACTTCTACCACCGTGCCAACCGGAACGATTACTGAAGCTGCCCAAGCAACGAGTGGAGACAAGAAGAATTGCCACGACGCCACTCCCAAGGTAAGGACCGCTGCCGCCCTGAAACCTCTCCCGAACCGAGGCATGCTCCACCTCCAGAGAATGAGTTAGCCGCACTACTTAGTTGTAATCACCATCGGATTGATGCGATCAAAAAGCGCTCGCATGCGAACCAACAACAATATGGCTGCATGTGCATTGGCAAAGTCATCGTTGAAATTCTAATTGTTGACCGTATGTGTCGTCAAGAGAAAATCTCATTATCGCTTTTCGTCGGTACGAGCGTTACTTGCGCTGATATTGGAAGGGGCAATGCGGCCGGGTGCCCCACAGTAACGGCCGCCGGAGGCGGGCGTTACTGTGGGAATGTTCCATCCGGTGAGCGGTGATGTCGGTGCCCTGCCTGCTGCTGCACGATCTCCATGCTGAGTGCCCCTGACGACTCATTCACTCTGCGGGCAAGCGACACAGTTCGTAGTTCGTAGGGTGCGTACGCTTTTTGTACGCACCGTTTTTTCCGCCGATGCAAAGAACGGTGCGTGCCCTTCGGCGGCGCAGGCATTCTACAGACCCTTGAAGGCGCCGCGGTTTTCGGCTATATCATGGGCGGAGGTTAAGGCGCCATGTCAAACGATGCCGTATTGCAAATCCCCGAGGCCATCGCGATTCTCCGGCGCACGCCGCCGCTGTTGTCGGCGTGGTTGTCGGATCTGCCGGAGGAGTGGACATCCTGCAACACCGGGCCGGAGACATTTTCACCCTATGACATCGTGGGGCACCTGATTCACGGCGAGCGCACTGACTGGATGGTGCGTCTGCGTCACATTCTCACCCACGGTCCCGCGACGCCCTTCGCCTCGTTCGACCGGTTTGCGATGTACCGCGAAAGCCAGGGCAAGACATTGGCCATGCTGCTGGACGAGTTCGCCGAACTGCGCGCCGCCAATCTGGCGGCGCTGGCCGACATGCGGCTCTCTCCCGCCGATCTCAGCGCGCCGGGACGGCATCCGGCGCTGGGACCGGTCACGGTCGGGCAGTTGATTGCGACCTGGGCGGTGCACGATCTCAACCACATTGCCCAGATCGCCCGCACGACGGCCTTCCGCTGCCGCGACGCGGTCGGCCCCTGGCGGGAGTATCTGTCGATTCTGCCGCGCGGGTGACGCAGCGGCCGTCTCCCCGCGCGCCGGATGGGTTCAACGGTCGCAACACTCGCTGCAACTGCCGTTGCCGCTGCCGGAAGAGCCGAGATACCCCTCCACTTTGAGTTTGAATCCATCGGCCTCAACCTCGACCGACTTGAAACCGCACGCCCACGCCCACTCGTACTCCATGATGCAGCAGTTGTCGGCCAGCGTGGTCTTGCAATTGACCTTGGCGTCCCCGCCGGTCATCGTGGCCGAGCAGTCTTTGTTGCAGATGATCTGCTGACCCGAGCAATCGGGCTTCAGGTCGGCGATGATTTCGCCACGGGTCCACCCATTGAATCCCTTGTGCTTTTCCCAGATCCACCACATGCGAATGTGCGCGCACCGTGTTTCCGCCGCCAACAGGGTCGAAGTCCCCGCGCCGCTGATGTTGTAGAGGATGTTGTCGTAGATGATCTCGTCGTCGCTGGTGACGGTGAGCGTGGTGAACTCGTCGGTGCCCTTGCGCCAGCGGGTGCGCACGACATACTGGCCGATATCCAGCATGGCGTCCACCCCGTCGCGCCAGTCGGCCATCATCCCGGGGGTGATCGCCGGATCGTCCTGCAGCCGGGCAACATTCACCGAGGAAGGGTTGGAAGGATCGCCGATCGGCAGCCAGGCGCCGGGATCGGTGATTTCATCCAGCAGGTCGTCGATGTCTTCGGCCGTGGCCAGTGTCCGGTCGCAGGTCCAGCCGAGCGCCTCGACGTTGGCCGCGAAGAGATCGTTCCAGTTGTCAAGGGCATCCTCCAGCAGGGCCTTGGCCGCCGCCGGCAGAGTGCAGTCGGAATTGCTCGACTTGTCGTCGTCGCAGGCCGTCAACGTCAGCGCCAACAGAAAGGCCGGCAGCGCCCGGCGCCCATAAGCCGTAAACATATGCTCCTCCGCGAGAGAAAGGTTTCACGCGATCCGAAACTGAAAGTCGGAGGAAATATCTCCGCTACGCGGCGCGTGTCAAGCGCAAAGCGGACTTTTTCAGTTCGACCTCGATGGCGCGGATGGGGATCACTTTGTGGCGCTTCTATCCCCAATTGTCCTGGGGAGTCGCTCGCGCCTGCGTGCCGTGGGTCTCAGTGGTAGCGCCGGACGTACTGGACGAGTTGTTCAATCGCCGGGCGCGGCAGCGCCCAGACGCACCGGGGATTGTTGCGCGCGAAGATTTCATACCAGATCATCGTGGCCAGTTCCCCCTCATCGCGAATCTGGCGGACGCGTGATGCCAGCGCCGAGTCGGAGTCGGGAGACCCGATCCAATAGTGGATCGCAATCTCCTCGACGGCGGTCTCTCGCGCCTTCTTGCCGCGCCACGCGGCGGTCGCTGATTCGAACACTCCGGGTTCGTGCATCAGAGCCGCTTTGATCAGACCGTAGGCGATCCACCCCGTGGCAAGATAGAGGTGCACGGTGTCGGCGGCGACCTTGTCGCGGTACCGCGGCTGGAACGACCAACGCGCCCACGGACGCCCGATCTGCTCCCGGACTTGGACCAGGCGCAGGAACAGGGAACGATGGCAGGCATTGAGGACATGAGCGAGCGTAAGCTCGTCGACCGCCGCGGCGGTGTCTCCGAGTATCATCAAGGCATCGGCGAGAAACCAATGCGCGTGATAATCAATGAAGTTGGAATCGATCGCGGCGCGAAAGTACGCCAACGCGCTGTCGTAGCGGCCCATGGCATAGAAGGCATTGCCCATGACCGTCAGTGTCGTGACATACTCCGGCGCCTGGCGCCAGATGGCGCGATACTCGTCCAGCGCCATATCATACTCCCCGGCGGCGAAGAGACTCTCCGCGTCGTTCACGGCTCTCCACACTTGTTCCGGAGCGAAGTTCTCTTTCAATGTGATCGTTCCATCCGGACGATCGATTCGTCGAGCGCACCCCATGGGGATGAGCCCGATCTCCGGGTTCGGCTCAAGCAGCTCCGAATCCGGCAACGTATCCAACAAATAGATCAACCGGGAGTTTTCGAGAAGCTCCATGAGCGACGCCTCCCCGGCGATCCACCGATCGACGGTGGGATTGACGTTCGTGTCCGCCCCGGGTGACTGCTCCGCCGCCCACAGGGGGCGGTCGGCATCGCCGATGCACAGGAGCGGCAACATGCCGAGGACAAGAAATCGGACTGACAGCGCCGGCTTCGGGTCTTCTTCGCTGCTGCGCGGATTGATGCGTTCGCTGACGGATGAGTCCATACCTCCCCCTTCTCTCGCGAGACCATTGCTGGGGCGTCCACGTGCGCTTGATTGGCCAATCGAGCGTTCACTTGTATTACCCACGCACCGCCCGAGTATTCCGTGAAAGTGGGCCCTGGCGTCGGCGTTCCCGGGGCATGGAGGGGGCAGTCGGCGCGCTCTCGCCGGAGGTGGCGCAGACGGGGGTCGTGCGCGCCGCTTAGCAATCGTCCGTAATCCCGCCCGACGGACTAAATCAGCGGTCTTGCTCCTCTCGGCGCCCGGCATTATGCTCGAAACCTCGGACTTGGTTCATGTCGGCCCGCGCCCGCGATGGGCTCGGACGGCACAAAGCAAGTCTCTGGGCGGACCGCGATGCCGGCATCCTTTCGAATTGACACTGAACACCGCATTGTCTTCAGCCGCGGATGGGGGGTCCTCAGCGACGAGGACTTGATTGAACATCAGCGGTTGCTGGCGGCGGACCCTGACTTCCGTCCCGACCTAAGCCAACTGGCCAATGCGCGTGAGGTGACCGACGTGCGCGCGACGGCGCAGGGTGTGCATCAGATGATTGCGGGGAACCCGTTCGGAAAGGGCGCGCGGCGCGCCTTCGTGACAGCCAACGACACCATCTATGGGTTGGCGCGCATGTTCGAGTTGGGGCGAGTCGACCCGCGCGACGAGTGTCGTGTCTTCCGCGACATGGATGAGGCCCGCGCCTGGCGGGGTCTCCCCTTGCAGGAGTGAGGTCCGACCACGGTCCGGTCCGTTCAACCGCCCGGAGGGGTGCCGCTGCCCGGAATGACGGTTTGCAGGCAGCTTGCCTGAGCGGCCGCTCTGGCGAGCCAACGGAGAGCTCTATTCGCCCTGCTTTGCGGCGGCGAGGATGCTCTGCACATTGTCCTCCGAGAAGAACTGTGTCGGCGAGATCACCCCGGCATTGAGACGGGCGAAATCGTCCATGGCCGCGCGGTTGCGTCCGACCGCGCCGAGCAGACGCTGGAAATCCTCCGGCGGCGGGGTCATGGCGGCGATCTGCGCGGTGAACTCATACATCGGCAGCGCGTGCGCGTCGCGTTTGGTCTGGTAGTCGGCCATGGCGGCTTCGAACGGTCGCACTCCGGTCAGCGCGGCATCAACCGCTTGCGCGCATGATTCCGCATCGCGGAAGGCATCGGCGATCCCCTGCGCGGTGATCGAGTCTTTGATGTAACCGGCATCGCCGACCAGCGCCCAGCCGGGGCCATAGGGCTTGCGGAAGTAATTGGGCACAGTCGCACCATAGAACCGGTCGACCCGGCGCGCGTTGCGCAAACGCCCGGCGAACGAGGGCGCCAGCTCGATAGCCCGCAGGTAATGCCCCTCGATGTCGGACTTGTTGGCTTCAAACTCATCGATGGGCCAGCCGGCGATCAGCAGCGTGAGGTCATCGTTGGTCGGCCAGGCGGCGAAGACCCGCCGCGGACGACTGAAGGCCTCGAAGCGGCCATTCATCGGCAGATTGCTCCAGTACGTGTAGTAGCCGGCGTTGAGGCGCGGTTTCTCGTTGTATTGCTCGGGCTGCACCGCGCGCGCCACCTGCGAGTAGACGCCATCGGCGCCAATCACGACCCTGGCGCGCTCACTGACCGGGTGGCCGTCCTCGCCGTGGCCACGAATGCCGGTGACCGTGCCGTTGTCGAAGAGCAAGTCGGTGACGATGAAGGCCTCGCGCACCTCAGCGCCCGCTTCGACGGCGGCATCGACGAGCAGTTTATCGAGCACGGTACGGCGGGGAGCATAGGCGACCGGCTCGGCTGCGGTGCCGGGAGAGCCCGCAATGACGAAGGGGCCGAAATCAAAGGAGTAGGTGTGAATCGGCGGGCAGCCGGTCGCAGTCAGGCGCTCCAGCAGCCCCCAGCGGCGCAGCGCCGCCACACCGGGCGGATGAATCAGGTGGGTGGAAATCGTGTCACTGGGGAAGGCGGCCTTGTCAACGACCAGAACCCGGTATCCCTTGCGGGCCAGCAGCATCGCGGTCGACGATCCGGCGCAGCGCGCACCGACCACAATCGCGTCATAGGACCGTTGAACCATGAAACCTCCCGCGCGGCCAGGCGGACAAGAAAAGACTCAATGCCCTGATACGGGAGTGCAGCGATCCTGTTTGCCGCCGTCGGGTGAGTGCTCAGACCCTGCCAAACCGATCGTGGACCCAGCGATGCAGGCGGTGGATGCCGCGAGGGTCGGCGTACATGAGCAGGCAGGCGTGGTGCACGGCATTCAAGCCGAGGGCGGCGGCCTTCTCGATGGCCTCTTTCGATTCCGAACCTTGCTGCATCCAGATGTGCCTGATACCGAGGGCGGCGCATTCCTCGACAAGGCCCGGCGTCTGGGACGGCGGAACAACCGTGACCACCGCGTCCACCGGGGCCGGGAGTTTAGCGAGACTGCGGAAACAGCGCGCGCCCTCGACAGTATCGGCATTGGCATTGATCGGCACTGTCTCGTAGCCGCACTCGGCCAGTTTCTTGAACACCGCATTGCCAAACCCGCGGTTGCGTGAAACGCCGACCACGGCGATGCGCCGTTGAGCGAGGAACTCGGTGATTGCCGGCTGCATGCTGGGCTTCCTGGCCGTCAATTTAAGTCCTCCGGCGGTACAAAACCCATCCGGAATGGCAAATTTCGGTGGGAATCGCGGTCGGCGCGACGCAATGTTGCGACAGGAGTCCGGTCGATGTCGCCGGCTGGTTGCAAATATGACCTTCGGGAACGTGTATGAGGATCGGGACCGCGCTGAGTCGTATGCGCGGCTGGAGTTTCCGGGCACATACTACCTCGCCTATCGCGACTTGCCGTCGCTGATCGCCGAGCATATCAACGGCCATGCGGCGCTGGATTTCGGCTGCGGCGCGGGACGCTCGACTCGCTTCGTGAAGAATCTGGGCATGACCGCGGTCGGCATCGACATCTCCGCCGAGATGCTGACTCAGGCGCGCCGTCTGGATCCCGAAGGAGACTACCGGCTGGTCGCCGATGGCGATCTGGGGGATTGGCGCGGCGAACGGTTCGACCTGGTCTTGTCAGTTTTCACCTTCGACAACATCCCGACCCGCAAAAAGAAGGTCGGGCTGTTCCGTGGGTTGCGCGGCCTGCTGCGCGCCGGCGGACGGATGATCAACCTTGTCTCGGCGCCGGAGATCTACGTCAACGAGTGGGCGTCATTCACCACGCGCGACTTCCCCGAAAATCGCGCGGCCCAAAGCGGGGACCGTGTGCGCATCATCATGACCGATGTCGCCGACCGCCGTCCGGTCGAGGACATTGTCTGGAGCGATGCGGCATACCGCGACGTCTATGGGGCTGCGGGACTGACGGTGGTCACGACCCATCATCCGCTGGGACGTCCCGATGAGCCCTTCGAGTGGAAATCGGAACTGACAATTGCGCCGTGGACGATCTATGTGCTGGCCCCGGCCTGAATGAAACAAGCCCCGGCCGACGGCCGGGGCTTGCGTGGAATCATCGACCCCTCTTCCCTACTTCAGCAGCACCATCTTGCGCACCTGGGTCTGGCCGCCGATCTCGGCGCGGAAAAAGTAGACGCCGCTGGCCATGGCGCGGCCGGTGGGATCGCGGCCATCCCAAAAGGCGGCGTAGGAGCCGGCCGGCTGGAAGCCCTCGACCAGGGTGGCGACAGTCTGTCCCACGATGTTGGTCACGCTGATGCGAACAGGGCCGTCGCCGGAGAGCGTGTAGGGAATTGTCGTGCCAAGATTGAACGGGTTCGGGTAGTTCTGCGAAACGGCAAAACCGGCGGGCATCCCGCCCGCGCTTTCATCATCGAACACACCGGCCAAGGTGTAGACGATTATGGTGCGGCTGAAGTTCATCCAACTTGACCCAAATCCGTTTTGGTTGATAATCTCCGAGAGGTTACCGGGACCATCGTAGGAGTAGAGGAATCGCGTCACGAATGGGAATGTGAAGTAGGCCGTCACCATTTCGATTCGTCGGTTGGACGAGTAGCGGGTTGTGTCCGCCCACGCCGCGACCCAGGCAGCGCCGACTGTATCCCAATCGGAGCGAACGTCGAGGATTTCATTTGCAGTGGCCCCATCGTAGCCGAAATCGTTCTTAAACCAATTCCGCCAGGAGCTGTTGCGCCAGAGCTGTGAAAGTTGCTGGGTTCTCCGTCCGCTCCCGTCGTAATGACCTTCCCCCCATAATCTGGGCCAGTTGAAGCTTGAAAGCTGGTTTCGTATC
>CAZQIZ010000057.1:0-6207 GCA_964593585.1 uncultured Ignavibacteria bacterium
AAGATCAACAACCCAGTCCAAATGCAACACCCATTTTGTTAGAAGGTCTTAGGCTTGGGCAGGGGGTAGTAGCCAACGTCGCCCACCACCGCCTGGCCCTCCGGGCTCAGCACCCAGTGCACCAGCGCCTTGATCTCGCCCGTCGGTTCGCCCACCGTGTACCAAAACAAAGGACGCGCCAGCGGATACTTGCCGGAGGCCACATTGGCTTCCGTCGGCTCAAAGTACTCCGAACTCCCCTCGCTGGCAACGGCAACCGGCCGGACGCCGCTGGAGTAGCCGATCCCCCCATACCCGATCGCCCACTCGTCCTTGGAGACCGCGTTGATGATCGAGGCCGTTCCCGGCAGGGTCTGCACCTCGGGTGCGAAATCCTCGTTCTTGAGAACATGCTCCTTGAAGTAGGCGTAGGTGCCGGAGTTGTTCTCGCGCGAATACACCACGATCTCCTCGTCCGGACCGCCGACATCCTTCCACGACGTGATATCGCCCTGGTAGATCGCCTTCAATTGCGCCGCATCCAGCCGCGTGATGGGGTTTTTCTCATGCACGTAGACGGCCAAACCGTCCAGAGCCGTGGCGATTTCACTGGGAGCGGCGCCGCGCTTGGCCTTGACCTCGTCTTTTTCCTTGTCCTTCATCGAACGCGACGATTGTGCGATGTCCGCCGAGCCATTAATCAGCGCGGCGATGCCGGTGCCCGACCCGCCGCCGGTAACCTGGATCACCGCGTCCTTGTGCGTCTTCATGTACACTTCCGCCCAACGCTGGCCGAGGATCACCATGGTGTCCGAACCCTTGATGGTGATTGCCCGCCCCGCGTGCGCGCCCGCCACCGCCACGCCGGCAACCAGCGCGGCGGCTATCAATGCCTTCTTCATTCTCCGCATCCTCCTCTTTAACAGCGTTTGCTCACTTCTTAGCCGAAACCGGGAAGTACCCGGCTTCGGTCACCACCGCCTGCCCCTCGGCCGACAGCACCCAGTCCACCAGCGCCTTGATGTCGCCCTCGGGCTTGTTGCGCAGATACCAGTACAGGTCGCGCACCAGCGGATACTTGCCACTTTCGACATTTTCCGTGTTCGGAAGATAGGCTGTCTCCCCCGCGGTCGCCGCAATCGCGCAGAATTTCACGCCCTTGGCGTACGCCGCCCCGCCGTAACCGATGCCGTTGACATCCTTCGACACGGCGTTGACCACGCTCGCCGTCCCTGGCAGCGTCGCCACCATCGGCGAGAAATCGTCGCCCTTCAATACATTGTCCTTGAAGAAGACATACGTGCCGGAGTTGTTCTCGCGGCCGTACACCGTGATCTCGGCGTCGGCCCCGCCCACATCCTTCCAGTTGGTCACATCCCCGACATAGATGGCCTTCAACTGCTCCAGTGTCAACTGCGCGATCGGATTCGATTCATGCACATAGACGCTCAACCCGTCCTTGGCCACCGGAATTTCGGTGCCCATGGTGAAGTAGCGCTCTTTCAGTTTGGTCTTTTCCGACTGCTTCATGGCGCGCGAGGCCTGGCAGATGTCGGTGGTGCCGTTGATCAGCGCGGCAATGCCCGTCCCCGATCCGCCGCCGGTGACCTGGATCACCGCCCCCGGCGTCTTCTTCATATACACTTCCGCCCAGCGCTGGCCCAGAATGACCATCGTGTCCGAACCCTTGATCGTGATCGCCTTGCCGGCAAATCCCGCCGCCTGGATGACCGCCAGTAACAGAATCGCCAAACCGATGATTGCGAGTATGCGTTTCATGATCGATATCTCCTCTGTGCGTGAATTAGAACGTGTACACCCACTCCATGGTCAGGATGTTGTCCTTCAGATCCTTCGTCGTTCCCGGCTCCAGCCCGTTGCGTGCCTTCTCGCCCGATTTCGGGATCTCATAGACCAGCTTCACCTTGCTGTTGCCGTCCCAGAAGTAGATGAGCCCGATGCCGTAGGTGACGAACTGGTCGTCTTCGATGTCGCGGTCGGGATCGTAGTAATCGACGCGCGAGATGAACTGAAACTTGTCGCGCAGGTTCTGCGCCCAGACCACATCGAAGCCCATGACATCGCGGGTGGAGTCGGCCGAGAGGAAGGCCTTCGACTGGTTCTTGGGCTCCTCGCCGGTGACCACTTCGGCCTTGAACACGCCGCCGCCCAGGCGCGGCAACTCATAAAAGAACTGCGCGTCGGCGCCGTAGCGAATCTTGTCGGTTGAGGACGGCATCTGCTTGGGGATCACCGAGTCGCTCGGATTGAACTGCTCGCCCCAGTATCCCGACAAACCGACATCGAGCATTCCAAATCCGCACGACGCGCGGGCGACGAAGTCCTTGCTCTTGTTCGGATCGTTGGCGCCGAAGATCCGATCCTCGGTCCCATTGCCGTTGAAGATCCCCGCCTGCAGCGACAGATCGTACTGCTGATCGATCAGAACCGATCGCTCCACCTTTACGCCGCGGTCGCGTTCGCCCGGAAACAACGTGCGTGACCAGCGCGCCCGCTCGGGAAACTCGCGCTTGGAGGAGGAGAAACTGACCTCGTAGCCAAATGGCCAGTTGAACTGTCCGAGGGTGAATTTCAACTCCGAGGCGGGCTCGGTCATCGCGACATAGGCCTCCTTCAGCGACACTCCCGATGCGGACCCGTCGAAGTAGACCACTCCCGCCGCGTTCTGATTGGCCTGATACGTCACCTTCAGCCGTCCGCGTCGGACATAAAACCGATTGAACAGCTTGCCGGTGTTCTTCGAGTCGCTCGAGCCGGTGCCCAGCGCCGGCGCGCTGACCGCGTCGTCGTGATACTCGTAGCGCGCCTGCACGTACCCGGACACCTTGAACTTCTTCAGATTCAGAATGTCCGATTCGGCCACGGAGAGACGCTCCTTGACCCCTTCGAACTCATCGGCCATCTGGCCCACCTTCTCCGTCAGCGAATCTTGCGCCGATTCTTGCGCATACGGTAAAGGCGCCGTTAACAGGGCGATAACAATCGCGAGTGCGCACACCAGTCCGTTTTTCATATCCCCTTTCCGCGGGCAAGCCCCATGCTTTGCCCGGCTCTGCGTTTCGGACAACGCCAAGAACCACCGAGGATATTGCGATCGTATGTTACGTTTGTAAACTGTGAGTAAATTCCCGGGGAATCCAGAGCGAAGTGGTGATGTATGGCCTCAGGCCTCTGCCTGCGGCAGACGGATCACCAGCCGGCTGCCATGGGGAATGTTGGCCTCGTAACGCGCCTCGCCGCCGTGGGCTTCGGCCAGGTGCTTGACGATCGCCAGACCCAGCCCGGTGCCGCCTTTTTCCCGCGAACGGTCGCGGTCCACCCGGAAAAAGCGCTCGAAGAGACGCGGACGGTCCGCCTCCGGCACGCCGATCCCCTCATCAGCCACCACCAGAATCAGATCGGTACCATCCCGACGGGCGGTGACCGTGATCGGATGCCCGTTCGGGCTGTATTTACGGGCATTATCGATCAGATTAACCAGGATCCGGCCGACCGCGTCCCGGTCGGCCAGACAGGTGTCCGCGTCATCGGGAATGGCCACAACCAGTTCGTGCGCCGATTCTGCCAGCGCCTGGGCCAGCGAGGCGCGGACCTCCTCGATCAATCCCCGCAAAGAGAAAGAAGCGATCTCGGGGCGATACCCCGGGGCCTCGATGCGTGACAGGTCCAACAGGTCGGCGACGATCCGGTTCATCCGTTCGGCGTTGCGGGCGATGGTGTCCAAGAACGTGTCCGCCGGCGCCGGCGGGTGCGTGTCACGCAGCGCCTCGATGTATCCGAGGATTGACGTCAACGGCGTGCGCAGTTCATGCGAGACATTGGCGACAAAATCGCGCCGCATCCGGTCGATCTGCCGCCGCGCTGTGACGTCGCGGGCCACCAGCACACCCCGCACATCCTCGCCGCTGGCCGCCTCGATCAGCGCCGGACGCACCACCAGCATCCGGCGCCGCGGCCCCTGGGTCTCCAGCTCTTCGCTCTCCTCGGTCTCCCCCGCCATCAGCCGGTCGATCAGCTCATTGAGGCCGCGATCGCGGAAGGCCTCGACATGGGAATGGCCAATGGGATCGGCCAGCACCGGACGGAAGAAGCGCGTGAAGGCCTCGTTGACCAGCCGCACCCGCCCCTGCGCGTCGAGCGCCAGAACACCGTCGGACATGTTCGCCAACACCGCCTGCAATTGGTCGCGCTCGCGCCGGCTTTGCAGGAAGCGCGTCTCGACTTCGTCGGCCATGCGGTTGAAATCATGCGCCAATTCGGAGAATTCATCGGAGGAGCGGTAGGGATCGACCGGCACCCGCGCGTCCCAGTCGCCGCGCGAATACCGTGCCGCCGTCTGCGCCAGACGCGCCAGCGGGCGACGGATGCTGTTTCCCACCCAGATCGAAATGGCCAACAGCAAAAGCCCCGTGATGATCAGAATGGTGATCAGCATCCGACGGACATCGGACTTCAAGCCCTCCAGCGCCGAGAGCGGAATCGCCAAGCGGACCGCGCCGACAGTGCGGCCATCGAGCGTGACCGGCCTGGTCGCATACAGCAATTCCGCGTTCCACACCGGCGAATAGCCGATCGCCCAGCGATCCTCCGCGGCCTCCTCCGCCAGCGTCGCCGCCGAAACCTGTCCCGACCAGACCGCCGCCGAATCCTCCGGCCAATCGCTGTCGGAGATCACATGTCCGGTGGAGTCAATGACCGTCACCCGGACATCGAGAAGGCGATGCCACTCCCGCGCCTGCTGATGCCAGAGCGGGGCGTTGTCCAGCCGGAAAAGCATGGAGGCCGTCTGAGCCAGGACCGCCGCCTCGCGCTCCAGACGCTCGTGCGCCTGCCGCAGATATTGCTTGTGGATTTGCCGGGAGATGAAAAAACCGAAGACCAGAAGCGAGATCGCACCGACGGCGAGAAAGGGCCACGTCCGCCGCCACAACGCGCCCATGCGCCGAGTGTCTGCCATGCGTTACGGTTCTTCGCGGAGCTTGTACCCGATGTTCTTGATCGTCTGAATCGCCGACGCCAGCATCGGGATCTTGTCACGCAGATGCCTTACGTGCACATCCACCGTCCGCGTCGACCCAAAATAATCATATCCCCAGACCGTGTTCAGCAGATAATCGCGCGTCAGGATCCGTCCCCGGCCGCGCAAGAAGGCCTCCAGCAGTCCGAATTCCTTGGCCGTCAGCGTCACCGGCTGCCCGTTGTCGGTCACTTCAAAGCGGCTGCGGTCCAGCGACAACGTCCCGTACTGGAAGGCCGTCTGCGGCTTCTCGTTGCGCTCCACCCGCCGCAGCATCGATTTGACCCGCGCCACCAGCTCCTTGTTCGAAAACGGCTTGGTGAGGTAATCGTCCGCGCCCATCTCCAACCCGACCACCTTGTCCGATTCCTCCGCCTTGGACGTCAACATGATGATCGGGATCAGCATTGTCCGCTCGCTCTGACGCACCCGGCGGCAGATCTCGAGCCCGTCCAAGCCCGGTAGCATCAGATCGAGGATGACCAGATCGGGCAGTTCGGCGTCGATCCGCGCCAGCCCGGTCCGACCGTCGCCGATCCGCGCGGCGACAAACCCCTCCTTCTGGAGGAGATGCACCACCAGATCGCCGATATCGCGTTCGTCCTCGATGACGAGGATCTTCTTCCCGCCGGCCATGAGCATTGTCAATGTACGCACCCTTCCCGCCGCAGACAAGGTCACCGAGTTCCCAAAGCAGAGCGCGGCGGACCGTATGATCCGCCGCGCCGTGTTAAGCCCGTGTTAGCCGGATGTTATTTCACGCGCGTGTGCGTGATTTCCATGCCTTTGCGTTCTTCCTGGCCGGGCCAGGACTCATACCATTCCATCACCCAGGTGTCCGGCCCCGTCCAGCGGCAGACTTCCCGCACGCTCTTGGTCACCTTCATGACCGGATCGTCGAAGGTCGCCTTGTAGACGCACTCCGAACCGTCGGCGTTGCAGGTCCCGGAGTAGGTCATCATCATGGTGCCAAAATTGTCCATCCAGATCCCGGTGTACATCTTCTTGGCGATGTCGTAGCCGACAATGGCGATCCCTTCGAACGGCTCGCCCATCATGTTGCCGTGATAGTCGGTCCGGTAGAACCGTCCGCCGAGCAGAGGCGTCACCTCGCAGGTGCCCTTCGACTCGGTGGCCGTGACCTTCCCCCCATAATCTGGGCCAGTTGAAGCTTGAAAGCTGGTTTCGTA
>CAZQIZ010000058.1:0-5024 GCA_964593585.1 uncultured Ignavibacteria bacterium
GAGACATGAAGACAAGGCGACGATCACGAGAGGTTTTTCAGCAACCTGCTAGACCATGTGTGACTGGATTCCCGCTGGCGCGGGAATGACGAGGCCGAACACAGGCGTTTCCAGGCGTTGTGGTTTTCGGTTTGATCGAAATCACAACTACTCGACACGGCTATGAGCTGATTTCATCTGATTTGCTCACGCGCTTACCACTTCCACCGGCTGCACTTCCGGACGGCCGTAGACCGCTCCGCCGGTGTGGACGGTGATGTTCGGCGCGGGGTGGCAGATGCCGGCGCCGTGGGTGTGGCCGCAGAGGACCGTCAGACGGTGGTCGGGGTGCGCTGCCATGATCGCGCGCAAAGTTTCGCCGGCGGCGCGACAGCAGAAGAAGGGGAGATAGAGGGCGTTGGACTCACGTCCCGCATACCAGGCGGCTTCGCGGAAGGGCGGGACATGGGTGAGCAGGATGACATGCCGATGCCCGGCGAGCGCCCGCGGCAGGATCTCCGCCATCCGGGCGGCCGCCGCATCGCCCAGTTCGTTCAGGCGACGAATTCGCGTGGCCTGATCGAGATCGCGGAGCTCGTCGATAAGGTGGAAGTCGAGCAACTCGACATCGGAGTGCCAGAAATCCCCTTCGCGACCATCGGCCCAGCCATCGCAGCCAACCAGCGCGGTCTGCGACGCGATGGTCACCACCGCGCCGTCCTCCAACGAAACCAACTGCGGAATCTCGCGGCAGAGCGCGCGCACCGTTTTGCGCACGCCGGCGAAACTGACGCGGTAGAAGTCGTGGTTGCCGAGCACGAAGTAGACCGGGCAGTCCAAGATGCGCGCGATCAGACGCAGGTAGGTCTCGATGCTGTCCGCTTCGCCAATATCGCCGGTGATGACCACCAAGTCGAAGCGACGGGCGGCGACACTCTCCAGGAAGGCGCGGACATCAGGTCCCTGAAGGAAATTCAGGTGAATGTCGGTCAGCCAGCCGATGCGGGGGGGCGATGTGTCCAGATGCGCCTCGGGTGGCGGGCCGTTATGCTTTCAACCGCGCCACGAAGAATACGTACGGATAATAGTCGGCGTACTTGCGATGCATCTCCGTTTCGGCGGCGATGTTGTCCAGTGCGCGTTGCGCCTCGTCGTCGCCAGTGTAGCGGGCGCGCATTTCGCCGATGCGCGCCAGCATCGGGGTGTAGAAATCGTCCCACCAGGCGGCGCTCGGCAGAGTGAAGTGGCCGAGCAGGTCGAAGCCGGCCGCCGCAAACAGCGGCAGGATCTGATCGATCGGGCGCATGGTCGGGTATTCGGCGAAGGCCGCCTTGACTTCCTCGGGCGGATTGTCGCGGCCCCAAACCGCATCGGTGAACGCCAGATGGCCGCGCGGCCGCAAGAGGCCACGGCCGACCTGCAGCGCGCGTTCGATGCCGACGTTGTAGACGGCCCCCTCGGACCAGACCAGATCGAAGCTGTGCGGCGGCAGATCGAGTTGAAGCATGTCGCCGACCCGCGCATCGATTTGCCCGGCCAGGCCGCGCGCGGCCACGGTCTGCCGCAGCCGTTCGACAAACGGAGCATGTTTGTCGATGGCGACAATTGTGCCGTCGGTCAGTTCGGCCAGATCGAACGTCTGCGCGCCGACGCCGCAGCCCAGATCGATGATGGCCGGCGTGCGCGGCAGGTCGCCGCAGAGCGCCAACGCGCGCGCGGTGTACTGGCGGCCGCCCACCCCCTGACGGGGCAGCGACTCGAACAGCTCGAGGAAGATTTCCCAGAAACGCGGTGTCGATTCATGCATGGCGGTTCTCCGGGATTAGTGACGCAGTATTCATTTTGTGCGAGAACGCAGGTTTGCAGCTGATGTCAGTGACGGAGGCCTTCAGCCTGTGCCGGGCAGGTCGAGAGCCTGCCCCGCCGTTTTCGCATACGGGCCGGTCAAGTCGATCCGATTGTCTTCGGTCTCACGGCTCACCTGTGACATCACTCACTTTCCGTACACATCGGTGCTCAGATACTTCAGGCCGGAATCGCACATCAACGTGACGATGGTCGCCGCGGGCCCGAGACGTTCGGCCAGACCGATGGCGGCGACCACATTGGCGCCAGAGGATGTCCCGGCGAAGAGGCCCTCCTCGCGCGCCAGGCGTCGCGCCATCGCCTTGGCATCCTCGGTGCGCACCGGGATGACTTCGTCGACCAATTGCGGATCCCACAGCGGCGGGATGTAGCCGATGCCGACGCCCTCGATTTTGTGCGGACCCGGCTGCCCGCCGGAAAGGACCGGCGACTCGGCCGGTTCGACCGCGATGATCTTCACATTGGGATTGTGCCGCTTGAGCACGGCGTCGACACCGCGCAGCGAAGCGGCGGTGCCGACGCTCTGGATGAAGGCGTCGACTTTCCCACCGGTCTGCTCCCAGATCTCCTCGCCCAGCGCGTGGTAGCCGCCGATGCTGTCGGCGTTGCTGAGTTGATTGGTCCAGAAGGTGTTGGGCGCGCGGCTCAACTCCCGCGCGGTCTCGATCATCTCAAGAATCAGCTTCTTGGTGGTCAGGCCGCCTTCGCTGGGGACCAGAACCAGTTCGGCGCCGAGGGCCTCCATGTGCAGCAGTTTGTCGCGGCTGAAGGCATCGGAGGTGACGATCCGTATGCGGTACCCTTTGGCCAGGGCGATCAGCGCCAGCGAGATGCCGGTGCTGCCGCCGGTGTATTCGATGATGGTGTCCCCGGGCTTGAGGCGTCCCTCGGCCTCGGCGCGGGCGATCATTGACTGGGCGGCGCGGTCCTTCATGCAGCCGGTCGGGTTTTCCCACTCGAGTTTCACCTGGATTCGGGCGTAGCTGGTCGGGACCACCCGGCGCAGTTGCACAAGCGAGGTGTTGCCGATGGCATGGAGGACATTGGCGCCGATGGACATGGCGGAAATCTCCCGGTCGAAACTGCCGTGCGCAAATAACGAACATCCCCGGTCCGAAGTCATCCGATTCCGATTATTCCGTCCGCCGGAAAAAAACTGGGCAACTCACGCATTGCGCGGCGCATATTAGAAGCAAAAGAGGAGGAAAATCATGCCGATTACCGAAGACCCCACCGCCGTCAAGGAACGCGAGCACAAATCGTGGTCGTTTGTCGCCCCGGGGTGGCGCAAGCACGATGCGCGTCTGGTCGAAATCACCACCCCCGTCACCGAGCGCATGCTCGAGCTGGCCCGGATCAATGGCGGGCAGAAGGTCCTCGATCTGGCCTGCGGCACCGGCGAGCCGGCATTGGCGGCCGCCAGCCGGATCAACGGCGGACGCGTCGTGGCGCTCGACTTTGTCGAGGAGATGCTCGATGTCGCGCGCGAGAAGGCGGCGGCGCGCGGATTGACCAATATCGAGTTCCAGCGCGCCGACGCCGAGGAGTTGCGCTTTGCCGACAACAGTTTCGATGCGGTCACCATGCGGTTCGGCCTGATGTTCCTGCCCGATCCGCTGGCCTGCGTGCAGAAGGCGTATCGCGTGCTCAAGCCGGGCGGGCGCTTTGTCGCCGCCTGCTGGACCGACCCGAAAGACAACCGCTGGGCGAGCATGCCGATGCGGATCATCCGCCGCGAACTGAATCTCGAAACTCCGTCGCCGGGCAGCCCGGGGCTGTTCGCCTTTGCCGAGAAATCGCGTTTCGAATCGGTCCTGCATGAGGCCGGGTTCCATCATGTCAGCGTCGAGCCGATCACCTTGCGCATGGCCGACTTCGACACGCCCGCTGAGTATTTCGCCTTCACGCGCGAACTGGCCGGGCCGATCGCAATCCTCTTTTCGCAATTGCCGGCCGACCGTCAGGCGGCGGTGCGCGCCGAGATCGAACGCGAGGCCGCCGGCCCCGACGGCCGGGTGCGCATCGACGGCATCACCTGGGTGGCGCACGGGGAGAAGTAGCCGGGCGCGGTTTGATCACATCGCTTGACAGAACACAATGCCCCAGTCCCGTTTCAGGACTGGGGCCGTCTGCTCGTACGACCGATCACCATCCTCCTCAACGGTGTCGGTGGATGGCCTGTCGGGCCTCAGAGAAGATGGCATAGAGCATGGCCTCGGTGAGCAGGCCGGTCGATGTGTTGCGCTGGCTGGGGTGGTATGATCCGATCAGGGTGAAGGGCGCGACGGTTGCACGGGCCGTATGCCCAAACTTCGGCAGGGGGCCATCGGCATGGCCGAGCGCGCGCAGGGCGCGGCCGACCCCATCCCAGGCGAAGGCGCCGAGCGGCACAATGACCCGCAGACGCGAGAGCAGTTGGATTTCCTCGATCAGGTAGGGCAGGCAGTTGTCGCGCTCCTCCGGTGTCGGCTTGTTGGCGGGGGGCGCGCAACGCACCACCGCGGCGATGTAGGCATCGGTGAGACGCAGTCCGTCATCACGATGCTTGGAGGTGGGCTGGTTGGCGAATCCGGCGCGGTGCAGGGCGCGGTAGAGCCAGTCGCCGGAGCGGTCGCCGGTAAAGATGCGACCGGTGCGGTTGCCGCCATGGGCGGCCGGCGCCAGCCCGACAATCAAAAGCCGCGCCCGCGGATCGCCCCAGCCGGGCAGGGGACGTCCCCAGTACTCCTCCCCGGCAAACGCCGCCCGTTTGGTCCGCGCAACCTCTTCGCGCCAAGCCACCAGCCGTGCACACTTGCGGCAGTCCACAACCCGCCGCTGACAGTCCGCCAGGGTCATGGGGCTATTTTAATGGAACGGGAACGTGAAGTCGCGGTCGGATTGCGCGGTGGACTGTAGCACTAAGCAACGTCATGCGGCCGATTGTGAAGCGATTCCCCCCCACTCAATCGGCCTTGGGCCGACAGCGGTCAGAGACGGTTGCCACGTCAGTCTGCCGATGGAAATCTATGCGCACATTTCTGACGGGTCGCTGCGACGGGCCGTCGCCGCTGCTGGTAATTAGTAACTGCGACATACTCTTGGAGCCGGTCAATCAGGCGCCCGTTGTGGCTGGCCAAGTCCCGCTGACCTTCCCCCCATAATCTGGGCCAGTTGAAGCTTGAAAGCTGGTTTCGTAT
>CAZQIZ010000059.1:0-4935 GCA_964593585.1 uncultured Ignavibacteria bacterium
AAAAAAAGAGACATGAAGACAAGGCGACGATCACGAGAGGTTTTTCAGCAACCTGTTAGGGTTGCACCGGCGTTGCCGCGGTAGTCCCGCTCATTTTTTTGCCCTACGTGGAATTTTTGTTTGACAGGCCGCAACCGGCCGCGCTAATTCGTCGTACCGAACTCTTGATTCGGGGAGTTGGAGATCAGGATCCATGATCAATCTGTGCATCACACAACACAAGATCGGAGCCATGGGGGTAGTCTGCCCGGCGCGCAACCGCGCATTGACGGGTTCCCCCAGCCATACCGATGGGCCATAGCAGATTGATGCTTGCGTGTGACCACCACACCGCCGCCCATCGCAGTTGGGCGGCGGTTTTTCTTTACCGACGGCGATCGCAGCGGTCTTAAGACCGGGGCGCCGTCAGCCAACGACGAACACAAATCGAGGAACGCATATGCATTGGGCCATTGAAACACATCAGGTCACCCGCCGCTTCAAAAGCGGTCTGACCAAACGCTGGTGGCGGCGCAACGGGCACGGCGAACAGAGAAACAGCGAGACGGTTGCCCTCGACGGCGTCGATCTGACCGTCCGACCCGGCGAACTGTTTGGGCTTCTTGGCCCGAACGGCGCGGGGAAGACCACGCTCTTGAAGATCCTCTCAACTCTGCTGTTGCCGTCCAGCGGCGCCGCCCGGGTCGATGGGCTCGATGTCGCCCGCGAGCCGGAGCAGGTGCGGCGGCGGATCAACATGGTCTCCGGCGGCGAGCACTCCGGCTACGGCATCCTGACCGTGCGTGAGACGATCTGGATGTTCGCGCAGTTCTACGGGGTGCCGACACGGGTGGCGCGCGAGCGCGCCGACCGGATGATGGAGGCACTCGATTTGACCCGGTTTGCCAACACCAAGATCTCGAAGCTGTCGACTGGGACGCGGCAGAAGATGAACATCGTGCGCGGGTTTGTCTCCGATCCGAAGATACTCTACCTCGACGAACCCACGCTCGGGCTGGATGTCAGCGTGGCGCGCGAGGTGCGCACCTTTGTGCGGCATTGGATGGATGAGAACCCCGACCGGACGGTGATCCTGACCACGCACTACATGGCGGAGGCCGACTCAATGTGCGACCGGATCGCCATCATCGACAAGGGCCGGGTGCAGGCCTGCGACACGCCGGACCATCTCAAGCGCGACTGGGCGCCGTCGGTGGTCTACCGAATCGAAACGCCGCTGTGGACCAGTTTTGGCCGGACCTTCGACGATATCTCCGTGGTCAAATCGGTCGACGCCGAACACAACGATGAACGCGGACGCACGCAGTTGCGCGTCATCCTCGAGGCGGAAGACGGGATCGCCGCGGTGCAGAACCGTCTGGCCGAACGCGGCATCACGCCGCACGCGGTCATTCGGCTGGAGCCGACGCTGGAGGACGCGTTCTTGAACCTGGTCGGGCATGGGCTCTCGGGCGCCAATGGCAATGGCGGGCATTGAGCCGCGTCGCCGCGCTGATCGGGAGGGGCAGGCACGATCGCAGGGAGTGAGACGATGAAAACGGATCTGAGAACCAATCTGCGGGCGATCTGGGGACGCGCCTATGTGCGCGTGGTCGGAGCAAACCGCGAACCGTCGTGGCTGTTTTTCGAGGTCGTGCTGCCGCTTCTATCGGTGTTCGGCTTCGCCATGCTCTACCGCGGGCTGGGCGCGCCGGAGCAATACATCGGCTTTGTGGTCGTCTCGGGCGCGATGATCGCCTTCTGGCAGAACATCCTCTGGGGGATGGCCTCGCAGTTTTACTGGGAAAAGGAGATGGGCAATCTCGAGTTGTACCTGATCGCCCCGATCTCCCGCATGTCGATCCTGCTTGGGATGGCGATCGGCGGGCTGTTCATGACCGGCACCCGCGCGGTGGCGATCCTGCTGGTCGGCAGTTGGATTTTCGATGTGCAGTACACGGTCGGCAGCTGGCTGGCGTTGATCGGCGTCTTCTGCCTGACCATGGCGGCGATCTATGGACTGGGAATGTTGGCGGCGTCGCTGTTCATGCTCTATGGCCGCGAGGCCTGGCACACCGCCAACCTGTTCCAGGAGCCGGTGTATTTCATCAGCGGCTTCTACTTCCCGGTGCGGGCTCTGGGCAGCGTCGCGGCGCTGTGCGCCGCGGCGATGCCGCTCACGCTGGGACTGGACGCGATCCGTCAATTGATCTTCGCCGGGCAGCCGGTCAACCCGCTGTTCTCCGTGGGCGTGGAATTGGCGCTTTTGGCGATCGGCGCGGTAATCCTCAACTGCGCCGCGCTGCGGATGCTGGAATACATGGAGCGTCTCGGCAAACAGACCGGGCGTCTGACGCTGAAGGCGCAGTAGGAGATATCGACCAATGCGTTGTCTGGGACATTCACGATGTGAAAAGCCGGAGCGCTGGACCGCCGAAGCGCTCACGATGATACAGGAACACTCCGCCGACAGCCGCCGTGTGCTGCTGCCGCTGCCGCCGGCGGTCTTTGTCGACGCTACTTGGCGTCTGGCCGATGTCGCGCTGGAAGGTGAGTGGGAATTCCGCATGCACATTGTCGAGTACACGATCGCCGGCGGCGAAACATTCTCCTGCGCGGTCCTCGACACCCTGGCCGTGGGGCCGTTCTTTGCCTGGTGCAACGAGGAGTGGGAAATGAAGCGCCGCGTCGGCGGCGGCCGCGTGCGGATGATGATCCAGTCGCGGCGGGGCCAGACGCTGAACCTGGCGCAGCCTTTCCGCCCGAATTGAATGGGAAAAGAGACGTTATGACCACAACCGCCATTCGGCACACGCTCGGCACCCGCGTCCGCCAGTTCTGGGCGGCGGTGCGTCTGGGCTGGGCCATCGAATCAAACTGGACCGACCCGTTTGTCTTCTTCGTCTATCAGGTGGTGCGCCCGCTTTTCGGCGCGCTCATCCTGGTGGTGATGTACAAGGTGATCCGCGGCGGCGCCGATGATCCGCTGACCTTCGCGCAGATCTATCTGGGCAACGCCTTCTTCATCCTCGTCATGCAGTCGATCCTTGTGATCGGCCTCATCGTCTTCGATGACCGGGAGCGTTACGAGATGATCCGCTATGTCTACCTGGCGCCGATCGGGCTGGGTCCCTACATGCTGGCGCGCGGCGCTTCGCATGTGGTGGCCACCAGCGCCGCGATCATCCTCACGCTGCTTCTGGGTGTCTATGGCTTCGGGGTCCAGATGCACCTGGCAATCGGCGATTGGCCCTACTTCGCCGCCACCATGGCCTTGGGTGTGGCGGCGACACTGGCGATGGGGTTGATCCTGGCGGCGACCACCATGCTGCTGGCGCATCATGGGCAGTCGATGCCCGAGGGTGTTGTCGGGGCGCTCTTTCTGCTTTCCGGCGTGGTCTTCCCGGTCGATTTGCTGCCCGCGGCGTTGGCCGAGCTGGGACGCTGGCTGCCGTGGACCTACTGGCTGGAGGGAACACGTCATGTGCTACTGGGCGCGCCGTTTAATCACTCGCTGGCCGGACTGTCCGATGCCCAGATTCTCCAGCGTCTGGCGCTTCTGACCGTTGGCATCTCGCTGACGGCGGCGCTGGCGCTGCGGGGCGCGCAGTACTTGGCCATCGCGCGAGGCAAGCTCGACGAGAAGACCGACCACTAAGCAAGATGGCGGCTCTCCCCGCCCTCGGGAGAGCCGCCCTCTATGGCCGTACGAACTTTCTGTCGTGTACTGACTGTATCGACGCTTTCGCCCCGACCTTGACCGGCCAAGCGAAGGCCGACTCGGCAATTGCGCTTGATTTTGCGTGCCATTTTTGCCCATAATTCCGAGCCCTTCAGCCGCCGCTGATGGGCAACCGGCGCTATCGTCTAGGGGTTAGGACGGATGGTTCTCAGCCATCAAACCGGGGTTCGAATCCCCGTAGCGCTATGTTTTTCCACAGCCCCGGCAGCCAGCACCTCGCGCACTGCAAGGTCTTCTGCGAGCACGTCTGACCGTTCTTGGTCCAGATCGCGGCATACGGCTACGGACGTGAATCCGCCTCCCGATGTAACCTGTTGCGATTTAGCTACGTACGACCTGTGCTCTGCGGGCATTGTCGCGTCGGGATAATCTGGCACCCTTGGGAAGCTCGACTACAACATTCACGCCAATTTGCTACGTTTTAGTGACAGGATCTGTCACTGGTCGCTTCGATATTTCGACCATGAATCAGTTGCTGTCGAGATGTCACGGGAGCGGGATTCATAGAAGAGACCTGATTGGGCGGACAACGTCGGTTCACGGGAGAGATCAGTTTCCTCGGTTTGCTCGAGGTCTCCTATCGTTATCGGAATCTTGGCGAGTTCGATGGAAAGGGTTACGCCGATGATGCCGAGACGCAGGGGACTCCGCATGATGCGACTGGAAACTCCATCGATTTCGACTTTTCGGGTATCGCTGTGAAGGCAGGAATGGGTTTGTCGCTGTGAACCTGGGGGACAGAGGGAGGTGGCCCATGAAGGCTGTGGCAACCGCGTTAGTGTTGTGTGTACTGCTTTTCGCCTGCGAAGGGAAGGAAGGACCAACAGGTCCGCAGGGCCCACAAGGTCCGCAAGGAGAGACGGGCACCCAAGGCCCGCAGGGGCCACAGGGTCCGACGGGTCCGCAGGGTCCGCAAGGCCCTCAGGGTCCCCAGGGGCCGACCGGAGAGGATGGCGCGACAGGTCCACAAGGTCCTGCTGGCCCCCAAGGTCCCGCTGGCCCTCAGGGTCCGCAAGGGCCGCAAGGTCCACAGGGTCCTCAGGGCCCGCAGGGTCCCCAAGGCCCTCCGGGAACGGTCGCAGTGTACTGGCAGGACTTCGAGACTCAAGTCACCTGCCCCATCTGGTGTACCGGTGGTGATGCTCTATGGACATACAACCTGACCTTCCCCCGTTTTTCGGCCAGTCATAACCTCATCGTTTCGGCCTGTGATC
>CAZQIZ010000060.1:0-3547 GCA_964593585.1 uncultured Ignavibacteria bacterium
CGCCGACATCCACGAAGCGTTCATGCTCCTCGGCTGCATCCTGATCTGTCATCGTGCATTGCAATCGTCATTATGTTAGAGGGTCTAAAGGGGCAGGTCTCAGACCTGCCCTCATCACGCTATATCCCTCGCCCCCCAATACCGTCATCCCAAGACCCGGCGCTCTTTGCCGGGTCTTGGGATCTTTGTTGCTCTTTTGCGTGTGGCAACGAAGGCATGTCTCAGACCTGCCCCTGCGTGGGAGAGTAGTGCGAAACCGTACCCCGCTGGGACGACCTCAGCGCAGCAGCACCATCTTCCGTGTCAGCATCGCGCCGCTGGTAATCAGACGCGTGAAATAGATCCCCGACGGCGCCTCGCGCCCGGAGTCATCGCGTCCATCCCAGGTCACCTCATGGATGCCCGGCGGCTGGCTGCCGGTCACCAGGGTTCGCACCCGCTGGCCGAGGATGTTGTAGATGGCCAGTTCGGTGGGAGTGTACTTGTCCAGACTGTAGCGAATCTGTGTGGCGGCATTGAAGGGATTCGGACTGTTCTGCGCCAGCGCCAGCAACTGCGGGATCTCCGCGTCCGCCGGATCATCCAGCACTCCCGATGGCGCCTCGACCACGATCACGCCGGTGAAGGCATGCGGGGAACAGTAATAGGGGAAATTCCCCAGTTGCGAAAATGTCCGGGTGAAGGTCTGCTGCGAGGAGGATATCGTCGCATTCCACAGGCCGCTGGGATTGCCCGGCGTCCCTGAGGTGGTCGTGTGAGTAGTGCCCGAGAAGTACTCCCAGCGTACCTGATCGTTCTGCTCGATCTGCAGATTGCTCGGATCGAAACTGTTGGACTTCACATCAACGACGTGCAACGCCGCCATCCCCGGCGATGCCGCTAACCATGCCGCCGCGGTGAACAAACGGATCCCGATTCGTTTCATAGCCCCTCCTCCTGTTTGTGATTCAAGACGAAACACCGCCTCAAACAGGCGAAACGAAAGACGAACTTAAATTGTTCCGTTTCGTAATCCGGGAGGACAGGGCCGGGGACCGCTTGACTCACGTCCGGCAATCAGGATACAATTGATGGTTGGACCGTTGGCAAACTCACAACAGGCAGGGAGGGTAAATGACGAAACGGCAAGGCATTATCACCGCACTATTGACGTTTTGCATGATGACGGGCTCGGCGCAGGCCTACTTCAAGGACTCAGTCTACATTCCCGACATCGAAACCTTCATGCAGATCGGCAGCAACGGCGGGCCGCAGGTTTCCGCCGCCGGCAAAGTCATCTGTTTCACCTCGGCAATGTCCGGTGTCGGGCAGGTCTACCGTCTGCGCGACAGCGGCTGGCCGGAACAGTTGACCTATTTCACCGATGGCGTCGACTTCTACACGCTCTCCCATGATGGCCGTTGGATCATCGTCGGCGCCGCCTGGGGCGGGTCCGAGGAAACCAACCTGCATCTGGTGGAGGTCGCCACAGGACGCACTGAGCCGCTGACCAATGTCAAGGATGTCCAAATCGCCGACCCGGTCTGGTCATACGACAATCGTCGCATCTACTACCGCACCAACGAGGCCAACGGGACTGACTTCCACATCTACGAAATGGATGTTGTCACCCGCGCCACCCGTCCGATCCTGGCGCAGGAGGGGTACCACTCGCCGCAGGTGGTCGCCAAGGATGGCCGCTTCCTGGTCGCGGTGCGTTATCCGTCCAATGTCAACTCCGACCTGTTTCTGGTCGACCTGAAGTCGGGAGCCAGCGAGCATCTGACCCCGCATGAGGGGAATGCTCTGTTTTCCGCCTATGAGTTTACCCCCGACTACTCCGCGCTCTACATCATCAGCAACAACAACAAGGACGGGATCGGCCGTCGGGCGAAACTCGACTTGAAGACCAAGGCAATCACCGAGTTGGATCCGGGCACCAAGTGGGAAGTTGAAGGGATGACCTTCTCCGAGGACATGTCGCGAATGGCCTGGATCGTCAATGAGGACGGCTATGGCCGCTTGCATCTGTGGGACATGACCGCCAACGCCGAGCTGCCCGCGCCGCCGGTCGATGGATTGGTCTCCGGCGGGATGTTCATGGGCAATGATACCTTCATCTTCTCGTTCAACGGGCCCGACAGCCCGCCCGACTGCTGGCGTTGGGATATCGGCGGCAGGAAACTCACGCAACTGACCTTCGCCGTCACCGCCGGTATCGACCGCAACATCTTTGTCAAGCCCAAGCTGGTGCGTTTTTCCAGTTTCGACGGTCTGGAGATTTCGGGATTCCTCTATCTGCCGCCCGGCGCGAAGAAAGGGGACCGGGTGCCGTTTATCATCAGCGCCCATGGCGGACCGGAGTCGCAGTTCCGTCCCGACTTCATCCGCAATTTCCAATACTTCGCGCTCAACGGCTTCGGCATCTTCGCGCTCAATCCGCGCGGATCCTCCGGCTACGGCCGTGACTTCCTCGACATGGACAATTACAAGGACCGTTGGAAGTCGGTGAAGGACTACGAAACCGCCACGCGTTGGCTGGCCGAGCAGGGGTACGCCGACGCCAAGCGCATCGCGATCACCGGCGGCTCCTATGGCGGCTACATGACGCTGGCCTGCATCACCGCCAATCCCGATCTGTATGCCGCCGCCTGCGACCAGGTCGGCATCGCCAACTTCGTCACCTTCCTGAAAAACACCGCGCCCTACCGCCGCCATCTGCGCGAATCGGAGTACGGCCCGCTGGCCGACTCGGCCTTCCTCTGGGAGATTTCGCCGCTTTCGCAGGTGGACAAGATCAAGACCCCGCTTTTGATCGTGCACGGCGAGAACGATCCGCGCGTACCAGTGGGGGAGGCGCGGCAGATGGCGCAGGCGATCGCCGCCCGCGGCGGCATTGTCGACACGCTGATTTTCCCCGATGAGGGACACGGTGTCGCCAAGCGGCCCAATGTGCTTGTGACCTACCGGCGGATCGTGGACTTCTTCAAGAAGTACTTGCTCGCGCCGCCGCCGGAGAACTGATTGAATACAAGGCGATGGGTCCGATCGGACCAACAGGACCTATTGCTTTTTCGCCGGCGTAACTCAGTTGGTAGAGTAGCTGATTTGTAATCAGCCTGTCGGGGGTTCGATTCCCTTCGCCGGCTCCAGAGATCAAGCAGGGGCGGCCCACCGGCCGCCCCTACTTTCAATTGGACAGACCCGCCTGACTTTCCGTATAATCGCAGCCCGCTTTCGCCGAAAGCGGCTCGCCCGGAGAGGTGCCCGAGTGGCCAAAGGGAGCAGACTGTAAATCTGCCGGCAGACGCCTTCGGAGGTTCGAATCCTCCCCTCTCCATGTTCCCCGTACAACGCGCGTTACCCCGTGGCCGTCGGCATTAGTGCTGTACAAAACGCTACGCATTCGCTCCGGTATCTGTCACCTTAACATTCAAGTAGCGGCGTTTCCGCCTTTCTCCCCCGGCGTAGCCGGTCGAACGCTCGCATTACTCCATAGCAGGTCGTCGCGAACCTTAGACCCTCTAACATAATGACGATTGCAATGTACGATGACAGATCAGGATGC
>CAZQIZ010000061.1:0-2971 GCA_964593585.1 uncultured Ignavibacteria bacterium
CCAACTCTGGGTTCAATGTACGACCGACAAACACAAAAATCCTTACACTCCCGGAGGTCGAGACATCCGACCTCCCGGCTGTTTGTGCAATTGGCCGACTCAGACCAAATCGAAGCGATCAAGGTTCATCACCTTGACCCACGCCGCCACGAAGTCATCGACGAACTTCCGCTGGGCGTCGTCGCAGGCATAGACCTCCGCCACCGCCCGCAGTTGTGAATTCGAGCCGAAGAGAAGATCGACACGGGTCCCGGTCCACTTCCGTTGCCCGGTCGCACGGTCATACCCCTCGAAGAGATCCTCCGCCGCCGATGTCGCCTTCCAGGTCGTGCCCATGTCGAGCAAATTGACGAAGAAGTCGTTGGTCAGCGTTTCCGGCCGCTGGGTGAAGACGCCGTGGCGCGACTGCCCGACATTGGCGTTCAACACCCGCAGACCGCCGACCAACACCGTCATCTCCGGCGCGGTGAGCGTCAGCAACTGCGCCCGGTCAAGCAGCAGGTCCTCCGGCATCCGTTTGTGTCCGTTGCTCAGGTAGTTGCGGAACCCATCGGCCTTCGGCTCAAGCACGGCGAAGGAATCGACATCGGTCTGCTCCTGCGACGCGTCGGTGCGTCCCGGCGCAAACGGCACGGTCACATCAATCCCGGCGTTTGTCGCGGCCTTCTCGATCGCGGCGCACCCACCCAGAACAATGAGGTCGGCCAGCGAGACCTTCTTCCGTCCCTGCGCCGCACTATTGAACTCACGCTGAATAGCTTCCAGCGCCTTTAGAACGGTGGCGAGTTTCGCCGGTTCATTGACCGCCCAATTCCGTTGCGGTTCCAGTCGGATACGCGCCCCATTGGCGCCGCCGCGTTTGTCGCTGCCACGGAAGGTCGACGCCGACGCCCATGCGGCGGTGACCAACTGCGCAATCGACAATCCCGACGCAAGGATCTTCCGCTTGAGTTCGGCGATTTCGGCTGTGCCGATCAATTCGTGATCGACTGGGGGCACCGGATCCTGCCAGATCAAGGTCTCGGAGGGAACCTCGGGCCCCAGGTAACGCGCGATCGGCCCCATGTCACGGTGCGTCAGCTTGAACCAGGCCTTGGCAAACGCATCGGCCAGTTCTTCCGGGTGTTCCAGGAAGTGCTTTGAGATCGGCGCGTAGATCGGGTCCATCCGCAACGCCATATCCGCGGTCGTCATCATCAGCGGCTCTGTCTTCGCTGGATCATGCGCGGCGGGCGCCCGGCGCGCCTTCGAAGCCGCGGTGGGTGTCCATTGATGCGCCCCGGCCGGACTTTTCACCAATTCCCATTCATAGCCGAACAGATTCTCGAGGTATTCATTGTCCCACTTCGTCGGGTTGCTGGTCCAGGCGCCCTCCAGACCGCTGGTGATCGTGTCGCCGCCCTTGCCGCTCTTGAAGGCGCTCTTCCAGCCAAGCCCCTGTTCCGCCATGCCGGCGCCTTCGGGCTCACGTCCCACCAGCGCTGGATCGCCGGCGCCATGGCACTTTCCGAACGTGTGGCCGCCGACGATGAGCGCCACAGTCTCGTAGTCGTTCATCGCCATGCGGCCAAAGGTCTCGCGGATGTCGCGTCCCGAGGCCACCGGATCCGGATTGCCGTTGGGCCCTTCGGGATTCACGTAGATCAATCCCATCTGCACCGCCGCGAGCGGGTTTTCCAGTTCACGGTCGCCGCTGTAGCGTTTGTCGCCGAGCCACTCGGTCTCCGGTCCCCAGTAGATATCCTCCTCCGGTTCCCAGACATCCTCACGCCCGGCGCCGAACCCGAATGTCTTGAAGCCCATCGATTCCAGCGCCACATTCCCCGCCAGCACCAGCAGATCGGCCCAGGAGATCTTGCGTCCGTATTTCTGCTTGATCGGCCAGAGCAACCGGCGCGCCTTGTCGAGGTTGGCGTTGTCGGGCCAACTGTTGAGCGGCGCGAAACGCTGAGTGCCCGTGGAGGCGCCGCCGCGGCCATCGCTGATGCGATAGGTCCCCGCCGCATGCCAGGACATGCGGATGAAAAGCGGCCCATAGTGGCCGTAGTCGGCCGGCCACCAGTCTTGCGACTTGGTCATCAGCTCGCGCAGATCCCGCTTCAGCGCCGGAAAGTCGAGGGACTTGAACTCCTCGGCATAATTAAACTTCTGGCCGTAGGGATTCATCATCGGCGGGTTCTGGTGAAGTATCTTGATGTTCAACTGATTCGGCCACCAATGCTGGTTGGCCGTGCTTCCCCCGGCCCGATGGGCGTGCGGCCCATGCATGACCGGGCATTTGCCCGTGCTTTCCATGACTCATTTGCTCCTTCTGCAGTATGAACAGCCCAAATCGCGCTTCGCTGTGATGCGTCTGGCAGCGGACAGGTTCACTTCTTTCGTTTCCGCCGTCCGCGCAGAATCACCTGGAACTCCAGGATTTCGTAATCCCGCAGCTTATCCTTCCCTCTGACATCCAGTTGATCCCAAGGGATATCATGGATCTCGCCGGTGTCGGCATCGATGAAGTGATGATGCTTCCGCACATTGGGATCGAAGACCACAGCACCTTCGGTGATCGTTTGCATGCGGACGAGTCCTTTTTCGACCAGCAGGTTCAGCGTGTTGTAGACGGTCGCGCGCGAGACGGTCGGGCACGCCTTCCGCGCGGCGCGCAGCACATCCTCGGCGGTCGGATGCGCCCGGCTGCCCAGCACGCATTTGGCAACGGCAATCCGCTGCGGCGTCGGCTGAATCCCGCCCTGTCGCAGGATGGCAATGGCATCGGTCACGTATTTAGAATATGTCTCGGCTTAGACAAAGTCAACCATGATCGCGCACTCCTAATCCCTGCCCAGGCCACCAGAGGTTGCGGCGACTATCCGGAGCAATGAAGACGCACGGCGACTGACCGCGATGCTGTCTCAAGCCAATGGTTGATCTGAACCCCAATTCCTGGTCCAAAATCGACTTAACTTTCTCGGTAAATTGA
>CAZQIZ010000062.1:0-2408 GCA_964593585.1 uncultured Ignavibacteria bacterium
GCATCCTGATCTGTCATCGTACATTGCAATCGTCATTATGTTAGAGGGTCTTAGGCGCCACACCATAGGCCATCATCCGGAAGAAATCCTCGCGCGCACGGCAGGCGGCGGCGAAACCATGGTTGGCCTCGACACGCGCCCGCGCCGCCGCGGCAAAACGTTCCGACAACTCGGGCGACAAGAGCAGGATGGTGACAAACATCGCCAGCTGGTCGGGATCCTTGAAGTCAACCAGGTATCCCGACTCCCCCGGCACAATCAGCTCATTGTTGCCGCCGACATTGACCGCCACCGCCGGCAACCCCGCCGCCATATAGAGCAGAAGATAGGGAGAGCAGCTTTCGACATACGAAGTCACCACACCGACATCGGCGGCGGCGATGCATGATTCCAGCGCGATCGACGGCGACAGGTCGAGCAGATGCTCCTCGACGCCATGACGGACGCTTAACTCCCGCACCGTCGCCGGCAATTCGGCGCCCCCGAGCCCCCAGATCACGAGTCGGACATCTTTCATATGCGGCAGCAACTGCCGCAGCGCATAAAGCAGCGTGTCATAGTCCTGCGTAGCGGCAAACCGTCCCGCGGCCAGAAGCAGCGGTTGGTGCGCCGACAGCCCGAGACGGTGCTTGGCCTCAATGACGCTCTCCGGGCTGCGATGCCCGAAACGCGCCAGGTCGACCCCCCAACGCATGATGTCGATTCGTCCGCGGTGAACCTGCTCCTGACGGATCAGCCGCTGGGCGGCGGCGTAGGAATCGGTGATGAAGTGGGTGGCGTGGTCGTTGGCGCGCAACAGCGAACGCAGTATCGGCAACGTGACATTCTGCCCGAGATCGGTGACCAGGGCCTGACGGTTGGTCACACCCAGCGTCCGCGCCGCCGACAGCCCCAGCACGCGCGCGGCGATGCCGCGCACGATGATCGCATCCGGACGCAGCCGGTGCAACAGGCGCAGGACCTTTAGCCGCGCCAGTGGATTCCACAGCACCCCGGCGCGCGGCAGCGCGAGAAAATGTGCCAGATGCCAATCGCCCACGCCCTCGGACGGCGCGTGCAGGTAGGTCTCGTAGGTCTGGCAGGTCTCGGGATGCGGCTCCGCCAGCGGATCGGGCGGAAACAGCGCCCCCGGCACCGGCATGGTCGGCTCATCGGCCAGATACAGCAGTCGGAATCGCTCGGGCATGATGACCGGGGCGGGTCCAACACCCCCTCATCTTATCGGCGCATCCCACCACCTGCCTCACCCCCCTGATCATAGTCCCCGGCAGGGTCTCCTCCGCATGAGGAGGCGTGTGGTGCTGCAATCTTTTCCGATTGTGTCAACCGACTTGATCCTCCCACCGATGAGGTGGTATCTTCCGGTCGGGAGAGATGTCCGAGTGGTTTAAGGAGCACGCCTGGAGAGCGTGTAGACGGTAACTCCGTCTCCCGGGTTCGAATCCCGGTCTCTCCGCTTTGAGGTCGCGATTTCTGTTGTCAGATGCCGCTGGTGAGCCCACTTGGCGGCATTTTTCATTGCTGACACTCCACCGTTGAAGTCTGCGCTCGGGGCAAGGCCGGCAGAATATCACGGCCGGATCGGCGCCGCGGAAAGCCACATCGATCAGCCGCACGACATCGATCACGTCCGCCGCGCCGGAGCAATCGGCATCATTGCGTTCGAATGGGCATCCCGGGTCGAACAACGGCGGCGCACCCCGAAATGCCGTCCGCATAGCTGTCACCACATCGAGTACGTCCGAGTGAACGCCATCACAAACGGGATCCGCCGGGCACGGACAGGTGCAGGGATCGCACACATCGCCCACAAGGTCGCCATCGCTGTCTGTCTGCATCGGATTGTAATTCGCCGGGCAGTTGTCCACCGCGTTGGCGACCCCATCGGCGTCCCAGTCGCTATTCGCGACAACCGTCATACAAGCCAGAGTCGCACCGGTCATGCGCGCGGCATAATCGACATTGATGTAGGCAATGCTGTCGCGCGCGCTGTGATGGACCGATGAGAAGAGATACTCAAAGACGAACAGTCCATGGTAGCCCCGCTGGACGAACGGGTAATGATCCACATTGTAGTAGGACATGACTGGATGTCCGGTAAGTCCGAAACGCGGTCCGCCGCTGTCAGCCCAGATACGGGCGTAGCGATCATCGGGATCAAAGAGCAGCAGAGCGTCGCCGCTGTTCGGCGCGAATCCCAGCATATCGAGATTCAGCATGACGAGAATTCGATCGCCGCGGGCGTCGGCGGTGGCGGCGTAATGAGTGGAGCCATGGATTCCCCACTCGTGCGCATCGAACGCGACAAACACCAGCGTCACGTCGATGTCCAGCCCGTGCGTCACACGCGCCAACTGACCTTCCCCCCATAATCTGGGCCAGTTGAAGCTTGAAAGCTGGTTTCGTAT
>CAZQIZ010000063.1:0-1769 GCA_964593585.1 uncultured Ignavibacteria bacterium
AGATCAACAACCCAGTCCAAATGCAACACCCATTTTGTTAGAAGGTCTTAGGATTACTGATTACGTCAGTGCGAGGAGGAGTCCGCCGCAGGCGGACGACGACGAAGCAATCATTTTCAACGCCCCCCGGCCATCACCGTGTTGTTTCATCCTCCCTCGGCCACGGGCTGATGAGCGCCACGGTTCGGGCGACACAAAAACCGCTGTCCCAGGGACAGGCGTATCGCGATTTTTCCCCTGTGCCCTACACCAATGACCAGCACGCCATGGATGCCCCCGGCTTCTTCTGGACGCCGCCGGATCACATCACCACCGACACCGTCACGCTGATCGGCCCGGAAGCGCGGCACGCCTTCTCCGCCTGCCGCCTGCGCGCCGGTGAACTGATCACCGTCACCGACGGCGCCGGCAACGCCTACGATTGCCAGATTGCCAAAGCGAGCGCGAAGGAAGTCTCCGGCGCGATCGTCCGAGTGCACCGCCAGCGCGGCGAGCCGGTCGCGCAGGTCACCCTCGCCGTCGGCATTGGACGCCCGCAGGTCTATGATTGGATCATCGAAAAGGCGGTCGAACTGGGTGCGGCGCGGATTCTGCCGCTGCGCTGCCACGCATCGCCTTCGGGGATCGGCGGCGCCGAAGCCGGCGCGCGCCGAGTCGACCGCTGGCGCCGTCTGGCGCTGGGCGCGATGAAGCAATCGCTGCGCACCGTGCTGCCGGTGGTCGACCCGATCGCGACGCCCGAGGCGGCGGTCCCGCTGCTGGCCGGACATGCCCGCGCCTGGCTGGCCGACCCCACTGGCGGCCGTCTCAGCGCCGCCCCGCCGATTGGACGTGCGGCCCGGGTCATGCTGATCATCGGCCCCGAGGGCGGCTTTGACCCCGCCGAGCGAGAACTTTTTTTTGCTCACGGCGCGCAGTTGATTAATCTCGGCCCGCGCCGTCTGCGCGCCGAAACCGCGGCCATCGCCGCGCTCACCCTCGTCATGCAACACCTGGGGGAACTATGAGCCACCCGACCGATCCGAACTGCATCTTCTGCAAGATCATCGCCAAACAGATCCCGTCGACCGTTCGCTACGAGTCGGAGCAAGTCTACGCCTTCAACGACATTCACCCCAAGGCGCCGACCCATGTCCTGATCTGCCCGAAAGGGCACTACCCGACCTTTCTGGAAACTCCGCCCGACGTCCTCGCCAAACTCAACGAGGAGGTGCAGGCGATTGCCAGGCATCTCGGCTTTGCCGAGCGTGGTTTCCGTCTGGTGATCAACAACGGCCGCGAATCGGGGCAGGAGGTTTTCCACCTGCACTATCATCTGCTGGCGGGCAAGACGATGGGCGGATTTTGATAGATCCGTGGACCGCAGGCGTCCTCGCCTGACGCCCCGCCGCGGCGGGGGAGCGATGCGTGTTCGACTCATGATCGTGGTGGCTTTGTCGATGCTTATTTCCGGCTGCGGCTGGGCACACCGATACGGCTCTCAAGGTTACCGGAATTTGCGCCCGATCGCTCCATATTGGAGAACAAACGTATACGCGAATCTAACAGGAGACGAGGAAGATCCACCAAATTCAACGAGCTGGTGCTATGACATTTCGTTGGTGCCGGATACGCTTCACACTCCGGATTCAAGCCACATCGACTCAGTACAGGTATTTGCGTCAGACGATTCGAAGGCACAGGGTAGCCGGATCGAAGTGTGGCGCACTTTCGGTGATCTGAAGTAGCTACAATTTAATCTGACAGTTGGTTATGGTTTGGGTGTCACG
>CAZQIZ010000064.1:0-1716 GCA_964593585.1 uncultured Ignavibacteria bacterium
AGAGACATGAAGACAAGGCGACGATCACGAGAGGTTTTTCAGCAACCTGCTAGACGATGTCCTGTCAGATTTGGTCGGCGATGTTTTGTGCAGCCCTACTTCGCCACATGCACCGCCGCGCCGTTGACGTCCGCCGCGGCTTCCATGATCGCTTCGCTGAAGGTCGGATGGACGTGGATGGCGGCGGCCAGGTCCTCGGGGGAGGCGTCCATCTCGATGGCCAGCGCGGCTTCGGCGATCAGGTCGCCGGCGGTCGGCGCGACGATGTGCACGCCGAGGATGCGGTCGGTCTTCTTGTCGGCGACGATCTTCACCAAGCCCTCGTTGGTGGTGGTGGCCACCGAGCGTCCGAGGACCGAGACCGGGAACTTGCCGACCGCCACGTCATGCCCGGCCTCTTTGGCCTCGTCTTCGCTTAAGCCCACGGTGGCGATTTCGGGACGGATGAAGACAGTGCCCGGAAGGGCGCGGTAGTCCATCGCCGCCTTGTGACCGGCGATGTTCTCGGCGGCGATGTGCCCCTCGCGCGAGGCCTTGTGCGCCAAAAGTTTCCGGCCGACGATGTCGCCGATCGCATAGATGTTCGCGGCGCTGGTGCGCATTGTGTCATCGACGATGACAAAGCCCTTGGGATCGAGCTTGACCCCCGCCTTCTCGAGGCCGAGGTTTTCGGAATTGGGACGCAGACCGATCGAAACCAGGACTTTGTCGGCGGTGAGGGTGTCGCCCTTCTTGCCGTCGGCGCTTTCCAGTCCGAGACTCCAGCGGCCATCCTTGCCCTTCTGCGCCGAGGCGACCTTGGTCCCGACGAGGGTCTTGATCCCCGACTTGCGCATGGAATCGGCGGCCGCCTTGGTGAGGTCGGCGTCGAAGCCGGGCAGGAGCGTCGGCATCATCTCCACCACCGTCACCTGCGAACCGAAGGCGGCATAGACTTCGGCCATCTCGAGGCCGATCGCGCCGCCCCCGATGACCACAAACTCCCTGGACGGGCCATCGATCTCCAGCGCCTCGACATAGGTGAGGATGCTCTGGCCATCGGGTTTCAGGTGGGGCAGTTCGATCGGACGCGCCCCGGTGGCGATAATGAAGTTCTTTGCCTTGATGGCGCGTGTGCCGCCGTCCTTGAGCTTGACGCCGACTTCGTTGGCGTTCACGAAGGTGGCCTCGCCGCCGACCCACTCGACGCCGTTTTTCTTCAGCAGGAGTTCGACCCCGCCGACCAGCCGTCCGATGACCCGGTCCTTCTTGGCACGCAGTTGGGCAAAATCGACCTTGATGTCGCCGTTAATGGTAATGCCGTAGTCCTTGGCGTGCTTGAGCGTGTGCATGATCCCGGCGCCGTGGAGCAACGCCTTTGACGGGATGCAGCCCCAGTTGGTGCAGATGCCGCCGGCCTTGGCGCGCTCGATCACGCAGGTTTTCAGTTTGAGTTGCGCGGCGCGGATGGCGGCGACATACCCGCCCGGCCCGGCGCCAATGACACAGACATCGTAATCCATTGCGAAGTCCTTTCGGTCCCAGGTGACAAAGCCAGAGACGGAAAGAATGGGGCGGGACGGTGCATGTCAAGGCGGCGGGGACGCGGGACAAGCGGATGCGTTTGACTCAGGCCGAAAATGATGCGTATAATCCCGGCGCTTGGGGGTGTAGCTCAGTGGTAGAGCATCTGCCTTTTAAGCAGGTGGTCGCAGGTTCGATCCCTGCCACCCTCAC